>DAOMFS010000040.1:0-26230 GCA_035429925.1 Bacteroidia bacterium | reverse complement strand
GGTACTTATACCAAAAGTAACGCGTTTGCTGTTGTTGACCATGTTCATGTCTCCGCCATTCACACCACTGATGTTTAGTGAAAATACATGGGCTCCATGTGCCGCTGTATACGAGGGCAAGGCGATCTGAAAACTGGAATTGCCTACCACCGTAGCAGAATAGATATAAGCCGGTAAAGCCAGTCCTTCTATGTAAGGGGAAAGTGTCAGACCACTGATGGCGGAACTGCCCAGATTCTCTGCTACAAATACAGGTGTGAAGGTGTTGGTGCAGGCCAGCGGAATCAAAATTGAACTCAGCCTCATATCGCCGGGCACAGCGGGCGGACCTGTACGCGCTGCCTGATAAACCTTGCGGTCTCCATCGTCCTGGAGAAACCCTACAAAGTCCATCAGGCTGATATCGCGGATACTGCTGGGAATTGCGCAACTCAGGCTCAGTGTCTGTGTCTGGCCCGGGGTCCAGGTTCCGCTTACTTGTGTACCCATGGCGGTCACCGAACCGTTAAGTACGGTGGTGGGGTAGGAGCGGCGCACCACATCGTAAAAATCCTTTTCCCCATTAATACCTGGTGGATTTGGGAAGTGCACTTCACGCTCAACCAGACACAACCTGAAGTAAAAATCTCCCAGAGCTGTGAAGGAGGTGGAGGATGAAAGCGTTACGTTCACCACACAATTGGTAAACGTTGGGCTCCAGGAAGGCGACATCACGATCCTGAAATTGGTGGTTTGGCTTTGCGCGCTAAGCAGTACAGAAGAAGTGATGTCGGCCGGATCATCAGAAGCCGCCCCGAATACCCAGGTGTTCTGACCATCTAGGCGTCCGGTAAATCCGGTATTAATGCCATTGCTCGCTATAGCGGAAGACGTGTTCTGCGAGGGGTAGCCATAGCCCAGTGTACTTGGACCTGCGGCCAGCGTACTGCCCGAAGAGGATTTGTACCGCCAGTTGATCTCAGCTTTGTTGCTTTGATACAAAGAGTAGGACGGCGAAGGTGCGGAGGGCAGGGGTACAGCCCAGGTGATGGGGATCACTGCAGAAGCATTATTCTGCAGGGTGATGTGGAGGTTGGGGTTGGCTGGGTACCATATCCCGAAATTTTCCCCGCTGAATTCTTCATAAAGGGAGGTACGTATTTGGGCTTGATAAGAGGCAAGAATGCCCAGACATGCGAAAAAGCATAGGTTTCCTTTCATAATTGGCGTTTTAATTGGTTTGAAAGAGCGGAACCTGAATTCTGCTCAAATCTAAGATGTGCAATTGTCAATTCAAATGTACTTCTGTATTTGGCGGTAAAGCTTGTGGATATGGTAATCATTTCTCTAAATCCGGACTTGCAAGGAATCAAGTGAAAATTAATTCAGCAATTGTTCGGAAAAGAATGTTCTGCAACTGGTTTAATTGATTCCGATTCAACTCTTGCTTCATTCTGTCTTACTATAAACTCTAATTAAGTTGTTGTTGTTTAACCGGCTTTATTGCACAAACACCTGAACTATGTCAGGATGAACCCTGAGTGTAAAAGGTGTATGTCCTTTTAATTCACCGTCGATATTGGTGTCAAGGCTTATTCCTCCGCTGCTGACCTCAAGCCTGTCGGTCTGAAGATAGATCAGCTCTTTGGCACCCAGGTGCTTTCCCTTGAACAATTTAGGAAACAGCCTCAACAGTGTGAACATACTGCATGCCTTCACCACAATCACATCAAATTTACCGTCGTTCAGCCGGGCATGAGGCGCCATCAGCATGCCTTTACCCGTGTACCTTGTATTACAGGCTAATACGAATGAGAAGCGTTCTTCCAGAAAACCCTGTTCTGTACTGATCTTCAAAGTTCTTACCGGATTTTTCAGAAGTTTTATCAGTGAAGCCACAGTGTAGCGCGAAGATCCCAGAAAACGCAAACGTTCGGCCAGTCGGTTTATATCGGTAACCAGGCCACAACCCAGTATGTTGAAGGACCATAACATTTCGGACCCACAGTGCACTTCAGCCACGTCAATATAAGATCGCGAATTGCTCAGGATGGTCTTCAGTGTCTCGTCAATTGAACTGCATCCAATATCGAAATTGAAGGCGTTGCCTGTTCCGCAGGGAAAAAGCGCCACCGGTAAAGGCACCCGTTCATAGCGGGCGAGAACACGGTTCATGAAAGCGTGCATGGTCCCGTCGCCGCCAACAAGGCCTGCAAGATCAAAACGCTCTAATGCGCATTCGTCCAGAAAATGATGCAGACTGTCCAGATCACGGCTCACAAATACAGAGCAATCCAGGCCGGCTTCGGCAAGTTTTCGACGGATGTACACCGCTTGTTTCTCTCCCTTTCTTTTACCGGAATTTGGATTGACAATAAGCAGGGCGGTTTTCATGTTTCGGATACCTAAATATAACTTATTGTCCTATTTTAAAACTGTCCGGAGGAAATGGACGGGCATACATACTTTTGAAGATGTCAGTCCTCGCACAGCTCTTTTAACCTGGCCAAAGCTTTTAAGTACGTCTCATTCATATAGTCAACAAAATCTTCTGCGCTGTCCAGATCCACAGTAATGGTGGTGATACCCTGGTTTTCTTCGAAACTATAATTTTCAAATCCATTTGCCCATTTTTCCACTTCAGGTCCATCCGTAATTTCTTTGCCCGCTTTTAACATGCCATAATGTTGAATCGAGACAAATTGGTTTGGGATGTTCTCAACTATTCTCGAGACCATACCGCCCTTTACTCCATTCTCATCCACCCCTGTAAATAAAATTTTATTTCCCCTGGTCCAATTACCTTCATAGGTGGATGTTGGGTTAAACTATGCTGTCCACTGCTCATAGGTGGATTTGCTCTTGATGCCTAACATGCGATCATAAACTATGCTTACGGGCGCCTGGATACTGATTTTGAACTGTAGTTTTTTCATGCGATCAATACTCACTGCGATTAAACAATTAAGTTGCTAATTTACATTTTACTTTCGGGTCAGTTTGATGAATGGTATCCTATCGTTATCTGCTACTGAAACGGATCCTTTTTAAAGAACCGGGATCAAGCTCAAGTCTTGAATCAGACGCCTTTTCAATACTTTTAGTATCGATTAAATTTCACCATTATCCAGCACAGAGGCTTGATGAAACTCAGATAAATCCAAACGCAGCTTCAAATCAGGATGGCCTGCAGCTTCGCTGCGGTTTGATCAGATTCTGCGCAAATTGAAATTTATTTGACCTCCTCAATTTCTCCAGGCCTCCAGGTTTTATCAAACCAGGGTTGCAGCGGGCCATAGATTCGCAATAAGGTATTCCAGCCTTTTCGCGGAATTGTCTGAACCCAGTTGTTTTCTTTCCCTTGTGGGGCTTTTGGACCAAAATACACATCAACCGAACCATCCGGATTAACAAGTGTTTCCTTTGCCTGGCCGGTTACAGCCGGCCATTTTTGGTCATTTTGAAGCATTGAACGGGTTTGATTGTCGTACAAAATAACCGACCAGAAGGTGGCTACAGGAATATTCGGAGGAAGGTGCAGTTTGTAGTTTTTTCCACCATCAAGCACCCTCCCTTTCGAATCCACAAATGCTGCCATGTATTGAGACCCCTGTCCCACAACTTTTGAATCCATGGCCGGCGTAACACCTGTTGCATAAAAAAAGAAGAATGTGTTCATGTCCAGCAGACTTACACCATCTTTTTCAAAAGTGGTTCCGCTGGCGTTCATTGGATTGCACCAGGCGCTGTTGGGATAAAAGTAGGCAGCCTTTTCACGGGAGCGGTAAGAAACGGCACGCGCTGTGGCATCGCCCACAAGGGCAGCTTCAGTCAGGATCTTCTTCATTCTTTCGTCGGGATTAAATGACTGTCCTTTGCGTATGCCGATAGATGACCAGAAACCCAAAGTAATCGGGTCAACCGTTTCGGTTGGTTCCTCCTGCACCACATTATTAAGGTATTCCCAAAAACTAAAGTCTGCAGGAGCTACGGTATTAAAATCCTTATCCGACACATTCACAAAATTCAGTGCAGGCGGATTGTTCTTTTGTGAAAGCGGGTAAATTTTAGTGAGTTTTTTCACATTGTCAACCTCTGGTTTTGTGTCACCGTTTACAAGAAAGGTTCTCCAGGCCACCCAAATGCTGTAAGTAGGGTTATGAACAACAAAATAGCCTTTTGGTATTTCACCCGTATAGTTTGGCGGAAGCAGCAGGAACTTGCCTCCTTCGCCTTTATCAGGACCCATGAAGCCCAGATCGCTCACGTATTTGTACCACATATCATCTATTAAGCCAAGTACTCTTGGTGGTACTTCCATAACCAAGGGTCCGTCTTTCAGATTGAGCCAGAACCATGTATAAGGTGTACTGTTGTTAGGTGTAAGAAATAGAGAACGGGCATTCATGATGTTCTCAAATATGGGTACCGTTAAATTAGCTGGTCCGCATTCCAGAATACCTTTTCTATTGGCATACTGGCTAACGGGTGCCAGGCCAAGCAGGTAAGCCTGAACTGCCCTCTGAAAATCAAGATTATCATACAGTTTTTCCGTCGTTGAACTGTCAGGAAAACCATCAAAGAAACTCAGGGTTCCTAAGCGGGACTCGACCTTATCTGGAATAGCTATTCCAGGTGGAATTTCTGTTGTCATTTTGAAATGAGGTACATTCAAATCATTCTTTTCTTCCTTTGCCACAGGCTTACAAGCACTTGTGAATACAGCAGAGGACAGTGCGAGACAAATCGCCAATGTCAGAAACTTTATTTTTTTACTTTTCATGATGCCAAATGTTTTCACAAAGTTACTTGTACTTATTTGGCTTTAAAATGACATATGTTATACAAACAGACAATCCTGGTTATAAATATGCCATCCTTTGAAGGATTCTGAATAAGAGATCCAGACTCACAATCCTTAAACATACTTGTTGTGATAAATTCAATAAGCCTTATAAAGTACTTTATGTTACACATTTAGGCATTAACCCGCAAAACTTACGCGTGCTTGGTGTTAGCGGATCGGTTTGCGTACAAATTTTACGTTTTGCTTAGGTGTCCGTTGAGTTATGGCATGATATATTTACCAAATATTACATGCCAAAAAACGTAACCAGAAATTCCCCCGGTAAGTCCGGCTGTTAAAAAAGTAACACGTTGTCTTAATGGAATAAACTTGAAAGTAATTATTGCCAAAGTCAAGGCACCGATAATTGCAGTTGTTGTGATGATTGTCCAAGTTGGTAGCTCGTAATAATTGGCGATGTTAATTTCATCACCGCGAGAAGAAAATTTTCCTGAAAATAAATAGCCACCAAGCCATGTAAAGAAATTTGCAGTCTGTCTAAGCCAAAAAAGTGAAAGAAATATTATTATCCATTGTGGTGGCGCAAATTTGTCTGCTAGGTAGAAGTTGTTGCGGTATAAAAATAGAAGAACAAGACCAATAGTTCCTGTCAACATTGTCTGCATCGGCCCACCGAGCGTTATTGCAATTTGATGACCCGTCACGATTGGATTATTTTGGTCTGGAGAATTCCAGAAAGTAAAGCCGTAATTTATTCTTGCGTCATAACCAAAATACTTGGCAACAACGTAATGCCCGAATTCATGAGAAAGTGTCCCGATAATTGTCGCTGCAATGAAAGAAAGAAACAGTCCTATGAATAGTTTTTTGTCCATATATTCTTTCGAGATGTCTGTTCGCAAACTGACCGCTATAACCACCATAAGAGTCTAATTATTCTCCTATTTGAACATTTACGCCATACAGAGGCCTATTGATGTATCAAATTCAGCTTCAATCCAAACAAAGATCGAATTCGGAAAGCTTACTTCTTTTCACCCCAGCGATAAGACCCGCTGTCCATGCCTAGTAAATCTATCACCCGGTTCACCACCGTACCCGCCAGCTCTTCAAGTGTTGAAGCACCCGCATAAAACGAAGGTGAAGCCGGACAAATGATTCCACCCGCTTCCGTTACAGCCTTCATGTTGTTGATGTGTATCAAACTCAAGGGTGTTTCGCGTGTTACCAGGATCAGCTTTCGCCTTTCCTTCAGCATCACATCCGCAGCCCTGCTCACCAGATCATCACTGATGCCATGCGCTATGCGGCCCAGGGTACCCATGCTGCAGGGACAAATGATCATGCCCGTATAGCGCGCCGAACCCGAAGCGAATGGGGCCGAAAAATCTGTCTTCTCAAAACGCCTGAAAGGATAATTCCTGTACTCTTCATGGCCCAGCTCGTGTTTCCAGACATCAAGGGCATTCTTACTAAACACCAGGTCAAGGGTTTCGATCTGGTCCTTCATCGCCAGCATCTTGTCGAGCAAGACCTTGGCATATATGCTGCCGCTGGCCCCGCTCAGGGCTAAGACCAATTTATGTTTCTGAGTTAGACTCACCGGGCATTAAATTTATAGGATATGAACAAGGTAAGGATATTGTTGTAAAATCCCTCATTGAACATTTGTGCAATGGGATTGGGATAATACACGTTACTATGGCCCACGCCATAATTGTGAACAGGTAATATTGAGTTGGTGGTGCGCAATTCCATTTCCAGTCCCGATTTTAAACGCGCCCCCAGTCCGGCGTTTACCGACACCTCAAACTTTTCAAAATCATTGCCTCCAGGCTGTCCGGTCATATTACTGCCATCAATGACTTCTTTATAGGAAATAAGGTAACCCACCGAAGGACCAAGGGTCAGAAACCAGCGCTTGCCGGCGTTCAGTCGGTAGAGCAGGGGCATGTCGAGATAATTGAGGTTCAGGTAATACGAACTGTAATCTCCCTTGTTCGGATTAGAATTGTGCCTGGCCCCTTTTTGCGAGAAATAAAAACCAAGTTCAAAATTGCTGATCGCGCTGATCTCCGCGTTCACCGCGAATCCGGCGAACAAGCCGCCCTTATCATAACCCGTGTAATTGTCTCCGTGTATCTGGCAGCCGTTTATACCAAAACCAGCTTTTAAACTGAAAATGCTTTTTTGCTGTGCGTGGACGCCAATACAAAATCCTGAAAGTATAATTAATACAAATCCTAAAGCTGTGCTATTGCATCCTATTGAAAACTTAGAATAATGTATTCCTCGAAGGAGATTGTAAGGGCAGATATTTTGAAGTAATAGTATGAAGATTGTCGTTTAAAATAGAATGAATATTTTTCAACTGAACACTTTTGCTTTTTTATAAAGATTCATCTCAAATCTCACCACATGAAACCTGAAACTTGAAACTCACAACAGTTTAAAACCTATAACTAAACCCCAGCGCAAAGGTATTCATCATCTGCAGGCGCGGCCCAAACACATCACCCGGACTATCGAACTTGCCATCGTTGTCCACGTCTTTAATGGTGATGATGTCGTTGTCGTACAACATTTGTGAAAGTATGGTGAGTGAGAAGTATTTGGCCAGTTTCACCGACAAGAGGTTATTGAATACCACGTCAATATTTTCAGGATGGTTCTGGTAATTGGAGAACAAATCGAGGTATGAATCGAGGGTCACATTTTTCACGATCTCTTTCTTGAATTTTACCACAATGCGTCCACCGACCTCAAATCGTATTTTTTCACCGTGTTTGATCACGTTACCGGTGACCGGATCTTTTTCGGCTTTCTTTACACCGTAGGCCCCTTCATCGGCCAGATACTGGCGATCCACAATGGTTATTTTTCCGGCCAGGGGTGAAAAGGTCATTGAAAAATAATTCACGGGTTTGTAATCCAAACCGATGAGGGCCTGAATGTATCCCGGTGAATTGATGTCAGAAGTGGCTCTGCCAACTATGCTGTCATTCTTGTAAATATAACCAGGTGCAAACTGCGTTCTGTAGTCGGCCTGAGCCGCGTAAAACCAGTGCTTCGAAAATCCGACGTGATTGTATTTGGTGAGAAAAAGTAACTGATCAAGGTTCTTTTTAAACACCGCCGATTCCCCGGTGCGTATCACGCCAAACTGGGCGTCGAGTTTGGATTCCCATGTGTTGTGTTCTTTCTGGTAAATAGCCTGGTAATTCACAATGCTGTTGATGGCAATGTTGTTCTGGCCTCCGCCTGCCCAGTTTGACAATTGTGTCTGAGCGAAATTCAGACCGAAGAGTCCTGTGGTTTTCCAGGAAGTGTCTTTTGGCGCGCTGTCCTGAGCGCTTAGCCTTAACACAAGGAAACAGAGCAAAAGTGGTGTTGCTTTTTTCATGTATTCGGGTTTTAGATAAATTGCTTGCGTTCAGACCCTGCTGTATTCTTTAACAAGGCCATAAAGGGTGTTTCGTTCAACGGGTATACGGCCCACGGCTTTTATGAGCTCAACCAGCTCAAGCGTACTCATCCTGGGGTTTTGTTCTTCAGCTCCGGCCATGCTGTATATTTTTGTGGTGTCGTCAATGGTGCCATCCAGATCGTCGGTGCCGAACTGAAGCGACAATTGCGCGGTGCTGCGGCCTATCATGGCCCAGTAGGCTTTCAGGTGTGGAAAATTATCCAGGAAAATCCGGGCAATAGCGTAATTGCGCAGATCCTCCACAATGCTCACTTCAGGCACATGGGCCATCTGATTGCCCTTGTTTCGGAATTTGAGGGGAATAAAGGCATTGAAGCCACCTGTCTTGTCCTGCAGTTTTCGCAGGCGATCCATGTGGTCTACGCGGTGTTCAAAACTCTCGATGTGACCATAAAGCATGGTGGCATTGCTTTGTCCGCCCATACCATGCCATATTTCGTGAAGACTGAGCCATTCCGCGCTGCTGCACTTGCCTCCGGCGATTTGTTCCCTGATGGTCTCGTCGAAGATTTCGGCCCCACCTCCCGGCAAACTGCCTAATCCGGCTTCGCGTAAAATGCTCAGACCTTCTTCGTAACTCACTTTGGCTTTTTTGAATATGTAATGGAATTCCACCGGCGTGAGGGCCTTGATGTGCAGATCGGGTCGGTGCGCCTTGATGCGTTTGAAAAGCGTGGTGTAAAAATCCAGGTCCTGATTGGGTACAACACCCCCTGTGATGTGTACCTCCGTAACAGGCTGGCCATCGTAGGATTTTACAATGTCCATGATCTGGTCAACCGACAATTCCCAGCCCTGGTCTCGGTTTTTGATCAGGCGCGAATACGAGCAAAAAGCGCATGAATACACACACACGTTGGTGGGCTCCACATGAAAATTGTGGTTAAAATACACCTTGTTTCCATTCTTTTTCTCCCGCACAAAATTCGCGAGCATGCCCAGGTACCCCAGTTCGCCTTGTTGGTATAAGAGCAAGGCATCATCGCAGTCTATTCTCTCGCCCGAATAAACCTTGTGGGCAATCATTTTCAGTTCAGGCGCTATGTGGCTGCTCTGAAGTATGCTTTCTGCCTGGTAAGTATCTGTTGTTCTCATGTTGTAAAATTAAGGTTCTGATGATTACTAATTCAAGGTTTATTCCACCCAAAGCACCATGCCTTTGAGGTATTCGCCTTCGGGAAAGAATGGCGAAACCGGGTGATCGGCAGGCTGGTTGAGGTAATGCAGCACCCTGATGTTGCGCCCGGCCTCTATGGCCGCGGCGGTAATGGTATTGTAGAACAGGTGTTTGTCAACCACGCCACTGCAGGAGAACGTGAAAATAATTCCACCGGGTTTGATGTATTTCATGGCTGTGCTGTTCAGATTCTTGTAGGCGATCACCGCCTTGTGTTTGCTCTCGCGGCTCTTGGCGAAGGCGGGTGGATCCAGTACGATCAGGTCGTACACCTGCTTTTTGTCTTTCAGGAATTCGAAGGCGTCCTGTGCCAGACTTGTTTCCTCCACGATACCGTTAAGCGCCATGTTGCGTTTGCAAAGGTCTATGGCCCCTGCGCTGGAATCAACAGAATCCACGTGAATGGCACCTGATTTCGCCGCGTAAACAGAAAATCCGCCTGTGTAACAAAAGGTATTCAATACTTTTCTGTCTTTGGCATAGGAAGCCAGCAATTGGCGGTTATCGCGCTGGTCAACAAAAAAACCGGTTTTCTGACCTTTTATGAAATCTACGTAAAACAAATGACCGTTTTCCTTCACCACAAGTTCAGCACAGTTTCCGTACAGAAACGCATTATCCTGTTCTTTGCTCTTTTGTCTGGCCAGACTTTCAGCGCTTTTGTTGTAGATGCTTTTGAGCGATTCACCAAAAAGTTTCTGCAAGGCCTGGCTGATCTGCTCTGTCTGAAGAAAGATGCCCCAGCTGTGGGCCTGAATCACCAGGTGACCGTCGTAAAAGTCAATGATCAGCCCCGGAGCGCCATCTCCTTCTCCAAAAAACAGTCGGCACACGTTGGTCTGATCATTCAGTATGCCCAATTGCATTCTGTATTCATAAGCCTTGCGGAGTTTACTGAACCAGAAATTTACGTCAATTGTAGAAGCTTCGAAGCTGAGCATGCGCACGGCAATGCTGCCTTTCGCAAAATATCCTGTACCCAGACAGACACCTGATGCGGAATGCACTTCAACCAGCTCACCTTCCTCAAGCGCGGTGGTAGCACTTTTGATAGCTCCTGAGAATACCCAGGGGTGTTTGCGTAGCAGGGAGATCTCTTTGCCTTTGTGCAATTGCAGGATAGGGTAGCTCATGTTTTTTTAAGAAAGCGAAGTTACACTTTATGGACCAAAAGGTGAATCGGCCTGGTAAAAGCTATTTTTAGGCAAATGTTTTGAAAATGCCTTAACTGTATTTACATTAGTTCGAAAAACAATCTATGATTTCCATTAACCAGGTGTATGTGCACGAATTCAGTTTCAGTCAGGATGAAGTGAACCGTTTTGCGGAGGTAACAGGCGACAAAAATCCAGTGCACACCAATGCCGAGTACGCAGCCAAAACCATGTTCAAACGGCCTATCATGCACGGCATGCTGGGTGCCGCCCTCTTCAGTAAAGTCTTTGGCACCTTGTTTCCCGGAGAAGGAACCATTTACCTAAAACAATCTCTTAATTTTCTCAAGCCCATGTATGTGGATACACCATACGAAGCTGTCTTCACCGTTAAAGAACTGCTGGTGGATAAGAACCGGGCCATCATCGAAACCATTATTCGCAACAAAGAAGGCAATCTGTGCACCAGTGGCGAGGCTACCGTAATGAATGTAGATAAGATCAAAAAACACTGATATTTTGAACTCTAAACCCTAAACCTATGGACACACAAAACAAGCGCAAAGTTCTGGTCACCGGAGCTACAGGAGGCCTTGGTACGGCCATGTGCAAACACCTTTATAAAGACGGGTACACCGTCATGGGGAATTACCACACCCAGGAAAAAGCAGACAAATGGATGAAGGCCATGAAAGAAGAAGGGTTTAACATCAAACTTTTTTATGGCGACGTGAGTGATTTTGACAGCACCGGGCAAATGATCCAGAACATTGAAAAAGAGGTAGGACCCATTGACACCCTGGTGAACAACGCGGGCATCACGCGCGACGGGCGTTTACTCAACATGAAAAAAGAGGACTGGCACGCGGTGATCAACACCAATCTGAATTCGGTGTACAATTGTACCAAGCATGTGCTGCAGGGCATGGTAGACCGCAAGTTCGGGCGTATCATCAACATTTCTTCAGTGAACGGACAAAGGGGGCAGTTTGGTCAGACCAATTACAGTGCAGCCAAGGCCGGCATGCACGGTTTCACCAAATCATTGGCCATGGAAGTGGCCAAGTATGGCATCACTGTGAACACCATTTCGCCGGGTTACATCGGCACGGACATGGTTATGGCTGTACCCCAGAAAGTGCTCGATCAGATCGTTGCTCAGGTGCCCATGGGCAGGCTGGGCGGCACACACGAAGTGGCGCATCTGGTAAGTTTTCTTGCCAGTGAAGAAACCAGTTTTATCACCGGGGCCAATTACAGCATCAACGGAGGCCAGCACGTGTACTGAAAGGGTTCTGAATATTTGAAATCCCCTGGAAAGCCCGGTTTACCGGGCTTTTTCATGGCCTTTTGTTTAAGTTAAATTAAACATCTATTTTAGCCCTTTAAAGAAAAAACATGGAGCAAAGTGCAGTAAAATCAGGTCACCCCAAAGGACTTTACGTCTTATTCATCACCGAAATGTGGGAGCGTTTCAGTTATTATGGCATGCGCGCCATATTCGTACTCTTCCTCACCAAAGCTTTGCTTTACGACAAAGTACTGGGTTCAGAGATCTATGGCAGTTACACAGGCCTGGTTTACCTTACTCCACTGATCGGAGGCTATATGGCCGACCGGTATTGGGGCAACCGCAAATCCATCATTGTCGGGGGGATCATGATGGCCATTGGCCAGTTCCTCATGTTCGTTTCAGGCTCTTTCTATACCAATATCGACACCGCGCGGGTATTCATGATGGCCGGACTCACCATGCTCATCATTGGCAACGGCTTCTTTAAACCCAATATTTCTACCATGGTGGGACAACTGTATCCAAAGGGCGATAAGCGCGTGGATTCGGCTTTCACCATATTTTACATGGGCATTAACCTTGGCGCCTTTTTTTCTCCGCTGGTTTGCGGTTTCCTGGGCGATACGGGTAATCCCGGCGACTTTAAATGGGGCTTCCTGGCCGCCTGCATTGGCATGATAACAAGTTTGATCCTCTTCATTTCCCTGAAAGACAAATATATTGTAACCCCCGAAGGCGCAGCCATTGGTGGCAAACCCAACCGTGCAGAGACAAGCGATATAGATACAGTGAACGAAGTGAAGTCTGAATTCAGCACCGCACAGATTATGACCTGGCTGGGCGTTGAGCTCGGGCTTTTCGGCTTATTCTATTACCTGGGCCAGGGTGTGATCGGGTCCTTCATTTTCTCCCTGTCCATTGCCGCCCCGGGCTTTATCATTTCCGACAAAAGTTTAACCAAAACAGAGAAGGAAAGAATTTGGGTCATCTACATCGCGGCATTCTTTGTGATCTTTTTCTGGGCAGCTTTTGAACAGGCTGGTGCATCACTCACTTTTTTTGCCGAAGAACAAACCAACCGCAACCTTTTTGGTACCACCATTCCGGCCAGTGCCTTCCAATCCATCAACGCCGTGTCTATCGTGATCTTTGCCGGCGTGTTCGTAGCCATCTGGGGATTTCTAGGCAAACGCAACATGGAGCCGGCTTCACCTTACAAACAATCCATAGGACTTTTTCTGCTGGCCATAGGCTATCTGGTGATCGCCATGGGCGTAAAAGGTATTTCGCCTTCCACCAAAGTGAGCATGATGTGGCTGGTAAGCCTTTACCTGATCCATACCTTCGGTGAACTTTGTCTTTCGCCTATCGGCTTGTCTATGGTGAACAAACTGGCACCCGTTAAATTCGCTTCGCTGCTTATGGGTGTGTGGTTCCTGTCTACAGCTTCAGCCAATAAATTCGCCGGGACCCTCTCCTCATATTATCCCGAGACCATGCTGCAAACCCAGCTTATTGACAAAGTGCAATCCGAAAAGGGACTGAATATTTGTTCAAAACTTGACAAGTCTGAAGAGATCAACGGAAACAAGTATGTCAGCATAGACCTGATCAGCCTGGAAAGTATTAAAGACCCTGCGGTGAAAGCCAGTGTGGTAGAAACCATTTTCAAAGACTCACTCATCAAGGAGAAAGTATTCCTAGGTTACAAGATCAACAGCCTGTACAGCTTCTTCATGCTCTTTGTGGTGATGGCCGGTATAGCCTCGGTGATTCTGTTCATTACCAGCAAACGCCTGCTCACCATGATGCATGGTGTGAGGTAGGAGATGCTGTTTGATTATTAAGGCCGTATTACGGATTCAGTTTCCTGAATTTAGATTAGGTATTGGTTCTCAGCCGAGGCATCTGGTTTGAGCTTTACAAGACGGCCTTATTTCTTTCAGGTCGGTGTGTCTGTTGCATGCTCATCTGACTTAAAGGCACAGCGATGGTGTATGCAGGGGCGAGACTTCTCCAGCAATAACACTAAGGTGTTTCCCTGAACACGCCTTTTGCCCAGACTTCTATGTTCAACTACACACGCATCCTGGTAAGGTGATCCAGTATCTTATGTTCACATTGGGCCATTAGGAGCTTTACTATACAGGTAATTCTATAAAATTCCGGATCATTCATCCATAAAAAAACCCTCTGTCGGGTGACAGAGGGTTTTAAGATTTGTATACCAGATCTTAGTTCTGAACCACGATCTTCTTGTTTAGTTCCTGGTTTGCGTTAGTGCTGTTTAAGAAGTAAACACCTTTCGACAAGCCCTGAACTTGACTGCTGTAATTGTTGCCAGCATTGAGCTGCAACTTCATTACAACTTGTCCAAGCTGGTTGATCACTTGCAGGTCAAGTGCTTCACTGGCCTGAATGGTGAACTCACCGTTATTCGGGTTCGGGAACACATTCAGAACATGCTGGGCCGCGTTGGCTTCGCTTAAACCTGTACAGGGGCTAACCGAGATCTGAATGGTTGCCGTATTGTTGCAACCGTTGTTGTCGGTTCCTGTAACGGTATAGGTGAGTGTGATCTGAGGATTCACCTGTATGGTAGAAGTGGTATTACCAAGATTCCACAAATAGGAAGTGGCTCCTCCCGCAGTAAGAATTGTTTTCTCGCCTTTGCAGATTGCGGTTCTGGTACTACTAGCCGTAACATTCGGCAGCGGATTCACAGCAACCTGTATACTTCCGGTTGCAGCACATGTGCCACCATTTGCCGTGGTCATACCATTGACAGTATATCCTGTTGTTACAGAAGGTGTAACGGAAACATTGCTGTTGTTGCCACCGACATTCCATGTATAAGACAAAGCTCCTGAGGCTTGTAAGGCTACAGATTGGCCAAGGCATGTAACAGTCGGTCCAGATACCGGGATATTGGCAATATAAACCGAAATATTCATGGTCTGGGTATTTGTGCAATTGGCCACGGTGTATGTTCCTACGACCGTATAAACTGTGCTTGTAAGAGGATTCACATTAATACTTGAAGTAGTAGCGCCTGTATTCCAACTGTAGGTGTCGGCACCCAGTGCGGTAAGCTGTGCCGAACCACCAGCACAAATGGTGGCATTGTTCACGCTCACCTGAACGGTAGGGCTGGGTTGGGTGATCACGGCTACCTGGCCAGTGGCGCTGCAATTAAATGAATTGCTGCCAGTGGCGTAATAAGCCGTAGGTGCCGTAGGTGTCACCACAATGGTAGCTCCGGTTGCACCACCAGGTTGCCAGGTATACGTATTGGCTCCATTGGCGGTCAGCGTTACGCTTATACCTTGACAGATCATACTTCCACTTGTAGAGGCGGTAACGGTCGGGTTTGGGTTCGTCGCAATATTAAGAGTATAAATTCCAACACAGTTTCCGGTACTTCCAGTAACAGTGTATGTGGTATTTACCATTGGACTTGTGAGCACAGTGGCTCCCGTAATTGGCCCAGGTAACCAAGTGTACGTTGTTGCGCCTGTCGCTGTCATGGTTGCTGAGCCGCCTGCGCAAACAAGAGTAGGTGTAGCCAGACCTGCTACAGGAAGTGGTAATACGGAAATAGTAACCACACTATTGTTAATGCCACAGCCATTCGCACCTGATACTGTATAGTTTGTAGTAGTGGTCGGTGTGAAAACAACACCATTCGGCACGTTACCGGGAGAAATGGTATAAGTAAGCGCTCCACTGGCTGTGATCATAGCTGTGTTATTCAAACAAACAGAAGGAGCTGATGCTGCAACTGTGAGAACTGGTGCAGAACCGCTTACTACTAAAGTATAGAATGTAGATGTGATGCAATTGGATGGGCTCATTGCTGTAAGACTATAACCAGTTGTTACAACAGGATTCACCACAATAGATGAAGCATTGCTGCCATTGCTCCAGGTATAGCTGCTGATAGCGTCAGTCGTAAGGGTTGCAGAGTTACCTACGCAGATGGCACTGCTAGCATTGGTTCCGTTAACAAATATATTAATGGTACACATGCGCGTGATGGTCACATAACCATCATTCAAGTTCAAACCACCATCAACAAGGTTTGTCATGTTTGGTGATTGATAGCTTCCTCCGCCGCCGCCTGCACTTCCAACACCAGGTGTTTGACCTGATCCACCGCCGCCGGAATAGCCGCCACCGCCGCCGCCGCCACCGGTATTACCGTGTGTGCCGCCGCCGCCGCCAAATCCACCTACTGAGTTATTGCAGGTTCCGCCCCCGGTTCCACCGTTTAGAAAACCATTTCCACCGGTTCCAGCACAGGAGGAAGCAGCCGTGCCATTTCCATTCCAGCCGCCACCGCCGCCGCCCCAGTGAGAACCACCGAAGCCGCCACCGCCGCCAGTACCACCGGAACCACCACCAGATGAGCCGGTATAGGCTTGCCCGTTGTTTCCATAGCTACCATCACTGTTTGCAAGTAAGCTGGTGGGAGGGTTACAGTAACCGCCGCCTCCACCGCCAACAATCAGTAAACTGTTCGTGCTGGTGCAGACATAGGACCCTCCTCCTCCTCCAGTTGAAGTAGAACCTGTGACGCCTTTTTGCCCAACCAGAATTTTAAGTACGGTGCCAGCGGTGAGATAAATGTCACCTTGAACAATCCGCCCACGCTGCCCAAATGCACTCGCAAATTGCGCGGCAGAGCCAGCAGCTACGATTCGGTAATTACCCGATACAGGGATGGTGAATTGTTGTATTCCGGCTGTTACAGTCACACTGCCATTTAAGTTGGTACTTAGATATGCAGTATTGATCTGGGCCTGAGAAGGCCCATTCTGCCCGGTAACACCAGCCGTGGTAAATGTGTAAGTGGGTTGCGATCTTCCGAGGAAGAAAGCAAGTCCGAACAAGACAAGCCATGCCGCCTTGAACGATAGTGTAGTTCTTCGATTGTGTGTGGTTTGTTTCATGTTGATTGGTTTTTGAGGTGTAAGTTGGTTTAGTATAGGTGAAAATAGGAATTTTTTTATATAAAATTCACTTTAATCCAATATTTTCCAAAAAAAAACCTCTGCCCAAAAAAGCAGAGGTTTTAAGCGTTTCTTAAGAAAGCTAATCTTGTACAACAATTCGTTTACAAATTGTGGCAGCATCATGCTCAGATACGAGGTAATAAACGCCCGTACTCAGTCCTGAAAGAACGGCGTGTCTGTTGTTGGAGGAATCAAGACTCAATTTTTTCACCTGCTGTCCCAAAGCATTTATTAAAATCAAATTCATATCACGATCTGCCTTAATCTGAAACTCGCCTTGGTTTGGATTGGGGTAGAGGAGTAGACCAGCATCACCCTCAGCAAATTCTGCAAGACCTGTGCAAAGGAAAACGCTCACCTGTATTGTACTTGAATTTATACAACCGTTGTTATCCGTTCCGGTTACAGTATAGTTTGTTGTGGTAATTGGATTAACCAGCAGAGTAGGCGTTATGGCAGCTGTGTTCCATACATAGGTGCTGGCACCTCCGGCACTCAGTATGGTGCTTTCTCCCTTGCATATCCTGGTTCTTGTGCTGCTGGCCGTTACATTCGGCAGAGCGTTCACAGTAACTTGTGTAGTGGCAGTGCTTGCACAGGTGTTTCCGCCAACTGAGCTGATGCCGTTTACGGTATATCCCGTAGTGCTGCTAGGATTAACAGTAATGTTGCTGTTCGTGCTGCCTGTATTCCATTGATAAGATGTGCATCCGGAAGCAGAAAGGCTCACGCTAGCCCCGTTACAAATGCTGGTGGGTGGCGTAACCGCCATGGTAGCCACAAACACTGAAATGGTGACGGAGTTGCTGCCGCTGCAATTGCTCACCGTGCTGGTTCCAACAACCGTGTAGGTAGTGCTGGTGCTTGGATTCACTACATTGGATGAGCCTGTGGGTCCATTACTCCATTGGTAGGTATCGGCTCCCGTTGCAGTTATTGTAGCAGAACCACCCAGACAAATGGAGTTTGAATTTGTGCTCACAATAACCGTTGGGGACTGCATGGCAATAACACCAATATTGGCTCCAGAGCTGCAATTAAAATTATTTACCCCGGTTACCATATAATTGGTTGGTGCTGTTGGCGTGACAACAATGATAGATCCTGTTTGTCCGCCTGGTTGCCAGGTATATGATATACCACCTGTAGCACTCAGGGTAACCGTGGTGCCGGCGCAAATAATATTGGTATTGGATGAAACCGCCGAAATAGTAGGTATGGGATTTGTGGCAAGATTCACTGTGTTAATGCCTATGCAATTTCCTGAACCGCCAATCACGGTATAGGTAGTATTCGATCCCGGGCTGACTACAACACTAGTGCCAACCGTATTCCCAGGATTCCAGGTGTAAGTTGTGGCACCTGCCCCTGTTAATGTGGCTGTTGTACCAACACACACAAGGGTAGGGGAAACAATGCCTACCACTGGCAAGGGTAGTATGGAAATACTTGTCACGGCAAAAGATGTTCCGCAACCATTCACACCCGTTACAGTGTATGAGCTGGTAACTGTGGGTGTGAAAGCCACACCATTGGTCACTCCACCAGAGATGGTATAGGCCAGGGCACCGCTGGCGTTAATGGAAACAGTGTTGTTGAGACAAACCGTGTTGGAAGAAGGCGCAACGGTGAGCACCGGAGCTGTTGCACTTACCGTAATGGTAATGGCATTACTGGTGATGCAAAGTGACGGACTCATTGCCGACAACACATAGGTTGTGGTAACAGTGGGTGAAACTGTTATGGACGAGGTATTCGCGCCTGTGCTCCATGAATAATTGCTGATGGCATTTGTTGTTAAAGTAACAGCAGCACCTGTACAAATCAACTGACTGCCGCTGGTGGTGCCAAGGGCAATGCTGCACAAACGCGTTATGATCACACGACCTTGTCCGGTATTTTGTCCTGAAATGTTGGTTTGATTGGCTCCATTGTTCAGAGAGCCACCACCTCCGCCTTCGGGGTAATAAGTAGTCCCCCCGTGTGAACCACCACCGCCGGAATAACCTCCGCCTCCTCCGCCTCTTCTGTTATCCCAGCTACTCGCTCCGCCGCCGCCGCCAAAGCCACCGTGTCCATATTGCGAGCCGCCTGTTCCGCCATTCAGGAAGGAGAGTCCGCCAGCCGTACCTGAACCATTGCCGCTATATCCGCCTCCACCATCGGCGCTTGAATTGGTTCCTCCGCCTCCGCCATTTGCACCGCCTACACCTACATTGCAGTTAGCACCAGCACCCGCGTTACCAGCAGCGGCAACTGTACCATCAGACAAACCCGTGAAGGATTGCGCCCATGAACCGCCCCCACCACCGCCTATAACGAGAATATTGTTGTTGGTGTAGGTCACAAAAGATCCGCCACCACCACCGTACTGGTTTGTACCTGGACTGTTCGGAGGATTACCCATTTGACCAACCATAATATAGAGCACCTGACCCGCGGAAAGGCTGAAGTCTCCTGCCACAGAAGCGCCTCGTCCGGCATTGGTGCCGTAGCCAGCAGCGCCTACAGCTTCAACACGGTACATACCCGAAACAGGAATGGTAAAACTCTGCAAGCCATTCACCACAGTAACCGACCCGTTCAGATTTGTACTGGCGTAGGCCGCGTTGGCCATGGCCTGGGTTGGACCAGCTGAGCCTGTGGCCGAAGCATTGGTGAAAGTGTATGTGACTTGTGCACTAAGTGGCAGCAGGCTGGTAAGGAAGAGCAGAAAGAAAATACTTCTTCCTGATTTCCGCACCCATTTGATGTGTTTTTCTAGTGTAATCATGGTTTTGCGTTATTTGAGATTAATTGTTCTTAAAAGTGGTTTAACAAAAAACCCCGCAGAAGTTATCCCGCGGGGCTTATTCTCTTGTTTAGTTCTCTATAATTATTTTGTTATGGTTTCTGAAAGATCCGTCCTTGCTTCTGATAATGTAAACACCGCTATTCAGATGATCCACCTTCAGTGTGTAATGGTTCTCTGCCTTGAGTGCTATTTCAAGAACAACCTGGCCTAAAGAATTTACCAACTCAAGATGGGCTTCTTGCTCACCTGTGATGCTGAATTCTCCCTTGCTTGGGTTAGGGAACACGCTGATGTTTTGAGTGTTTACTGCTTTTTCCTCAAGACCTGTACACAGTGATACCTTAACCTGTATGGTAGCAGAATTAATACAGTTGTTGTTGTCAGTTCCGGTTACTGTATAATTGGTTGTGGATAAAGGATTCACTGATATCGTTGTTGTTGTAGCAGAGGTGTTCCACAAATACGCGTTCGCGCCCGCGGCACTAAGTGTAGTGTGTTCACCCCTGCAAATGCTGGTGCGCGTACTGCTGGCTGTTACAGAAGGAAGCGGATTCACATTTACTTGTGTTGTACCGCTACTTATGCAAGTGTTGCCTCCAATTGATGAAACGCCGTTAACTGTATACCCGGAAGTGACAGACGGGGAAACCACTATGCTGGGGTTTGTGTTTCCGTTGTTCCACAAATAGGAGTTTGCACCTGAAGCATTCAGGGTCACAGATTGTCCTAAACACACAGAAGTGGGACTGCTCACAGCGATCGTCACTTCAAACACAGCTATGGAAATGGTTTGCGAACTGCTGCAATTGTTGGCTGAGCTGGTGCCCACAACCGTATAGGTAGTATTGGCTATCGGGCTCACCATATTTACAGGTGCGGCAGGTCCGTTGGTCCAAACATAGGTATTGGCTCCGCTCGCAGTGAGTGTGGCAGAACCGCCCACACAAATGGAATTGTTGGTCGTGCTGATGTTCACCGTTGGACTTGGAAAGGCCACCACCGCCGCATTGGCGCTGGAACTGCAATTAAAATTGTTTACGCCGGTAACCACATAACCGGTTGGGCCTGTTGGAGAAACCACAACCATGGAACCCGTCATGCCACCCGGCGTCCAGGTATAGCTTAATCCACCGCTTGCTGTTAGTGTCACTGAAGTGCCCACGCAGATCATAGAGTTGGAAACCGCGGCGGCAACAGTTGGTATTGGATTGGTTGCCAACGCAACCGTATTTGTTCCAATACAGTTGCCTGTGCCCCCAACCACGGTATATGTTGTGTTTGAACCCGGACTTACAATAAAGTTAGTTCCAACAGTATTTCCTGGATTCCAGGTATAGGTAGTCGCTCCACCACCGGTAAGTGTTGCGGTGTTACCCACACATACTACCGTTGGACTCACAATGCCAATCACAGGCAATGGCAGGATAGAAATGGTTGAAACCGCCTGAACCGAACCACAGCCATTCTGGCCAATTACAGAGTAACTTGTTGTTGCTGTTGGAGAGAAAGCAACACCGTTGCTGATGCCCCCTGACCAGGTATAGGTTATGGCCCCAGTTGCATTTATGGAAACCGTGTTACCAAGGCAAACTGTGTTGGAACTTGGTGTAACGGTTAGTACAGGCGCTGAGGTGCTCACCAGAACTGTGAATGAATTTGAGGTGATACAATTGGAAGGACTCATTGCAGTTAAAGTGTACACGGTATTGGTGGTTGGGGCAATGATGATTGATGGGGCCGAACTGCCCGTACTCCAGGAGTAATTGCTGATGGCATCGGTTGTAAGTGTGGCCGAAGCGCCGCTGCAAAGTGCACCACTGGCGTTTAATCCGCTGGCGTAAATGTTTATGTTACACATTCTGGTGATCAGTACTTTTCCATCGGCAGAGTTAAATGCGGCTGTGTTGGTTTGGGTTGTGCCCGAGTTAAAGGAAGATCCTGCACCACCCACGTATGTGCCTCCGTGATACGAAGCTCCGCCACCTGTGTATCCGCCGCCTGCGCCACCACCAGTATTATTGAGGTGTGTTCCGGCTCCTCCGCCGAATCCGCCATCACGACCACCGCTGCCGGATAATCCACCGGCGCTGCCGTTCACAAAACCGTATCCGCGCTGCGCGCCCCAGCTTCCGCCGCTTGACCCGTCTCCATAAAATCCTCCGGCTCCTCCGGCTCCGCTGCCACAGGCTGAGGCATCACCGCCACCGAATCCCGTAGGTCCTGCGTTTGCACAGTTACCACCGGGGTTACCAACTGAGCCTGTTCCGGCGCTGGTGCCAGGGTAACTCACATCAGCTGCTCCGCTTCCACCTCCAGCAACTATTAATGGTGTGTTGCCCACAAAAGTGGCCACATAACTTCCGCCTCCGCCTCCGCCTGCGCCAGATGAAGATCCTATGCCTTGCTGACCCACAACGATCTTCAGCACAGTACCCACTGTAAAGGTGAAATCACCTATCATTTGAGCACCCAATCCTCCTGCAGCGCCACCTGAAGATGCGCCCTGAGCGCCTCTGGTATCTATACGGTAAACACCGGCTATAGGAATCGTGAATTGCTGAACACCCAGATTAGAGGTTACGGATCCGTTCAGGTTCGTGCTGAGGTAGGCCGCATTAACCTGTGCCTGGGTGGGACCTGTTCGTCCCGTTGCTCCGGCAGGTGTAAATGTATAAGTAACCAACTGGGACTTTGCTGTGAAGCT
Organism: Bacteroidia bacterium; assembly: GCA_035429925.1. GTDB lineage: Bacteria > Bacteroidota > Bacteroidia > B-17B0 > Aurantibacillaceae > Aurantibacillus. Next base: position 3,819 of record DAOMFS010000040.1, on the reverse strand, counting down.
TATACAGTTCAAAGCCATAACAAAGGCTGCAAGGCCAATGTTCAGCTTTTTGATGGAGTAAGGTAAATTTTTAATCATAGGTTTGTGTTTTTTGGTTAGTGGTACGTATTGATAGGATGATGATTTACTTTTGAATGATTAGTTTGTAAAGGCTTTCTTTTCCCGCATGGTCAAGGCTTCTTAATAAATATACACCATTGGCGGAGCCGGCAAGATTTATTTGTATTGACTCTCCGGCTTTAATCTGACCCAACTGAATGATCCGGCCAAGCCCGTCAAAAATCTCGAATTGTATTTCGACTGATGAGCTTACACTGAACTCTCCGCTATTTGGATTAGGGTAGATCTGCAAACGCTCCTGAGCCTGTGAAGGCGTATTGATGCCAGTACAGGCGGATACCCGGATCATGATGGTGGCCGTGTTCACACAACCGTTCGCATCGGTGCCTTCAACCGTGTAAATGGTTTGTGCCAGGGGCGCAACTGTAACGCTGTTGCCTGCTCCTATGAACAGCCAGTTGTAACTTACCCCGCCTCCGCCGTTTAATGTGGTGAATTCATAATTCTTGCAGATCAGCGTACGCGTTGAGCTGGCCGTGATCACCGGCAGGGGGTTCACCTGTATGGTGATGGAATTGCCGCCCACACAACTCACGTTGTTGCTCGTGCTGGTAGTGCCCAAAGAATACGTGGTGTTCACCGTCGGACCTATGAGTATGCTCGGCTGGTTCGATAAAAGGTTTCCGTTCAGGGTCCAGGTGTAGGAATTGGCCGGGGCCGAACTGATCGTGATCGATGAGCCTATGCACACCGCCGTGGGTCCGTTGATGCCCGTTACAGGTACATAGGTTTGCACCTGAACCGTTTTAGTGGTTGAACAGCCGCTGTTGGTGTAGGTGCCCGTTACCGTGTACACCGTGGTAGCCGATGGATATACCACTATGGTATTGCTCAGCGAACCTGTGTTCCAGCTGTATGTGTTCGCGCCCGTGGCCGTGATCGTTGAGGGTCCGTTGGTACACACCAGGGTGCGGTTCGGTATGGCATTCACCGTCGGGTTCGGGTACACGATCACCGCCACGTTGTTCTGGCTGGTGCAATTGAAGGTGTTATTGCCCACCACGTTCATCGATACCGGTGATGATGGGCTGAACACCACCACAGAGCCTGTGAATGGTCCCGGTGTCCAGGTGTAATTCAAGCCTCCGCTCGCCGTTAAGGTTACGCTCGCTCCGGCACAGATCGCAGAGTTTGAGGTCTGGGCCTGTATCGTTGGCACCGGGTTGGTTGCCAGCATCACCGTGTAGGTGGCCACGCAGGTGCCGTCTGATCCCGTGCAGGTATAAATGGTGCTGCCCGTGGGCGTTACCGCCACATTGGCCCCAATGAGGTTAAAGCTGCTCGGGGTCCAGGTGTAAGAGCTGGCTCCGCCTCCTGACAAGGTTGCCGTGCTGCCCACGCACACAATGGTGGGTTGCGCAATGGCAAACACGTTGGGCAATTGGTTCACAAATACCGTGATGGTCTTGGTGTCCACACAGTTTGAATTGGCTTTGATTAATGTATAGGTTGCCGTGGATGTGGGCGTGATGACTATGGTGCCGCTGTTCGAACCTGTAAAAGTGTTCACCGGCAACCAGGTGTAATTGGTTGCACCCTGAGCCGCTATGGTGCCCGAACCGCCTATGCAAATAAGGCTCGGTGTGGCCAGAGGGGCTAAAATTGGCGTGTTCACCACGGTTAGGCTGACCATAGCTTGTGCAGTACATCCAAATGCTGATGCGCCAATGGCCGTATAAACTGTTGTGGCAGAAGGAAAGAAAGGTTGTCCATTTGGTACAAGGTTCGACCAGGTATAAGATACTGCTCCGCTGGCTATACAGGCCACAGTGTTACCCGTACAAACGGTAGGTTGACTAATCGTTGCGGTAACAGTTGGAGATGGTTGAACCGTTAATGCAATTGCTGAACTCGATGTGCCACAGGTATTACCACCCGTAACCGTATAACTTGAAGAAACGGTTGGGGTAAATGCCACACCATTGCTTACGCCTCCGGTCCAGGTATAGGTTAGAGCGCCGCTGGCAGTGAGTGCCACGGTACTGTTCATGCATACATTGTTTGTGGTAGCACTTACTGTAAGTACAGGTACTGATGCGTTCACTGAAACCGAAATCGCAGAAGAAGCCACACAATTTGATACACTTGTGGCGGTGAGTGAATAAGATGTATTGACCGTAGGTGATACCACTATAGAAGATGTATTTGCGCCGGTGCTCCAACTGAAATTACTGACCGCGTTGGTTGTAAGCGTTAAACTATTGCCGGAACAAAGTATTGGAGAGACTGTACTTCCGCCAGAAACAGCGCTCACACTTATGCTGCAAGCACCGATGATTACAACGTCATCGACATATACACCGTCATAGGCATTCAGTACGCCGTCGATGGAGTTGAAGTTGAACGCGACCTTGATGTTTTGGTTAGCAAAGGCCGAAAGGTTATAACTTACCGCAACCCAGGCGCTGCCATTCACCAGACCAGCCGGGGAACCGCTCGAAGCCATGATTGTGGTATATGAAACACCATTGTTGGTTGAAATTCCAACGCTCAAAACATCATAGAAGCAGGTTGAACCGCCAGTTCCGCATTCGTTGTTCAGAGAATAGTTGAATTGCAGGGTACCTCCCAGTGCACCCAAGGCAACTGTTGGTGTGAGCAGATCTCCGCTAACTGTGGCGCTGCTGTTCCCGAACTGGCAGCCTGAACCCTGAAATAAGGCGCTGCCTGGATTCGTATGTCCGCCTAAAGTGCTTCTTGAACAGGAGTTGGTCCATATCCAGTTTCCACTTGATCCGTTCGCTGCCGTGCAGGTTCCTAGTGAAGCGTTGAATGGTTCTGAATACAAAATAGTTTGTGCTGATGCATGTTGAAGGATCAGCAGAAAAAAAGAAAGAAGATTGGCGTGTAATAGATTTTTCATAGGCAGGAAAACTGAACATTGAACCCCCCGAAACAGACTACTTTATTGTTACAGGGTTTCTCTTAACAAATGTAAGAAAACCCATGAGTCAGCAAAATTTAATTTATTCGTTAATCGTAACAAGTCTGCCCGGATCCATTAAGCTTTGAGGTCAGGCTCAAATTCACGCTTCAAATCAATTACGAAGCTGTCGAACAAGCGGCTCAATTCCTGTTCAGTCGCCAGAAAGCTTTTCAGCGAACCATGCAGGGCCACGCCATGTCCGATGCGCTGTGATAAATGACTTAAAACCGATTCAATGCCTCCTAAGCTGGCATAGGAAAGGTAAATGTTGTTGCGGATGACGTAATCCAGAAAGCGACTGCTCCCCTGCGGCATGATCGTTCTGTTTCGGTTGTATATCATGTATACATCTGTGCTAAAATCTTCCAGACTGCTGTTATGATGCTGCGAAAAATTCCTGGCCAGCAAATGGTCATAATAAATATCTACAAGTATGCCGCTGTATCTTGCGTATTCTTCATAAAACAAGCGTTTGCTCGCCTTAAACAAGGGGTGAGAATCCGTGAAATGGTCTATTTCCCTGTGCATTTTTATGCCCTTTACGACACCTTCAGAATATCTCGAAAAATCATTGCCTCTCAGGTGGTCGGCAATAAAATTCCCCAGGAGTAATTCCGGGTCGTGTTGAGAGAGATAGGCGTGAGCCAGGTAATTCATTGACACAAATTTAGGGAATTAGCCACTGCTTGCGTCTTAGCTAAAGCATCCTGTAATTTTACCAAACAATGCTTTTGAAATTTTGGTCAAAGATTCACCTTTTATGGCTATCGTGA
>DAOMFS010000039.1:0-27260 GCA_035429925.1 Bacteroidia bacterium | reverse complement strand
ACTTCCAATGTTAAAGCCTACCGCCATAGCACGACCTTGCCCACCAACATTGGATTTCTGAGTCCAGCTATCGCTTAAAGTACTTGGGCTTAAAACCACATTATTTCCACTGCACAGGTTAATGGATCCAGATGGAATAATTGCAGTGGTAAAACTGCATTGCCCCAAGACTTCGGGCAACTGCAATAAGCAGAACAAGAGAAGTAATAGTCTAAACTTATTCACGTAAATTAAGGTATGGCCTTTAGTTTTTTCATCTCGTCAACTGATACACTCGGGGGCACCTCTCCTCTTTTTATTTTACTGATAACTAATTTGGCTACGTTTTCCGCATCCAACCTTGTTTTAAAACCTTCGTTGCCCGGCAAGCCCGGAACCGAAGGCTGGTGAATCATTAAGCGCCCGTCAACGTATATGTCGTAGCAAAAAGTTTTGTTTGGAGCATCAATTAATTTGTAGCTCAAATTGGAATTGGCATAAGTTTCTGGAAACTGGATCTCCTTAGAACTTTTATTTTGTGTTACTTGTTGCGCTTGTATTTCGAACACAGTACTCAAAACCAAGCCACAAATAAGTCTCCATAAATTTAGCTTCATGAAATTACTTCGAATCAAAAATTAATAGTAAACAAAATACACCAATTCTAAAACGATCACGCAGGCCGATCAGTCACACATTAATTCATCTCACCAAGGCAAGACTTATTTTTACCAAATATATTTATTTTCTGTAAAGAAACAAGCCAAACAGTGTTTTCGCCTCAGTAAATAAAATCATGGTATTCAATAATTAAAGTGAAATACATTCTTCAATTCCGGGCTATGAACCTGAAGCCAGAAACACCCATTAATTTCTTTGCAAAGTTTAATTCGGTGAATTCAGATGTCATCCCGTGTAAAAACTACAATCCAATAGCTAAAGGGAATTGCATCGTTCTCCCTAAAAGAATGATCCTGTAAAAGTTGATATAATTTTAAGTATGCAAAAAGTTGCGCAAAGGATAATGCGTTTCAACACCATAGTTCGGACTAAAATGCATCCAACATTACTGTTTGCCGTTCGCCTGCCTACAATGCCGCCAATTGTTCTTCCAGTGTTTTGATCTTCGACAAGGCGTCGCTTTCTTTTTTGCGTTCAATGGCAATAATTTCCGGTTTGGCATTGGACACAAATCTGTCGTTGGTCAACTTAGCCTGAACCGATCGCAAAAATCCCCGGTTGTATTCAAGGTCTTTCATCAGGCGTTTCCTTTCTTCTTCAGCGTTCAAGGCCATGCTCAAAGGTACAAGGTACTCTCTGGTCCCAACAACCAGACTAATTCCAGCCAGGCTTGTGTCTTTCTCAAAACCCGACAGGTTGGCCAGTTTGATCACAAAATCAGTGACCACCTGCGATGTTCCATTTGATCTTTCGATTACACTGAGTTTCTCTTTGGGTGAAATTTGTTTTTGCTGACGCAGGTTTCGCACAGCTGCCACCAATTCCTTGCTGTGTTCAAACTGAGAAAGCAATGCCTTGTCAAAAGTCTTGACCACAGGCCATTTGTCGAGCATGATGCATTCTTTCTCCTTACGCGGTTTGAGCTGATGCCAGAGTTCCTCTGTAATAAAAGGCATCCAGGGGTGCATCACGCGAAGCAGGTCTTCCATGAACTGCACAGTTGCCGAATAGCTTGTTCTGTCCAGTGGAAGCGCTTTGCCGTCCACAAAGTCGGGTTTGATGGCCTCCAGATACCATGCACAAAAATCGTCCCATACCAGTTTATAGGTGGCCATCAGGGCATCGCTCATTCTGTATTTTGAATAATGCTCGTTGATCTGGTCGAGCTGTTCAGCAAATTTATGTCCGAACCATTCAATGGCTGCAGAGGCCGCCGGTTTCTGAGCAACATCCGACACTTCAAATCCCTGAATGAGGCGAAAAGCGTTCCAAACCTTGTTGGCGAAATTCCTGCCTTGCTCACAATAACTTTCATCAAACAAGAGGTCATTTCCGGCCGGAGAACTCAGCAACATGCCAACCCGTACACCGTCTGCACCATACTTAGCTATGAGTTCGAGGGGATCAGGTGAATTGCCCAGAGATTTGCTCATCTTTCTGCCCAGCTTATCTCTAACGACTCCAGTTAGGTAAACATTCGAGAATGGTTTTTGCCCGCTGTATTCCTTACCTGCAATGATCATGCGGGCCACCCAAAAGAACAGTATTTCCGGAGCGGTCACCAGATCGTTCGTGGGATAATAATATTTGAGATCAGCATTGGCCTTGTCCCATCCTTTTTGTATGATCTGTGGATCAAATACGGTTAGCGGCCATAACCAGGAGGAGAACCAGGTATCAAGCACATCTTCATCCTGGCGAATGTCTTCCGTCTTCAGCTCCGGATTAATATCAAGCAGTTTGGTATAGGCTTCCTCTCTGCTTTTGCACACAACACAGTTACCCTTATTATCATACCAGGCCGGAATCCTTTGCCCCCACCACAATTGCCGACTGATACACCAATCGTGTACGTTTTCCATCCAGTGCTTGTAGGTATTTATAAACTTATCGGGAATGAGTTTCACTTCTCCTTCCAGTACAGCCTGAAGGGCGGGTTTACTCACCTGCTCCATTTTCAGGAACCATTGCATGCTCAATTTGGGTTCAATGACAGCATTGGTTCGTTCACTGTATCCAACTTTGTTTTTGATGTCCTCTGTTTTGAGAAGAAGTCCCTGTTCCTGTAAATCTCTCACGATTTGTTTTCTGCATTCAAATCTGTCCATACCGGTGTAAGCACCAGCAGCCTTGCTGATCTTTCCATCGGGGTCAAGGGCGTCGATTGTTTCCAGCTTGTGTTTCTGACCCAGATTAAAATCGTTGATATCATGGGCAGGTGTCACTTTCAGGGCGCCTGTACCAAATTCGGGATCCACATACTCATCGAAGATTACCGGCACGCGCCGGTTCACAATGGGAACGAGAACGTGTTTTCCTTTTAAATGACTGTAGCGGGTGTCGCCCGGATTCACACAAACTGCGGTGTCGCCCATGATGGTTTCGGGTCTGGTGGTGGCCACAGCGATAAATTCATCGGAGTCTTCGAAGCGGTATTTTACATAAATAAGCTTGCTGTTCGTTTCACGATAGATAACTTCCTCATCACTTACTGCAGTTTTACCCTGTGGATCCCAATTCACCATTCTGACACCTCTGTATATATGTCCTTTCTTATACAGATCAATGAATGCGTCGAATACAGCTTCAGTGAGTTCCGGTTGCATGGTGAAGCGTGTGCGGTCCCAATCACAGGAGGCGCCAAGTTTTTTTAGCTGCTCGAGTATGATACCTCCGTACTTTTCTTTCCAGGCCCAGGCGTGTTTCAGAAACTCCTCCCGGCTCAGTTCCGATTTTTGAATGCCTTTGTCGGCGAGCAATTTAACCACCTTGGCTTCGGTGGCAATGCTGGCGTGGTCGGTGCCCGGCACCCAACAGGCATTATAGCCAAGCAAACGTGCCCTGCGTATGAGAACATCCTGTATGGTGTTGTTCAGCATGTGACCCATATGCAGCACGCCGGTTACATTCGGAGGTGGAATGACTATGGTGTAAGGTGTACGTTGATCGGGTATGGATTTAAAAAATCCTTTTTCCATCCAGTAGGCATACCATTTGTTTTCCGCTTCAGAAGGGCTGTAGGTCTTGGGAATAGACATGTTAAACTCTCTCAATTATTTTGTTAAATTTCGTAAAATTACGGAAAGAAAACTGTGCTTGTAATATCTTTATAGCACCATTAACCAAAACTAACAAAACTAAACCAAGCAATCATGAAAAAGCTAATTCTTACACTGGGCTTCGTTGCAGGATTCTCTGTTCTCAGTTTCGCACAAGACGTTCACGCTGCGGGTGACGGACACAACCATGATCAAACCCCTGCTGCGGCTGCACCAGCAAGTCTGGCCGACATCAAGATGGACAAGTTGACTCATGATTACGGTACCATCAAACAAGGTGACAACGGGGAGTGTGAATTCAAATTCACCAATAACGGCAAAGAGCCTTTGGTGATCACAAACTGTCAGGGAAGCTGTGGATGTACTGTTCCTGAATGCCCCAAAAGCCCTATCCTTCCCGGCAAAAGCGGCGTGATCAAAGTAAAATACGACACCCAACGGGTAGGTGGTATCTACAAAACAGTGACCGTAAATTCCAATGCTAAAAGCGGAAACGTGGTACTTACCATCAAAGGCACCGTTGAAGCCAAGCCGGTTGACGAGGCCTTCCCAGCCAACCCAACACCAGCAGGTGCTCCTGTTGAGAAAAAAGGTTAAGCCATATTAGTTCGATCTCAACATGAAAAAGTTATTCATCCTACTCCTTTCCATTTTCAGTTTCGGTTCTTTTATACGGGCACAGGAATCTGTTGTTCCGAACATGGATCCTAATGCGCCGGACATGAAATTTGAGACCGAAGTGCTTGATTATGGTGTTATTGATTACGATGCCAATGGTATTCGTGAATTTAAATTCACCAATATCGGCAGGTCACCTCTCACCATCACAGGCGTTACCGGAGAATGCGGCTGTACCACAACCACTATCGACGGCAAACCAGGCTGGCCACAGGAACCTATACTGCCCGGCAAAAGCGGGGTGATTAAAGTTAAATACGACACTAAACGCGAAGGCCGTTTTGAAAAGAATGTGACCATCACATCCAATGCCAGATACGCCTCCAAAAAAGTGCGGATTAAAGGTGAGGTAAAACCAAAACCTGCAAGTCCATCCAATTGATCCGGGTGAAAACACTATACAAACAAATTAATCCCCCTGCTTTTCACAGGGGGATTTTTTATGCCTTTTTACTTTTGTTCACTTGCCAGGGCCTTTTCTCCCAGGCCAGAGTGGAGGTGATCGAGCCTAAAAAGAACTTCGGACATGTTAAACGTGGTAAGATGGTTGTGTTGAATTATGATGTGTACAATGCAGGAGACAGTCCCCTTATCATTCTGGAAGCAGAAGTTTCCTGCTCTTGCACCAATGTATTGTTCAGTAAAGAGCCCATCGCACCAGGCAAGAGTACACGGGTTCAGGTCAGCTTCGATACCAAGTCGGTTTACGGAAGACAGGATCGTGTGGTGTATCTGAAAAGCAATGATCCCAAAGGTGAGGCAAGGCTCTATTACAAAGGACATGTGTCCAAAAAATGATCAGCTATTCGACTCAGATGCCTGTTTGACGGTAAAACTCTGAACAAAAAATAGCGGTAGCCATAGCTGCGTTGAGTGACTCTGTTTTGCTCTGAGGTGCTGAAGGGATTGTGAGTGGATGTGTAATGAGGCGCAGATTTTCTTCTGAAATGCCTCTTGCTTCGTTACCAATGACCAGAAGGCCATTTCGTATACGTTCGCTATACAGGGATTCACCGTTCAAAACGGCACCGTACACCCTTTCAATGGCATTGAGCTTCACCAGTTCCTGGAGTCCGATGACCACGAGATCCACGCGAAGGAAGGCACCCATACTGGCCTGTATGACTTTTGGATTGTATAACTCGCAGGAAGAAGGGGAACAGAACACCTTACTGATTCCAAACCAGTCAGCAAGCCGGAGTATAGTACCGAAATTTCCGGGATCCCTCACCTCATCGAGATAGAGGCTGAAGTGTTTGCTGAAGTCGAAATCCTGAAGGGGAGCCTGAAAATAGCGGCAGAGTGCTATGACCTGGTTTGGGCTGGGCTGAAGGCTGATCTTTTCGAGCTCTTCCTGGTTCAAAACAATAGATTCAATCGCAGGGTATTTTGTTTGCAGCGCATGTGACTTAAAAAAAGTTTCAGTGGCATATACACGAATTACATCAGAGGGTCGGTGTTCAATGGTTTCGAGGACCGATTTGATGCCTTCAACAAGGAACTGCGATGTGATGTCGCGAAACTTCTTCAAATGTAGCGCTCGCAATTCCTGTATTTGTTTTTTACTCAGCATTATTGTCTAAATTTAGCATCATTAATCGGCGCTGGCTTGGGCATAAAAGTACTTAATAAAGTTTCTTTCAAAAGCAGGCCAAAGGGATTTTCCTTCTTCCTGATTAGTTTGCTCCTCACACAATGCAGCCCAACCCGAAAATTACAGCCTAACGAGTACCTTGTCACCAAAACGGAGATCAATCATTTCAGGGAGACCGGATTACCCAAAGAGAATTTTGAAGCCTTCTACAAACAACGTCCAAACCGGAAACTTTTCAATGTGTTTGATTTTTACATCTGGTGGTACGAGTTATTTGACGACGAGAAGATTAAAACCAAAAAGGAAAAACGCAACCTGAAATACGACAGAAAGAACGCTGAGAAGGTAAAAGCCTATGAATTGAAAAACGAAAAAAGAAAAGCTGAAGGCAAGAAACCCAAAGTACCAAAGCTTAAAAATAAAGACAGCCAGACCCTGATGGAGAGCATCAGGGATATTGGTGAGGCTCCGGTTTTACTGGACTCATCACTCACCAGGCAAACCAAACTTCAGCTCAGCCGCTACCTTTTCAGCAAGGGATATTTCAACAATACGGTTACCGACACAGTAGTGCTGAGTAAAAACAAAAAACGAGCCTCTGTACAGTACAATCTGTATCCGCGTTATTATTATACCGTAAACAGCGTGCATTACAAAATTGAGGATGAATTGCTTGAACCACTGATATACACAGATACCATCAGGAGCAAGTTAAAGGTTGGGGCACAATATGACCTCGAAAAGATCCAGGAAGAACGGAAACACATCAGTGATTTTCTGCTGAACAAGGGTTATTATTATTTTGAGAGCGCCTACATAGAATTTGACGTTGACAGCAACTTCAGTAACCGGAGTGTGGCCATTACGGTGAAACTTAAAAAATTCATGAAGGCGCCGTCCTCTGATAAAGACTCGGTACAATTTACGAACCACACCCGATTTAGTATTCAGAATATTTATATCATTCCTGAACAGGTGGTTGGCAATGCCATTGCGGCCAAATTCAGGGATACCCTGTACACAGGAATGCCCGGGACCCGTTTTCTCATCAACCGTGAACTGGGTTTCAAACAATTCATGATTCTCGAGAACATTGAATTGCGAAAGGGCCATTATTTCAGTAAAGACACAGCAGAATTAACCTATAAGGAATTGCTCGCCCTGGGAATCTTCAGAAACGTCACTATTCAGTTCTTTCAGAACACCGAACAGGCCGACAAGCTGGATTGTTACATCATTTGTGTACCTGTTTTCCGGCAGGCCTTCACGGCGGAAACCGAGGGCACCAACACCAGCGGCAATTTCGGGATCAACGGCAGTTTGCTTTACCAGAACCGGAACTTGTTCAGAGGCGGTGAAATGTTTGAGCTGAAAGTACAGGGTGCATTATTGGCACAAGCCTCCCTTAACCCTATCGACTCTATACCAGCCAATCAGAACAAGAACCCCAACCGTATTTTCAATACCTTTCAATTTGGCCCCGAAATCACTTACTCCATACCACGCGCCAACTTTCCCTTCACAGCCCTCCCATTCAAAAAGGAGATGATGCCCCGCACGTATTTGAAAACCTCACTCAACATGCAGTCGAGTGTGGATTACGACAGGACCATTCTGAATATTTCCTACGGTTTCAATTACCGCAGCAACCAAAAGCGCCTTCGTCACGACATCATACCCATTGACATCAATGCCGTAAAGGCAGTACTTACAGATAGTTACGAAGCTCAGCTAAAATCATATAACGACGCCTTTCTGCTCAACTCATACCAGGATCACTTAACTGTACTTATGCGGTATATTCTCACCTGGACCTCAAAGGAAAGCATCATTGCCGGAAAAAAGACAGCCTACTTTGCACGTCTCAACCTGCAATCGGCGGGTAACATTTTACGACCGCTGTTTGTACTCAGCGGACAGCAACCAGATACATCAGGAAGCTACAGAATCGGCGGGATTCCATTTGCGCAATTTCTGAAAGCCGATGCGGACTTCAGGATTTATGTTCCCATCCGGGCAAAGAGCCGTATTGTTTATCGCATGGCCGGGGGCATTGGCGTCCCTCAAAAAAATCTAAGCGTCCTCCCCTATGAACAGGGATTTTTTAGTGGCGGCCCCAACAGCGTCAGGGCCTGGAGGGCCAGAACCCTTGGTCCGGGTGGTTATAACCCATCTGACAGTTATGTGCGTTACGATAAAATAGGTGATATACTTCTGGAAGGCAATTTCGAATACCGCTTTCACATCCTGAAATCATTTAACGGTGCGTTTTTTGTGGATGCCGGTAATATCTGGCGTTTAAAACCCGACCCGGCAAAACCGAACGGTGAATTCCACTGGGGTACTTTTCTGGATCAGATCGCCATCGGGAGCGGACTTGGCGTACGCTGGGACATGAATTTTTTTGTACTCCGGCTCGATTTTGCGGTACCGCTCAAAGATCCGAAATTGCCAGCCGGTCAGCGCTGGACATTTAACCATTCACCTCTTGAATATGGCATATTTAACTTCGGTATAGGTTATCCTTTTTAAACGCATGAAAGTAGCAGGATTTACAATTATCAGGAATGCCATACGATACGATTATCCGGTACAGGAAGCTATTCGATCTGTGCTTCCGCTTTGCGATGTGTTTTATGTGGGTGTTGGGCATTCTGATGACGGCACCCGAGACCTGATCCAGGGCATGGCTTCTGAAAAGATCAGGATAATTGACACCGTTTGGGACGAAAAACTTCGCGAAGGCGGATTGGTGCTGGCTGAGGAAACCAATAAGGTATTCGATCAGATTCCGGGTGACTATACCTGGTGCTTTTATATTCAGAGTGATGAGTGTGTACACGAAGAAGACCTCGAAAAAATACGCGGCAGTATGAATCAATATGCTACCCGACCTGAAGTAGATGGTTTGCTGTTTGAATACAGGCATTTTTACGGACACTACCGCTACATTGGTGTAGGTAGACGTTGGTATAAACACGAGATCAGGATCATCCGGAACAACAAGAACATCAGGTCGTATAAAGATGCCCAGGGATTCAGAATGAAAAACGGGGAAAAATTAAAGGTAGCAGACAGCGGGGCCTTTATTTACCATTATGGCTGGGTGAAAGATCCACGGCACCAGCAGGCCAAGCAACAAAACTTTCACAAATTATGGCATGACGACGAGTGGGTGAAAAAGAACATTGCTTCAACGGATGAATTCGATTACAGCAATATTGATCTGCTGGAAACATATCAGGGCACTCACCCTGCGGTGTTAGCTGATAGAATAGCCAGGGCCAACTGGGATTTTGTATACGACCCCGCTAAAGTGAAGCGAAATTTAAAGTACAGGATCCTTTACCTGATCGAAAAAATAAGCGGGTGGAGAGCCGGAGAATACCGTAACTACCGGCGTTTGCGCTGAGTCAGATACATTTGAAATAATCGAAAACCTCGAGGCATCCCCTGCATTTGTAGAGGGCTTTACAGGCTGTGCTGCCGAATTGGGAGACCATTTCTGTATTTCTGCTTTTGCATCTCGGACAGGTGACTGATTTTGGGTGTGTGCTAAGCAGGGATTTATCGCTTTTTCCTTCGGGGGGCGCTATCCCGTATACCCGAAGTTTCTCCCTGGCCTGATCACTAAGCCAATCCGTTGTCCAGGTGGGATGATAGATCATTTTCACAGAAACGTTTTGAAGACCCTTTGATTTCAATTTTAAAATCACATCCTCTTCCATTTGCTTCATGGCCGGGCACCCACTGTAAGTGGGTGTGATCAGCACCTCCACAGTGTCCTTCTCCTGCTTTATCCCGCGTATGACGCCCAGTTCCACAATTGAAATCACCGGAATCTCTGGATCGGGAATTTCACCCAGCATGTTCATCAATTCCTGTTCGGTAAATATGGTGCCAGGTGACATGTGTGAAGCAAAACGATTTGACTTGTCTGAATTTATAAAATGAACAAGGCGGCAATGATCATGATCAGAAGTATCACAAGGTATTGCCAGATGTCTATAAAATACGGTGAAAGTCTTTTGAAATTTTCTTTCCAGCTCATGGCTTTACCATTTGGCTTCGGGATACATACGCGGTAAGATCTGCATCTCTGCCAAAAGCGGACCAAGGTTTTCGCTGTGGCGCGCCAGTGTACTACCCGACTGCATAAAGGCATTCTGTGGTATCTCTATCCGGCTCTCCTGAAGCAATTCAGCGATTTCTTTCTCCCATTTTGGTTTGAGCACATTCAGGTCGGGGGCATAACCCGCTTTCACCAAATCGGCTTCGCCATTCATCTGTTCAAACATATCGCCGGTGAACTCCCATAATTTGTCCATGGCTTGCTTAAGCCTGTTGTGGCTTTCATCGGTGCCATTGCCGAAGCGTTTCACCCAGCTGAAACTGTGCCGTTTGTGATAGGCAATCTCCTTTACGGATTTGGCGGCTATGCCGGCAAGTGTTTCATCCCTGGAATGGCATAGTTCAGAATAGAGCAGAAATTCGAAGCAATCCACAAAAGCCTGGCGTAACATGGTTTGTGCGTAGTCGCCATTGGGTTGTTCGCAAATCAGCGGATTAAAGTACTCTCTTTCATTCCTGAAATATGCCAGATCGTCTTCGCTTCTGTTTTTCCCTTCCAGTTTTCCGGCATATTCAAGCAGGCTACGGCTGCGACCAAACTGGTCGAGGGCAATATTAGTAAGTGCCAGATCTTCTTCCAGAAATGGTCCGTGACCCGTCCAGGCTGAAATGCGTTGGGCCAGAACCAGGCCTGAATCGGACAAGCGCAAAAGGTAATTAAACAAGTTCTGATTAAGATTCATGATGACTGAAGATAGAGATCACATGTGGCCAATGCCATCAGGGATCTGGTAAAATGTTGGATGTCTGAAAATTTTGTCGTTCGCGGGTTCAAAAAATGCACCTGCATCTTCGGGGCTGCTGGCTACAATTGCCTCGCTGGGAACCACCCAAAGACACATGCCCTCGTTACGGCGTGTGTACACGTCCCTTGCATTCTGTAAGGCCATTTCCTTGTCGAAGGCGTGCACATTACCGCAATGCACAAACGGTTGTCCTGATTTTTTCTGTACGAATACTTCCCACAATGGGCCCTGGCTGTCGCTCATGATACTGAATTTTTAATTATGCTGCTGTTGATACTTGCTTTTGTTTCTGCGCGTAAGCGGCTGCGGCTTCACGAACCCATGCCCCTTCACGGTGTGCCTTTTTGCGGGCTTCGAGACGATCTTTGTTGCAAATGCCGTGGCCTGAAATCACATTTTTAAACTCTGTCCAGTCGGGTTGGCTGAAATCATACCCTTGTTTGGATTCGTTCCATTTCAGGGCCTGATCCGGAATTTTAATGTCCAGGTAATTCGCCTGAACCACGGTTTGGTTAACAAACCGCTGGCGAAGCTGGTCGTTTGTTTCGCGTTTGATTCGCCATTTAAGCGCGTTGTCGCTGTTTGGGCTTTCGGCATCAGGTGGTCCGAACATCATAAGGCTTGGATACCACCAGCGGTTCAGGGCATCCTGGGCCATTTCCTTTTGTTCCGCGGTTCCAAATGCCATGCGGGTCATGATCTCGTAACCCTGGCGCTGGTGAAAGCTTTCTTCTTTGCAGATTCTTACCATGGCTCTGCTATAAGGTCCATACGAAGTTCTTTGCAACATAACCTGATTCATGATGGCTGCCCCGTCAACCAGCCAGCCAATAGCGCCAATATCGGCCCAGGTGAGCGTAGGATAATTAAAAATTGAGGAGTATTTTGCCTTGCCGCTGTGCAGGGCATCAATCATTTCATCCCGGCTGATTCCAAGGGATTCAGCCGCTGTGTAGAGATACAAACCATGTCCTCCCTCGTCCTGAACTTTCGCCAGTAAAACCAGTTTAGCGCGCAGGCTTGGCGCGCGACTGATCCAATTGCCTTCGGGTAACATGCCCACCACTTCGCTGTGTGCGTGTTGCGACACTTGGCGGATCAGATGTTTCCGGTAATTTTCCGGCATCCAGTCTTTGGGTTCAATAAATTCATTTCCGGCCAGTTTGGCTTCAAAATTCGCTTCTAAATTGACAGTGCTCATGTGTTTGCCTATAAAGCAAATATAGGGCCTTTAGAGGCTTTTTCAAATTCCGGCGAACAATTCTGATAAAGGTCATAGCCCTGGCTTCAGACTTATAAATTAATTTTTTAAGTGCGCCGAATGCCCTATTTTTGCTCGCAATTTTTTATACTATGGCACGATTTCATTTGTTACGGGTAAAAGATATCAGGCGGGAAACTTCCGACGCTGTATCTATTGAATTTGAAGTGCCTCCCCAGCGCATCCCGGAATACCAGTTCAAGATGGGTCAATATGTTACCCTCAAACTTAAGGTTGATGGCGAAGACATACGGCGTTCGTACAGTATTTGCGCAGCGCCTCACGAAAAAACCCTGCGGGTAGCCGTGAAAGAAGTGCCTTCCGGCAAAGCCTCTCTTTTTCTCAATAAGACACTTAAAGTGGGAGATTTTGTGGATGTGATGACCCCTATGGGATCCTTTAACACGGTTCTTACGGGCTCCAGTAAAAAAAATTACCTGCTCTTTGCAGGCGGAAGTGGCATTACGCCAATGATGAGCATCATCAAAAGTGTGCTGTATGTTGAAAAGCAAAGCCAGATTCAGCTCATCTACGCAAATCGAAACAAAGAGTCGAGTATCTTCAGAACTGAAATTGAAAACTTAGCCGCTGCGCACCCCAACCTAAAGGTGCTTTTTGTTTACGACCAGGCTGTTGAAGGATGGCCTGAACTGCAAACCGGTATAATCAGTGTTGACAAGGCCAAAGCCCTGATCAATGCTGCTCAGGCTGAGAAGGCAGATGAATATTTTATCTGCGGACCCGGTCCGCTGATGGAGAATGCCCGCCTGGCGCTGGAGTCGCTTGGTGTAAAGAAGGAGAAAATCCACATCGAATACTTCACTTCCGTAGCCGACGCAGTAAACAAAGCCGAACAGGCTTCCAATACCAATGTGAACGCCCATATAAAAGTGATACAATACGGTGTTGAAACTGAATTTGAACTGGAAACCTCCGGCATCAGCGTGTTGGAGGCAGCCATTGAAGCAGGCGTAGACGCGCCCTTCAGTTGCAAAGGCGCGGTATGCTGTACCTGCAGGGCTAAAGTTCTGGAAGGTAAAGTAAAGATGAACGCCAATTTCGCGCTCACCGACCAGGAAGTGGCCGAAGGTTATGTGCTCACCTGCCAGTCACATCCCTTAACCGAAACGGTTGTGATCGATTACGACGCCTGAGTATTCAGAAGAATCAGGGCTTAAAATCCATCACGTTCAATTGCCTTTTGCAGAATTCGAATTCTTCGCTTATGGCGTTTGAGCAAACCACCACCGTGCGATCCGAGCCATATTGTTCCATCATGCCTCGGTACCACCTCACGCCATTCTTATCCAGATTGCTCAGGGGTTCATCCAGCATCAGAAGCGGGGTATCGCAAAGAATGGCGAGTCCCAGTTTTACCCTTTGCTTCATGCCACTTGAAAATTGTTTGAGGCTCTTGTGTCTGGCATGCTCAAGTTCAATGATCTGCATGAATTCAGCGGCTCCGATGCCTTTCAGAAATGGTTTGTATACTTCGCAATGCCTGCTGAGTTCGGTCAGGTTAAATTCTTCGATGAGCTGCAAATAGGGCGAGGCGAATGAAATGTGCCGGTTTAGTTCTTCCGGCACCACGTTTACGCCGCGAAGTGTATAGTTCAACTGCCCTTCGTTGGGTAAAATGAACCCTGAAATAAGTTGCAACAAAGTGGATTTTCCAGAACCGTTTCCGCCCAGAATCACTAGTTTGTCAGATGCTGCCAGTTCAAAATCAAGGTGACGGAATATCCATTCACGACCGAACTTTTTACCGATCTTATTTAATTGAATAGCGAACACGTGATTCCGGCGACTGGTCTCAAATACCTTTTACAATCCCGTCCTTTTCATTCCGGATGAAATTCAGGATCTCTTTTCTTATTTCGGTATCCGGCATTTCATTTTCCACAATTTCCAATGCATTTGAAATGTTGTGGCCCCGTACAAATATGATGCGGTATATGTCTTCAATCTGCTTAATGGTGTCCTTATCGTAACCACGCCTGTTTAAACCGATGGTGTTTACCCCTATGAACTGTAATGGCTCGCGGGCCACGCGTATATAAGGCGGTACGCTTTTCCGAACCAGTGAGGCACCTGCAATAAAGGCATGTGCACCAATGCGCACAAACTGCTGTGCAGCCACAACGCCTTCAATCACCACATAATCTTCTACTGTAATGTGACCTGCCAGGCTTCCGTTGTTCGCAATGATCACGTTGTTGCCTACAATGCAATCGTGCCCGAGGTGAGAATAACACATGATGAGGCAATTGTCTCCAACCTTGGTTGTCATTCGGTCTGCCGTGCCCTTGTGAATGGTCACGTATTCGCGGATGGTGGTATTGTTGCCAATCACAGTGGTGGATTTTTCACCCTTGTATTTCAAATCCTGATTAATTATTCCAATCACGGCACCAGGAAAAATCTTACAATCTTTTCCGATGACGGTATCGGGATATATCAGCGCATTGGGATGAATATACGTGTTGTCGCCGATCTCAACATTCTCACCAATAGTGGCGAAAGCCTCTATGGTGACATTATTACCGATTCTGGCTTTGGGATGGATGTTGGCTAGAGGAGAGATCATATTTATACAGCCACTGCACTTTGTTTTACTTCCTTACCCTTGACTTTTGAAAGTAAGGCCATCATTTCGGCTTCCATCACTTGTTTTTCGCGAACAAAAGCTTCGCCCCGCATATGCACTATCCCTCTCCGGATAGGTGTGAGCAGTGAAAGTTTGAACACTATTGTGTCACCCGGAATAACCTGGTTCTTAAACTTCACCTTGTCAATGCTCATAAAGAAGGTCAGGTAGTTTTCCGGATCTGGCACCTTGCTAAGCGCGAAAATACCACCCACCTGGGCCATGGCTTCTATCTGTAAAACACCAGGAAACACGGGTGAGTCGGGAAAATGACCCCTGAAGAAATCTTCATTCATGCTCACGTTCTTTACACCCACTATGCCTTCTTCGTTGATTTCCATGATTTTGTCAACGAACAGGAAGGGTTGACGATGCGGCAGTATTTTCTGGATCTGATTAACGTCGTATAAGGGTGTTTTATTGAGGTTGTAAGGCTCGTAGATGTTCTTTTTCTTTTTCAGGTTTTCTTCGCGGATCATGTCCTTGATCTTTTTGGCGAACGATACATTTCCGGCATGACCCGGACGAGCTGCGAGAATATGCACCTTCATGGGTTTGCCAACCAGGGCCAGGTCGCCAACTATATCCAGCAGTTTATGACGTGCTGGTTCGTTGTAAAACTGGAGCTTGGTATTGTTAAGTACTCCCCTGCCCTTTACCTCCACGTCGGGTTTGTTGAATACTGTTCTCAGGTGATCAAGTTTCTCCTTGGGCAGTTCGCTGTCAACCAGAACTATGGCATTATCCAGGTCCCCGCCTTTGATCAGGTTATGTTGCAAGAGGGCTTCGAGTTCGCGCAGAAAGACAAAGGTGCGGCAGGAGGCGATTTCCTTTTTGAATTCACCCAAATGGTACATGGAGGCGTGCTGTGTTCCCAGCACTTCGCTGCCATAATCCACCATGACAGTTACCCTGAACTCATCCTGGGGCACAGCCAGCATTTCTACTTTTTTAACCGGATCTTCAAAGGTGAGGTTCTGCGACAGTTCAAAATAATCACGGTCAGCATCCTGTTCCACAATGCCTGCTTCTTCAAGCAATTCAATGAATTTGATTGAACTTCCGTCGAGAATCGGCATTTCAGCACTGGTGACCTGTATCAGGCAATTGTCTATGCCTAAACCCACCAGGGCAGCCAGCACATGCTCAGTGGTATGCACCTTGGCACCATTGTGCTCAAGTGTGGTGCCCCGCGAGGTATCGGTCACAAGATCTGCATCGGCGTTGATGATGGGTTGTCCGGGAAGGTCCACGCGTTGAAATTTGTACCAATGGTTGGCAGGAGCCGGGTTAAAGGTAAGGGTCACCTTTGCCCCGGTGTGTAAACCCACCCCTGAAACAGATACAGTTTTCTGTATGGTTCTTTGCTTATCGGCCATAATTGTGAGGTAATAGCTGTAAATATACTAATTATTGAAAAAACCGACCCGCAATCACTCAAAGTCGCAGTAAGGAAGGAGCTTCAAGTACAGTGTCTCGTTTTGAAGCAATTCTTTTAACATGGATTTATTCAGCTTAGCGGTCTTTCTTGTTTTCACCATGCGCTTACAAAGATCGTAATCTATATAGGGGTGTTTGTTGATGAGCTTAAATTCATCGGAGTTCAGGTGCAATTTGCGGATTGCCGAACTGTCAACCCTGATCTGTGATTTTATGCTTTCAAGCTGTTCGGGCTTCATGCCATACACTTCGGCCAGTTGTCCACTGTTCACGTAGCCACCAAGCAAATTCCTGTACTTGATGATGCGACCGGCAAACACGGGACCAATACCGCGAATGTCCAGCAATTGAATGCTATCGGCTGTATTCAGTTCAATTCTTGAAAAGCTTGTTATTGCAACTGCTTTTTCAGGCTGCTTTGAATCCTTTTCCTCGTTTTTCAGGACTTTTTTTTCAGAAACAATGCGTACAAATGCCGACAAACGGTTGACATCGCTATCCTTCATGCCATACACTTTTTTGAGGTCCTCTGCTGATTTAAATACAAATCCCTTCTCTCTGAAGTGAATCAATGCCCGGGCTGTTGCAGGTTTTAAACCCAGATTAACCAGGTCTTTGTGATTCGCGGTGTTGGGATCAAAATAGAAGGGTTTAAGGGATTCCGTGCTGGCATTCAAGCCGGGACTTGCGTGTATAGAATCCTTGGCATAGCTGATTACGGGTAAATTCAGAATCCTGAAATCCACCTCATTTTCGCCGGAAGAGTAGAACAGGTTCAGCAGCATACTCAGCAGGCTAAGCACAAGGAGGATGAGTACACCGTTACGTTGCTGCCGGTTAAATCCAAAAAAGGTATGCAGAAATTCAGGCCACATGTTTTTGGCGGGTGAAAATCATGTAAACCGGTAATCCCAGGGCCATGATCAGAATACCCAGCAGGGTGTTGGATGTTTTCATGCAGATGAGGCTGATGCATACGCCTGAAGCGAGCAGTATATACAGTGCGGGTAACACTGGGTAAGCGAGGGCTTTGTATGGGCGATGGGCTGTGGGTGCACTTCGACGCAGTTTAAAGAGGGCGAAAATGGTGATAATATAAAAAACGAGGGATGCAAAAGTGCAATAGTCCAGTAAGGCACTGTAAGACCCGCTGAGGCAGAGTACGGAAGCCCAAAGCGCCTGCAGCCAAATGGCATTGGAGGGAACTTGTTTGGAATTGAGTCGTGATGCCAGGGGGAAAAAAAGTTTTTCATCAGCCATGGACTTGAACAGACGTGCCCCGGCGAGAATCAGACCGTTGTTGCAGCCAAAGGTTGAGATCATGATGAGAACGGCCATAAACACTTCAGCCGCGTTGCCAAATATGGTGAATATCGCCGCTGTGCCAACCCTGTCGTTCCGGGCATAAGCGATGCCCCGTTCAAGAACGGTATGCCCTTCAGGACTACCCATGGCCGGCAGCAGCATAAAATACGCCACATTCGCCAGTATGTACAATACAGTGACCAGGCACACACCGATCACCAAACCAAGCGGAATATTTCGCTGCGGTTGTTTGATCTCCCCGGCAATAAAGGTCACGTTGTTCCAGGCATCGCTGCTGAATAGTGAACCGATCAAAGCCACCCCGATTGCACCTAACCAGAGCATCCAAGAACCCTGTGCAGGGCCCTGGGCAGGATAAGGATTGATCTGAAGGTTCTGCTGCCAGTGTTGGCGAGCATACCCAATGGAAAATCCCAGTACGATCAGTCCGAGCAGTGAGAGCAGCTTGGCACTGGTAAAGACACGCTGTATGCTTTGGCCATTCCGGATACCCATGCTGTTCAGGTAACTTAAGGCCAGAATCGACAAGACAGCCAGAACCTGCTGGGCCGAAACCGAAAACTTTCCTGCGTAAAATAAAATGTGGTGCTCATCAAAAACCGGAAAGAGAACCGAAGTGAAACGCGCGAAAGCGACCGCAACAGCCGCTATAACGCCGGTTTGAATTACAGTGAAGACGGTCCAGCCGTAAACAAAGGACGTAAGTTTGCCGAAAGCCCTTTTGATGTAAATAAACTGCCCTCCGGCATCGGGCATCATACCGGCCAGTTCTCCGTAACTCAGAGCAGCCAGTATGGTGATAAATCCACTGAGCAACCAGCAAATGAGCACCCAAAAAGGGGACTGCAGCACGCGCATCATATCCGCGCTCACAATAAAAATACCCGACCCGATCATGCTTCCTGAAACCAGCATCACCGTGTCAAACAAATTAAGGCTTCTTTTCAGCTCAGGCATAGTCAAAATGCTTTAAAGATAAGTAAATTTGCGGCTTTCAGAATCCGAATGAAGGTCATCAGTGAACGCATCAGTATCGTGAAGAAGGATAAACTTCTCAGCATTGTGATATTGGCAGCGGCTAACCGAAGGAAACTTGCCTTGCTCTTTCTCTGGCTCCTGGCCTGGTCGGTATGCGGACTGCTTGTGCTGATCAATTATTTTCAGCTGACAGACGAGAACACCAAACTTTTTGTAATAGTGTATCTGGCATTCTGGTTGTATTTTGAGCTGAGCATTATCCGCACTTTCATCTGGAAAAAATATGGGAAAGAGAAGATCTGGTTTCAGCATGGCGTGTTACATTATCAGCGGGAGTTTAACCGCAGGGGCAAGATCAGGGAATTTCAACCTGAATTGATCCAGGATTTGAGGATTATTGAATCCCGGCCCGGTAATTTTTTTGATTCGGTGAACCAAAGTTTCTGGGTAAAGGGTAATGAGCGACTTGAGTTCAGATACCAGGCCAAAACAATTCGTTTTGCATTTCAAATCACAAATGAAGAATCCAGTATACTTTTAAAAGAAATAGAAACGGCAATCCGTGTTTGAAATTCGATTTTGCACTATGCCTGAAGCATAGGATAATGTTCTTTTATCTGGAAAAAGAAAAACCCGAAAATAAGGGTATTGTTCAAGCATCCGAAGAAGATCGCGTTTCTTGAATTCTAAACATCCCAAAGTAAAAAGCCCTCCATGTTTACGAAGGGATTTTTGCTTTATCTGTGCGGATGAAGGGACTTCATTCGACAAGCTCAGTATAAACTTCTCGTCCCTTCTTCCCAAAATGAAAAAAACCCGGCAAGAACCGGGTTTGTACCTGTGCGGATGAAGGGACTTCCTTCGACAAGCTCAGGATAAACTTCTCGTCCCTTCTTCCCAAAATGAAAAAACCCGGTAAGAACCGGGTTTATATCTGTGCGGATGAAGGGACTCGAACTGTTCCTCCAAATCCTGATTATCTGATAGTTAGCTAGTTACCAGTAAGCAAAAAGCCACATTTTGATACATTTTCGAACAAAACCTTACTCCAAAACCTTACTCCAAAATGAATGAGATTTTCTAAAAATCGGTATTCGGCTTTGTGAAATAAAAGAACGATTTGGCTCAAGCAAAGATAGGCAGTTTATGGTGAATTAGCAAGCCAAAGAAATGGGATTTGACCTAAACCCAAGAAATTTCCATGAAAGGGTGAGAATCCATTTTTTCAGACTATTTAAAATAAAAAACATGATAACAGAAAACGAAAAAAACCAGGGACTAATGGCTCTTAGAAAGCTCATCCGAAAAAAGCTTGTGCAAGTAAGTGGTGTCAATCCATATTCTGAAATGCCGGTCGAGAGTGCTTACTTGGCAACAAAGCAAACAGACCAACCTAAAATCCAAATATCAAACGAAGTCAATGGAAAATCAAATTGAATTTTTTACAAATGCAATACAAGAACTCGATCCAGGCATCTCAATTGTTTCAATGGATAATGCGTTGATCTTTCAAAATGAAAATTTTGTCTTGGTAGAAAAAACATGTCGCCGTGATAGGGATTATCTAATAATTCTTGCGGGACTGAATACGGAATTACTACAGCTGTATCAAGATTGGTGTTACTACCACTACGATGAAGACTATTTGCACGATACAGGGTGGAATGATGATATTTTCAATTATTTGAATGTGGTTAATAAATGTAATGAATTGGAAGAACACCTCAGAAGGTCAATGTTGCCATATATTCTGAATTTGCTTCGAACGAAAAACAATGAAATAATTCAGCAAGAAATAGATGAAGCAATACAGGCTAAAGCCCTACGTGATGAAGAAGTAAACAAACTTCGTGCAGAAAGGGAAGCGTGGCAGACTTGGCTTAAAGAGTTTGCCCCGACCCGCAAAGTAATTTTCGAGAAAATCAAAAGAACATGGGATTGGCACACCCCTGACATGGGCTAGTCTTCACAATTTCAAACAAAAGGCTACTTCAATGATCCGAATTTTTATTTCCGTTTCTTAACCGGGCGAGGAAAATCAATGCCTTCAAAAAATTCTTTCATCGTTATCCCCAATACCTTACAAATTTTAATTAAGGTTTTGATTTCAAAGTTCTCTCCGGATTCAATTCGCCAGTATGCGCTGCGAGACATGCCTAACTCGAATGCTATGTGCTCATAGTTTGAGAATCCTTTTAATTTGCGTAGCTCCTTTAAGCGTTCGCCAATAAGATTTAATTCATTAGGGGTTTCCTGTTTTTTAGCCATCCTCAAATCTGCTGATTGGGGACTTTTTTAGGTACTCTAATATATAGTACCTCTTTTATAGTGTATTATATGAATTTTTTATACTTTTATGACACAATTTTATACCATGAAAGAAATATCCATTTTTCATCTCACTACATGTGCTGTTCTATTTACAATGATATCATGTGGGCCGTCCGAAAAGGAAATAGCTCAAAAGTTAGAGGATAGAAAAAAAACTGTTAAGGATTCAATTGCTGCTGAAGAAAAGAAAGCATACGATTTTTATCATGTAACAAAAAATCGATTTAAAGATTTATTAATAAAAGATGGTGACTATTTCATAGACTATTCCTCAGGAACGGTAGAAGTACCTGAAGGTTATATTTGGAAACTCGGCAAATACAATGTATGGGCCAGAAAATGGGATACTATAATGGTAAACGACCCTAACATCGCAGATCCTTGTGACAGAGTCAGATTATTTGGAGATAGAAAATCTTTATTTGTAGGAGAAGAAGACAAAGCTATTGATGTAAACCAAATTATCATAAACAATGTACCGTTAACCATTCCTGCTGCCCCTTGCGCCGACAAGAATAGTGAGACGATAAATACGACGACTGGGGTGAACACAGATTGGAATAGGCTAATCATTGCTAATGTTTTTCTGCCGCCAGGCACGAAAATATGCGTGCCAAGTAACCGAATTGAGCGTAATACCGGCACTCATGGAATACTCACAATTACACAATACAAATTAAAAGAAAATAAGATAATTGAAGATTTCAAAACAATTGTTGCAAATAATAAAAAATTATATGGGAAGTCTGCATACCCTAGTTGGAATTTATCGGATTCAATAACCAACAATAAATTCGACATTATCGGTGAAATTTCAGATAACCTGAATTGGTATAAACCGTTTTAGATAAAGAAAATAATTACTAATGAAACCTTTATTTTATTATGTAGCCATAGGGATTGGTGTTATTTTAACTCTTGTTACCGGTGATGAGATTTGGTGGCAAAAATTAATCGGAATACCGGTGTGGTTTTTATTGGCTATGTTCATCGCCTGGCTAACCGGCTTTTTTTGGCGGGCAGAATTTTGGAAAAGAGTCAAAATGCCTTTTCTCATATTTCTTTACTTCGGGATAATAAACCAAGTTGCAACAGCTAATTACTCAGGCTCCTCCGGTAATGTTTCATTTAAATCTCACAAATGCACTTATTGCGGTCAAAAATATAAGCATTTTGGTTATTATCATTTAGAATATGATTGTATTGCATATGAAACCGACCCGGGCTTTGATGACCATTGTTCTGTTAAATGTTGCGCCGAAGATTGGAAAATAAATGGCAAAGGAAAGTTTCACTAATAAAGAGTCACATCAAGAAGATAAAGCTTTTTGTCAATGCAATCAAGCTCAAACAAAGGTATTTCCATGGTACTTAATTTTTATGCCTTTTGAGCTGGGTCAAGTTTTTGGCCTTGGGGCAAATGAATTCAAGGATATCTGTCCAAAATGCAATAATATAATTTCAAAAAAAAGAAGAACCTAAATTCCGCTTATTCGAGAAGGATAACGCGAGATTAAGCCACCTTTTTATTGGGTTTTTCCGAAAATCCCATTTATCACTTGTGTGTCTGATTAGCTACGAAATGCTTGAAAATTAAAATTATTAACTGTATGTTAATAAGTTACTTGTATACATATATAATTATTCTTATATTTGTCTATCAAATTAATTCATAAACCATGACAAGTGAAAATATAAAAATGAATGTTTTTCCTACGCGATTAGCAGCTGCCAGGGAAATGGCCGGCCTCTCGCAACAGGCTCTTGCAAATCTTTCCGCATTGTCCAAGCAGGCAATAAGTAAGTTTGAGAACGGACATTTAAAACCATCTGGGGATGCAGTAACAAAACTGGCAGGAGCACTTCATAAACCCGAAGATTATTTTTTCCAGCAAGTAAATGAGGGTTCAGCAATACGGTTGGTCAGTATTGCTTTGCGCGAAGAAATAAATGTAATTCAGGAAGAATTTGATTTAATAAAAAAGGATACAGAGGATTACCTTTTCAGGCTAATCGAACTTGAGAAAATTGCTGATAGTAAACAAGAGTTTAAAAATCCTATCGAAGACTTACAAATTGAAACCCGCAAGGACATTCAGAAAGCAGTGAAACAACTGCGTAAAAAGTGGAATCTAGGGAATATTCAAATTGCAAACGTCGTGACGCTACTTGAAGCAAAGGGTATTAAAGTTTACGAAGTAGAACGTTCAGAACAATTTAACGGATTTGCTGCCTGGGCGGGTAGAATTCCAATTATTGTAATTAACTCTGGGATAAAAGAGGTTACCCGTGTACGTTTTACTGCACTTCATGAATTAGGGCATATAGTATTAAATTTTATTGATGAGCTCGACAACGAAACAATTGAGCGTCTATGTGATGCGTTTTCCGGTGAATTGCTTTTCCCCCAAGAAGCCATTGTTATTGAGCTCGGACGCTCACGAACTAAAATTACAATTGAGGAGCTGAAGTATCTTAAGGAAAAATACGGCATTTCGGTTCTCGCTATTATGTTTTCTGCATATAAGGCAGCTGTCATTGATCTTGACACTTACAGACGTTGGAAGATGTACTACAATCAATGGATGGCAGAAGAAAAGGATTTCGGGAAATTTGCCTCTGAGGAAAGACCCCAGAGATTCAATAGATTGTTATTCGGCTGCCTTATAGAAGACCGTATATCAATTGGAAAGGCTTCGGTTTTGGCAAAAATGAAGGAGGGCGATTTGAAAAAGCGGTTCCATTCACTTGAAAAACAACACATGAATTAAAATGAAGTCAATGCAAGTAGTTTGTCGTGATTTAGATGATATGGTGTTCCTCAATGACGAAGGTGTTATGGAAACGGGTCGTACACTAGGCCACCAGTATATGACAACCCCCTCAGTTATGAACGCATATGGTGATCCACTCCATCCGGCACATCGCTTAGTCGATGCGGAGGTGATTGGCCTTATTAGTTTTACTGAAGAGCAGGTGGAGGAAGTATCAAACATATTTGGAAAGTACTGCAGCAGCCTCTCATTTACAGATTGCACCGTGATATACTGCGCCATAGTTACAAACGGGGTACTAATTTCTAACGAAACAGTTTTTATAAATGCATGTATGAGATTTCGTATTAAAACTTGTACTGCCGTTCAATATTGTCAGCAAATAAAAATGTACAAAACCGCATGAAAACAAGACAAAGAAATAGAGAGCCATAAAAAAACCAGGCTAAGGGCCTGGCTTTAAAACGTGACGGTTTTATTGTTTTAGTTAACAGAACGGGATAGCTGTCCCAATCCTGTTACTTGCAAATATAGAGTATTTTATTTGTAACAAACAACCCTGCCTTACCCTTTTTCCTGGGAATCTTCTTTTAATAAGTATAGTATTCGCCTAAGATGGCGGATTATGGCGTGCTGCGCTTAATTGGTATTAAATTATCGTGTATGCGTGGGGCAAACATGCTTTGTCTTGAAAAAGGCAACAGATAGTTCAATTTAAATAATTCAAAAATTAAGACAATGAAAAATAATAATTCTAATTCCCAAGATGAAATAATCGACGTTGAAGCCTACACCAAAGCCGACAAAAAACCACCTGTAGGCAAAAAATATAAGGTGAAAATTGATAATGAGTTTTTTGTTTTCAATCATCACATAGTTACGGGAAGAGAAATTCTCGAAACCGCAGGTAAAAAGCCCACTGAATGTCACACGCTTTATCAAAAATATAAGCATTGTGACTTCGAGAAGATTGACCTGGATGAAAAGGTGGATTTGGCGAAGCCTGGTGTTGAACATTTTATCGTCAAACCTCCGCTTGTCTTCAACTATACTGTTGATGAGGAGCCCGAGACGACAGACAAAATGTCACTTACCGCAAATCAAATACTTGAATTGGCCGGGCTTAAAGCTGCCGATCATTATTTGGTGTTGATTAATCCGGACGGTAGTCAACTTTCTTATAAAGATAACCCAACTACCCCTATAGAGATGAAATGTCCCGGGTTGAAATTTATTTCAGTGTTCCGTGGCGAAGTTCCTGTTTCATTTAAAAACTGATACGACATGGCGAAGATTGATTTTATTAACCAGTTAAAGGCTCTTGGGTTCAATCCTCAAGAGCCTGACTCGGAGAAAATTTACTTCGAGTATGTGATTCCGGTAGGAAAGAATATTGGAAAAAAAGTCCTTTTGGGATTTGAGGGGACTAACTCTTTTCCAATGAATTGCCCGCCGGGGCCTCACATCATGACGCTTAGTGACGGTTGGCAGGAGCATCCTCAGAATATTAACCCAAGCCAGTTCCAGCCTGGCAATTGGCGGTACTGGAGCCGCCCTTTCAATGATTGGAATCGATCGGAAAGAACCGCTAAAGCCTATCTGTCGCATATTAAAAACATAATGATGACGGTATGAAAACAAACTATAGCGTATCACTAACGTCAACTATTAATGATTCCCTCTTCAGCCATCTGATTCGTTCAGATGGCCAGGAGGATCTATGTTTTGCAACGTATTTGCCGAGTACCGGATCAGTGAGGCATGGTGGCATTATTCAAGAGATTATTCTTCCTAAAAAAGGCGAGCGAATAGTACATGGCAACGTAGGTTTTATGCCTGATTATTTTGAGCGAGCATTGAAAATAGCTGCCGATAGAAAAGAAGGATTGGCTTTTATACATTCACATCCCGGCCCCGGTTGGCAAGGAATGAGCTCCGATGATGTAATGGCCGAGAAGCGAATTGCTCCTGCAACTTTTGCATTAACACGCCTACCTTTACTTGGTCTCACACTAGGCACTGATGGCGCCTGGAGTGCGCGTTATTGGGAAAAAAATCTTTCAAAGAAGCGTGTTTACGTTCGACATTGGTGCGAAGTTGTCAAGGTAGTCGGAAAGCAACTTAAAATAACTTTTAATGACTTTATACTTCCACCGCGTTTTGACTCAGGCAAACAACTCCGTACAATATCGGCTTGGGGAAAAGAAACGCAAGAAGATCTTTCACGGTTGAAGATTGGGATAGTAGGGCTCGGAAGTGTTGGAAGTATCGTAGCAGAGATTTTAGCACGAACGGGTTTTTCTAATTTTGTCTTAATCGATTTCGATTCAGTTGAAGAAAAAAATCTTGACCGTCTTACCGGTGTTTTTAAAAAAGACATTGGCAAGGCTAAAGTGCGTGTGATTAAAGCTGCGATAAAACGAAGTGCCACTTCACCTATGGTTAAGATTAATACTGTTGAATATAGTATTTGTGAAAAGGAAGGATTTGATGCATCGTTGAACTGCGATGTTTTATTTAGTTGTGTTGACCGACCTTGGCCGCGTCAAGTATTAAACTTCATTTCCTATGCTCATCTGATTCCGGTCATTGACGGGGGAATCTTTGTCAGGACGAATAAGAAGAACACAAAGATTATCGGTGCGGACTGGAAAGCTCAAACGATCGGCATTGGACGTGCTTGCTTAGAATGCCTGGGACAATATAAAACTGATAATGCAATATTAGAACGCGCCGGAAAGATTGATGATCCTGACTATATTAAGGGGATGGCCGATAAGAGTTTTTTTGAGGCACATGAAAATGTTTTTGTCTTCAGTTCGCACCTTGCTTCAATGGAGGTTCAACAATTGCTTTCACTGTTTATGGCCCCATCAGGAATTGCAGATGTAGGGCAGCAGATGTATCATTTTACAACGGGGAAACTTGACGTTGAAAATAACAAAAGATGCCACGACAATTGCTTTTTTCCAACCATTACGGGTAAAGGGGATTATTCAGGTGTAACGGTCTATTCCGCCCATCCGATTGCTGAAAAAGCAAGGCAACTGAGGATGTGAATCTTATACTTACTTTGTATTGACGATGATTTCTCATAAAGTCTACTTTTTTTTGGGGAGATTCTGCGATTCCGGATAATTGCAGCTCGGAATAGCTTTGAGAGCCACATCCATTGTCCAAAAACGTTTCGCCTTTGGACTAAAACTTATTTGCCGTACCTCATGATTAACATAACTGTAAAACAACGAAATACTTCTAGCAGTATCCATCACGGAATTAATGACTA
The DNA here is from genome assembly GCA_035429925.1 of Bacteroidia bacterium. Lineage (GTDB taxonomy): Bacteria > Bacteroidota > Bacteroidia > B-17B0 > Aurantibacillaceae > Aurantibacillus. Next base: position 349 of record DAOMFS010000039.1, on the reverse strand, counting down.
AAGAATAGTATCCGAGGCTATCCGAAATGCAACCAATTTTTGTACCCTTAATCCAAATTGTTGCCATTGGAATTGGCTCTTTGCCGGAATCATCTTCATAAACATGACCAGTAACAACGGTTTGTGCAAATGTGCTTTCAAAAATTATAAAAGCCAACAACGAAAATAAAATTCTACATTTATTTAATTCTAACCTCATTTTAGATTTTAAGACGTTTATTTAAGGAGCCCCAGAAATCGTTTAACCATTTAACCTTTGCAATGTTTGAATAGCAATATGGATGCCTATATCGATTTAACCCTATTTCCGTCTCATGCTCCAAACCATAAAATTCATTCTGTGGCAAAA
>DAOMFS010000038.1:0-27563 GCA_035429925.1 Bacteroidia bacterium | reverse complement strand
AACCTGATCCGTTTCCTTAGGGGTGTTCCTGGCATCTTCGGCCTTTTTCCCCGCAGCCAGTTCTGCCCCTGCTTTTTCCCTATCCTTTTTCTCCTCTTCCGCGCGCTGAGCTTCCTCCTTTTCGGCTTTAGCTTTGTTTTCCGCAGCCTTTTCTTCATCCGCACTGGCTTTGGCGGCAGCTTCAGCAGCCAGTTTGTCCGCGGCCTTTTTTTCCTTGTCCTTTTTGTCCGCTTCAGCTTTTTCCGAGGCGAGTTTATCTGCAGCTTGTTTGTCTTGTTCGGCTTTTGTTTTGGCGGTCTCAGCGGCCGCGGTCTTATCCGCCACCTGTTTTTCCCTGGCCAGCCGATCCGATTCGGCCTTTTCGGCTGCGGCTTTTTCGGCAACCTGCTTGTCCTGTTCCGCTTTAGCCTTAGCCGCGCTTTCAGCAGCAGCTTTATCAGCTGCTTGCTTTTCCCTGGCCAGCCGATCCGATTCAGCTTTTTCGGCTGCGGCTTTTTCGGCCGCCTGCTTATCCTGTTCCGCTTTAGCCTTTGCTGCGCTTTCGGCTGCAGCTTTATCAGCTGCTTGTTTTTCTCTGGCCAGTCGTTCTGACTCAGCCTTTTCCGCCGCCAGTTTTTCGGCCGCCGCTTTGGCTTCGGCCTCGGCCTTTTGTTTATTAGCCTGATCTTGCTTTGCGCTAAAGCATTGATTCACCTTAAGCAATTGTTCTCTGGGATAAACCTCATAAGGACTCAGTGGAATCAAAGCAACGGCTTTATCGTATTGTTGTTTGGCCAGATCACAGTCCTTTTTCTTTAAGGCATCGTCTCCTGCCTTACAGGCTTCCTGCTGCTTCTCAATCAGGGCCTTTTCCGCTTCCCTGATCTTGCTGAGCGCCGCCAGCATTTGCTCGGTATGGCCCTCATCGTGATCAAACTTCTTACTTGAGGGATCAAAACCTACTTTCACTACCGGCTGATTGAGCGCGCTGTAATCTATTCCAGGCAATGGTGGCGACATGGTTACCCCGCCTATTTCAAAACTCGGGCGGTAGCGTTCATTGGAAATCTCAGGCGGCACCCCAAGTGTAGAGACCTGTATCTTTTTAGTGTTGCAGTTGGGATAAGAAATAAGCAGAACAAAATCACCGTTGGCTGGTATCTCCAGTTTAAAATCTCCGTCGGGACCGGTTAGCGATTGATTAAGGAGTTTTGAGCCCTGGTATAATTTCAGACTTGCACCGCTCAGGGCCTTGCCTTCTTTTTCCACCCGGCTCATGAGTTTGAGTGTCCAGTCCTGAGCCGGTAAAAAACCGACCGCCAAAATCAGGGCTAAAGTCATGCCATATCGTTTCATCCGGGCCTTGCAGCAAAACCAAGTCAAATTACTAATTATTTTGAGGTGAAATGGCCTGTGGCCCTAAATTGAGGACCTGAGATTTTTACCCGGTGGAATTATCCTGGTTTAGATGGTGTGGATTTGCCTATCGGTTAAGGTTGATGAGTTCAAAAATCCTGGTGTTCACACCAGCGTGTTTTTTCCAAAGCCGCTTTTTACAATGCAGTTCAACTACAGCGTTTTTACAAATGAGAAGCATGAGTGCTTCCTGTTCCGGGTTAAAAAACGCCTGGGTGTCCTTGAAAGAAAATTTGGCACCATAACGATAGTGCCATTTTTTACCCTTGGTTTCTATGAAAATTTTAGAGAGGGCTGAAGAGAGGCGTTTGGAACCATTGATCAGTACCAGGCTATCGCACACTATGGGCTTTTTATCGAAATAAGAGAAATTAAATGTCACCGAGTCTTTGCCCAGCAGGTAGGTCATGTCGTAACGCAGTTTGTTTGCGCCTGGTTTACTCTTAAATCCTTTCTGGGCTCTGATGAAATAAATACTCCCTTTGTCAACCCTGGATGATACGTAATAGGAATTGATGTTCTGCGCGCTGTAAAACGCGGTATTCAGACAAAAAAATAAAAGAAGAAGGCCGGGAAGGTGCAGTACAAAAAAAAGAGGCGGAATTTCTCCCGCCTCCCTGAGGTGATTATTCACCATAAACGTACACTTTGTATTTGGCGATTATGCCGAGTATGCCTGTGCATTCTTCATCAACATGGTGAATCTTGGTAACACCGCCGGCTTTGCAGGCTGCGTCGATGCTTGCGTCTCCTGTAGCCACCCAGCCCAGAATCGACATGGCTTCTGATGTACCCACCTTGGATGCGCCCGCGTTATTGGTCACCGCCATAGGAGATTTGGTTGAGGTGTACAGAAAGCCAGTCAAGGGAGCGTTTCTCGACATGGCACAGCTAGAGAAAATTAGTGCAACAGTGGCCATTGCAGCCAGACCTTTGATTTTTTTCATGTTCAATTTTGAATTTGTTTCCTACTCCTATGGTTTTTCGGTTTGACCCCGTTTATTGGTGTGGTATCTGGACTCCACAAACTATGACAATTTTAGATAATTCAAATTCAATTGTCAAGGGCAGGCGCTGTGTTTAACGAAATGATATAACTCAGCTTTCTGATCTCATGCATCATTTTTTTGGAGCAATTCTCACCAGACAGCGTTCTCCCAAAACGCCGGGTCTGCTCGCTGGATTAAGGAAAGGCAGTGTAAGTTCGGTGACATGAAAGTGTTCAAAAGACTTGAACTCCAAAATAGTGTATCGTTCTTTCAGAAAGGTATAACCATCGTGTGTTGTGAATATCCAGAGTTCTGGTTGTTCTCTGATCTTATATTCAATCCGTTCAGGGGTGCCATCTATCCAGTTAAAGCCTGTATTCACATCCAGGGCGAAGCTGGTTTCATTGAGGGAAAAACAATTGTCCTGATTGATGGCTTTTCCGCTTAGATATTCCGAAGCCGCGTATCCACCCTGGTATTTCAGTAACTGGGGATAAAAGTTCGCGTTGAGCAAAAAATTCAGGAGGATACCTGCGAAAGCCGAAAAGGTGTAAACTTTGCGGGAGACCTCAGAAGCCTTAAACAGAAAAAAGTAGAAACCAACTAACAGAAGCAAAATGGCAGCCAGCAAACTCAGGGGTGATCTGGTGATGGGGAAAAACCAGAAATTTATGAGCAGGCCCAGAATAATGATCAGAAGTGAAACCCAGAACTGCACACGCCAGTAGTTTTTGAGCGAGCCTGCCCCGCGCGCTTCAATTTCGCTGAGCCAGGCTGCGGTGAACAAGGCCGCGAATGGATAGAGAACAAAAACATAGTGCGGTAATTTGTAATGCGAAAGGGAAAGCGCCACAAATGGAAGCAGAAATCCACCAAAACTCATGAATTCCATGTTGTGGCTTTTAAATTTCAGGCGAACAAGACTGATGGCCCGGCTGAAAAAGGCTATTGTGGCAAGAATGGACCAGGGCAGAAAACTCCAGATAAAAGTGTGCGTGAAAAAAAGCACGGTGGAATCATCTTTCCATACATTCTCTCCTGTGATCCTGCCAAAACTTTGTTCCCAGAAAAAAAAGCGCAGACCTGAAACGCCATGGCGTTCGTTCACCAGTTTTTCAGGATGCAGGTCAAACTGCTCGTAAAGCCCAATGCACATGGGTATAAGCATCACTGACGTGATGAGTAAACCCGCCAGCCATTGCCAGCGCAGGATGTCCCTGAAATCGCGACGAACAAGAATGTGTGTGCCTATGGCCAAAGCCGGCACCACCAATCCAAGCGGACCCTTTTCGAGCATACCCAGGCCCAGACCCATAAATCCAAGCACTATATTCTGAAATTTACCGGATTGTAAAAAGGCTGCCAATTGCCAGGTTGAAAAAATGATGGTGGCGGTGAGAATTGTATCCGTGCGGACATCGTGGTTCATAAGAAACATGGCCTGGCTGGTATAGAGCATCAGCGCGGCTTTCAGACCAACATCATCACGGTAAAGCAGTTTCCCTAGCCGGAAAGTGGCGTACACACCCAGCAGGCTGAACAGAAACGAAGGCAGGCGATACGACCAGGGATGTACACCGAATAACTTGTAAGAAAGGGATCCCAGCCAGAAAATCAGAGGAGGCTTATCGAGATAATCTTTCTGGTGGTTGAATACGTGCCAGAAATCTCCGTTTCTAAGCATTTCAAGGCTGATAGAAGCGTATTGTGTGGCATCCACATCCATCAAAGGCACATAGAACAGGCCGATGAGGTAAACCAGACTGGCCAGGACAAAGAGCAAGCGGTACAGTTTATCGCTAAGAATAAGCTTGAGCATAGTGCCTAAAGTACTCTTTTTACCCGATTTAAAAGTTCAGTATTTGTTCAGATGTTACATAGAGTCAGTGTTCAAGCGGATGAAAGCCTTGCTCAAACGGGAATTCTCGTACCAGGTAATACTAATCTTTCCCTTCCTTACCTTCTCCTTTTTCGGCCCTCGTTTCTATGCAATTGAATTTTTCATCGAACACATATTCTGTGTCTCCAACTTCCACCTCATAAGTCAGTTTGCCGGTATTGTCCTTCACGCGTTCGGCTTCCTTTATTTTTTTACCCCCCGTTTTGGTATTCAACCAGTCTTTGATGCTTTGAGGCAATTCGGCAGTACTTATTTCTACCTCTGTTTCAATTAACTGACCGCTTGCATCAAAACTAACTGTGGTTTCCTCTTTTCCGTTGTCGAATTCAGCTTCATAAATGCTGCCTTCTTTTTCCCAGTGTTCAACCTTGCCTGAGGGATAGCGTTTCTGAAACGACTGTTTCACGCTTTCGGGTACTTCCGAAGCTTTTATTTTCTGTGCCAGACCGGTAAGAGACCAGATCAGCAAGACGCTCATAAAAAGAATTGTTTTCATGGTTATGGGTTTATAGATCAAATTTACGCAAATCGCAGCTCAGCTCAATTTATTCAAAGTACCAGAACAAGTGATCCTGCAAATATGAGAAGGCTGCCCAGGAGGATCTTCAAACTCAAGCTTTGATGAAGAAAAAGAAAAGACAGCAACATCACAAAAAGCAAGCTGCTCTTGTCAATGGCTGAAACTGTACTCAGGTCTCCCTCCTTAAGGGCCCTGTAATAGAACAGCCAGGAAAATCCTGTGGCTATGCCGGAAAGCACCAGGAAAAGCCAGTTGGGTGCACTGAAATCCTGTATCTCTTTTATTCTTCCTCCAAACAACACAATACACCAGGTAAGTACAAGCACTATGCTTGTTCGGATAGCTGTTGCCAGGTCAGTGTTTACGTTTTTAAGTCCAAGTTTGGCAAACACCGTTGTGAGCGCAGCAAAAAAGGCGGATAATAGAGCGAAGGTTTTCCACATGATTTCTGGTTAAAGCTGTGAAGTTAAGCCTGAAAACCAAATATAATATCTTCCAGAACGGAATTCGTTGGTGCTTTCCCTTCAGAGGCGCAGCATTTTTAAGCGCAGGCTGTTCCCAACTACCGACACTGAACTCAGGGCCATAGCAGCGCCCGCAATCATGGGATTCAGCAGAAAACCGTTGAAGGGGTAAAGCAAACCTGCGGCCAGGGGTATACCAATCAGATTGTAAATAAAGGCCCAGAACAGATTCTGCCGGATGGTTGCGGAAGTACGTCGCGATATTTCAAGTGCCCTGGCTACCAGTTGAAGATCAGATTTCATCAGCGTGATCCGGGCGACTTCCATGGCCAGGTCTGAACCTTTGCCCATGGCTATGCTCAGGTCAGCAATGCTTAGCGCTTCGCTGTCGTTAATGCCGTCGCCTATCATGCCTGTTACTTTTCCGGTGGCCTGAAGGTTCTCAATATACCGGCGTTTTTCCGCCGGTAATACGCCTGATTTGTAAGTGCTTATAGACAATTCTCTTGCAAGAGCTGATGTACTGGCCTCATTATCTCCGCTCAGAATGTGAAGTTCAATGCCCATAGCTTTCAGGTCCTGAACAGCCTTGCGGGAACCTTCACGAATGGTATCGCTGAGCGCCAGGAGCATCAAGACGTTTTGTTCGTCACTAAAGAACACCACAGTCCAGGCTTTTTCCGCCCAGACTTCTGCCTGTTTAAGCAAATCTGTATGGATCTGCGGCATGGTTGTTTGAAGCCAGGACAGGCTTCCGGCATAATATGTTTTGCCAGCGTACGTCGCCTGTACACCCCTGCCGCTATGGCTTTGGAATTTTTCTATCACAGGTTCAGACGGCCCAGTTTCCTTCTCCAGGTATCGCACAATGGTTTCAGCGAGAGGATGCTCTGAGCGTTTTTCCATGGCCAGAAGAATACCTTTTTCGGCAGAACTTAATTGAGGCACCGTGAGGCAGGCCTGCACCATGGGTTTTCCTTCGGTGATTGTACCGGTTTTGTCAAGTACCAGAACATTCACCTGATGCGCGATCTCCAGGCTCTCGGCATTGCGGATCAGGATGTGGTTTTCCGCTGCCTTTCCAACTCCCACCATAATGGCTGTGGGTGTGGCAAGTCCCAACGCACAGGGACAGGCTATCACAAGCACTGAAACAGCGTTAAGAACCGCATAACTGAGGGCATTGGATTCTCCGAAAATCATCCAGGCGAGAAAGGTCAGTATGGCTATGGCCATCACCACAGGCACAAACACGCCTGCAATCCGGTCAACCTGCCTTTGCACCGGGGCCTTGGAGCCCTGAGCCTCCTGTACGGTTTTAATGATCTGACCCAGTACACTGTCTTCTCCTATTCGGAGGGCCATGTAGCGCAAACTGCCTTTTTGGTTCAGGGTACCGGCGTAAACTTTATCGCCTTTATGTTTTTCTTTTGGAATCGCTTCTCCGTTGATCATGCTTTCATCCACGTATGATTCCCCTGAGAGCACCTCTCCATCCACGGCCAGTTTTTCACCCGGTTTTACAATCAATTCCATGCCCACTTTCACTTCGGCGAGCGCTATGTTTTTTTCCTGACCGTCTACAATGGCTGTCACCGTTTTAACCTGCAGGCTCATCAGATTCTTCAAAGCGCCATAAGTTTGTGTTCTGGCTCTTTCTTCCAGCAATTTGCCCAGACTCACAAAACAGATCACCACCGCTGAGGCTTCAAAATACACATGGGCCTCAAGCCCGCGCTGCTGCCAGAATTCAGGGAAAAAGGTGTTGAATACCGAAAAACAAAAAGCCAGTCCGGTGCTGAGCGCCACAAGGCTGTCCATGTTGGCCCTGCCGTGCATGGCCAGCTTAAAAGCGTTGACAAAAAAATGCCGGCCTGTCACAAACAATACAGGCGCTGATAGCAGCATGCTGATCCAAGGGCTGTATGACCAATGCATGAAGAACATGCCCAGGATCACCACTGGTAGACTCAGCACAGCGGAAAGCAGGGTTCTTTGTTTCAGCGCCCTGTATTCCTTTTGTCTGGCCTGCTCAGCCACTGCTTCCGGATCGGGCCCCTCTATCACAAGATCATAACCAATGGATTGTATGGCTTGCTGCAAAATATGCAGATCGTAATGCTCGGGCACCAAAGCCCAGGCACTGTGGTTGGCAAAATTCACAGCCGCGTCTTTCACCCCTGTTGTGGCCTTCAGCATGGATTCTACGCTCACCGCACAGGCCGCACACGACATCCCAAGGACGGGAAAATTTTTACGCTGGTAAGTCATTCTTCAAATGATCAAAGACAAAGTTAAGTTGGACAAACCTTGAATGAAACCTTTTTAGGATTTATTCCGATTCCCTTTCGAAGTAAAACCAAATAATTAGTTCCTGAAGCAAATCAAGTGACATACCAAAGGATGAATTGGCGGGGGATTAGGTTGGGTTTTTCCAGGTTTTTTCGCGCGATTGAGTTTTATCATACAGAACATCTGTATTTAAACTTAATTTAGAACTGATTTATTTGTCTTATCATGAAAAAAAGCCTGAGCGGATTGTCCATCATCCTGAGCCTTGCACTGCAAGCCCAGCACGACAGTCTTTCCGGGACTTCCCCGATATCGGGAACCGATGGTTTTAAATTTTCAGCCTACGCGGACCTGTATTACGCTTACGATTTTGCCCAGCCAGCCAATCACCTGAGGCCTTCATTTTTATACACCTATAACAGGCATAACGAGGTTAACCTGAACCTGGGCTACATCATGGCCACATACAAAAATGCGTTTGTTCGCGGAAATTTGGCGCTGATGTCTGGCACCTATGCTCAGTACAACCTTGCCTCCGAGTCCTCCGTGTTTCAGCATGTGCTTGAAGCCATGGTAGGGCTAAAAGTGTCGAAGAAACATAACCTGTGGGTAGACGCCGGCATCATGCCTTCACACATAGGATTTGAAGGCTATATTGGCAAAAATTGCTGGACCCTGAGCAGGGGTATATTGGCTGAAAATTCACCTTATTATGAGTCCGGTATAAAACTGGGCTACACCAGCCAAAACAACAAACTCTTTATAGCCGCCCTTTATCTGAATGGCTGGCAGCACATTCAACGTCCGGATGGCAATCAAACGCCTGCCTTTGGAACACAAGTCAGTCTCACACCAAACGCCAAAACCAAATTGAACTGGAGCACCTTTGTGGGCAACGAATTCCCTGACAGCTCGCGGAAGTGGCGATACTTCAACAATTTCTATGGTCAGTTTCAGCTCGGAAAACGTGTTGGTCTCATCGCCGGATTTGATATTGGCCTGCAGCAGACCTTTACCGGCAGCATTTCTTATCACGTCTGGTACACGCCTAACCTGATATTGCGTTATCTGCTCAGTGATAATTTACACATAGCCCTGAGAGGAGAGTATTACGCCGACCCCGACCAGGTGATTATCAATACAGGTAAAGCCAGTGGATTTAAAACCTATGGATATTCTCTAAATCTGGATTACCAGATCAGGGAAAACATACTCTGGCGAATAGAAGCCCGGGGATTTCAAAGCATGGATAACATCTTCATCGACGGAAACAGCAGCACAAACAGCAATTTCTGCCTCACAACCGCTTTGCTGTTTTCATTCTGAATTATCTTACTATCAGATGACACTAGCGGCACTTGTGCAAATCTCAGAAATTGAAGTGTGTTGAAATTGAATCTTCGCCTGAATGATATGAAAGCTGGTTTCTCAACCCGCATAAGGGTGTGAGGACACTACCGCTATGCTCTGTTTGATCAGCTTGCTGATATCTTTCATGTAAGTCCTTTCATCTGCAGCGCAAAATGAAATGGCCAGACCGGATTCACCGGCACGACCGGTACGGCCGATGCGGTGCACATAGGTTTCAGCCTGTTCTGGTATTTCGTAATTGATCACGTGTGAAAGTTTGTCCACATCAATGCCCCTGGAGGCTATATCAGTTGCCACCAACACCCGGATGCTACGGTCTTTAAAACCTTTGAGCGCCCTTTCCCTTGCGCCCTGAGACTTGTTTCCGTGTATGGCTTCAGATTTTATACCACTGCTGTTGAGTTCTTTCGCCACCTTATCGGCACCGCGTTTGGTTCTGGTAAACACCAAAGCATGTTCAATGGCATCATTCTTCAGCACGTGTTTCAGAAGTGATCTTTTGTTTTCTTTCGCCACATAATACACGCTTTGTTCAACGCGTGGAGCAGCTGAAGAGACAGGACTTACAGACACATGCAGAGGATTATTGAGCAGGGTATTTGCCAGTTTCATGATATCGGGTGCAGCCGTGGCTGAAAAGAACAGGGTTTGTCTTTTGGCCGGCAATTTTGGAATGATGCGCTTGATATCGTTGATAAAGCCCATGTCGAGCATACGGTCAGCCTCATCAAGTACAAAATATTCGATATGGCTGAGCGAAATAAATCCCTGTTGCATGAGATCAAGCAAACGTCCGGGAGTGGCCACAAGAATGTCAACACCCCGGCGCAGGTCCTTCACCTGATTGTTCTGAGACACGCCGCCAAAAATGGTGGTGTGTGAAATGGCGAGGTGTTTCCCGTAGGTTTTGATGTTATCGCTGATCTGCGAGGCCAGCTCACGCGTAGGGGCCAATATGAGCGCCCGCACATGTTTCTGGGATGGCCTGGCATGCAATTGTTGTAAGATGGGAAGGGCAAATGCTGCAGTTTTACCGGTGCCTGTCTGGGCGCATCCAAAAATGTCGCGTCCCTCCAGTATGGGCGGAATAGCCTGCAATTGAATGGGTGTAGGATTAATGTAACCCTTCTTGTCAAGGGCCAGGATAAGTGGCTTGATCAGTTTTAAATTTGAAAATGTCATATATGGTTTAAGTGTTATGAGGGATGTTATTTGAGTGTAACACCACTGCTTTAACCCCGGAAATTGTAATTAAAATTGAATGGTTGCTGTTTACAGCATTCAGAGATTGAGATACAATCCTCAAAAGGAATGGGCAAATGTAGTTAATTTATTTAATAAACCCCGAAAATCAGCCTGCCATTTTATGTTAAGCCTTTTTAATTGTCCCGCATCCCTTAAATATTATGATGTGTGGTGCATTTTAATGGTATGATTGTTCTACATTTAATTTGATGTATTCAGTCATGTACATTCTGACCGGATGATCAAAAATACCAAAGCACCCTTAATCCAGATTCGCATGAAAACCAATCCACTTTTGCTTGCAAGCCTGACCTTGTTATTGATAAGCTTTTCTTTGACTCTGCCTGGCCGTATCAATTATGAAAGGATAGATGTCAAAGACAGTCTTCACCTCACCAGGGCTCAAATGCAAAAATACTGCGGCGAGTATCTGCCCGAAGGTAATGACCCCCGCATGGCGCCCATGGGAATTGTGTTGCACGGGGACTTACTTTACAGGCATGTGCGCACCGACTACGTGGCATTGAATGCAGTGGCAGAACATAAATTTGAATACGACGACAAGAGTGGCAGAAGCCTTGAATTCAGCCTGGCACCAAACGGAGAGGTAAACGAAGTGCTGGTGAAAAGATCCGACGGGCAATTCAAATTCAAAAGAAATCCGAATCCTGTTTCATTACCTCAGTTTCCGGAAGTAAAAGGCAGCTCCGCCAAAATAGCACAGCTCATGGACAAATATTCAGAAACACAGGCCTACAGCGGATCTGTGCTTGTTTCAGAACATGGTAAGGTCATTTACAAAAAGGCCTTTGGTATGGCTAATTACGAGTGGGACATCCCGAATCAAACCGACACCAAATTCAGACTGGCCTCAGTGAGCAAACAATTCACGGCCATGCTCATCCTGCAAATGGTTCAGGAAGGTAAACTCGACCTGCATGTGCCCATCATCACCTATTTACCAGATTATCCCAAATCACAGGGACAAAAAATCACTTTGCATCATTTACTCAGCCATAGCTCTGGCATACCTAATTTCACATCCTTCGAAACATACAGGAGCAAGGTCATGCGCAATCCCTTTACACCAGCTGAATTGGTCAGGCAATTCGACACCCTGCCCCTGCAGTTTGAGCCAGGCCAGCGGTTTGATTACAGCAATTCAGGCTATGTGCTGCTGGGTTATATCATAGAAAAAGTGAGTGGAAAAAGCTATGAGCAAAATCTCAGGGACCGGATCTTTGGCCCCCTGCACATGAATAATTCTGGTGTGGATCACAACGATGCCCTCATACCCAAACGCGCCACAGGCTATGACAATTCAGGCATTGGCCTGAGCAATGCGGGATTTATCGATATGTCCGTGCCCTTTTCCGCGGGTGCTTTGTACTCCACCGTAGAGGATATGTATCTCTGGGACCAAGCCTTGTTGGGAACTACACTCTTATCCGATCAATATAAGCAGCTCATGTTAAAAGATTATTTTAAAGGCAAACAGGGTGCTTATGGTTATGGCTGGGGTGTGCGAAGCCTGAATTCCATCCGCCAGAACAGAAAGACTTTACTCACCGAACACAGCGGAGGCATCAATGGCTTCAACACTTTTATTTCACGAATACCGGAAGACAAATTCATGGTAGTGCTTCTAAGCAATGTGAACGGGGCGGCTTTGGGTGATATCAGTTATTCCATCCGCGCCATAGTGTATGACCAGCCTTATGATGTACCCAAGAGATCCATAGCCAATGCACTTGCAGGCTGGATCAGGACACAAGATCTCAACACAGCCCTTAAAAAATACCAGGACTCAAAGAATGCTCCGGAATATTATCTGGAAGAAGGCGAAGTGAATGCCCTGGGTTATGAATACATGAAGGAGAACAAATTGCAGGAAGCCATTGAAGTTTTGAAATTGAATGTTGAAGCCTTTCCGAATTCAGGCAATTGTTACGACAGTCTCGGTGAAGCCTATCAGAAGCATGGGGACAAAGATCTCGCGATCAAAAACTACAAACGTTCTGTTGAACTGGATCCCAAGAATGAGAACGGGAAAAAGGTGCTGGCGGAGTTGATGAAATAGGGGCTTATTGTATGCTAAGGGGCTCTGTGAATTCGGATGGATTCTGGTGCTTGGTTCAATTTGCTTTTGTTTTCAGATTTTATTGTGTCACCAGCGGATTACAGCGCTGCTGTGATTCTACGGGCATGCGGCAAAGATGCCGTGCATCTCTGAGCGAGCTGGTGTGGAGGCTGAGTCACAATGAAGAAAACAAGCCGCTGAAGCGTCTTGCTTTTGTTTTCTCATTTTAATGCCTTCGCTGGCGGATTACAGCCCTGCTGTGATCCGCATAGGGCATGCCTAAATTCAAAAAGCAAAATAAATGCGCTTAGGCGCATTCATTTTTTATTTCATGTTTCTCGCCAACAAACTAAGGTTTGTGGCTCGCTCCATGAAATAAAAAAGGCCGCAACATTGTTGCAGCCTTTTGCTTTTATTGAGGTCCCGAGCGGATTCGAACCGCTGTAGCAGCTTTTGCAGAGCTGAGCCTAGCCACTCGGCCACAGGACCATTGTCTCTTCCTTCCAGGTTCCGGTTCAAAGGCCTTTGGAACCCTTCTTTGAAACAAGGTAGCAAAAGTAGGATTTTTTTAGCAATTTGCAGGGAAGCAATCAAAATTATGCACCCGAATTCCAAGCTCCCGCACGTTGGCACCACTATATTTACGGTTATGAGCGCCCTCGCCAGAGAACAAGGGGCCATCAATCTCTCTCAGGGTTTCCCTGATTTCGACTGCTCTCCCAAACTCCTGGAACTGGCATGCAAATACCTCAAAGCCGGCTTCAACCAATACGCCCCCATGCCAGGCCTGATACAGCTCCGGGAATGCATCGCCGGCATCCTCTCCGAGTCTTATGGAGCTGAATACCATCCCGAAAGTGAGATCACCGTCACAGCCGGCGCCACACAGGCCATTTACACCGCCATGGCAGCCTTCCTACATCCCGGCGACGAGGTCATACTCTTTGAGCCAGCCTACGATTGTTATGCCCCGGCCATTGAATTGCAGGGCGCAAAACCCATATACTCCACCCTCCTTGCACCTCATTTCAGCATCAACTGGCAGGATGTCAGAAACAAGATCGGAGCAAAAACCCGTGCCATCCTCATTAACTCCCCGCACAATCCCAGCGGCAGCATCATCTCCCCCGCCGACCTGGATGAACTCGAATCCCTCGCCAGTCGCCACGATCTCCTCATCATCAGCGACGAAGTATATGAACACATGGTCTTCGACCAAAATCCCCACAGCAGCATGGCCACCCGCCCTGCCCTGCGCGAACGCTCGGTGATCGTGTCATCCTTCGGAAAAACAATTCACGCCACGGGATGGAAAATAGGATATGTGGCCGCACCAGCCGAACTCAGTCTCGAATTCCGCAAGTTGCACCAGTTCCTGGTGTTTGCGGTCAACCACCCCCTTCAGATGGCCCTGGCCGAATACCTCCGCGATGCCTCCGTGTACACCGAACTCAGGCATTTTTACCAGGCCAAGCGCGATATGTTCCTGAATCTCTGCAAAACTTCGCGTTTCAAACCTTTGCCTTGCCAGGGCACCTATTTTCAAGTTATGGATTACTCGGCAATCAGTTCTGAAAACGACAGCGACTTTGCCATACACCTCACCAAAGCACACAAAGTGGCCGGTATTCCCTTCTCGGTATTCTACAAAAATAAACCTGAACAGAAATTGCTCAGGTTTTGTTTCGCTAAAAAAGATGAAACCCTGGAGAAAGCCGCTGAGATACTCTGCAGACTTTGAAACCGGGCTGCAATGAATTATTCGAGTGTGCCGTTGCGATGGGCCTCTTTCCTGTATCGCATCAGGCGCAGGGTCCAGTAAAATATACCACCTATGATGAGGATCCAGATGATCACATTAGGGCCGTGACCGAGCATTTTCATGCCTTTGAACACCCACTGACAAAAATTGCCAATTCCTACAAATATATCGGTCCAGGTGATCATCAAAAGTTTCATGTTTCTTAAAATTTGTATGTTTACGTGTACAAATGTAAATAAAATACGGATTCCTCAAAATCGTGTTCGCAGGTCTGTTAAATAAGGGTTTCCGTGGTAGTCTTCTGCTTCTGATCCTCCTGTTTCTGCTGGCCGCCACAGTGAATTATCTGTCTGTTCAGGCCCCTGAAAGCTACCATTACCCCGACCTGTTTTACAATTACTTCACCCGCGAGATCGGCAACAAATTCATCATCAATTCCCTTAATTTTTTGTGCATTGGCCTTGGTATACTTTTGGTCAGCCTCACCATTTCCAATCAGGAGATCATTGACAAACAGAATTACTTTCCGGCCTTCCTTTACGCACTTGTTTGCATTGCAGCTGTCAATCCTTTTCAAATCAGCCCCCAACTCTTCACCAACCTCTTTGTCCTTTATGCGCTCTACCGCCTTTTCGACATTTACCGTCAGGAAGATGTGCTGAAATCCATTTTTCAGGCCGCTTTCTGGCTCTCACTCTCCGCTTACCTGACCGTGGCCTCCTGTATTTTTTTTCCGCTTTTCTTCATCGCCCTCATGATACTCAGACCCTTTCACTGGCGCGAGTGGGCGGTAGCATTGCTTGGCTTCCTCTGTACCCTGTTCTTCTACGAAAGCCTGGCTTACCTTTTCGACTGGAACCACTGGTTTTTATTCGACTCCATACAGATGTACCTGCATTACCTCAGGTTTCCTACATTCAGCGAATACTTTCTCCCGCTGCTGGCCTTTCTCTTCGTGCTGCTTCTGCTTTCGCTCTTCAATAATTTCAGGTATGGATTCGGCAATACGGTGAAGAAACAAAGGGCCAAAAGTGTTTTCCTCTGGATGCTTTTTTTTGATCTGTTTGGATTTTTCGCCGCCGGCTCAAATAGTTCAGGCATCTTATCCCTCTATGCCGTTCCCCTGTGTTTCCTCACCGGAGATTTTTTCTTCTCCATTCGTCAGACCAAAGTCAGCAATACTTTGCTCAGTCTGCTGATACTTTGTGTAGTACTGGTGGTGATGGGTAAATTGGGACTTGTTTAAAGCGCACCAAGCCTTCAGGCTCTCAGGCTCAAAGCCGTCTCAAGCCGCCTGCATACCCCTTCTTTTCCGATCAGGGCCAGCATGTCCATGAGTTGAGGTCCGCCAGCCGCGCCCGTTGTCAGCACACGCAGAACCTGCATGTCCATTTTTCCGGTCTGGGCTTCACAGGCATGAAAGGATGTCTGAAGACTAGTGATCGTCCATTCGCTGAGTGAGGACCAGGTGTTCAACAAAGCTGTAAACTGGGCCTTACTGCCCTCTTTCCATTTTTTGGCCAATACCTTTTCATCATACACATCCGGTGCAATGAACACGTATTTGCCTTGTTCCCAGAACTCGTGTACAAACTGAACCTTTTCCTTCACCAGCCTGCAGAACTCTTTCAGGAAATCTCGGTCAGCGTTAAATCCCTTTTCCTTCAAAAAGGGTTCAAAAGCCTTTGCCAGTTCATCGTCGCTTTTACGGCGCAGGTATTGCTGGTTGAACCATTTGGCCTTTTCGGGATCGAATTTGGCCCCGCTTTTGTGCACGCGTTCAAAATCAAAAAGTTTTGCCAGCTCATCCAGGCTGAATATCTCCTCGTTGGTTCCAGGGTTCCAACCCAGTAAGGCCAGTATATTCACGAAGGCTTCGGGATAATACCCGGCTTCGCGATATCCCAGATATGGTGTGGCTTCGCGCGGATCTTTCCAGCTTAGTGGAAATACCGGGAAACGGGCTTCACGCTTGGAGATCTTGCCATGTCCGTCGGGATTCAGGATCAGGGGCAGGTGTGCTAACTTTGGCATGTTCTGCTCAAGGCCCAGGTATTTGTATATCAGGATGTGGGCCGGAGCGCTTGGCAACCACTCTTCACCGCGAACAGCATGCGAAATGTCCATTTCAATATCATCCACAATGTGCGCGAGGTGATAAGTGGGCATACCATCACTTTTCAGCAGAACCTTATCATCAACCTGAGCGGAATTCACCACCACCCAGCCCCGTATCATATCCTGAAAACGGATCTCTTCGTTCCGGGGCACCTTTAAACGGATCACATATTTGGTACCTGAATCCAGCAGACGTTTCACCTCTTCTTCAGGAAGTGTAAGCGAGTTGCGCATATTCTGCCGGGTAACGGCATTGTATTGGGGTGCTACCACTTTGGCTGCTTCCAGGCGTTTGCGCATCTCTTCCAGTTCTTCTGTGGTATCAAAGGCGTAATAGGCGTGACCGCTCTGTATCAGTTTATCTGCATATTTACTGTAAATGCCCAGTTCCTTGCGTTCGCTCTGGCGGTACGGGGCATGTTTGCCGTTTCCAAAGCCTACACCTTCGTTGGGTGGTATACCGCACCATTTCAAAGCTTCTATGATATATTCTTCAGCGCCCTCCACAAAACGGGTCTGGTCGGTGTCTTCTATCCTCAGGATAAAATCGCCCTGATGGCGTTTGGCAAAAAGATAATTGAAGAGGGCTGTTCTTACCCCGCCCATGTGTAAACCCCCGGTAGGACTGGGAGCAAAGCGTACTCTGACACGTTTTTCCATAAGGAGGCGCAAAGATACAAAAGCTTTATTAATAGGATAAACCGGCTTGTGTATGAGGCTGAGCGATTGTACTTTTAAAGTATGGCTGGTCAGGACTTTTTTGAACAGGTATACCAGGTGGTCAGGCTCATCCCAAAAGGACGTGTGAGCAGTTATGGCGCCATCGCGGCTTACCTCGGCAGCAAATCCTCCTCACGGGTGGTTGGTTACGCCATGAATGCCTCGCACGGGGTTAAACCCAAAGTGCCTGCGCACCGGGTTGTGAACCGACTGGGCTTACTCAGCGGTAAAATGCATTTTGAAACGCCCTTTTTGATGGAAGCGCTTTTAAAAAAAGAAGGCGTGAAGGTGAAAAACAACCAGATCATACAGTTTGAAAAACACTTTTGGGATCCAGCCAAAGAATTGAAAATAGATTAGGATTGATCAAAGCACATCCATGCTGCCTTTCAAATACAGGTAATCAAATACGGTTTTAATGTATTTGTTCATGGTGTCGAGCCTTTTGAGTTCGGCCTCAAGCCATTTGTTTTCCCGGGCATTGATCAGAAAGACTGAACTTTCTCCATGTTCGAACCTTATTTTTTCAGCCTCAAGCATGCGTTTTGAATAGTCCACGTGCCTGGCCGCTGTTTGCAGCTGAACAGCCAGCACATTCAGGGAAGAAGCAGTAAACTTCAATTTGTTCTGGATTTCAGTCTGTTTAAGATCGTATTCGAATTGCATGGCGTTCATTTTCAACCTGGCTATACTCAATTCGGCTCTTGAATTCCTCAAAAAAAGCGGAAACGCAAGCCTGGCACCCCATTTATAATTGTTTGCTGAAAGGGAAGGAAATTCGCCTGAATTGACAGGCAGACTCAGGATATTGTAGTTGAAATTCAGTACCGGCTTCACCATCTCGGCCCTGAAACGTCTTTCCACATTCAAAAGATCGAGCTTTGAACGGTATTGCAAGACCAAAGGATTGTTTATGCCATCGTTCGCCTGTGTGCTGAGTAATTTTTTGGAAACATGCTCAAGCAACTGTTCCAGACTGTCTGCCGGAACCAGCGTGGCGTCAAAGCTGCCCGCTTCATCATTCATCCAGTTGTTTATGGCTACCTGAGCGCTTTGTTTTTGAAATTCAATGTGGGCCTGCTGAAAATCCAAAACCCTTTGCTGCAATAGCATGGCGGTTTCGGTAGTATCGAGTGCCGGCCTTTCACCGCTCAGTGAAAGTGCTTTAATGCCTTCCAGCCTGGATTGTGCCAAAGCGGCGAAGTAGCGGTTCGCCTTGTATACACCATGTTTCAGAAGCCAGTCAGAATAAGTACAGGCTGATTCAAAAAGCACTGTATTGCCCAGATGCCGCTTTTCCTGTTCGCTGATCTTGAGGTAATGCCTTGCTTTCAAAACATCCGCCCGTCTTTTATCCAATACGAGACCCTGAAGCAATGAGGCTTCAATACCTATATATGCCAGACCATTTCCAGGCGTGTAGTCTGATGGATTCAGATATTGCCCTGCACCGTATTCAAATCCGGCCTTTAGCGACTGACTCGTAAAGATGGCTTGTTTGATCTCGGATTCAAATACATTGTAATAATTCTTCCCGTCATAAAATTTAGTGGCATATGAACCGCTGAGATTGGGATCATAATTTCCGCGTGCGGCCTGCAAAGATTCTTCGCCAATCCGGCCCACCGCATTCGCGAGTTTTACGTAGGGATGAAAGGTCTTGACGTTGTTCATAAACAGCGTATACGTGAGCGCCGATGGTAATTGCGCTTTCAGCAAGCCGGCCAGATTCAGCAGTATATAAATCAAATGTGTTTTCATTTTGTCTTCACCGTGTCTTCATTTTGGTAATACTCCGGCGGAAAACCGTTTGCCTTTCGCCAGAGTTCATAAAACACCGGGACGTTCTTCAGTAAGGCATTTCCCGAAACGCCACTGCCGATCTGCACGGCATCAGGCCATTTTTCACCGGTAGCTTTTGCCAGTATCCTGAATTTGCCATTGGGCGAAATGGTCTGGTCAAGTGCCAGAACCTCTGCATCGTAAGTTCCAAAACTAACCCCTGGCCAGCCGCTGAACACAAAAGCAGGCCAACCATCAAATGTGATCTGGATGTGTTGTCCTATATGGATCAGGGGCAGATCAACAGGTGCCACAAACAATTCAATGGTTTTTTCACGTGTTTTGGGCACAATGCTGCAAATGGCTTCGCCCTCTTTGATGATTTCACCCAGACCCTGTGAAAAGGACCTGCTGATGTAACCGTCCTGGGGAGAAGTTACATAATAGAATTGCGCCCTCATGGCGTAATTGGTGAGTTGATTCTGCATTTTGGTCAATGTGGCCTGAGCTTCGTAAAGTGTTGAAAGAGATGAGAACTTTTCTGACTCGGTTTTCATTAGTTTTTCATTGAACTCCTGCAAAAGATTGTTTAATTCAATCTCCGAATTGATCAGATCATTTCTGGAATTTATCCACTTGTTCTCAGCGCTTGTTTTTTTCGAGATGGCTTCCTGTAATTTGACCTTTCTGTTTTCCAGATCTGTTCTGGAAATGATACCTTTTTCAAGCAATTCTTCGTAACGCTTAAACTGGTCTTCCGCCACGTTCAGGTTGTTGATGCTGCTTACCATGTCGATACTGTCGCTGTGCAGGCGCAGCCTGGCCTGAGCTACTTTATTCCGGGTTTGCTGTGTTTTTAAGCGCAGCGATGCATTGATGGCATCTACCTGATCGTTAATGGCCTTAATTTTTTGTTCGTAGCTGCGAATGGCGTCTTCCTTATTCCTGACCTGATTTTGCCAACGCGAGATCAACTGAGGGTCTATGTATTCTTCCTTTATTTCAGACAAGAATGCAATGGTGTCGTTTTTCTTCACCTGATCACCTTCTTTTACATACCATTTTTCAACCCTGCCACTGATCCTCGAGGTAATGGTCTGAGGGCGGCTTTCAGGATTTATTGTGGTAACCTTGCCATAAGCGTTAACCGTTTGGGTCCATGGCGCGAACAGGGTCAGTATAGCCAGGGTAAACAAAACATACACCAGATACCTGATGCGTTTCGAATACTGATGCCTGTAAATCTTTTCGGAAGCTTCCAGTTCAATAAGGTCACTGCCGAGATAATCTGGTATGAGTTCTTCGATCTTGCTGATTGCAGTTGTGATGTCGAAAAAAAGGTCCCAGTTCAAAACCAGCTTCTCTACCGAATTGATCACCATGATGATGATGATCTCAGACGCCACGAACTGACCGATGTTCAATTGACCGGACTGAACGAGATAAACACCTGCAAACAGCACAAGACTCACAAAAAGCATTTTAAATATGAGGATGCCTTTGTATTGCGCTTCCAGATGGGTGTAATGCCGGGTTCTCTGCAAGAGATAGTCCGAGAGCATTTTATTGCTCATGTCGTTCACATGATTCCCGTTCTGGTCCTTTGCATGCTGAAACCAATATAGCAATCGGTATTTATGTTTCGAGGTTTTTAAGCTTGATTCAACACTCATGCTACCGTAGTATCTTATGATGAGAAAAAATGATACCGCACTGAGCATTGAAAAAATCAAAAACCACAAACTGTAAGCGGGTAGGATCAATAAGCCAAAAATGATGCTTATGATGGCAAAAGAAAGATCTAGCAAAATCTTAGCTATACCCTTTTGCAAACTGCTCACTTCCATGAAGTGGTTGATCTTTGGACTCAATTGGGCGCGTTCTTCTCCGTTTAACCGCGCCAGATATTGACTCACCTTACCGGTGAGTGTTGAAAACACCCGCTGATAAACCGTTTCATTGATTCGCATCTGCCAGAGCTGGAAGAAGCCGACAAACATGACTGAAATGACCGTGAGGATGCACAACACAACGAGAGATGCCGACATACGTCCGGCCATGGTATAGGTGATGATACTTTGCACACCCAGTGTTATGCCCAGATACATCAAAGCCTGCAGGCCAGACAAAAGGTAGATTTGCGTAAAGGCCTTTCTTTCGGTGAAAAGCCAGTGCATTGTTTTTCGAAAAGAGCTTGTGTCTGGGTTGTTCATGTTATGTCTTTGTGCTGTGCTATATCCTGTCCTGGTTCATGAGCCATCCTAAACGTGTTTGATGATCTCGAAATAAACCGGCATGCCTATGGTTAAATTAAATGGGAAAGTGAGTCCGAGGGCCATGGGAATAAATAAACCCGGATCTGAATCGGGCGCCGCCAGGCGCATGGCGGCCGGAACTGCGATGTAAGAAGCGCTGGCTGCCAGAATCGCGAATATAAAGCGGTTGCCCGCATCCGCAGTGACCAATCCACTTAAAGCTGCCACCGCACAACCATTCACAAGTGGGACGGCAATGGCAAAAAGGGTTAAAAACAAGCCGTTGCGGGTAAAGGCAGAAAACCGTTTGGCAGTCACCATACCCATTTCGAGTAAAAAGATGGCCAGAAAGCCTTTAAAGATATCAGTTGTGAAGGGCTTGATCCCTTCAGCCTGTTTGCTGTCCGCAATCAGACCAATCAGCAGTGAACCCATGATCAGCAGCACACTGCCGTTTGTGAACGAATGGCCCAATATATTTCCCAGTTTGGTGTGCTGTGTGGAATCCCGGTTATAACGCATCATCAGGATTACACCCACAATTATAGCTGGAGATTCCATGAGGGCCATAACAGCCACCATATGTCCTCCAAATGCTATACGCTGCGCTTCCAGAAAGGAAACGGCTGAAACAAAGGTTACCGCGCTCACCGATCCGTAGGTTGCCGCTATGGCTCCCGCATTGCTTATGCTCACGCGAGGCCTGAGTATAAAAAAAGTGTACAAGGGTATAAGCGATGCAAGCAGAAGACCAAACACAATTGAATAGAGAATCTCAGAACTGAACACGCTATGCGAAAGTTCCTGCCCACCTTTGAAACCAATGGCCAGAAGCAGATAAAGCGAAATGAACTTGCTCGATGATGATGGTATTTCCAGGTCGCTTTTCACCAGGGCTGCCAGAATACCCAAAAGGAAAAAGAGCAGGGTTGGATTGCTGAGATTTGTGATCAGTATTTGAAAGTCCATAAAGAATGGTTTATGAGCGGGTTTTTTCAGGGTCAAAAATAGTATATGTTTTATATATAATAGTTTTACTATTGTTAATAATTGTAATAATATTATCGTATATTTGCCCCAGCATAGCGCGTCATGGAGCCACAATTCAAAATCAGCATCAATCCAAAGCTTTATATCCGTGATCCGGACCTTTCTGAAATCGGTAAAAAGATCGTGAAGCAGGGGCTTGAACTGATTCTCAAAATAGGATTTGAACAATTCACCTTCAAGAAACTGGCCCAGGACATAGGCACCACCGAAGCCACCATATACCGGTATTTTGAAAACAAACATCGCCTGCTCACTTACCTCGTGAACTGGTACTGGACCTATCTTGAATTCAAAATTGTGTTCAGCATCAACAATCTGAGTGATGCGGGTTTAAAACTTAAAAAAACAATAGAACTGCTATCGGAATTGCAACACAGCAAAAAGAACGGGGCCTTTATTGACGAAAGATCCGCTTACGAACTTGTCATGCTTGAGGGATCCAAAGCATACCTCACCAAGCATGTTAACAGCGACAACAAAGATCAATTGTTTAAGCCGTATAAGGATTTATGCGCCCGCTTCTCCGGCCTGATACTGGAATACAATCCCCGCTATAAATTCCCGCATTCCCTGGCCAGTACAGTGCTGGAAATGGCGCATTCACAACATTACTTTATGAAGTATCTCCCTTCGCTAACCGACTTCGGAAAAGATAAAGACAGTAAGAAACTCCGATTATTTCTGGAGACCCTCCTCTTCGACACTTTAAACGCCAGGTGATCTTTCAATACGCATAATCACCCATATACTCGAAGTAAGGGGTTAGCTTTCCACCTTTGCAAATACTGGCTCTTCTGATGATCCTGTCCTTATCACCTGTAAACAGGGATGGCAGAACCCTTTCGGCCAGTTCCTTGGCAAAATCGTCGCTGGCATCACGGGGCAATTCACAGGGCAGATTGTCTACAGCCATCACGCAAATACAGTCCTTGGTAAAGGGAAGATCTTCCTTGTCTGTTTGAATGTTGTACCCGTAAAACGGTTGGGCAATGGTGCTGGAGCGCAAGGTGGTTGGCACCGATCCCTCCATGTCGCAGGTGATGTCAGCAATCACCGAAATCCTGAATCCGGGTGAGTGAACATCTTTTTTGCTGAACATTTTCGGCGAACGCGGATCCCAGTAATGCGCCGAAATAAAGAGATCGGTGACCTTGGTATAAGCCGGAAATTTAGAGACAAAATTTTCGGGATGTGTGAAAAAATCATTCAGGTCAAAATTGTGGTCGTTGGGTCTTTCCACATAGTCGCGTGGATTCAACTGGCAGTAAACGGGTTCGCGGTATGTAGCCATCAGAAATTCATCGGGCGTTACCTTACGGATACGCAGGGCGCTGAGTGTTTCTATGGCCCCGTTGGCCACCCGGCCACCTCCTGTGAGTGCAATTTTGATATTCGGTAATTTAACCCTGCGCAGTTCATCTTCCATTTCAGCCTTGTCGCGGCAGAGATGCGCCGCCTTGAGTCTGAAAAGATCGTATTTGAGTCCGTAACCCAGAATGCCGTTGTAAGCCCCTACTATTCCCGCGAATCGTCCGAACCCGATAATGCGGTTACCCTTTTTGTCGGTTAGGGTTTCGTAATCGATCATGTGAATTTTTTTCGCGATGAGGGCACGCATCATTTTTTGGTTGTGCGGTTGCTTTTTGATGGTGTGTGAAAAGAAAAAATACATTTTTCCGGGGATGAGTTTATCCGCTGGCACTTCCTTCACGCCCATGAGTATATCGCATGAAGAGAGGTCTTCCCGGAGATCGATTCCGAATGCGGTGTATTCCGCGTCGCTGTAACAACGGATCTTACTGGGTTGTACTAGGATCTGCACGTTGGGGTACTGTCGCTTCAGTTCGGCGCAGAGCATGGGGGTAAGGGGTACCCTGAAATCAGGTGGGGTTTTTTCTTCCCTCAGCACACCAATCGTATAGCTTTGCATGGTAATTCGTATTTTCACAAATATAACACGAATGCCAAGCAAAAGCCTCTTCCCTGCCCTGTATTTCCTCCTTGTTTTTTCATGCCTATGGGGTGTGGCACAGAGGCCGGCAGATGTGTTTGTGCGTAAATACAGTTCCGCAGAGCTTAAAACAGACCTCGAACTGATGAAGAACATTGTGTTGCGCATGCACCCTTCTGTGGGTGTCTATGCCAGCAAGGCATATTACGAAACCCTGTTTCTGAATGCCCTCGGTCAATTGCATGACAGTTTAACGGAGAAAGAATTCAGAATACGATGCAAGTTACTGGCAGATGAACTGCATTGCGGGCATACAGAGGTAATGCCATCGCGCGAATACCTTAAAAAAGCCGGACACAGCCGCCAGAATTATTCACCATACCTGTTCATGCCCGTGGAGGACAAGTTGTATGTGATCGCCAACCTGAATAAGAAGACCGACAGCACTGTCAGCAAGGGTAAAGAAGTAAAAAGCATCAATGGTATTCCGGCTGATTCAATGATCCGGTATTGCCGGCGATTTATCAACACCGACGGCTATAACAAAACTTCCAAATCGCACTTTGTGCAAAGCGGTTTTAATACGCTGTTTCCGGCTTTGTTTGGCCGGCCGGATACCTTTGTATTGGAATACTTCGAAAACCGAGCGCTTAAAACACATGCCTACCCGGCTTTCAAAGTTAGACAGTTACCCGCTCTTCCCCTTATCAGGCGGGATGACAGCCTGTATGCCGGTTCAAAGAAAAAAGGTATACGTTACCATATTCCGGACTCTGATATGCACTGTTTTGTTTTACGCCTGGATAAATTCTGTAACGCCGGCTATAAACGCCGCTACCGGAAAATATTCAAATCCATCAAACGAAGCGGCACACAAAACCTGGTGATCGACCTGCGCAACAACGGTGGCGGAAGCATTGCCCACACCTACCATCTTCTCTCGTATTTGCTCCGTGAAGAACAAACACAGAGTCTGTACACCACCATACAGGCCTACCCTTACAGGAAATACACCCATGGCAACCTCTACTTCAAAATTACAGGACTTGTCTTTTCAATGGTTGGCCAGAAACGGGTGACGGGTGACACCACCTTCTATGTCTGCAGACTCAAACCCCGTAAAAAAAATCATTTCGGCGGAAAGATCATGGTGCTGATCAACGGGGGTTCTTTTTCGGCTTCCTGTATGCTGGGCGCCTACCTCAAAACCATAAACGGTGTGCGCTTCATTGGTGAAGAAAGCGGGGGTGCGGCAGGAGGTTGCAATGCGGGTGTAACGCCGTATTACACGCTGCCTAACACGGGCATACGCCTGAGGATCCCGGCTTTCAGAATTACCTACGATCCCTTTGCAGGCGCCATTGAGCATGGCCTGATACCGGATGTGCAGATCCATTACAGCTTTCGCGATCTAGCCGCACGCAAAGACCTCGAAATGCGGAAAGTGGAAGAATTGCTTAATACGTCTCAATAGAATTCACCAGATCGAAAAGCATTTTCTCGTTGGTGGACGATAAAACCTGCATGTTTTCCTGCCAGGCATAGATGATGTAATAATGGTCATCCACTTTTGTGAAATAACGGTAAACCTCAAAGGATTTTGCACCTGTTTTGGTATCCGTGAAATTGGATTTTTTTCTCCTGAACGACATGCCATTGTTCCGGATGTTGTCGTACTTCTCCACATCCACGAATTTCAGCTTGCCCACAAAATCCCGCTTTGCAGAGTCAAGGCCCGACTGGGTGCTTGGATACAGGACCACATTCATCTTACCATCTTTGTGGCTGCGGTAGAACAGGATGCCGGAGCAGGCACAGAGTTCATTGCCGGCTTCTTCCCAGGTTTTGGTGTTGGGCTTTCCAAATTCCTGAACATTCCAGGCTTCCGGCAGGCTGTATTTGATGCGGAGCGGTTTGGATTTAAATGACTTCTGCGCCGTCACCGCTGCGGAAAAGCCTATCATGAGGATCAGACAGAGTGTTTTCATCTTGGGTTCCTTTGGTTAAATATATGAAAATTCAGGGCTATCCGGGCTAAATGTCTTAACTTTGCAGTCAGTTCTTTGAGCCGTTTGCAGACTTATTATTCAAGTCCACTCAAACGGAAATGGGTCCGACCGGTTTTGACAGTAAGCGCATTAGATGGGTAAGCACGTAGAGCGTTGTGAGACGAGCTCTTTAATCTGAACTTTCAAACTATTATCTGGCGAAGAGAATTCTTACGCTATGGCTGCTTAATCCAGGATTAAGTAACCTTTGCTTTCCGGGGAGCTAAACTGCTCTGCGCCCCGGGTAAAGCATCATAAATGTGCAGTTTGTTTTGGCAGGGTTGCGTACCAAAACAACATCAGCAACTAAGTTGGCAGTTGGTAAGAGATAACGCCTGCTGCCAGCCTACAATCAAGTTATCACTAAACGTGTAGAAAGCTTATTTACTCCTTATTTGGACGAGGGTTCAACTCCCTCCGGATCCACTCGGAGGGACAAACTTAAATTCTTGAGTTTGTCCCTTTTTTATTTCCTCTAAAATCCTTATTAAAATAGTAATTCGTGAGATTTTTCTTTTTTAAAGTAGAGTTCGAGCTTTTTTGAAAAACATCATTTTTTGCCTACTAAGCTAAAGGGATTCGAACTTTTCTGCCCGAATTTTAAGATCGTTTTCCCTCTAATTGCATTATTAATACTAAATTTTAAATTTCTCCTAATACACTTATAACTAACAAATAAAAAAAATTAAATAATAGTGGATAAATATGTCTACTATTAAAATATTTGTTTATCTTTGTTCCATAAAATAACTACAGATGTTTTCAAAGGCTTGTGAATATGGAATAAGAGCATCAATATACATTGCTCAGCAATCTCTCTCTGATAAGAAAGTAAGTTTAAAGGAAATTTCTGATGCAATTGAATCGCCAACAGCTTACACTTCAAAAATTCTGCAAAAACTATCGCGGAATAGCATCATTAATACTGATAAGGGACCGACCGGCGGTTTTTCTATGGATAAAGTTAAATTAGAAAAAGTTAAACTAAGTTCTATTGTAATAGCAATTGACGGAGAAAAAATTTATCACAGTTGTGGTTTAGGATTGAAAAAATGTAATGAAAAAATGCCATGCCCTATGCACGATCAATTTAAAGTCATACGAGAAGAATTAAAAAAATTGAGTAATACTACAACTATTAAATCATTAACAATTAACTATGAAAAGGGATTAACCTTTTTAAAACGATAATAAAATATGAAAACAAGTAATTATCCTAAAATGACTCAGCTAAAAACCGGTAATCTATATAAGGTGCTTGAAGTAACAGGAATATCAGGTATGAATATGCCTGAACATATTAGCACAAAAGAAGCTGTAATCATTGTTCAAAAAGGTACAGCAATACTAAAAATGATAGGAAATGAACATGTATTAAAGCTAAACAAATCATTAATAATACCAGCTGGAGAAAAACATGCGTTACAAATAACTGAAGATTTTCAGGCGGTTGTAATAATGGAATGTGATTCTGAAATAAAATTTATAAACAATTAAAAAAAAATGAAAAGATGAAAGAAAATCAAATTATCGGAGAGTTGGTAGCAAAAGACTACCGCACCGCATCAGTATTTAAAAAATACAGTATCGACTTTTGTTGTCAAGGCAACAGAACTATTGA
>DAOMFS010000037.1:0-28098 GCA_035429925.1 Bacteroidia bacterium | reverse complement strand
GAAAAGTTTCAAAGTCCCTGATTTTTACCGTAGCCCCCTCATCAGTAAGATCAAGCAATTCCGCCGTTTACAGGATCCGAGAAAATCTGATTTCAGTCCCAGTGTTCTGGATTTTGGTCCGGTAACATATTATCTGGCCAGACATTTTGGTTTTTGTTACGGTGTTGAAAATGCCATAGAGATTGCCTTCAGGGCCCTTGAGGAAAATCCCGGCAAACGCCTATTTCTGATCAGTGAGATGATCCACAATCCTGAAGTAAATCGTGATCTCAAGGATAGAGGTGTACAATTTCTGCACGATACGCTTGGGCAGGAGCTGATTCCGCTAAGTGTGCTTACACCTGAGGATGTGGTGATGATTCCGGCATTCGGAGCGCCGCTCAGTATCCTTGAGCAGCTTCAAAAAATGGGAATTCCAACCCAAAGCTATAACACCACCTGTCCGTTCGTGGAAAGGGTCTGGAAAAAATCGGAACAAATCGGCAAACAGGATTATACGATCATCATTCATGGTAAACACAATCATGAGGAGACCCGTTCAACCTTTTCACGTGCTGAACGGGATAGCCGGGCAGTTGTGGTGATCAGGGACCTGGATGAAGCCAAAAAACTCGGTGAATATGTAAATGGAAGTAAAGGGCAGGCAGAATTTGAATCGGCGTTTAAGGCAAAATTCAGCAAGGGTTTTGATGTCAACACACATCTTCGCAAAATTGGTGTCATCAATCAAACCACCATGCTGGCCTCGGAAACCGAAGAGATCGCCGGTTATTTCAAAGCGCTTATGAAAGACCAGTATCCCACAGATGAATTGAAGGCACATTTTGCAGATACCCGGGATACACTTTGTTATGCTACCAACGAAAACCAGGATGCTACACAGGCCTTGCTCCTGAGCGATGCTGATCTTGCCATTGTAGTGGGAGGATACAACAGCAGCAACACCTCACATCTTGTGGAACTCCTTGAAAAGAAATTCCCGACGTATTTTATATCCTCTTTTCGGGAGATACTGGATCGGAATTCCATCCGGCGCTTTATCTATTCCAAAAAGCAGCTTGAACTGGTTAAAGATTATTTACCTGCAAAAGACAATATCCGGATAATCCTCACCAGTGGCGCCTCATGCCCTGATTCCGAACTCGAACAGGTTATCCTCCGGATCAATTCCTTTTTCGATAAAGCCCGTAAACCCGAAGAATTATACAAGGACCTCAAACTGAATAACGATGCAACTCAAACTCAATAAAGCCCTGGTGTTTCTTGATCTGGAAACCACAGGCCTGAATGTCGGCAGTGACCGCATCGTTGAAATTTCACTGCTTAAAGTGAATACCGATAATACCGAAGAATCCCTGACCAGGCGGGTCAACCCCGGAATGCCCATACCCCTGGCATCTTCAAAGATCCATGGTATTTACGACAAGGATGTTCAGGATGAAGCTTCGTTTAAAGATCTGGCTCCACAACTGGTAAAGTTTATCGGTAACGGTGATTTCGCAGGATTCAATTCAAACAAATTTGACATCCCTGTGCTGGTGGAAGAATTTCTCAGAGCAGATGTGGAATTTGATCTCGAAAGCCGCAAGCTGGTTGATGTGCAGAATATTTTTCATTTCATGGAACCGCGTAATCTTAAGGCGGCCTATAAATTTTATTGTGGCAAAGGATTGGAAAATGCGCACAGCGCGGAAGCCGACGTGAAAGCAACCTTCGAGATATTCAAGGCCCAATTGCAAAGGTATGAAGGTGTGCAGATGGAGAACGAAAAAGGCGAGTTTGTTCAACCCGTTGTAAACGATATAACCCGTCTGGCTGAACTAAGTGCCAAATCGAGAAATGTTGACCTGGCCGGCCGAATTGTATTTAATGAAAAAGGGGAAGAGGTATTTTCTTTCGGCAAACACAAAGACAAAACGGTAGTGGAAGTTTTCAGCAAAGAGCCCTCTTACTACAACTGGATGATGCAGGGCGATTTTCCCCTTTATACCAAACGGGTGATTACGAGAATTCGTCTTGGCATGAAACAATGATCACTCAGCACTTTGTTTGGCTGAGGTCTTAATAAATGCCGTAGCTTTTCTAACACTTCCGTGCTCAATCAGAAGTCCCCTGGCTTTGGCCGGATTTTTCAGGCCTGTATTTTTCATCAGCATCTTTGTACCCCGTTCAATCAGTTTGGTGTTACTGAGTTGCATGTCTACCATTTTATTGCCTTTTACCCGCCCCAACTTTATCATAACCGAGGTTGAGAGCATGTTGAGCACAAGTTTCTGCGCTGTACCGCTTTTCATACGCGTTGAGCCACTCACAAACTCAGGCCCTACCACAACTTCTACCGGGTAATCCGCATGCTTGGCCATTTCACTGCCCTTGTTGCAGGTAATGCAAGCAGTAGAAATGCCTTTTTTTCTGCAGGCAATTAAGGCGCCAAGCACATAAGGAGTTGATCCGGAGGCCGCGATTCCAACAACCACATCCTTTTTATGGATGCCTATATTTTGGAGGTCTTTCCAGCCTTGTTTAACATCATCTTCCGCGAATTCTACTGCCTTGCGTATGGCCTGGTCCCCGCCGGCAATAAGGCCTATCACACGGCCTTGTTCAATGCCAAAAGTCGGCGGACACTCACTGGCATCTAAAATGCCAAGCCGGCCGCTGGTACCGGCCCCCATGTAAATCAATCTTCCACCCTTTTTCATTTTTGCGCTTACCACCTTAACCAGGTTTTCAATGGCTGGAAGCGCTTTTTTCACCGCGAGTGGTACAACCTGGTCTTCACGGTTCATGTTGCGAAGCAATTCGCGAACGCTCATGCTTTCCAGCTTATCATAGTGCGAATCCTGTTCTGTAGTTTTAATATGCCTGGCCATTCTTCAGTAAAAGTAGATCATAAAAAAAGCCGCCCGGAGTAGGGCAGCTCTTTTTTTCCATATCATGATGTTATTTGGTCACAATCAGTTTGGCGGCACGCTTCACATTGGAATCGCCGCTTACACTGATAATGTATATACCGGGGTTAAGGTCAGACGTTTCAATGTTCTGTTTAACCATACCCGATCCATCTTTTGAACCTTCAATTGATTTTACGAGTCGGCCGTTCAGGTCAAACATCTGAATCCGGGTATTTTCCTGATTGTCTGCAGGGAATTCAATTGTCACAAGTCCGTTGCTCGGATTTGGATAGAGGCTGATGTTGTTTTGCACTGATTTGCTGCTGTTCTCGTCAATTGCGTTCACATATTGCTGAAGGAACGAACTGTTGGTCCAAACACCGCGTCCGTTTGTAGCTACATAAATCTGACCTGAATTGTAGCAATCAGAATTATTCAGAACCTGTTGTTCGATATCAAAGATCTGTACGTTGGGCAATTGATTGTTATTGATCTTTTGCCAGCTAGGACTTGCTGCACTGATGTCTGGTGTATAGAACAGTCCGTTATCGGTTCCCACAAACATTTTTTTGTTGTCGCTTTTTTCAAGCAGAGAACAATAAGCCACCACGTTGCTTAGGCCGGTGCCATCTTTTTTATTCCAGGTAATGCCGGCAGAATTGTATTTGCGAACATTTTTGTTGCTGTAAAGTACAATGCCGGTTGTGCCGGTGGCAGCCGGGTTGTTGAAGGTCAGGGCCATGCTGGTATCGTCCTTACTGATGCTGATACTTGTAATGGGTTTGGTGAATGAACCGATCAGCGTGGTGCGGTAGGGCGACATGGGGTTAATGACCGCATCATTTGGGGTATAGGGTGAGGTGCTGTTATAGGCAAACACATCGGTAAAGAATTTTCCGGAATAACTGGAGGGAGAAAGATCCATGATATCGGTAATGTGCGAAACGCGGTAGAGCTTGTTGTCATCGGTTGCATAGTACAACTCGGTACCGCTCTTGCTCCATTCAATGATGGTGGGTTTACCTGGTATAGTGATGCTGGCACTGCTGGCAACGCCCTGGGCATCGTCGCTTAGACATTTGCTTTGGCTGATCCTTACAAAATTGAGAGGGTCATTCAGGTTCAAGGGTGCCTTGCTCACAACAATGGCATTCTGGGAACCCGTTACCTGCTGCACATTCAGGGCCATGGCCAGCCGGGCCGAACGGTGCATGGGTATTTTAACCAGACCATTGCTTGGCGCAAATGGTACAGTAGAAGTGTATCCCACCGTACTGGTGGTTTTCACCGACAATGTGGCATAGCTTGTGGTGGTATTCACACCGATGAGGGTGTTGGAACTGATGCCGTCAATGGTGTATGTCGTGCTCACAGTTGGACTCACCACAAAGGCCCCTGTGTTTTGTGTGACATTACCCGGATTAAGAACAAATGTAGAGGCATTCACCGTGCTGTAAGTATCTGCGGTGTTGGTGCCGGTACCTTGGGTGATTGTGTAAGTGGTATTCACGCTAGGACTCACCACAAACAGCCCTGTGGTTTGGGTCACAGTGCCGGGATACAGCGTATAAGAACTTGCCAGAGCGGTATTGCTGGTGGCACTGATGCTGTATTGCACGGGAAGTGCGTTCAGGGTGTAGGTACCATTTTGTGTAATGGTATAGGTGGCAGACAACCAGTTGTTCACCACAAACGTTGAAGAAGTATTGGATGACACTGAGCCAGGTGTCAGAACGAAAGTGGAATTCGGAATTGAGGTATTAACAGGTGCACTTAAGGTATACGAAGGCGCGGTACCATAACGCCAGCTTAGCGAGTTGGTCAGCACAGCCGAGAAGGTGCTGGTTTTGGTGGAAATGTTGTTGTCAATGACCTGTACGGTGTCACCGGCTTTGTACTTATAAAACACCGTAGCAAACACGCGGTAATAGGAAGCGGGGTCAGGAACATTCGCATAGGTTTGCGTTTTGGTGGCAAATGGCGGAGCGGAAAAGGTTACCGCGATTTTGTCGACGTTTGTAACGGCATTCAGTGTAGCCCCGTGCAGCGCAGAGTTGCTCGGCCCGGAACCGTAGGGCGCGTAAACATTACCTGCGGTGTTTGATACTACACTTTGCACGGTGAAAGCAGGTGTGGTTGTGGTGGGGTTCACGCTGTAACTGTGCGTGAAATTGATTAAAAGATCTTTTTTATCACTGTTCTGGAAAGGCGTTCCTACATTGGCAATGCCCGGCACCACAACTGTAGCAGTGCGAATCACAATGCTGTCTATCAAAGCAAACTTATTTGGACGGGCTGCCGAGAAAGTGAATGTGGTTTGTGTGGTAAGGGTTTCCAGACCAACCATGGATGCCTGGAAACGGGTAGAGTCGTTATAGAATACGGCGTTATCAGGACCGGGAGGGAGCTGACCGTAATTCTCCCACATCTTAAAGGGTGTACCGGTTGTGTTAAAACCGTTATTGGAAAAATCATTCGCTGAAGGCGCCACTTTTGAAATGTGACCGGTATAATAGTTCACGTTCACCAGTGTAGGTGCAGAGTTGGTGGCATTTGTAGTACGGTAGATACTGCCTGATCCGCGGGTAAGAATAGCGGCATCAGAGAGAATCTTGGAATAATCAACATTGTATACTTCGCCGCTGAGGTAAGAGATCTCTTTGGTCACATTCGGGAAATTACCACTGAAATAGGCCAGACCATTTGCGCCTGTACCGCCAATGAATCCGGAGTAAGGCGTAACAGCAGTACCCTGACTTCCTCCTACATTGGCACCCAGAGGATGACTTTCAATGCTCACAGAGTTAAACTGGCCGGTTACCAGACCTTTGTAGAAGGGCTGGAAGGATGGAGGCAGGTTCTGGTATACATAATTCATGTCAGATGACCTGTATACGCCCGCATCGGTAATGAAATAGAATTTACCCGCGCTGGTGCGGATGTCGTGAATGTTTTCGTGCAAATAATAGGGTGAGCCTAAAGCATAGGGGCTTCCGATCTGAGTCCACAAACCGAGTGGATTGCTGAAACTGGCATTGCTGTTCTTGGTCCAGATGTAGAAGAAATAACCGCCAATGAACAATTGTCCCGGATCAGTCGGGTTAACGTAGAGAACCTGGGAGTAGTCACCTGTGGCAATGGTTCCGCCATTGGAGAGTGGATCGAGCTGTGAAGATCCCTGAGTGATCAGGGCCCAGGAAGAACCGGCATTGTCTGTCACAAACAAGCCCTGCAACACGGCAGAATTGGAACTGGCGTACTTTTTGGCGCAGGAAGCATAGATCACATTGGGATTGGAAGGTGCGATGCCCAATTCTATACGCCCGTAATTGGAATCGGATAAACTCACCGAAGTGGGCGTGATGTCGGTGAAAACACTGAGTGCCGCGTCGGACCTGTAAATTTTAGTTGGAATATTCGCATATATACCACTGCCTTCAACACTTCCGATCGTACAGAACAAAATACCTGCTGAGTTGAATTTCACATCAATACCCTGGGTAACATTGGGCGTATTGCTTGCAATGGCTGCGGTGTTAAAGTTGGCTCCCGCGTCGGTTGATATCAGAATACCTTTGTTTGTAGCCAGCACGATGATGTCCTTGTTTCCGGGATGGCAGGCGATGCGGTTGATGATGGTTCCGGTTTTGCTCGAGTCAGCCACTACAACAAGGTTAGAAGAAGCATTCAGCTTGTACAAACCGGTTCCCACCTGAGCTTTGGCTTTCTGGCCTGCACGCAAAAAACCTTCGCCAGTACCGGCGTAAATGGTGCCGTCAAAGGACTGGGCCATATAGGAGATATTCCTCACGCTGCCCTGGTCGTCCATAGGAACCCAGTTCGATCCCCCGTCGGTGGTTTTGAAGATCCCGCTTGAGGTACTGCCCACGTAGAGCGTCTTACCGGTGACATCCACCTTGTCAACCACCATGTTTCTGGCTCTACCAGCAGAGTAGATCGGGCCAGCGCACGACCAGTTGAAGTTCTGAGCCTGGCTGAGTACCGGCAAGGCAGATAGGGTCAAGAGTCCTAAAATCCTGTTTAACCTCGTAAATGTTTGATTCATCATAAATTGCCTATAAGGGTTGATCTATTTGTAAATTTTAACAAATTTGTTCAAATATAGGCAAATTACAAAATGACCCGCGGGGCTTTTTCTCAAAAAAAGGATCTTTTTTTAGAACTGGCTTCAATTCTCGGGCAGGCGGTGCTGAAAACAAAAAACCCCAACTGATAATGAATCACTTGGGGTCAGATAAAGGGCCTTTTCAGCTCAGAATCGTTCGAGTTGTGAGAAAAAGA
Source organism: Bacteroidia bacterium (assembly GCA_035429925.1). Taxonomy (GTDB): domain Bacteria; phylum Bacteroidota; class Bacteroidia; order B-17B0; family Aurantibacillaceae; genus Aurantibacillus. Next base: position 20,902 of record DAOMFS010000037.1, on the reverse strand, counting down.
ATGAAGCTTCAATTTGGGCGTTCTCATCGCTGTCGCTTCCATGGATGGCATTGGCAGCTATGGATTTGGCAAACATGCGGCGAATGGTGCCCTCTGCAGCCTTGGCCGGATCGGTAGCGCCTATCAGTTCCCTGAAATCTGCAACAGCCTTGTTCTTGCTCAGTATAGCAGCAACAATAGGTCCGCTGCTCATGTATTCGGTGAGTTCTCCGAAAAAGGGACGTTCTTTGTGTACGGCATAAAACTGCCCGGCTTGTTCGCGGCTGAGTTTCATGTATTTCATGGCTTCTATTCTGAATCCCGCTTTGTTGATCATGGCAAGGATTGGGCCGATGTTGTTGGCTTCCACTGCGTCGGGCTTGATCATGGTGAATGTGATGGTACCTGTCATACTTCTGAATTTAGCCCGCAAAAGTACTCAAGATCGGGCTTTAATGCAAATGCCAAAGTCTGGGCGTAGCTGAGAGAGATGTTTTTTAAGGTTTCAAGTTTCAGGTTTCAAGTTACAAGTTTCAAAGGTGATGGTTTAAGACAAGCAATAATTACAAATCAGATAAGCTTATTCATGACTAAAGACTATCGACTTCGGACTAAAGACTCTCAACCCAAAACGCTCGACGCAGGACTCTCGACTTCAGACTCAAAACTCCCGACTAAATTACTTTGTTACATTTGTTCATCACAAGACCTTCATGCGCCAGACCTTCGAATTGCTCATACTGGGAACATCTTCCGCCAGTCCTACATCCGACCGGAACGCCAGTGCCCAGTTGCTCAACATTTCCGAGCGCTATTTCCTGATCGATTGCGGTGAAGCCACACAGATCCAGCTGAGGCGCTATAAGGCCAAATTCCAAAGCATAGATCACATCCTCATTTCGCATTTGCATGGGGATCACTTTTTTGGCTTGCCAGGTTTGCTTAGCAGCATGCATCTTTTGGGTCGTAAACAGGAGCTGCACCTTTATGCGCCGGCACAGCTTAAGGAGGTGATGGATAAGCTCAATCAGGTTTCTGAAACGCGTTTTAGTTTTCCCATACAATGGCATTTCACCAGCGATCACAACAGTATCCAGTTGTTTGAGGACGAGAAGGTGGAGGTTTATTCTTTCCCGTTGAAACACCGCATAGCCTGTACCGGATTTATTTTCAGGGAAAAAAAGCTGCCACGAAAAATTGATAAATACAAACTGGACAAATTCAAGGTTTCAACCGCTGACATACACAAATTGCGCAAGGGTCAGGATGTGTTGAATGCTGATGGAGATCTGATCCTGAACGCTGAACTCACACTTGATCCATTGCCACCCCGTAGTTACGCGTATTGCAGCGATACGGTTTACCATGAGGAGCTTTGCACATATGTGCGCGAGGTGGATCTGCTCTACCACGAAAGCACTTTTCTGGATGACAAAGCAGACAGAGCTGCCAGTACATACCATTCTACAGCCAGGCAAGCTGCAAGCATTGCGCGGCAGGCCGGTGTAAAACAATTGTTGCTCGGTCATTTTTCGGCCCGTTACCGGAATCTTGATGATTTTATCAGAGAAGCTTCAGGCGTTTTCCAGAATTGTGTACTGGCATCAGATGGAAAAAAAATAAAAATTTAACAAGGCAGGTACTGACCATAATTTTATCTTTGTCCTATGGTTAAGGTACTTGTTGCCGATAAGAATTATTTGTCCCGGGTAGGGCTCGAATTGCTTGTAGGCGAACTCAGGGGCTTTGAACTGGTGCCTTCTGTATGCGGCGAAAAGGAAGACCTTATTAATCAGATCCAGTTGTCGCGACCCAATCTGGTGATGCTCGATTTCATTTCCCTTGGTCTTGGCATCCAGGAACTCGAAAAGCTTGTGAAGCGATATTCAAAAACCAGATTTCTTGTCATCACCGAAGTGCAGTCCAGAGCTGAATTCAATGCCATTCTGGGCACAGGCATCGCCAGTTATCTCCTCAAAGAATGCGACAGGCTTGAAATTCTGGAAGCCATCAACGCCTCCATCAAGGGTGGGAAATACCTTTGCAGCAAAATCGTAGCGGTACTTTCGGCAAGTCAGGAGATCGTCACAAACAATGCCTTCATCAAGTCGCTTGCCTGCGACGGCATCCCGGTTACTGATCGTGAGATTGACATTATACGGGCTATTTCAGAAGGACTTTCCAACAAACTCATTGCCGATAAGCTCAACCTGAGCACGCATACGGTAAACACACACCGTAAAAACATCATGTCCAAACTCGGTGTGAACAACACGGCGGGGGTAGTAATGTTCGCCGTGAAGAACGGCTTACTGGAAACCAATTTTAACCTGCATACCTGAACCGCTCCTGATCAGGACGCTGGTGTTCCGTAGCGGCGTTTACGAAAGAAATTAAACAGCCAGGCAAAGAGTGCCAGCACGATCAAAGGCATCATCACATTCAGTACTTGCCATTGGCGCCTTTCATTCAGAATTTTTTTCTTGTCCAGCAAACGCAGTTTCACTTCCCTTGACCGGAGCTGCAGCATGCCTTCGTCGTCGAGCAGGTAGTTCACGCAATTCAGCAGGAAAGTTTTGTTGGCAAAACTCTGCCGGGTGTACCGGTCATAACCCAGGTCGTAAACTTCTCCGGTGCTGCGCAGGTAGTCGTTGGCCGCCACATCACCATCGGCCACCACTATCATTTTAGTGCTTTTCCCCTTGTCAATGTATTTAAAATTGCTGTCGTTCAGCAAGGTTGAAGGCAGGCGGTATTCCACAAAGCTGCTGAAGGCGCCTTCGAGCAGGCAGGCCACTGGAAGATAGGGCTCTTTGAACTGGGATTCTTTTACTGGCATTTGCACCATGCCGAGGAAAATGCGGGCCGGTGCGGGCACGGTGCGGCTGTAGCGGGAGGTTTTGAGTAAAATGGTTTTTTTGATGCCTTTGGCTGAAGTTACGGTATCCAGCGTGCTCAAAAATTCAAAACGGATCAGATCCAGATTTTTTACAATCGGGTGATCAGAGTTTGGCAAAACCAGAGGCTGGTAAAGCCAGGGGAACATTTCAATTTTGGGTTCTCCCCGTTTAAATCCCGTGTTGATGGGAATGCTGGCACATTGCATGTCCTGCACCAGAACTGGATTCAGGCGCACCCCGTATTTGTAGAGCATTTCATCCAGGTTCAGGTTGCGCGTTAAACCCAGGGTATAGCCTCTCATGCGGAGCGAGTCGGCGTTTACCTGCAAGGGGTCGATCAGCCAGAGCACTTTACCACCACGCATAATATACTGGTCGATCACAAAGATCTCCTTGTCGCTCAAAGCCGTATCGGGTTTACTGACCACAAGGGCATCACTGCCTTTAAGCGCGCTGAGTTCGAGGCCCTGGGATATGCGGGTGCGGTTCACCTGGTAGTATTCTGAAAGCGCTTTCATGAATTGATACTGGTGCAGGGTGTCGAGTTCGTGATGTCCTTCCAAAAAGGTGACCTCCCTGGTTTTGCCTTGCTGCAGTTTACGCAGGGCATTGCAAAGACCGTATTCCAGTTCCTGCACCGAATTGTTAAGGCATTCTTCGGGAGGTACCCCGATCTGTCTTCTGAAAATCTGCCACACGGTTTCCCGGCCTTTAAAACTCACCAATGCCCCGGGCCAGATGATGGTTTGGGTGGTTTTTTCCTTGCCTTTGTGTATGATCTCTTCCGGAACCAGTCCTTTATCGTAAAGTTGTTTCTCCAGTTCCAGGGCTTGTTGTTTATTCAGGCCTTCGCCTGGTGTAATGAACTCGTATTGCAGATTTTCACCCGACCAGGCTCTGAACTCATCCAGTATTTCGCGGGTTTCGTTGCGCAGGCGGGTGAAGTTGGGATCAAAATCACCCTGTAGATACACTTTCAGATAAACCTGGTCATCCAGTTTCTTGAGCATGTCGATGGTTGAGCTGGCCAGGGTGTAGCGTTTCTCGGAAGTGAGGTCGAAACGCTTGAATACAAAGGAGGCCAGGACGTTCAGCAGGAAGATCAGGAGCAGCACCAGCAAAAAGGATACAATATCCCTGCGTTTTCTATTTCCGGTATGTGGCTCGACCTTTTTCACCATTTGCGGCTTTGCAACACCAGACGTGTAAGCAGGTTAAAGACTGCGATCAGGCTGATGAAGTAGAGGATATCACGTGTGTCCAGCACACCCCGGCTCATGCTCAGGTAATGAGCGTTGATGCCAAGCGATTTGATAAAGGCGTCGTATTTGCCAAAAATGCCGGCCTGGGAAATAAAGTCGAATCCGAGGTAAGTGAAGAAACAAAGCAGGAGGGCCGTGATGAAAGCGATGACCTGGTTCTCCGAAATCGCGGAAGCCAGTATACCCACCGAGGCAAATCCGGCTCCCAGAAAAAGCAAACCAATATAAGAGCCCCACATGCCCCCTGTATCCAGATTTCCTTTTGGCGCGCCTAGTTTGTGCACACTATAATAATAGATGAGGGTAGGCAGAAGTGAAAAAAACACCAGGCTGCAGGCGGCAAAATACTTGGCCAGAACAATCTTCACGTCGCTGATGGGGCGGGTGAGCAGCAATTCTATGGTGCCTGATTTTTTTTCTTCCGAAAAACTGCGCATGGTGATGGCCGGGATGAGAAAAAGATAGACCCAGGGGGCAATGAAAAACAAGGGATCAATGCTTGCGAAACCATTGTCGAGCACATTGCTCCCACCGCTTTCACCGGGTATCACCCACATGAACAAACCGATCAGGGTAATGAATACGCCTATGGCAAGGTAACCGCTGAGTGATGACAGGAAACTGCGGATTTCTTTGAGGTATAGGGCGTACATAATTTGCAAATATAAGACTTGTGGGTAAGATTAGGGTGACTTGAATTTAGGGTTCCTGAAGTGAGTGCTGAAATAGCCTCATCAAAGAAGGAAACAGGACCAGCTCTGAGATAATTGAAAACAAACCAGCACTAACTGAAACATGCGGTAGCCCTTACTGAGCTTCTGAATTAAGGGGGAAAATCATTATATTTATATATGCGGAGATTGCAGCCACAGATGCTTTTGATTTTTTTACTGTTTGGGGAAGTGAGTATGCATGCTCAACAGTTTCCCTCCTGCAATTCCAGTACAATCTCAACAGATACGACTTTTCATGCTTATACGACTTCAACCTTAAGTGCCGCAAACTGGGCAGATCGCTTGCTACTATGTGGGCCATATACGACAGTTATAGACACAATAAGAGATTCAATTTATACGGCACCAGAAAGAAGTATAGTTTTTGTTGGTGAATTTTCAAAATACACGGCAAAGCGAATTGAATCGGTTGATTTCACTGTAATATTTGTAAAAAGTACTGCCACCTTAGAGCTCAAGCCTGAACAAACCGTGACGTATCCTCCAATAGTGATACTAGTTGAGCCCGGTGCCACTGTTTATGATTCTTCAGGATTCAATCACAATATTGATACTTGTTCGACCTTGATATTTCCTTCTGGTTCCTGTGCCAACACTGGAGTCCCCAAGGGCTTCCAGGAAGGCTATTCGTTCAACGTAATGCCCGTACCGGCAAATGATTATCTCAGAATTGTACTGGAACGTAACTCAAATCAGAAAGAAATAAAATTGAAAGATGGACTCGGGCGACTAGTTAAACGAGAATTGCTCAATGGCATGCAAAATGAAATCATTTGGAATATCAACGAGATTCCTGACGGGTTTTATACCCTGGAGCTTTATGACCACGACGTCAAACCCAGGGTTGAAAAAGTGATCAAAATGAAAGAATAAGATCTTTCATGGCTCTGTTTGCACGGTCTCCCACACCCATGCTGCCCGCTTAAAGACAAGAATCAATCTATAAACCTTTGAACCTTGAACCTTTGAACTTTAATCCTTCCTCAATCCTCATCCTCTCCCAACACCACCACATTGGTTTTATCGAGTATGTCGTACACCTTATAGGTCTGGTATGTGGTTTTATTCAGCTGGTTACTCAGGATCACCACGGTGAGCGTGTCGCTCAGTCTCCTGTGAAAGGCGGTGCGATATCCATGCCACCAGCCGTTGTGGTAAACTTCCTTTCTCTGGGGGTCCCTGAAATTCTTCATCCTCCATCCAAATCCGTAATTCGAGAGTTTTACTTCCCTGCTGTAAGCGGTATAGGCTTTAGCCTGTGTTTCGGGTTTGATGATGCGATTCTGGTACATGGCTTCGCTGAAGAGATAAAGGTCATAAGCCGTTGAATAAATGCTTTTATCACCCAATACATAATCGCTCGCGTCCATGTCAACTGGCCTCCAGCGCATGTCATAGGCCTTGGTCACATTCTCCCCGTCCAGATCAATATCCCTGATGGTTGCTGTATGCTTCATGCCCAGGGGTTCAAAGAGTTCTTCCCTGAGAAAATCCTGGAAATCCTTACCACTCACGCGTTCCACCAGCAAAGCCAGCAGGGCATAATTGGTGTTGCAGTAATTGAAACGGTAATTGGGTCTGTAATATGGTCTTGAATTTTTCTGCACCATAAACCTGTACATGTCTTCGTTGCTCATTCTGTACTCTGGCCTGTATAATTCACTGTTCAGTGTATAAATGTAATTGGGCAGTCCGGAGCGGTGGTTCAGCAATTCGCGAACCCTGATGTTGGGATAAGGGAAATCAGGAAAATAATCGCTGAACTTTTTGTCCAGATCCAGCATATCGCGTTCGTATAGCATCAGCACAGCGGTGGCAGTAATTACTTTAGATACCGAAGCCAGCTGGAACATGGAGCTGTCGCTTAAATACCTGTTCTGATTTCGGTCCTGAAGTCCAAACTGATTGCTGTAAATGATCTTGCCGGCTTTTGAAACCAGTACTGAGCCGTTGAATTGTCTTTGCGTATAGAGGCGTCGAAACAGACTGTCCAGACGGTTCGACATGAGCTTTTGTTCAGGGCTCAGGCGGTTCGCTTTGGAATCCAGTATTTTAATCGCCGGTGCGGGATTCAGGCCTGAGGATGAGTTGCCGCAACTCAGGAAAGTGATGAGAAATACCAGAAGAAGTACAAGTCGGTTCATAGAGAAGAGTGTCTTTTGCTTTTGGGTTCGGGCTCCTCGCCTTCGTTGTATTTGTTGTAATCAATCTGGTTGCCCCAGTAATTCATTTGTTGCATGATCCAGGCTTTGCGCTTAACGATGTAAGAACCCGGCGGGTTGGCCTTATACCGGAGGGGATTAGGTAAAATGGCTGCAATTGCGGCGCTTTGTTCTTTGTTGAGTTTGGAAGCCGGTTTGCCAAACCAGAATTGAGCGGCCGCTTCGGCCCCGTAAACACCGTTGCCCATTTCTATGCTGTTCAGGTAAACCTCCATGATCCTTTCTTTCGACCACATCAGCTCAATGAGCAGCGTGAAGTAAGCCTCAAAGGCTTTCCTCACATAAGACCGGCCTGGCCATAAAAATACATTTTTAGCCGTTTGTTGTGAAATGGTGCTGGCACCACGGATGTGCCCGCCCCGGGCATTATGTTCCATGGCCTTTTCAAGGGCTTTCCAGTCGAAACCATAATGTTTCAGATAGTTTTGATCTTCACTGCAGATCACCGCAAGCTGTAATTTGGGTGAAATCTTTTCAAGTTCAACCCACTTGTGTTTAAGCCTGATCTCCCGGCCCTCCGTTTTTTGTTCCACACAACGTATGATCATGAGTGGTGTGACAAATACTGGCACCCAGCGCATAAGCAGCGTACACAGCAGCGAAAGGGCAAAGAGCGCGAGCAATGTCTTGAGGAGGATCCGGCCTATTTTGAACAGTAAAAACACTTTAAACTGCAAATCTATTTGTAATTTTAAAGGCTGAGTGTGAAAAATCACAAATGAATTAACGAAGAGCTATTAATTACTATGAACATCCGCTGGAGCGCCGCCCTTGCTTTTCTGATTCTGGCTTTTATCGCATTTTACATTTACCAGCGAAATTCCGGCACACCGGCCCTTTCTGTTAATGATTTTGAACTCCGTACACTGGAAGGGCAAAAATTTGACTGGGATACGCTGCGCGGACAAAAAACCATTCTCTGTCTGGGCGCATCCTGGTGTGTTAGCTGCGTGGAAGAACTCAGAGACCTGGTTTTTTTGAAAACAGGCTCCCTGAAAGATGTGAATGTGGTAGTGATCAGCGACGAAACCGAGATGAGGATACGGCACTTCAGGGACAAGGGTCAGTATCCTTTTCTGTTCCTCCGCTCCGAAAAACGGTTTGAATCCATGAACATCTATTCCATTCCTGTAACCTTGCTGCTGAACCGCAGGCTGAACGTGGTGAAAGAGCGGTCTGGCAGTTTTAACTGGTCTGATCCATCCACGGCTGAACATCTGCTTAAAATCATGGAATAAAACGCCGGTGAACATGAAAGCAAAAGAACTCAGCAGCCCGAAGAGCACTGGCCACGATATTAGCTCACTTAGTGCCAGGGACTACATCATTATTAAAGGCGCGCGTCAGCATAACCTCAAAAATATTGACCTGGCCCTGCCCAGAAATAAATTGATCGTGATCACGGGTTTATCAGGCTCCGGCAAATCATCACTTGCTTTTGATACACTTTATGCAGAGGGTCAGCGGCGATATGTGGAAAGCCTTTCGGCATACGCGCGGCAATTTTTGGGTCGTCTTGAAAAACCCCTGGTGGATTATATCAAAGGCATTTCACCGGCCATTGCCATAGAACAAAAAGTGATCTCCAGGAACCCGCGCAGTACAGTGGGCACTGTAACGGAGATTTACGACTATTTCAAACTTCTGTTTGCCCGCGTAGGACGCACATTTAGTCCGGTGAGCGGGAAGGAAGTGAAGAGACAAAGCGTTTCCGATGTGGTGGATTATATCCGCTCAAGGCCTGAGCAGGAAGTAATACTTGTATTAAGCGCTATACCATCAGACGCGAAACAATCATTAGCCAGACAGCTCGAACTTTTTTCACAGCAGGGATTCACGCGTGTAGTGGTGGATGGACGCGTTCAGCGCATCAGCGACCTTGTTCCGGGAAAAGCTAAAGCTGCGCAAATGGTTTACCTGCTGGTAGACCGGCTGGTAGTGCAGAACAATGATGAGGATTTTGAGAACCGCTGCGCCGACAGTGTGCAAACAGCCTTTTTTGAAGGACAGGGTACCTGTGAATTATGGCTCGAAGAACAAGAGGGCCAGTATCACAAACAGAAATTCAGCAACCGTTTCGAACTGGATGGCATGAGTTTCGAAGAACCTGACGTGAACTTCTTCACTTTCAACAATCCTATTGGTGCCTGCAAGACCTGTGAGGGCTTCGGCAGCGTAATCGGAATCGATCCTAACCTTGTGATTCCGAACAAAAGTCTATCCGTGTACAACAATGCCATTGTATGCTGGAATGGCGAAATCATGAGTCATTACAAAAACCAATTGGTGAAAAACGCACACAAATTCAAATTTCCGGTGCACAAACCAATTGCTGAACTGAGCGAAGAGGAATATCATTTATTGTGGACCGGCAACTCGCACTTCGAAGGCATCAATGCCTTTTTTAAAATGATAGAGCGGGAAACCTACAAAATTCAATACAGGGTAATGCTTGCGCGCTACAGAGGAAAAACCACCTGTCCCGATTGTCAGGGTACCCGGCTAAGAAAAGACGCCAATTATGTCAGAATAGGAAACAAGTGCCTGAATGATCTGGTACTGATGCCGGTAGAACAACTTCTGCCCTTTTTTGAAAATCTAACATTGAACGAACACGACCAAGTGGTGGCCCGGCGTTTGCTTACGGAAATAAAAAACCGTGTGTCTTACCTTTGCGATGTGGGTCTGGGTTACCTCACCCTGAATCGCGTGGCCAGCACGCTGAGCGGCGGAGAGAGCCAGAGGATCAGTTTGGCCACCCAATTGGGCAGTACACTGGTAGGAAGCTTGTATATCCTGGATGAGCCCAGCATTGGCTTGCATCCACGCGATACCCAACGTTTGCTTAAGGTTCTGCGTTCGCTACAGCAACAGGGCAATACGGTGATTGTGGTAGAACACGATGAAGACATCATGCGCGGGGCGGATGAACTTATTGATATTGGTCCCGAGGCCGGCAGCCGTGGCGGAGAACTGGTTTTCCAGGGTAATCATGCCGACTTGCTGAGCCGGGGTAAAGGGCTCACAGCAGCCTACCTGAACGGGAAAATCAATGTGGACTTGCCGGCGAGGCGCAGAACCTGGAAAGAATACATTGAGGTCAGACATCTGAATGAGAACAATCTGAAAAACCTGAGTGTTAAATTCCCTTTACAGGTGCTTTGTTGTGTGACCGGTGTAAGTGGATCCGGAAAATCTACACTGGTTAAGAACGGGTTGGTACCCAGCCTCAGGCGGTACCTGGATGGTTACTTTGAAAACACCGATGTTTCGCGTTTTTTAGGTGGTAATCTCACGCAGATCAAACAGCTTGAATTTGTTGACCAGAACCCCATCGGCAAATCCTCGAGAAGCAATCCTGTGACCTATATCAAGGCCTTTGATGAGATCCGCGTATTGTTTTCGGAAATGCCGCAGGCTAAGGCCAGAGGATTTAAACCCGGATATTTCAGTTTTAATGTGGAAGGCGGACGATGTGAGCAATGCCAGGGTGAGGGCGAGATCACGGTGGAAATGCAGTTTATGGCCGACATCCGCTTGCAGTGCGAATCCTGTAAAGGTAAGCGTTACAAAAGCGAAACGCTGGAAGTGCAATACAGGGGCAAATCTATTGCAGATATACTGGACATGACGGTTGAAGATGCCATGGCCTTTTTTGCGGAGGACGCCAAACACAAAACCGCGCTGAAGATAAACGAAAAATTACAGGCCTTAACCGCTGTTGGTCTGGGGTATGTACAGCTCGGCCAGAGCAGCAGCACATTGAGCGGGGGAGAAGCTCAGCGCATCAAACTGGCCAGTTTTCTCCTCTCGATCAGCAATACCTCACCCACACTTTTCGTATTTGATGAACCTACTACCGGTTTGCATTTTCATGATGTAGCCAAATTGCTGAGGTCGTTTGAAGCGCTCTTGCAAAAAGGACATTCCATTGTGGTTATCGAACACAACCTTGATGTGATCAAATGTGCCGACTGGATCATAGACCTTGGACCAGAGGGCGGCGAAAAAGGCGGACAGCTGGTGTTTGAAGGCAAACCAGAGGATCTGGCGAAGAATAAAAATTCCTATACGGCGGCCTTTCTTAAGGATAAACTCCTCTAGTACCTGGCTGATGCATGTCATTGAATTACCACTTGGCATTTAATATCTTTGGTTCTAATTTAGATGTTCAGGTATTATGGACTTCATAGATTATTACAGCATTCTGGGACTGAGTAAGAATGCAGGGCCGGAAGACATCAAAAAAGCTTACCGCAAACTGGCGCGCAAATATCATCCGGACGTGAATCCCAATGATGCGCAGGCCAAGAAAAAATTTCAGCAGATCAATGAGGCCAATGAGGTGCTGAGTGATCCGGAAAAGCGTAAGAAATACGACAAATATGGCAAGGACTGGCAGCACGGTGAGGAATTTGAAAAGGCCAGGCAGCAGAGGCAGGGTTCTCGCCAGGGCGGGGTGCATTTTGGAAACACCGAGGGACATGATTTTTCCGAATTCTTTGAGTCTATGTTCGGAGGCGCCCGACAGGGTTTTGGTTCAGGCAGTACCACGCGATTTAAGGGTGAAGATATACACGCTGAACTGAAAATTAGTTTACAGGACGCTTTCCGCACACATCAGCAAACTTTTGAAATCAATGGCAGGAACATTCGCATCACTGTGCCTGCAGGGGTGGAAGACGGCCAGACCATTCGTGTTCCGGGATATGGTGCACCCGGCCTAAACGGCGGACCACACGGAGACTTGTATATAACTTTTTCCATTCAGAACACAACAGCCTTCAAGCGTAAGGGTAACGATCTTTATCTGCAGCACCAGCTCGATCTTCGCACAGCGGTGCTGGGGGGTGAAACCACTGTTGATACCCTTGATGGAAAAGTAAAACTGAGCATACAGCCTGAAACACAAAACGGAACAAAAGTGAAACTCAGGGGAAAAGGGTTCCCGGTGTACCGCAAAGAAGGACAATTTGGCGACCTGTATGTGACCTACCAGATTAAGATACCTACTCATTTGAACGAGAAACAGAAAGACCTGTTCAGAAAAATATTTGAAGGAGGCTAAATGGAAAATGGTGATTATATCAGCGTAAAAGAGCTTTGCAGGCATTATGCCATTGAGTATTCTTTTGTGAGCCAGCTTTCAGAGCATGGTTTGATCGAACTTATTGAAGTTGGCGAACAAAGCGCGATCAGGATGGAACGTCTTGGCGAATTTGAACGCCATTTGCGCATGCACTACGAACTCGATATTAATTTTGAAGGTCTTGAAGTGATCGCCCATTTACTTGAGAAATTGGATTCCATGCAATCTGAATTACACCATTTAAGGGCCAGATTAAAAAATGAGGGCTTGGAATAGAGCGCTTCACGGGTGATTGTTTTTCGAGACGTTGTTTGCTTTTAAAATTAAGTTTAATTTGGCATGAGGTTCTGAAAAATCCGGAACAACAAGCCAGATGAATGCCCTCTATACAATTTTTCTCCGCACCAGGCGTCCGCTTGTTTGGTTGCAGCAACGAACCCGGCCCAAGCAATTCATTATCCTGAGTGCCATTCTGATTGGGCTTACAGCCGGTATTGCTGCAGTGATCCTGAAACTTTTTGTTCATGTTCTGAACAGAGGCATAGGCCTCTTTTCGCATGATAACCACTGGCTGGTTGCCATTTCACCCATGCTGGGCATAGCGCTTTGTGTCATTTTTGTCAAATACCTTAACCGCAACCGCCTAGGCAAAGGCATGTCGAATATATTGTATGCTATCGCGCGTAAATCAAGCCTGCTCCCAAAAGATCAAACTTACAGTCAGATCATCACCTCGGCCTTTACGGTAGGTCTGGGCGGATCAGCGGGTGTTGAGTCACCCATTGTGACCACGGGAGCCGCCATCGGTTCAAATTTTGCCAGCGCTTACAAACTGAATTACAAGGAACGCACCTTGTTACTGGCCTGCGGTGCAGCAGCAGGAATTGCAGGAGCCTTTAACACGCCCATAGCGGGTGTGCTGTTTACGCTTGAAGTATTGCTGGTTGAAGCGAACATATCGGCCTTTATTCCTATACTGATCGCGGCTGCCAGCGGCGGCCTCTGTTCTAAAGTGATTCTGGGTGAAGATGTGCTCCTGAATTTCAGGCTCCAGGAGCCTTTTAATTATATGAACGTGCCCTTTTATGTGATGATGGGATTATTGGCTGGTTTTTTTTCGGTGTATTACTCCAAAATATTTCGCATGGCTGAGAATGCGTTCAGGGGAATCAAACATCAGCTTTTATTGAAAGTGCTAAGTGCCGGAATCGGACTATTTATACTGATCCTGTTATTTCCACCTTTATTGGGAGAGGGTTATACCTCCATCAAATCACTCTCCAACCTGAAGGCACAGCACCTCTTCGGGGATTCTTTTTTCTCGGCACTTTCACAGCACAAAATCTGGTTGTACCTTTTGCTTGGCCTGGTTTTATTCAGCAAGCCGCTGGCCACAGGCATTACACTTGGGGGAGGGGGCAATGGGGGAAATTTTGCTCCCACATTGTTTACCGGAGCTTTTCTGGGTTACCTGTTTTCTTCCCTTGTAAATGAAACTGGCATCACGCATTTGCCTGTGAGCAATTTTACCCTGGTAGCCATGGCCGGAATTCTGAGCGGCGTATTCCATGCGCCCCTAACTGGCATATTCCTGATAGCGGAGATCACAGGTGGATACGAACTCATTATTCCCCTCATGCTGGTTTCGGCATTGAGTTATGCGGTATCAAAATCATTTATGCCCTTAAGCATTGATATGCACAAGCTGATGGAAAAGGAAAAAATTGTTACAACCAGCACCGACGATTACCTGCTCAGCAACATCAGGGTGGAGACCCTGGTGGAACAGGATTTTTCTGAGGTGCAGGAATCCGCTTATCTGGGTGACCTTGTAGAGACGGTTTCAAATTCAAGACGAAATATTTTTCCGGTGGTGAACAAAGAAGGTCATTTAAAAGGACTGATCAGTATAGACGACATCAGAGAGGTGATGTTCAAGCAGGATTATTATTACAAGATCTCGGTGAAAGAATTGCTGCGCGTGCCGGCTTACGTTATCACAGAGAAAGACGATATACGCTCAGCCATGAAACTTTTCGATGAATCTCACCTTTGGAATATTCCTGTGGTTACAGGAGGCCAATACAGGGGTTTTGTGTCCAAATCGGCAATCCTCGAAAAGTACCGTGAAGCATTGATCAAGAGTTCAATAGAGTAGGCAGGATTTGATGTAACTCGGAAAAAGAAAAGTATTTTAGAAGCATGAGATACGCCTTGATTTTTGTACTGGCTTTTTTTCTGGCCAGCACAGTTCCACTAAAAGCCCAATACAGCAAACACTACAAAAAGGAAAGACGGAAAATCCGCAGGGGCTGGAAAAAAAGCAATCAGTCTTACAACCCTTACCTGGATAAAAAGGCAAAAAACCGACCAGCGGCCAGACAAGCCAGGGAAGATGAAAAGGAAATGAAAAAACAGAAGCGCCAGGCCAGGAAACAGATGCGCCGTTCAAAACGCAACCTGAACAAATAGGCTTTATTTCTTTTTTGGTTTATTGCTCAGTTTGCCGCTTCGCCAGGCCTCAATGAACTCAGCCCATTTGACGGGATTCAACAGCGTAAAACTGGGTGACTGGCCGGCGGTATACACCTTAGTGTAATAAGCCTGCATGGCATACTTGTAATTTTCGGATGCGCTGGCACCCTGTGTGCGTTCGAGGTAGCTTAATTCTTCACGCATCAGGTTTTTGTCGGCACGATCGGCATCGGTTTCATTGAGGTTCAATGCCAGAAACGCACGCCTGAATTCTTCTTTGCTGGGCCAGGGGTATACGTCAACCGTTTGAAGTTGAATGGTGTCCTTGGTAAGAACCTGAATGGCGTAATAGTATTTTTGTTTCAAGGTATCGGGTACTTTGTAGGATCGGCGCTTGTGGCTGATGGAATAAAACTCAAGTTCGTCACCTGGACTTATTACCATGCTGAAGAAACCGTAATAATCTGAAACGGCTCCGCGATTGGTGCCTTTGATGAGGATCGAAACAAAGGGAATGGGCGTGAGGCTGTCCTGGTCTAAAACCACACCTGAGAACTGAAGCAGGGTGTGGCTAGGGGTTTGAACGGCTTTCTCCTGTGAAAAGGAGAGCATGGCAAAGCCTATAAAAGCAAGGCTGAGAAAGAGAGTTCGCATACGCTTTAAAGATAAACATAGTTTGGCTCGGGTACTTTGAATTAACAAAATTTCATGGCCCGGGAGAAGGCATGGAAATTCGAGTAAATTTGTGAATATGAAGATTCTGCACCTCATCGCAATTCTAATGCTGGCATGCCTGCTGTCTTTGAAAGCCCAGGTGAGGGTGGTAAAGCCTGTGAAAAAACCAAAACTGCTTGAAACACGGCTGGGCCTGGGTGCTGGATTGGCAGGCAGCGTTTTGTATCTGGAACGCAACGTGAAGGAAAACAACAACGCCAGAGGTTTTCATTTCTCAGCGGTTTATGGCATCAGTTCACTGTTCAGGAGCAGTTTGGAATATACCTATTACAAAACAATTGACATCGCTCCAACCTGGTACAACATAAAAGCCAGCACCATTGAATGGAACCTTCACATCATGGCCAGGTTCAGTGAGGGTAAGGCATATTTTTATCCCATAATCGGGCTCAGCTACAACAGCTTTTCAGGATATTTTACAGGAGTGAACGATTTTCTCAACCTGAAAGCAGTGTACCCCATAAACCAGGATGTGAGCAGCAAATGGCTGGGATTAAATGTGGGTACCGGCTACGAGTATTATTTTAAGCATTTGAGCTTTTTTATGGACTATAAAATGCGGGTAGGACGATCCGACAGTTACAAAAATCTTAACATCATGGATGTATGCCTGAGTGCCGGACTGCGACTGAATTTGAGGGTACCCACTTTATACGCCCTTTATCGTGGCCCAAGGAGCCGTTATCTGCTGAGGGTTAAACCCAATGATTAATCCAGATCTATGAACAACAGCGACGATTTTCTTTTCAGGCTGAACGCTTTTCTGAACGCTTACTTTCCCCTGCACAATCCCGTGCTGATCCTGGCGCTTACCTTGCTCATCATCTTGTTTTCGCCCCTGATTTCAAGACGAATCCGTGTCCCGAGCATCATCGGTCTCATCATTGCAGGTGTTGTAATAGGTCCACACGGTGTGCACATC
This sequence comes from Bacteroidia bacterium, assembly GCA_035429925.1. Classification (GTDB taxonomy): domain Bacteria; phylum Bacteroidota; class Bacteroidia; order B-17B0; family Aurantibacillaceae; genus Aurantibacillus. Next base: position 4,584 of record DAOMFS010000037.1, on the reverse strand, counting down.
ATTGAATCCACAAACAGCTTTGAGCTTTTTTCCAAAACGGGTTTATTGTACATCATGTTTCTTGCGGGACTTGAAATTGATATGCAGGAGTTCGAACAAAACCGTTCAAAAAGTCTGGTCTTTGGCGCCTTCACGTTTTTTATACCCATACTGATAGGCTATGCAGTGTGCATGTATGTGTTTCAGTTTAATTTCTGGTCTTCCTTATTATTGGCGAGCATGTTCAGCACACATACCCTGCTGAGTTACCCGATTGTGAGCAACATGGGCGTGGTGCGCAACAAGGCCGTTCAGGTGGCTTTCGGAGGAACCATCATCACAGATACAGCTGTGCTTATCCTGCTCGGCATCATTACGAACTCTGTAACCGGCGACAGTTCAGGATTTTTCTGGCTGAGAATAAGTCTGTCACTGGTGATACTGGTTTTCTTTAATCTGTATCTGCTGCCAAGGATCAGCCGCTGGTTTTTCCGCAACATCGAAGGACAGGCAGGCTCGCATTACATCTTTGTGCTGGCTGTGGTGTTCATTTCCGGATTTTTCTCTGAGCTGGCAGGTGTTGAACCCATCATTGGCGCTTTTCTCGCGGGGCTGGGGCTCAACCGTGTGATACCCCACAGCGGCATACTTATGAACCGGATCATTTTCATCGGCAACGCCCTGTTTATTCCTTTCTTTCTCATCAGTGCGGGCATGCTGGTTGATCTGCGCCTGTTCTTCCAGGGCTACAACGCGCTTATATTCGCCGGCATTCTGGCCATGGTTGGCCTGGTCACCAAGTACCTCGCCGCTGCCATCACCGCGGGCATTTACAAGTATTCGGTTTATGAGCGCAACATACTGTTCGGCCTGAGCGTATCGCACGCTGCGGCCACACTGGCTATCATCAAAGTGGGCTTTGAGATCGGACTCTTCGATCAGAATGTGGTGAACGGAACCATCATCCTTATACTCATTTCCTGCCTGGTGAGTTCTTTTGTGACGGAGAATGCGGCAAGAAGCATAGCCATACAGGATAAGGATATGGTAAGACGAAGCAGCGAGAGACCGGAACGGCTGCTTATACCCGTGAGCAACCCTGAGAACATTCAGCGTCTGATCGATCTGGCCTTACTCATTAAAGACCCCAAATCCCAGGAACCCCTGTATCCCCTATCAATTGTTGAAGACGATGCCGAAGCCGATGAAAAAATAAACCTGATCCGTAAAGTGATAGAAGGCGCCACGGAACAGATTGCCGGTGGTGACCAGAAGGTGGAAGTGCTCAAGAAGGTTGACCTGAGCATTGTGGATGGAATAGTGCGTACCGCAAGGGCCTACAACATCAGCGATGTCATCATGAGTTATAAGGCCAATCCCGGTACCTCCAACCTGATATTCGGAAACCTCTCGGATAGCCTGCTCAGTAAATCCAGGCAGGCTGTTATACAATCCAAAATACTTCAGCCTCTGAATACCTTTCAGCGTGTCATCCTGGTTCTCACCCCAAACGCCGAACTGGAATCGGGATTTGCCCACGCCATTCAAAAGATAAACGCCCTGCTGCGCCAGACCGGAAACAAGGTGATGGTTCACGGCCTGGACTCCACGCTGAAAGCCATGGCCGATGTGATCAAAGATCAGAAGATGAGTTATTACCGCTATATGCCTCAAAGCTCTTTTGAAGATTTTTCGGCCATTAGCGATGTACGCAGCGATGATTTGTATGTGTTCTTAAGCGCGAGAAGCCAAACCCTGAGTTATAATTTTGCTGTGGACGATATGCCCAAAAGGCTCAATAAAAATTACGAGTTCACCAGCTTTGTGATCTTTTATCCCGGTATTTCCAAAGTATTGCAGGATGGCAGCATCAGTGACATGACCAGCACCAAGATCGCTAAAAATTATGGTAAGGTGAAACAACTTACCGGCAAGGTTAAGGGTCGTTTTAAAAAAGAAGACAAGGACAAGGAAGAAGGAAACTGATCCTTAAATTCCCGATTTATGCAGGTTATTTTTCAAAGGCTATTTACCAGAGTTTTGGAATACGGAGATCGAATTATTCTACAACCCATTTCAGGGTTTTGGAATGCCATGCGCCTGTGCTCAGACGGACAAAATAAAGTCCAGGTGGCAAAGCACTGTGTACGGTCATTTCAGCAGGCAGGTCATCCCGGTGAAAGACCATTTTTCCGCTGTAGTCATAAATGTATAGACTGCAGGACTCTTCCAATTGATCATGGCTAAACAAAAAATCCCCAGTTGAAGGGTTAGGCGAGAGGGTAAAGTGCAGCGGATCTGCGGCGTGTTCAGCAATGGTTTCACAAATGTTGTAATACTGAATAACAGAAGCGCTGCCCGTGCAGCCGGCGCTGCTGCTGCCAACCACGGTATACACGGTGACGTTCACGGTAACCAGTATGCTTGATCCGGTTTGGCCGGTATTCCAGGTGTAGCTTGAAGCGCCTGAGGCGAAGAGGTTCACGGTTGAGTTCCAGCAGGCATTCGGATCAGCACTGTTGGCGCTCACACTCGGGTTGGGATGTACGGGAAGCAGAATAAGCGCGGAATCGCCGCAGGCATTGGGGTCCAGGCTGTGAACCACATAAACGCTTGTGCTCAATGGTGAAACAAGCACTGAGGCCCCTGTGGCGGAAGTGCTCCAGACATATGAACTTGCTCCTGATGCGCTTAAGGTGGCTGATGCACCTGAGCAAATGCTGCTGGGACTGCTCACCACAGAAAGACTCTGTGATACGCAGGTGCCGAATTTCCAGAGGTCGTTCAGAAAGCCGCTGCTGCTTTGGCTGTTTGTATCATAGCCGTTTCCGCCGAATAGCCATATACCCGTAGCAGCATCATACCATCCAACCGCATTTGAACGTCCGCCCGGTGTATTTGCAGGTGAAGCTATACCTTGCGTGCCATAAACACCGGCCTGGGAAATGGTGTTGCCACCTTTCACCCAGGTCCATTGGTTGCTGACGATGTTATACTTCCAGAGATCGTTCATGAAATCAAAAGTGGGGACAGAAACGCCGAAACCATAACCGCCCATCAGCCAGAGATCGCCAGCGGCGTCAGTCCAGGCTGTGCCCGCCACGCGGCCTCCGGGGTAATTGGCAGGCGCGGGTGTACCCTGTACACCATAAACACCTAACTGATCGTACAGATTGCTGCCTTTCACCCAGGTCCATTGGTTGGTGATGCTGCTGTATTTCCAGAGATCGTTGAGGTGACCTGTGAGCGGACCCGATGCGGGATAACCATAACCACCCAATAACCAGAATTGTCCTGAAGCATCCGTCCATGCTGTGGAATACCTGCGGCCGCCAGGCGTGTTCGCCGCAGTGCCTGTTCCTTGAACACCGTAGGTTCCATTCTGGTCATACGAATTGCTGCCTTTCATCCAGGTCCATTGGTTGCTGCTGATATTGTATTTCCACAAGTCGTTTAACTGACCTGTGTTGGATGTGGCTTCAAGACCATATCCCCCGAAGAGCCATAAATTTCCGGATGCGTCGGCCCATGACACAGCGCCTTCACGTGAACCGGGCACATTTGCAATAGCTGCCACGCCTTGTGTGCCGTAGGTGCCGGCCTGGCTTACGCCAGTGCCGCCTTTCATCCAGGTCCAGTTGTTGCTCAAGGGATCATATTTCCAGAGATCATTCAGATAACCTTGCTGGGCAGAGGCGTCGTAACCATTGCCTCCGAACAACCATAAATTGCCTGAAGCATCCGTCCATGCCACAGCGCGGTTTCTCGAACCGGGTTTGTTTGTAGCTGCCGGCACCCCAAGGCTTCCGTACACGCCGCTCTGGCCGCCAGTTGTATTGCCTTTCATAAAGGTCCATTGGTTGTTGCCAGGATTATACTTCCAGAGATCGTTTAATTGATTGTAGCCTGTGGCATCGAGCCCAAAACCCCCGAAGAGCCAGAAGTTGCCGGCGGCATCTTTCCAGCTCACAGCGCCTTCACGCGCGCCCGGGTTGTTGCCAGGAGCGCTCAGACCCACAATGCCGTAAACACCGTTTTGGTTAATCGCGTTGGAACCTTTTTTCCAGACGTATTGTTGCGCGTTCAGTTTTGAATGGCCCAGTACCAGCAAGAGTAAAGCGCTTGCGCAGAAGAATTTTTTCATAGAAGGAAATTTTCAAAGGTAAGCCTTTTCGGGTAAGGTTAAGGCTCAGGTATTTAAAACGCGAAGAACCAATTAGCTTATTTAACCGTGGTGACGCGATAAGTGTGAATTGAACATATTAGCAAGCTCTGCTTGTTTACCTGTACAACATCACCGCACCCGTATACATTTTCTCCTCGCCTTTATTATTCAGCAGTACCAGTTTGTAGTTGTACACATCCTGCTTGCAGTCCTGTCCCTGGTAAGTGCCATCCCAAACTTTTTCGGATGTGTTTGTTGCAAAAATCAAAGTACCCCAACGATCGAAAATTTGTAATTCAAATTTTTTCACGCCCCGCATCACAGGATAAAACGTATCATTCAAACCATCTCCGTTTGGTGTGAAGGCATTGGGGATATAAGCCGTAAAATCAGATTCCACCTTGATCACTTTCATGATGGTATCCCGGCAGTGGAAGGAG
>DAOMFS010000036.1:0-28168 GCA_035429925.1 Bacteroidia bacterium | reverse complement strand
AACTGCCGCTGGCGTTGAAGGTGATGCTGTGCCCGTTGTTAATCAGAACATTGTCAGTAGCGGTTGGTACACCCGTGGGTGTCCAGATCGCGGGGTTGTTCCAGTTTCCGCTGGCATTTGAGGTTTTGGTCTGAGTGTGAAGACCTGAGCGTATTCCCAGAAGAAAAAAAATCAGAACAGTACACCTCATTGAAATCCGGGATCGCTAAGCCTGCTTATACGCAATTTGACCTAAAAAAGATGCAATTTAGGGCTTTGATCGCATGAAATCTTATGATTTTTGTTAATTCGGCTGCAAAATGCGGTATTTTTTCCACAGTCCCGTGTAGGTAAATCGAATAAAGAAGTCTACATGGAGTGCCCCAGTTTGTCCTTTTTGGTTTGAAGGTACTTTTCGTTATGGGGATTGGATTTGACGTGAATCGCTACGTTTTCAACAATCTCGAGACCGTAACCGATTAAGCCGGCTCTCTTCTTGGGATTGTTTGTCATCAGCCGGATCTTTCTCACCCCAAGGTCACGCAATATCTGGGCGCCAACGCCATAATCCCTTTCGTCAGCTTTGAAACCCAGTTCCACATTGGCTTCCACTGTATCGAGACCTTGTTCCTGAAGTTTGTAGGCTTTGAGTTTGTTCAATAATCCAATACCCCGGCCTTCCTGGTTCAGGTATACGATCACACCTTTTCCGGCTTTTTCTATCATTTCCATGGACCGGTGCAGCTGGTCACCGCAATCGCAGCGGCAGCTACCAAAAATATCTCCGGTTACGCAGGAAGAGTGCATGCGGACAAGCACAGCCTCATTTTTATCCCAATTTCCCTTAACCAGCACAAGGTGTTCCTGCGCATTGGTCACAACCGAGTAATCTATCAGCCTGAAATCACCCCAGGCCGTTGGTAAATTCACTTCCACCCGCCTTTCCACTATACTTTCTTTACCCAGCCTGTAAGCAATCAGATCTTCAATGCTGATAATCTTAAGATCAAATTTTTTCGCGATGCCCATCAATTCAGGCAATCTGGCCATGGTGCCGTCTTCATTAAGGATTTCCACCAGAACGCCGCATGCTTCAAAACCGGCCAGTACCGAAAGATCAACCGTAGCCTCTGTATGCCCTGTGCGTCGCAGCACACCACCGGGTTTGGATTTTAAAGGAAAAATATGCCCGGGTCGGCCAAAATCAGATGGTTTAATGGCAGGATCGATGAGGGCTTTTACCGTTTTGGAGCGGTCTGAGGCTGAAATGCCGGTGGTGCAACCGTGCCCCAGCAGATCAACCGAAACAGTGAAGGGGGTTTCGTGCAGGGAGGTGTTTGAGGGCACCATCATGTCGAGTTTCAGTTCATGGGCGCGTTCTTCAGTAAGCGGCGCACAGATCAGACCCCTGCCGTGTGTGGCCATAAAATTGATCACCTCGGGAGTTGCGTTACGGGCTGCGGTCACAAAATCACCCTCATTTTCACGGTCCTCATCATCCACAACAATAATCACTTTGCCTTTCCGGATATCTTCAAGGGCTTCCTCAATGCTGTTTAACGTAAATTCACTCATGGCTTTGCCGCAAATTTAAGTAATTTATAGTCCTGATTTTCTGTTTTGAACCAACTCGATATAGACATTCTGCGCGCCCGACTCAGCGAGACATTGCCAGGCACCGAGGCTCATAGTCTTATGATGCCTTCGCATCGAAAGCTTGTTTCTGCGGATTCGCTACTCGAAGGAAGCTTTAAACCCGGGGCTGTTTTGGTTCTGCTGTGTTACGACAAATCAAAGCGGTATTTTATCCCGCTTATTCAGCGTTTCAGTTATGAGGGACACCACAGTGGTCAAGTGGCTTTACCTGGAGGTAAGCCCGAAAGCGGAGACGCAGATCTTCAGGAAACAGCTTTGCGCGAGTGTTTCGAGGAAATTGGTCTGGGGCATGATGTTGAGGTGCTGGGTGGACTGAGCCCACTCTACATCTCCGTTAGTGGTTTTCTGGTTCATCCTTTTGTGGCCGTTTACAAGAAAGAAGTAGAGAGTTTTGTGCCACATGAACGCGAAGTAGAAGAAGTGCTGAAGTTCTTCCTTGATGAACTTCTGGATGAAAAAAACAAACAGATCGGCGAAGTTCAATTGCCGGGTGGGCATTTGGAAGCGCCTTATTTTGCCTTGTCTGATAAACGTGTTTGGGGTGCCACCGCCATGATACTGAGTGAATTCAGGGAAGTCCTGCGGTCTATTTCCTGAACTCAACCGTGCAATTATCGTAACTGAGATAATAAGTACCGGCTTTAAGATCTGCCAGACTGATCTCCTTACCAAACCCTTTCATGGTATTCACGCCATAAATATCATACACTTCATAGGCAGTCTCCTGATCGAATAAAATTGAACCGGCGCTGACATTCATTTCGGGCTTATGCGTTTTGGATTTCACTTTTACGCTTTCAGAAAGCCTGGTCATGGCATTGAATCCTTTTTGGCGCAGCCTGAAAGTGTTCTCGCCGCTATGCAAATCCACCTTAAAGCTATAGCTGTGTTGTTCGGGCGTTCCCAGTCCATCCACTTCACCAACGGGAATCCATTTGTTCCACTTGAACTGTTCAATAACAAAAGGCAGTGAACCGGATTCTTTACGGGTTGTCCAGCTCAGCACACCATCTGGGCTCAGCGCTAAACCCAGTGTTTCAAAACTGGGTTTCGGAAACAAATCTTCGAGATTCAGAATGCGGGGTGTACAACTTTTATCATGTATGATCTCAATGAGTACTTTTTCACCAAAGCGGAGGTGAAGCGAAGCCAGGTCGATCTCAAAGGCGCCTGAATTGGTCTCGTCGGTAGTAATGCGACCATTCACCCTGATCTCCTTGGCGCAGAATCCTACCCCATAACCGGCATTGCTGTTTTGTACGAGAATATTTTTATTCTGGTATTGGCCTTCAATTACCAATACCAGTGCATTGCTGGCCTTGTATACAGGAATCAGGACCAAAAAAATGAAAACACAAACAACCGTTCTCAATGTCAGGGTTTTTAGAACACCGAATTTAATGTTTATCTCCTTCACTTACAAATACTTCCTTAGTTTAACGAGGAAAAGCATGAGCACCATAAAGGAAAGCAATGCCAGTAGTATCTTGTAGGGTTTACTGAAATGTATGCTGTTCACTTTGCTGTCGCGCTGGTAACTCCAGATCATGAGACCCACAAAGGCGATCAGAAAGGCGGAGGCGAAGAGAATTTTGCCTGAAGTAAACATGCGGTAAATATAAAGCGAATAATTCAGTGAAAACGTATCTTTAGAAATTCAGTGCAAACGCGTATGCGGCGTACAGGTTTCTGTTTGATATTTGCAGCCTTTTTAGGAAGTGCAGGGGCGACCGGAGGTCTTGAAAAGGCTTTTGATGCCCTGCGGGTTTACGATTATTTTAAGGCACGCCACCTGCTATATAGGGCCTGGGCCATAGAACCCCAATTTGAACCAGCATATGGCCTTGCGCTTATATTCAGCCGGAATGACAATCCTTTTCATCAGTACGATTCTGCCGCAAAATACATTCAGCAGGCTCTGTTGCTTTTCAGGCAGAATCCCTTGCCTGCTAAGCTTTCAGGTTTTGTTATTAACGACAGCGCCCTCATAAGCCTGCATCGACAGGTTGCCAGGGCCTGTTTTCAAACTGCCCTAAAGCAAAATACCGTAGGGGCGTACGAGACCTTTCTGAGCCGGAACTATCTCGCACCGGATGAATTGCTTGGAGAGATTACCAATTTGCGAGATGAGCTGGAATTTCAATCTGTGTACAAAGCCGGAAAAAGTTATGTCACCCTGAAATTTATAAACTGTCATCCGCTCAGCTCATTTCGCGATGAAGCCCTGAATCTGTTACAAAGACAGCTTTACGAAGAAGCCACGCCAAACAAATCTGCACCGGAACTGGTGCGTTTTCTCGATCAATCTGCAGTAAGCGCCATGCGGCCTACAGCCCTCGACTTGCTTTACCGTATTTACAGGCAAAATTCTGACAAGGAAGGTCTTGCCCATTACGTGCGGGCATACCCAGAGGCGCCCCAATGCCACGAAGCCTGGAAACTGCTCTTTACACTCCACGTGCGTTCATATTCCGACGATGAAGTCATTCGTTTCCTGGCTTTATATCCCGATTTTCCGCTCCGGAACAGCATATTACGCGAGCTCGAATTCAGTGCACTGAGGCTTTTTCCGGTGAGGCTGAATGGCCTTTATGCTTTTGTTGACAGTACATCCAGAATCAAAATAAAACCAATTTATGATTCTGCGTCACTTTTTCAGGAAGGACTGGCTATTGTAAGCCGCAACGATTCGGTATGGTTTATCAACAAACTCAATGAAGCTGTTTTTGCACAGATATATGAAGAGGCTTTGCCATTCAAGAGCGGTACTGCCGCTGTGAAAGAACACGGGTCCTGGAAATTCATCAACCGCCAGGGTCAGGTGATCTCGCCTGAGTATGAGGAAATCAACGAACTCTGCGAAGGGGTTTACACAGTCAAAAGCCATGGGCAATACGGGGCTTTGAATGAATACGGCCAGCGCATTCTGCCTGCACAGTACGAATACCTTGGAAATTTTAAGAACGGACTTGCCATTTACCGCGAAAATGATTTGTATGGCTTTGTAGACAAGGAAGGTTTCCAGCAAAGAGCAATTTATGATTGGATATCGGATTTTGACGAATATGGTCTCGCTGTTTTCAGAATCAACAACCGATTTGGACTCGTGAACCTCAGGGGGGAAGCCTTGTTGCCCGCGGAATACGACCAGATTATGGCGCTTGATGAGGATTATTTCATGCTGATTCAAAACAACAGGTATGGTTTTTACCACAAGTCGTCTTGTTTTGTTACGGCCATAGCATTCGACTATCAGAAGGACAAACCAGCCGCTTATTACTATAGAAATCATTGGTTCAGGTTGATCAAAACCAAATCCCAGGCACTTGTGGACGCCAATGGAGTCTTACGCGTAAACTTTGGCGTATATGAAGACTGCGGGTTTTTTGGCAATGGACTGTTGCCAGTAAAAAAGCACGCCAAATGGGGTTATGTTGACCGTAAACTTCAGACAGCCGTACCGCTTAAATATGATTGGGCCGGAGAGTTTGTCGACAGCCTGGCTTTGACCAGAAAAGGCCTGACATATGAAGTGATTGACCTCAACGGAAAACTACGCTTTAGATCAGATAAGCCTCTGGAACGTTTTGGTTCGCGTTATTTTCTGAGAAACGTGGAGACCGGCATGCAGATTTTGAATGCTTCTGGTGATGTGTTCTGCGATCAGATACTTGAAATACAGCGGCCTGAAGCAGGAATACTGGCCCTGGTTTTAAAAAATCAGGAAGTCCGCTTAATGGACACAGAAACATTTGTAATTTTACCTCACTAATTTTCCCCATGACAAAAGTCCACAATTTTTCCGCCGGTCCGGGTATTTTGCCTGAAGAGGTACTGAAACAAGCTGCTGAGGCCTGCATCAATTTTGACAAGCTGAATCTTTCGCTGCTCGAAATTTCGCATCGGAGCAAGAATTATGAGAAGGTCATGGAAGAGGCCCGTGCCATAGTAAAAGAACTGTTTGAAGTGGGTGACGAGTATGAAGTGATTTATCTTGGCGGGGGAGCCAGTCTTCAGTTTGCTATGGTACCTTACAATCTCCTGCGCGAGAGTGGTTTTGCTGCCTATGTGAATACAGGTGTGTGGGCCAGTAAGGCCATTAAAGAAGCCAAGCTGATCGGTGATACCCGGGTGATCGCTTCATCTGAGGATAAAAAATTTACGTATATCCCCAAGGATTATGCCATACCTGCCGATGCTGATTACCTGCACATCACCAGCAACAACACCATTTATGGCACACAGATGCAGGCATTTCCCAAATCGCCGGTGCCATTGGTTTGCGACATGAGTTCCGACATTTTCAGCCGGAAAGTAAATGCAAAGGATTTCGCACTTGTTTACGCGGGAGCCCAGAAAAACATGGGACCGGCCGGTAGCACCATGGTGATGGTGAAAAAAGATGTTTTGGGCAAGACCGGAAGAAAAATGTTATCGATGCTCGATTATCAGGTGCACATCAAAGGCGGAAGCATGTACAACACGCCTCCGGTTTTTCCCATTTATGTAACCTTACTTACTCTCCAATGGTTGAAAAAGAACGGGGGTATAGCCTGGATCGAAAAAATTAACGCCCAAAAGGCCGAAATGCTTTACACCGAGATCGATCGCAACAGCCTGTTTCACGGCACCACAGCTAAAGAAGACAGGAGCCGGATGAACCTGTGTTTTTTGCTGAACAAACCCGAACTCGAGCCTGAATTTGACAACATGTGGAAAGCTGCTTCCATCAGTGGCTTGCGCGGACACCGTGATGTAGGTGGCTACAGGGCTTCACTTTACAATGCCCTTCCGCTCGAAAGCGTAAAGGTGCTGGTAGAAGTGATGCAGGCTTTCGAGAAAAAATTTGCCTGATTACCCGGAATACCTTTTCTGCATTCCTGAACATTGAATCCCTGTATCCGGTAAAATTAAGGCTGTACAAGGCATGCATGAGAACTTTAGTGCTGATAATCCTGTTCAACTGCGTAGCCTTTACCAGTTTACGCGCTCAGGAACAAATCACCAGAACGCTGCTTAAGGCCGATAAACTCTATATCCGGCGGCATTATCAGAAAGCGGTTGAATATTATGTGCTCTATCTCCAGAAGTATCCGAAAGATTATTACGCCTGCAGACAGGCGGCCTTGTGTTACGATAAACTGAACGATCCTTACAATGCTATTGATTACTGGCCCCTGGTAGTGGAAAGCAGCGAGGCGGGCGACGCCGATTATCTGGCTTATGCCAAATCCCTGCTGGCCAATGACCGGGAACCTGAAGCCAAAAAAATATTTGTTTTCCTGAGCAAAAGCCGTAACCCTGCAGCCGCCGCCTGGGGCAAGGCTTATCTAAACCCGGTTTTTGCCCTGGCCGATACAAGTACATCAAGGGCAATTGAAATTTCTGATATCAACACAGCCGCTTCCGAAGCCTGCCCGCTCATATTCAACGAAAAACTGTTTTATGTTCTGAATCAGAATTCGGGTGCAAAGCACTATAAGGCCATGGATGGGGAATCGGTGCAGAACATCAGAATTGCTGTACCAAAAGACTCTTTGCACTTTATTCCAAGCCTGCTTTATGAAAAGCTTCAGCTGCTGAACATTCACGAACAGTTTAGCTTCAGTCCCGGTGGCGAATGGTTGTATTTCTCCAGGGCTGTCAGCAACAAGGAGATGAAGATTTCAAGTCGTGTTGATTTTTTCAGGTACCAGATTTTTAGATTACGAATGTCCACTTTAAAAGACCCGATACCCGATATTCAGCCATTTGAACATAATCTGCCTGCCTTCAACAACCTGCACCCTTGCATAAGTCCTGATGGAAACTGGTTTGTGTTCTCAAGCGACAGAAAAGGTTCGGCAGGCGCCATGGATATTTACCTTTGCGTGAGAAACGGAGAAAGCTGGTCGGAACCCCTTAACGCAGGGACAGAAGTAAACAGCACTGGCAACGAGGTGTACCCTTTTATCAGTTACGATAACGTATTGTATTTTTCGAGTGACCAGAGACCGGGGATGGGAGGCCTTGATGTTTTCTATTCAGAATTTTCTGATCAGCCTGAGACCTTGTTCAAACCCGCGCTCAATTGCAGAGTCCCTGTGAACAGCAGGTTCGACGACTTTGGGATTTATGTGCTGAAAGGCGGCAAAAAGGGATATCTGAGCAGCAAACGAAAAAACAACAAGGATGAGGACCTGTATTTCTTCAGCTTGTCGCAACCCTGAATAGAATCAGGTCAGTGGCTCACATTAACAGGACGAACACGAAAAAAAGGAGGAACCAGAAGATGACGCCTGCAATACTCAGGCCCAGGCCTACATCGGCCATTTTTTCATTGCTGAAGCGATTAGGTTCGCTTCTGATTTGTTTTCTGGCAACCAGCCCCAGCATGATGCCAACAATGGAACCAATGAATATGAGAGGGTAGAATCCCAGTATGGCAAATGAGAGGGAAAGGCCTGCCAGGGTGTTGGTTTCGTTTCCCCGTCTGGGTTCACTCCGTGCGATATACCTCTCTGGGTTTTTTGATGCGGGTTCATGGAGAATTTTCTCATTTCTGCCGTTGGCATAAAAAATGAAGTCAACCTTGGATTTTTCGATCAGATAGTCGGGGCCCTCCTCGAAATCGCAACGTTTATATCGAATTTCAAGGGTTCCTATTTCTTTAATTTTTGCCGCGATACTTTTACCGTCATTTAGAAATATGCTGTCGCAGCCTGAAACGTATTTGATTTGTGAAGAGGGCAATCCGCTTTCCAAAACAGGATTTGTATTGGCCAGAAGTGAGGGCTCGATTAGAAATGCTGGATCAGGCCCGAGCTCAGGTGTGAGGAATTGGTTTTGTTGCCGCGGTGCATGCTTGTGGTTTTGAATGGCATTTTGGGGTGTGTTGCTGTGCCGATTCTGCACAAAATACCCTTTCCGGTAATGTCGTTTTTCAAGTGTACATGAAAAGTTGATCAGGCCAAGGACCAACAAGTAAGCCAGAAGCAGGGCAGTATGGCTCAGTTTTGATCCCCTGTTGATGGATTGTTGCAAAGCCTTTGCGTGAAGAACACACTTATCAGATTTCGCCCTCATGCCGGAATTACTAAATTTACATTATTTTTCCGCTTAAAGTCTTTTATCCTGCAAAAAATTCAGAATTCCGTATTCACCCACCGATGAAAAAATTCCTTTCCTATTTCCTTCAGGGCCTGCTCCTGTTTGTACCCCTGGTCATCACCTTCGCCATATTGCTAAAGCTATTCGATTTCTTTGCTGGTATTTTTTCAACCTTTGGATTCAGCAGCAACACCATACTCAATACCCTGCTGGGTTTAGGCGGAACCCTTGCCTTTGTTGCACTTCTGGGCGTACTGGCTTCATCTTATGTATTTAAAAGCCTGTTCAGTCTGCTCGAAGAACGGCTGGAGCACATGCCGCTGATCAAACATATTTATTCTCCTATTAAAGATTTTACCAATGCCTTTGTGGGCAATAAGCGCCGTTTCAACAAACCGGTGCTGGTGCTCACCAACCCTCAGGCTAACGTAGAGGAAATAGGATTTATTACCCAACAGGACCTGAAAGATTTTGGTCTGCAGGACAAGGTTGCTGTGTACATGCCCTATTCCTATGGTCTTTCCGGGCGGCTGTTGATAGTTCCAAAAACCCAGGTGAAACCCATTGACAAACACGCGGCTGAGGTGATGAAATTTGTTCTGAGCGGGGGTGTGACCGATGTGGATTGATACCGCTTGTGTAAAAATTCAGATCAGGCTGAAGGATTACGTACTTTAGGCAAGATTTTATGCTACCAATTTTACAGATCCGCCAGGTGAGCAAACGATACAGCAACCATCTGGCCTTAAATCAGGTTTCGTTTGATGTGGAGGAAAAAAGCATCTTTGGCCTCCTGGGCCCAAATGGAGCCGGAAAAACATCGCTGATACGCATCATCAACCAGATCACGGGTCCTGATACAGGTGAAGTATTGTTCAGGGGTGAAAAACTCAACAGCAGCCATGTGGAAAGAATAGGGTATTTGCCTGAAGAACGGGGTTTATACAAGAAAATGACCGTGGCTGATCAGGTGATGTACCTGGCCAGGTTAAAAGGACTTAGCCGAAAAGAAGCAGGCAAGCGAATGCGCTACTGGTTCGAGAAATTCGATATGCAGGGTTGGATGAAGAAGAAAATTGAAGAGCTCAGCAAAGGCATGCAACAAAAGGTACAGTTTATAGTTACGGTAATTCACCAGCCTGAACTCCTTATTCTGGATGAACCCTTTAGCGGATTTGACCCTATCAATGCCCAGCTCATCCGAAACGAAATTCTTGAACTGCGAGACCAGGGCGCCACCGTAATTTTCTCTACCCATAACATGGGTTCAGTTGAAGAACTCTGCGACCAGATTGCCCTGCTCAACAAATCGGAGAAAATTCTTGAAGGCAGCGTGAAGCAGATACGTAAGGCCTACCGTTCTAACATTTACAGGATCGCTTTCCGGGGCAATGTGATGGGTTTTACCCACGCGCTTTGGGCCGGAGCAGAACTGATCGAGAAGCACACCGAAGACGATCTGAATACCTTTACGGTGCGTATGCTCAACAACACCAAGCCTAACCACCTCCTTGAGGCGGTTCTGCCCAGTCATGAGATTGTGTCGTTTAACGAAATCATTCCCAGCATGAACGATATTTTTATCAGAAAGGTGAGCGAGGAGAGCGGAGAATTCGGAACCAACAACAGTTTTACTGAATAAGCCTGAGTCATGAACAAGATTATTCTCATAATAGGACGCGAGATCAAATCCAAACTATACAACCGCACCTTTATCATCATGACCATCCTGGCTCCCCTGCTCATCACGGGATTCATGGCCTTTCTGATCAGGATGTCTCAATCCGACAAAACTGAGCAAAGGGTATTGGTGCTCGATGAGTCGGGATTGTTCAAAGGTAAATTGGCAGGAAACGATTACGTGAGTATCAGCTATACCAGTGAATCGCTTGATGCCGCGGTGGAATCCTTCAGCGACCGGCAATACACCTGCCTGCTTTGGGTTTCTCCAACCATTGTAGAAGGTGGGGCAGGGGCAAGCAAACTTTTTTACAGGAAATCACCGGGATTTGGATTTCAAACATACATACGCGACCAGATGGAGAAGCTGATCTATGAATACAAACTCAGAGCCAACAACATCGACCCGGATGTGATCGTCAATTCCAAAACCAGCGTGAAGTTGATTCTTGAAAAAGTGAACGAGAAGGGTGGTACAGAAGAACAGAGTAATTTCGGCTTTTTTGGTTTCATCAACGGCGCGTTGATGTTCATGTTCATCATCATGTATGGTATGATGGTGTTCAGAAGCGTGATGGAGGAAAAAACAAACCGCATAGTGGAGGTGATCGTATCTTCTGTTAAACCATTCCAGCTGATGCTGGGCAAGATCATTGGTGTGGCTGTTCTGGGCATCATACAGTTTCTGATCATGGGCGTAATCACCCTTGTGCTGACCACGCTATTATCCACACTCTTTCTGAAGGACATCAAAATTCAACTCAAAGCATTTGAGGCTCAGCAGGAGCTTGTGAAAAAACATGGCACGAATATCAACCTGCAGAATCTTGAAAAATTCGACGACAAACTCCAGGTCTTTGAGGTGCTTCAAAAGATCGAAAAAATAGATTTTACCGAAGTGTTTTTATGTTTTATACTCTATTTTGTTGGGGGTTATCTGTTTTACAGTTCTATTATGGCCGCAATAGGAAGCGCTGTGGATTCGGAGGCGGATTCCCAGCAATTCATTACACCGGTCATATTGCCCATGATGGTTGGATATTTCATTTCCACCAAAACCATGATCGATCCGGATGCTGGAATAGTATTCTGGGGATCGATGATCCCTTTCACTTCTCCCATTGTGATGATGTCGCGGATCACCTCCGGGGTGCCGCTCTGGGAAATCGTGTTGTCCTTATCGTTCCTTTTCTTGTCTTTTGTTCTCACTACATGGCTGGCCGGTAAAATTTACAGGACCGGCATACTCATGTATGGTAAAAAGACCAGTTGGCGGGAACTGGGCCGTTGGTTATTCTATAAATAGGGCCATAAAAGATTCGCGTAATTTTTGTACTTTTAAGTACATGGTACGAACACGGAAACTTCGCTTACTGGTTCTAAGCGGTCTTTTATTCCTGGCGCTTACCGATGCTGCGCAGCTTTGCACCTATAATTACCGCAAACGCATCACCATTGATCCGGCACGGGTCTCCGGTCCAAGCGATCTCAGCAATTTCCCGGTACTCATCAACATCACTACTGACAATGATCTGCGAACTGTCGCCAATTCAGGTCATGTTGAAAACGCCAACGGTTACGATATCGTGTTTACAGCCGTGGATGGGGTTAGTCTGCTAGAATTCCAGCGCGAAACCTATAATGCCACAAATGGCAATTACACAGCCTGGGTAAAGATCCCAACCTTATCCACTACATACAGCACTGTTATATACATGTACTATGGCAACACGGCCATCGCCGCCGATCAATCCACAACCTCAGTGTGGGGGGGTTATCATGGTGTATGGCATTTTCAGAACAACAGTTTTGCGGATGCCACGGCTAACGGTTATAACGGTACCAATAACGGCACGGTGAATCAGGCAGCCGCCCAGATCAACAATGGCAGAAACCTCGATGGTACTGACTGGATTGAATTGGGCGCATCCTTTCCCAATCTAAACAGTAATTTTTCTATTTCCGCCTGGATCAATGCTGTTAACAGAGGAACTGCCGGTCAGCGTATTTTTTGCGACGATGTGCTTAATACAGGAGGATATGGATTCAGTCTCGGTGATGCCGGAGGCGCCAACAACGGCAGACTCAGATTTTTCTCACGTTCTTCAGCCACAGTCATCCTGGATGCGCCTGCCAACAGCATTTCTGCCAACAACACCTGGTTTCATGTGGTAGCGGTGGCCGATATCACCAATAACACCAGACGGATTTTCATTAACGGGGTTCAGGTGGCATCTCTTGTTTCTGCAGGTTGGGGAACTGACAACGGGAATTGCTCAATAGGAGGTGAAACAGCGGCGGGTGAAACCGCAAACCGCTTCAACGGCCTGATGGATGAGGTGAGGGTGGCCTCTTCTGCCTTATCAGCGGATTGGATCGCTACAGAATACAACAACCAAAGTTCACCTGCCACGTTTTATTCCATCTCCACAGAGCCAAAAGTCTGGACCGGGGGCACCAGCACCAATATGTCAACAGCTTCTAACTGGCTCAACAATTCAGTTCCGGCCTCCGGCGATGATGTGATCATTACCAATGGCTCCAACCAACCCTTGTTGCAAAGCAGCATACAGTATAATGGTTTGTACATCAGGAGCGGAGCCGTGCTTTCACTCGGGGCCAATACACTTTCCATCCGGAGCGACATCAACAACTGCGGCACACTGAATGGAACAAGCGGAGGTCTGAGTCTTAACAGTACATCCAGTTTTGTTCAGACACAGTATTTGTCAGGAACAGGTGTGTATACACTCAATAACCTCACTATAAACAACACGTTCGGAACAAGTCCACAGATCACCCTGAATAAAGATGTGAATGTGGATGGTGCATTAACGCTTAGCTCAGGCCTGGTAAATACTACAGCCAGTAACATCCTGGCACTTGGCTCAGGAGCAACTTCATCAAGCGGTTCGGCCTCAAGCTATATCTCCGGGCCCGCAAGCAAAACCGGAACCACTAACCTGGTATTTCCCATGGGAAAAAATGGTTTGTGGAGGAGAATCGGCATTTCAAATGTGTCTTCTTCAAGTACTTTTCGCGCTGAGTATTTCAATTCAACCCCAACCGGCACCACAACCATTTCAGCACCTTTATACAACATCAGCCTCATTGAGTACTGGCAGCTCGATCGTTTGGTCGGCGCAGGCTCGGCGAACGTTTCCCTGTATTGGGAAAACGCCACATTGAGCGGCATAAACAACTGTCCAGACCTTACCGTAGCCCGATACAACGGAGCAACCTGGATAGAAGAACCCGGTGTAACGCTTGGTGGTTCATCTTGCAGTGCAGCCGGAACAGGCACTGTAACTACTACCACGGTGGTGGCCTCATTCAGTCCATTTTCGTTTGGCTCCAAAACCAGCCTTGTGAATCCCTTGCCTGTTGAATTACTTGGTTTTTCCACCTCCTGCGGTAGTGACGGTATGCACATCGAATGGCAAAGTGCTTCAGAAAAGAACCTGGATTATTATGTTGTTGAACGCAGTACCGATGGCCATATCTGGGAAACAGTAAAGCAGGTGGATGCAGCAGGAAACTCAAATGTGCAGAAATCATATGCTGTTCTGCTGCCCTTATTCAGCGATGACCTTTTATATTTCCGATTAAAACAAGTGGATCAGGATGGCAGCGTGAAATACAGTCAACTGACCTCCCTGCTTTGCTCTGAGTCAGTCAACATCCTCCGGGTGTATCCCAATCCGGCATCTGACCATCTCACCGTTGAATTAAGCCAGGGGTTCATGTATTCAGGTAACGAACATCTGAGCCTTTACAATGCACTCGGCAAAAGAGTGGTCTACCAGAGCCTGAAACCCAAATCATCCAGAATGGAACTTGTTTTACCCGCAGGCTTACCGGATGGGATTTACTTTCTGAAGCTGGATCCTGATGCTCATCCGGCTCAGGTTTGCAAAATCATACTGCAAAAAAACTGATTAGCCTAAAATTTGGGACAGGATATCAAAGTCCTTTTTTTATTGTTTCTCGGCCGCTTGAGCTTACAGAATTGATATGAGAGACTGATTTCGTGGGTGCCCCTTGAAACCACATTTGTAAGGTTTGAAAGCGTGAGGTCATAAGAATAACCAAGCTTCAGTTTTTCAATATTAAATCCCATTAAAAAGATAATGGCGTCGTTATTGGCATAACCTGCAACCGGTTTAAAAATCGGTAGTCCCCTGTACCATACGCCAAGAACGATGGCGTCCTGGGCGTAATAGATGCCAAGGTCGAGCTGGTTAAAGTTGTTTTCGTGCTTGTAATTGAAGGCCGCGGTAACAAAATTACTCACCGGTATTTTGCGGTTTGAAGATTCGTTTTCGTGTATCACATAACGGTATCCGCCATGAAGCTTGATCTCCATGGGCAGGGTACTTTCAGCGAACATCAGCGACTGGTTCGGGCGGTTGAGGTGAGCCACTGAAAGGCCAAGCCAAGTTGATTTGGAGTATAAAAGGCCTCCCGCGCCGGCATCAAAATAGGTGACGCCTTCGGTACTGAAGGGTTCAATGCTGCTGGATGCTCCGCCCCTTGTGATCTGATCAGCAAAAGTGAAGGCGTCAAAATCAGCTTTACGTTGAACCATCCCGGCGTAAATCCCGGCCCTTCCCATCAGGATTTTATTGATCTTGGTTTCGTAAGCATAGAGCAGGTTAAAGGCAGTGGTGCTCAGATAACTTGCGCCAGCCTTATCGTTGAAAAACTGAAACCCAAAACCGCTTTTGTACTTCTGTGCATAATGATCGCCTGAAACCTGGTAGGTGGTAAAAGCTCCCGGTACGCCAGCCCATTGTTTCCGGTAATTCATTGAAAAACGGGCGCAGGCCCCGGCACCCGTAAAAGCAGGGTTCAGATAGGTTGGTGCGGAATAAAATTGGGAAAACTGATAATGCTGCGACAAAAGAACCGGACTAATCAAGATCAGGGAAAAACAAAAAATCAGGTATGCTTGTTGTTTCCTCATACCATTATCGTATCAAAGACACTGTGCCGGTTTTAGAAAATGTTCTGCCGTCAAAAAACTTGATGTCGGCTTTCCACACATAAACATCCTGCTGGCATAGCTTTCCATTAAAATAGCCATCCCAGCCGATTTTGATATCGGTGGAAACAAAAAGCTGTTCACCCCAGCGGTTGAATATCATCAGGTTGTACTCGGTCACACCATCTGTAAAAGGGAAAAACACATCATTCTGGAGATCACCTGGGTTGTACGAGCCTCCGCTGCCTGAATTTGGATTTGGGGTGAAAGCATTGGGGAAGATCACTTCCGACGTTACCTGAACATGAACATCGCTGGTGTCGCTGCATTTGTAATCGTTTGAGGCCACAAGCGTGATGGTATAATCCCCCGAATGCTCATAAACCGCAGTCGGACTGACAGCGTTCGATTGCAGACCGTTGCCAAAGGTCCAGGTGTAAGTTGTAGCCTGAGAACTGAGATTGCTCAAATGCACCGTATTGTTGGGCAGGAGTAGGTTGAGGCTTGAAGCGCTGAAACTGGCCACCGGACTTGGTTTAAGGAAGAGTTTGGCGGATGAGGACACGTTGCCGCAAGCGCCATTGTTTGTTGAAAAAAAGGTGAACAGGATATTTCCCATACTCACATCGTTACTGCTGATGTGGTAATATACAGGCACCGTGTAATTGCCCGGTGAAAAAGTTCCGGTTCCGTTGGTGATCCACAAAAATGTACTGCCTGTGTACAGCATTTTAGGATTCAGGTAATAGGGTTTGCCCTTGTAACAAATGCTGCTGTCCCCTCCCAGGTCCACTTCAGGTTTACGTTTGATGCGAAGTATTAGGGTGTCCGCGTCTGCCGGACAAAGGTCGTTATTGGTGGAACCAATGATCAGCTGAACTGTTCCTGTACTCACATCACCCGCACTGAATGAATATGTGGTTTGCGCCTGGTTGCCCCCAGGAAAGGTTCCGCTTCCGCTGCTTGTCCAGATACCGCTTGAGGTAACCCCGCTCACCGATCCGTTCAGATTCACCGGATTGTTGTCCGAGCATACGCTCAGATCTGGTCCCGCGCTTACTGTGGCTTGTTTTAATATGGTCACCCGCATGGTATCGCGACCGGCAGGACAAATGGTACTGCCGTTGGAAGTAAGGGTAAAATTCACTGAGCCGAGGGCAACATCGAGCGCTGAAAAATGGTAAACGGTATTGAGTGCAGTGCTGGAATTGAACTGACCATTGCTGCTTGCCGACCATATTACCGGGTTGGCCGGTATCACACTACCACTCAAAGCTACTGTTGCGCTTGTGTTGCACACAGTTTGGTTACTGCCTGCGTTCATGCTTGCCTGAGGCACAATGAGCAGGCTGAAAGTGCGTTGTTCAGCGGCACAAACGCTATTGTTGGTGGAAGTGAGCGTGAAAACCAATGAGGCGGAAGCCTGGTCGGCTATGCTCAGGTAATACACAACAGGACTGGTGACAGAGGCATTTAGAAAATTACCACTGCCGTTACAAGTCCATATGCCGGTATTGGTAACCCCGGTGACACTTCCGCTAAGCACCACACTCGTACTGATGGAACAAATGGGGGCTCTGGGGATAATGGTAACAGTTGGTTGTTTGACCACATAGACTCTCAGGCTATCCTTTACTGGCAAACAATTGCCATTGTTCACAGAAGTGAGATACAATTTAACGGAGCCTGCAGAATAATCCTGTGAACCAAAGGCATAAGAGGTGTTGAGCGAAGCCTGGTTCATAAAAAAACCATTTCCGCTGCTCGACCATGTACCCGAACTCGCGGCGCCGCTCACGGTGCCATTCAGATTCACAATCATATTGCTGCAAAGTGTGTAGTCTGGTCCTGCATTCACAACTGGTGGCGGTGTAATGAACAGAATAACGGTGTCTTTTACCGCCGGGCAAACTCCATTGTTGCTGCTGGTTAGAACGATGCTCACACTTCCTGAATTCAGATCGGAGAAGCTTGGTGTATAAGTGGTGACAACGGATGTAGAGCTTGAGAACACACCATTTCCAGGTGAAGACCAAACCGGACTGGCACTGTATCCCGAAATGGAAGCCGTGAAACTGCTTACGGGGTTGTTGTAACATGCCGATTTATCTGGTCCGGCCGTGAGGCTGGCCTGATTTTGAAATGTGATGTTCAATATGGAAGTGCCTGGCGGGCAACCGGAATTACCAGTTGTACTCAGATTCAATTGCAGGCTACCCGAACTCACCTCTGCGGGTGTTGGTGTGTATGTCGCATTCAGTACACTGGATGAAGGCACAAAGGTGCCATTGCCGCCAGACCAAATTCCGCCAGTGGCAATATTCACACTTCCATTCAGGGCAATCGTTGGACTTATTTTGCAACGGATCTGCGCAGGACCTCCATTGGCCGTAATTGGCAGGGTGAAAGCCGTAATTGCCGCTGTAGCTGTGGTGGGCGGACAACCCGTTCGGTCGTGCACCGTAACCGTGTAAACACCCTGGCTTACATTAACTGTGGCGCCTGTGCCAACACCCGTCCAGGTGTAGGTATATGGTCCAAGGCCTCCGCTCGCTGTGGCTGTGAGCACAACGGAGTTGCTGCCGAAACAGATGGTCGCAACACTTGGATTGATGCCAGCACTCAGGTTATTGTAAAAATATACCCTAACGGTATCTCTGTAAAAGCTGGCCTGACAGGGCGACATTCCGAACCCGCTTACCTCATAATCCACAAAAGCAGGCGGTGTGCCTGTAGGTACCACGTTCACCGTGGCGCAACCTGATGTGCAGCTGAGATAAGAGTTATAGAGAGTATTGCTGGGTACAGAGGTCCAGTTGACCGTGGGCACCGAGAAACCCGTAACACCCAGGGTTTGTGAACAGCCGCTGCGGATCAGGATAGAGTCAGGAACCAGTGGTTTGGGTATAGAAGTGATCTGATAACTGTTGATGTTGTTTCCGGGTTTGCAGAAGGTAAGCAGGTGAGGACCGGCACCGTTCAGGCAAATAGGGGTTCCAACCAATTGGGGTGGACCGCAGTTGATCTGATAATAAATGGCGCCCGGTGGAACTGCACCGGATGCTATATTAAAATTGATACCCATGGCATTGGCATCCAGTGTGATTATGATCTTCAGGCATTTATCCGGAGCGGTAGCACCGCAGCAGGTATCATCTCTTTGCACGGCAGGACTGATCCAGATGCTATCCGGTGAACCCGTGAGGTTGGCAAAAAATACAGGTGTATTTGTTCCGCACTGTGCCCTTGCGCCGCTATATAACGTACACAGAAAAAGTGAAGTGAAAAGGGTGCGGATTAATCCTGTTTTTAGCATCGATCTGACAAGTGTATTTACTTTATTTTACGCAAACCGGTCATTAAAGTTTATTTCAGGTAAATACCTGCCCTAAGGCTAAAAAAAATTCATGATAAAAATAAGAATAATATCCTTTTTTAAAAGTCTAATTTCAGGATATGACAGTCCTGGTGTCAGCTTCCGTTATTTTTAGCATAATGCCCTGAAAATACTGTAAATACAGGGGTTACAAAGAATCTGGTCGAACACCATCACTAGATTTGAAGATGTTCGGCAAGCAATATGCTTTGTTTTAGGGGATCAGGTTTCTCATTTTGAGTCGCTGAACCAATAAAATGTCTTTGTATTCCATATTCCGGCTTTGGTTTGTGTAACGTTCAGTCATGACGAATTTTGAAGCGCTTTGGTCTAAATTCAGTCAAACAGTATGATTATAGCCTGAATTTTCTGCAATCCGGATGAAATACTGAGCTATGAATCGGAGATTCATTAGGTTTACAAGCATAATAAGAACTGAACACATGCCAGAAAAACAGAGGGGATCAGATTCTCTTTCCATACACAAAATAGGTCTGCAAACGGCTGTGAGCATTGTTGTGGCCAACATGATCGGAACGGGCGTGTTCACCAGTCTTGGTTTTCAGGTGGCTGACCTGCACCAGGTGTGGAGTATTTTGTTGCTTTGGATTCTCGGGGGCATTCTGGCCCTTTGCGGAGCCTTTGTGTACGCTGAAATTGGTTCGGCTTTTCCGGAGAATGGCGGAGAATACAATTATCTTTCAAGACTTTATCATCCCGCACTGGGTTTCATGAGCGGATGGGTAAGTGTCACAGTGGGTTTCGCGGCGCCCATAGCCGCCGCCACAGTGGCAATGGCAGATTACGTGAGTAAAGTTTACCCCAATGTTAACGCTCATGTCCTGTCCACCACAGTGATTCTTGGGATCACCTTATTCCATGCCTTTAATATGAAAGCGGGCAGTGCATTCCAGAGGGTTTTCACCTATGTAAAACTGGCTTCTATTGTGTTTTTTATTTTATCCGCTGCCTTTTACCATCCCCGGCACAGCCTGCAATTCGGAAGCCCTTCGCTGGTGATGAATGAGGTCTTTTCCCAGGCTTTTGCCCTTTCCCTCGTATTTGTAACCTATGCCTACAGCGGTTGGAATGCGGCTTCCTACATCGCGGGTGAGATCCGGAATACCAGCCGTAATCTGCCTAAAGCGCTTGTACTGGGAACGGTAACCGTGGCCATGCTTTACACCCTCTTAAATTATGTTTTCCTTTATACCGTGCCTGTGACTGAACTCAAAGGTGTGGTGGAAGTGGCCCATCCAAGCGCTGTTAAACTATACGGATCGGAGGCGGGAGCATACATGAGTCTGTTGATAGCAGTGCTTCTCGTGTCTACAGTAAGCGCCATGATATTGGCCGGACCCCGGGTAATGCAAAGTATGGGAAAAGAAATCCGGGGACTTCAGTTTCTGGCCATCGCCAACCGCAACCAGGTTCCTTATTTGGCCGTGATCCTGCAATCCTTGCTGGCCCTAATTCTGGTATATACTTCTTCTTTTAAATCTCTTATTACATACGTGAGTTTTACCCTGAATCTCTTCACTTTGTTAACTGTGGGTGGATTGTTTATCCTGAGAACCCGGTTCAGACATCTTAAACCTGCCTTTCGCACACCGTTGTATCCTTTGGTACCACTGCTATTTATTGCTGTAGTATCCTGGGTACTGCTGCACATTATTTACACAAATACCACCGAATCGGTATATGGGCTTATAACCGTATTTCTAGGTTTCCTGATCTATTTTGTGCTGAATCGAAAACGGCCTGTAGTAAAGTGAGCTCAGATGAATTTGCACTTTCGGCTGGCGAAGGCACACATACGCAGAAGAATCAGGCCGTGCCTGAAGCGTGATATGTTTGTGCTGCCGTAAGTCCTTTCTCTGTACCGAATGGGTACTTCCACCATTTTAAGGTTGAGCTTATGGGCCCCGAACAGCAAATCAAAATCACCGAAGGGATCAAAATCACCGAAATAGCTGCGGTTGCGGATGAGCTTTAAATAATCCTTCCTGAACATGACTTTTGTGCCGCAGAGTGTGTCTTTAAATCGCTGCTCCAGAAGCCAGGTAAAGGCCCAACTGAAAAAGTGATTGCCGAGGTAATTTAAAAAGCGCATGGCTTCTTTTTCCATGGGATACACCAGGCGGGTACCGTTAATAAAATCGCCTTTTCCGCTGGCAATAGCATTGTAAAATTTAGGCAAGTCTTCCGGTGGTACAGTGAGATCGGCATCCAGTATCATCAGTATATCCCCGCTGGCCATGGCGTAACCTTCACGCACTGCGTCAGCTTTGCCTTTTCCTTTCTGTTGTCCGATTTTGATATCGTGGCTTGATGCGTATTTCCGCTGAATGTCTTTGATCTTCTCCCAGGTATCGTCGGTGCTGTTGCCCTCAATAAAAATGATCTCCGTGTGCTTGCCAAATTTTGGCATTCGAAGTATGGCATTCTCGATATTACCACTTTCGTTTCGGGCCGGTATCACAACTGTGGTGGAGTACACATTGGCGTATTGTTCCGGGTCTTCAACTGACAAAGGCTTGGCGAAACTATAGAGGTTCAGGCTGAAAAATCGGAAGAACGGAAACTTGGCCAGGTATCGGTTCAATAGGGCTGAAAGTACCGGCACATAAAAGGGAAAAATAAGGCGTTTGCTGTTGCGGTAAACGTCAAAACCTGAAATATAGAGCAGGTTGTTTATATCGCGCGTGCTAAGCCAGTTCTGGGTTGGTGTTTTTTCTTTCAGGCCAATGGCTTCAGCAAATTTGATCAGGGGTTCCCACACCGAATTGTAATACTGCACAATCACTTTGGTGTTTGGGTGTGAACATTTTTTCACCTCTTCAAAAACATGCTGAATGTCGTCAACAAAACCGATGAGGTTGCTGATGATGATGAGGTCGTAGCTTTGATTCAGCGTGATGGCATTGGCGTCCATCACATGAAAAGCAATTTGCTTGTCCTTGTGTCGCTCGCGTGCCCAGGCAATGTATTCTTCGCTGAAATCTATGCCTGTTTTTTGTGAACCTTCTATTTGTGCCAGCAAATCACCTTTTCCGCAGCCTATTTCGAGTACTGAGCTGTCAGGGTGCGAAAAATAACGGCAATAATTGCTGATCTCGTTCCAGTAATAGGTACCAAAGCGCCTGACTTTACGTTTTGCCCCTAGCTTGTTAAAATAATCTTTTCTGGAAATGCTTAACACAAAAGCAACAAATTTACCAAATATTCAGAATGCAATCGCTGCTAAGGTTTTATACGAAGTATTCCCATTTTAAACCTGGTATGAGATACCCGGAATAAGTTCAAGGTAATATAGATTGCGCCAGATTTTTGATTCAGGAATCAGGTCTACGATCAAACCCTTTCTACCACCACAGTACAAAACAAGCCCAATTGCTTGCAGAATGGCGAAAGAATCCATTCCTTGAA
Organism: Bacteroidia bacterium; assembly: GCA_035429925.1. Taxonomy (GTDB): domain Bacteria; phylum Bacteroidota; class Bacteroidia; order B-17B0; family Aurantibacillaceae; genus Aurantibacillus. The sequence goes on along the minus strand of DAOMFS010000036.1, from coordinate 5,975 downwards.
CTGAACCAAAGGGTAAAGAAAGTAGGGTAAGAGCGGACTGCGCGAAACGCCACCGCTTAAGAGGTAACGGAAAGGTGAATGGTATTTTACTTGGAGGATTCTGAGCCGGGGATATTCTATTTTGAACACATCAAGGTCGCGCTCAAAATAAATATACGGAAGAGCCTGGTTGCTGTGCGAAAGGGGTTTTCCGGCTTCGATCTGCCGGGGTCCCTTTTCATCAAACGGTTCGTGGTGAAAGCGCTTGTAGATAAAACGCCCCAGGGTGCTGTTGGCGGGTTCAGTCATGATCACCCGCCCGCCCGGCCTGAGACAGCGCTCGGCTTCTTTCAGAAACAAATGCGGATTGGGTATGTGGTGAAATACATTTAGCATAAGTATGGCAGACAACGCTTCGCCGGCAAATGGCATTTTCTCGGCGCTGAACACCATGTCAACATTCGGTAGGTCCTGTATGTCGCTGCTGATCACCTCAGGGTAAAGGTCTTTGATGAACCCTCCCCCGGAACCGATCTCCAGCACCTTGCCTTTTCCCTGCGGTAAATAAACAAACATGGCTTTATACCAGTCCTCATAAACCCGCTTAAGAAAGGGTTTGTTTAAAATGATTTCCCGGTGTGCCAGGCTTGTCCGGGGGTCATCCAATTCATAGGTTATGTGATACTTTTTAAACACGCTCTCTGCTGGCCAGGATGTTAAAGTACTGAGCTTCGCCCATTGGCGCCAGGATTTTCACCTGATGTTCATCAAGTTCTTCCAAAAACTTGTCCTTTAACAGGTATACATAGAAGCCGCGTTGTCTCAGAAAATGAAAATACGCCTCGGCGGAGCTGCCTGATTTTTTTAATCCGTATGGCCAGAATTCACTGAGTATCCGAATGTGCTGGTTCTGATCAAGGGTCTTCAACATGCCCTGCATGGCAAACATCTCAAACCCCTGTATGTCCATCTTGATAAAATTGATCTGCCCGGCTTCTTTGAAATCATCAATGCTTTGGGAAGGGATCTCGATCTCCTTCTCGTAATCGTCGGGTTTATATGTCCTGTGATCTACGTTGAGCTGCCTGGAGGTGTATATTTTGATTGTACCGGTTTGTGGTCCGACAGCCTTGTTATGAAGAACCAGGTTTTGGCATGAGCCATATCCCGCTTTCAGGCGTGAAAAATTACCCGGATCGGGTTCAAAACAATGCACCTTTCCGGTCTCGCCAACCAGCTCAGAAAGGATACCGGCGTAAAAACCTATGTTGGCACCAATATCAAGCACGGTGTCGCCTTTATGCACAAAGCGTTCCAACAATTCGATCTCATAAGCATCCTGTTTCTCCTTGAACTGCGCGTAAAGGGGCTTGTAAAGCCAGAATGCATGTTTGTATAAAAAATTTCCGAGGCGAATGCTGAACGACATCTTTCCTGATCCTTAATACCTGATTTCGTAAACGGCTGCTTCTTCAAACTGACCTTCCACATGCACAAGCTTTAATTTTTCCGGATACTTCTGGGCGATCGGGGCGGCAATATTGTGAACTGTGTTGATGAAACCGTTCCCCGGATTGTTTGGGTCCAGCCTCAGGGTGCCCAGCATGATGTGTGTGACCTTGTTCTGCTTAAAATACGCCAGTGCACTGTCCGGATCAGATTGGTTGGTGGCCGAATCTTTTTTGATCACCGAATAAATGGGAAAGAACTTTTTGCCCTTGCCATATACAAAACTCATGGGCGCTTTTCGGCTGGCCACAAGGGTATTCTGACCCAGGCTATCGGCGCACCACTCACTGCATTTTAAAAAATTCTGCCAGTCAGGTGTGTACCCATAATATTTATCACCCTGAAGATTTTTTTTCACAATCGGAATGTTTTTAGTGCCCCGCTTTAGCGAGGATAGCAGTACCGAACCGCAGAGCAACACAATTACCACGAGATAGATCACCGGACCAATGCCTTTGTTGCTGGTAAAAGAATAAAAGGCGTAAAGGGAGAGCATGAGCAAAACCGGCATCAGAACAAGGGTTATCCTGGGCTGATCCCAGCGAATCTGAAGTATGATGTACGAGAGCGTAAGCTGCGCACCGCTGAAGAGTGAAGCGAGCACCACCAAACGATTCGACTTTCTGTACAGCCTGAAAAATCCAAACAGAATAAGCCCGATCGTGATCAGCGTGATCAGTCCGTATATTTCGGTGCTGTTCTCGTCTCTCCAGCCAATGATCTGGTAAAACCGCTTACTGAGTGAGAGATTGCAGTTGTCAACAAATCGCTGAATAAATCCACTCAGGTCTTCAGTACCCTGAGCCCTGTCGTATGGATCTTTTTGAAGTAAGATCTTGCTTTGTCCGGCGAACTGGTTTTGCGCATGCCAGACAGACCTTACCACAAGTTCATAGGGGAGCTTAAATGCTAAATAAGCAAGAATTGAGTATAGCGCGGCTTTCCAATTGCGTTGCAGTGCAAAAAACAGCAGAACGGCAGGAATTACCACAATGGCGGCACTTTTGGCTGTACTGATGAGGAACATGCTTAATCCGAACAGCAACCAAATGCCATACTGACTTTTATAATCAGGTTCTTGTTTGTCGAGCTGGTCAAGTAAACGGGCTGAGGTGAAAAAAAATAAGCCCTGGAGGAAAAAATAAAAGGCTTCTGTAAAGGTCATGCTGGCGAAATACAATACCAGGTAATTGCAGGCCTGGAAAAAGGCTACCGGTAAAAAAATCATATACGGCAACCGCCCTCTGAATGCTTTGTAGAACAACACAAAGCCCAAGGTGTTGAGCAGCAGTGAAACCAGTTTGAAAAGTATCAGCCTGAATCCCACCAGTTTGATCAGCAGGGCCAGAAACATGGGGTACAAAGGCGCGTTCTGGGTATAAAAATAATCCGGGAATTCTTTTACAAAACGCCAGCCGCCTTCCAGATACAGGGCGTCGTCGTGGGCTTCACTGATACGGGCATTAAATGAGATCAGCGAAAGAAAAATACAAAGCGATAGCAGAACAAAGAACAGGGTTCTGTCATGCTGAGCAGCCCAGTTCTCAAAGGTCCGGAATGGAATCCCGCTCTTTACCGGACTGGCTGCCTGCGCCTTCTTATCTTTGCTCATATAGTGGGCAAAAATAATAATATTTCAGAAGGGGTGGGGAACTACTGAAGGGAAGCCTGTTCAGTTTTTTTTGCGACTGCCCCTGAGTTGGTCAAGCAGATCGTTTAAACCCCTAAGCTGGCTTTCGTTCAGGTTTTTAAAAAGCTCTTTAACGCTGTCGTCAATCACATCCATTTTCCGGAGCGTGTCAAGTCCTTTTTCCGTGATCATCAGGTTTACGCTGCGGCGGTCGTCGGCGCTGGTTTCACGCTTCACTAAACCTTTGGCAACAAGCTTGTCCACTATCCGCGAGGCATCGCTCATTCGGTCGAGCATCCGTTCTTTGATAAGTTTCAGGCTGCATGCCTTGCCGTTTTGCCCGCGCAGTATGCGCAGCACATTGAATTGCTGAAGAGAAAGTCCTGAGTTTTTGAAAAATTCGCTGTAGTGACTGTTCAGCCAGCTTGTTGTGTATAGCAGGTTAACCGCTAATTTGTGGTGTTGAGTCCGGAAGGTCCTCTGCTGAATATCGTCTTCCAATGACATAAAAAAGCCCCCGGTGAAAACCGGAGGCTAAATATAAAAACAAATCTTAAGCTTTGTTCAACTCGATGTTAATATTCAGATTCACTTCGTCACTTACGATAACACCACCCGCTTCAAGGGCCGCGTTCCAAAGCAAGCCAAAATCTTTACGGTTGATCATACCGGTGATCTTAAATCCGTATTTGGTGTTGCCCCAGGGATCTTTTACGGTTTTGCTGGCGCCAATGGCAAGCAGTTTAACATGCTTGGTTACACCGTGCATGGTAAGGTCCCCTTCCATAACGTAGGAGGTTTTGCCCTGTCCGCTGGGCTTCATGCTGGTGGTTTTAAATGTGATTTTTGGAAACTTTTCCACGTCGAAAAAATCAGGACTTTTTAAATGCCCGTCCCTTTTCTCATCCTCAGTATTGATGGATGCAGCGTCGGCGCTGAAACTGATGTTGGCGTCGGTAAAATCAAGATCGGATTTGGAACTCACGGTACCTTCGTACACCTTGAATTTGCCTTCCACTTCGCTCACCATGGCGTGTGTAACGCTAAAGCCTACTTTGGAGTGAGAGTTGTCGATTTTCCAGTTTGTTTGTGCCAGGATGCCATTTGCCATCAGCAAAGCTCCGGCAGATAAAATAAATGTTTTCATGTTTTTTGTCAGGTTTTGGTGCCACAAATATATGTACTTACAATAGATGTTATAACACATAAATGTTAATTTTTGGAAAGATCCCGGTTTTAGGGCCATCTCACCTGGTTTTGGCCTAAGACTAAATATGACCAGCGGTTTTCAGGGGTCGGATAAAGGATATACTTTAGCGCCGTGCCCGAAATCATTTCACTGAAACACATCAGACGTTCGTACCAGATTGGTGAAGAGAACATTCACGCCATTCGCGACATCTCCCTCAGCATTGCAAAAAACGATTACGTGGCGCTGATGGGACCGTCGGGCAGCGGTAAATCAACCTTAATGAACATTATTGGTTGCCTCGACTCACCCAGTTCAGGTGAGTATGTGCTGAACGGCCAATCTGTAGCCAACATGAGCGACAACGAACTGGCTGCAGTCAGAAACCGTGAAATCGGTTTTGTGTTTCAAACTTTTAACCTTCTTCCCCGGGCCAGTACATTGGAAAATGTGGCCCTTCCGCTTGTTTACGCCGGTTACAGTAAAGCCGAGCGTGAAGAGAGAGCTATGGAAGTGCTGAAGAGCGTAGGATTGGGAGACCGGGTGAAACACAAGCCCAATGAACTTAGTGGCGGGCAGAGGCAGCGTGTAGCTGTAGCCCGGGCTCTGGTCAATCATCCTTCTATTATTCTGGCCGACGAACCAACCGGTAATCTCGACAGCAAAACCTCAATTGAAATCATGGGGCTGTTTGAGGAGATACACAATAAAGGCAACACCATTGTACTGGTTACCCACGAGGAGGATATTGCACTGCATGCACACCGGATCGTACGACTGAAAGACGGCATGGTGGAAGGCGATTCGCCAAACCCCCGCATCACCACTTATAAGAATAGAAAAGAGAGCTTGCAGGGCTGAACCGCTGATGGTTTCATAATCGGCGATTATGACTTAATTTAGCGCCTCCCATGAGAATACTGTTTGTTTCATTATTTCTGTCTCTCTCTGCGTATTCTCAGAGCGACTCCACCCAGGCTGTACCCTTGTTGTCGGTGCATTTTGGAGCACTCGACCCTGCCGGGGATTCAAACGCGCGATTTGGTCCGGCACTGGAAGCAGGCGGCACCTTTTCTTACAAAACATACAGGAACTGGATGATAGGCCTTGACGCTTCTTATATTTTTGGAAAACAAGTGAAAGAAAAAGTGCTCAGTCAACTTATTAATTCAGATGGCTTTGTAACCGATAATGAAGGTTACCCCGCAGATATACGCCTCACCGAAAGAGGCATTTCACTCCAGGCTACGATCGGAAAACTGATTCCCGTTAAAAAAAACAACCCGAATTCAGGATTGCAATTACGTTTGGGAATGGGCTACCTGTGGCATAAGGTTCACATTTACGATGCCCAGAAAAAAGTTGCTGCAGTAAGTGGAGATCTCATAAAAGGTTACGACAGGCTTACCGGTGGCTTTTCACTTCAGCAATTCATTGGTTATATGCATCTGAGCCGAAACCGGCTGAATAACTTTTATGGGGGCCTTGAGTTCACCGAAGCCTTCACAAGCAGTCTGCGAAAACTCAATTACAGTGATGGTATGCCTGACACAGCCAGGCGATTCGATGTGCTGTTCGGTTTCAGGCTGGGCTGGATATTGCCGCTTTATAAAAAAGCACCAAACGAATTTTACGAATATTGAGTATGGGCATGCTGATCTACAATCT
>DAOMFS010000035.1:0-29896 GCA_035429925.1 Bacteroidia bacterium | reverse complement strand
ATTTTTTATAGAATATAAAACTTATACCTGCCTGAAGGTTCAAACTTTGTATGCTCTGCTGATAATTGATATACTCTGTAAACCCGCTGGAATAACTAACCTGAATGTTGTAAAAACTGGGATGTGCTGTAAAAATGGATGTGCTGGCATGGAAGGCAAGGTACTCGCTGAATTTGTAACGTAAACCAAAACCACCTAAAAATGATCCCGAATTGGTTTCCTTATGTTCAAGAACAATTCTTCCACCTGAAGGTAATCCAGAGAACGGCGAAATGTCAATGACCTGTTCAGGAAGCGTAAACCTGGGTGCACCAAAATAGCAATTGATAAAAAAACTCAAATCTTTGTTTACCGGAAAAGGGAAATTCAAATTGATACCGGCAAAGCCTCCCATCATCTGCCAATCTTCTCCACTCGCCCTGAAAAAATTGCCACCATACTGTTGGTTGTAAAAGTCTGTAACAGCCTGATAGTTGAAGCCGTGTCTTTGGCTGAGGTAAAGTGCGCTCACCCCGATACAGGTGTTTATTTTGAAAATGAACTCCCCGCAAAACTGGTACCCTCTGTTTGCCAGGCCAGAAAGCTCGGAAGAGGCGTCCATGCTGGCAAATTCTCCTACTGGATATGCCAGGGCGCCTGAAAATTTCAAGGAAAAAAATTCAACTTCCGGCCGGTTAAGGTATTCAAGTTCGTTAGCGGTTACCCTGCTCAGGTAATAATTCTCAACCTGACTTCTTGCAATTTCATGCCTCGGACTTTGGTGCATAAGCCTGTATACAATACGGTTGGAATCGACTGAAAGTATCCTGCATTCGATATGCTCACCTTCTTTGGTTACAATGCGGTCCTGACCATAACAGCGCCATGAGAAAAAAGCCAGTAAAATGATTAGAATGGTCCTAGGTGCCGGCATATTCGTGCTCAACAAATATACCAAATTCATTCTTTACCATAAATTGAGCAGGAAGTTCCGTTCGCTGAAATTCAGTTTAAGGCATGATGCATTGGTTTAGCTTTTTGCACTGAAGTGAAACGCAATGACAGGAACCTTTGTGTGCTCTACAACCTGCTTGGTAGTGCTTTTGTGTATGAGTTGCTCAAAGAAATTCCTGTGGTGGGTAGCCATCACCAAAATATCGGTGTTGCCTTCACTGATATAATCGGATAACTTTATAAAGACATTGTTTCCGTGAAGAATCTGGAATGACATATTGTTATATCCTGAAACATTGTTGACCAGTTTCATAAAATCCTCCATCAGTTTTTTTTCCTGCTCTGGCTTTATGTCATCTCCTGAAATGTGAAGCACATTTACCTGTGCCTTTAAAGCTGCTGCCAACTCCACCAGTTGTACAATGTCCTTTACGTCGCTCTTGTGGTAATCTGTAGCGTATGAAATTCGTCTGATCGAATGATCAAAATGCAGGTCTTTTGGCACAGCCATCACTGGACATTTGGCCTGTCTGATCATCCGGTCGGTAATGGATCCGAATATGGCTTTTTCCAGGTTACGCTCACCTTTGCTTCCCATAATCACCAGATCAACTTTAAGGGTATGAATTGTTTGCATGAGTTGATCAGCTATCTCACCTTCATCAACAATTTCCTCATGCTGAATTTGGCCGGCATGCTCAATTTTTAAAGCCAGGCCCTTCATTTTGACTTGCGCCTTTTGCTTGAGATTGACGATTTCCTTCTGCACGAGTGGATAAGGCACTTCAGCCACCGACAATGGCATTGTTACAACGTGCTGTAGCAGTATTTTTGCATTCAGACTTTTAGCCAGAACAATGGCCAGGTTCAGGGCTTTTTCAGAAAAGTCTGAAAAATCTGTAGGTACCAATAGGGTTTTCATAAGATGGTGGTTCAGGAAACTGTATCGCCGTATAAAGTTAAAATTTTTGTATTGCAAAAAACAGATTGTTATTATGATTTATGTTTCATTGAAGAATATGTTTTTCCAGCATATTTTTTGCACTTTTATCCGCAAGAATAATAAAGACAATAAAATCAGACGCTATGCAAATGCAAAATCATGAAGCCATTATGAAAGTTTGGCGTACAAACAGGAAGCTCTACGATTCCTATTTTGATAAATTTTCCAACTCACAATTGAACCGTATTCCCGAAGGATTTAACAATAACCTGGTGTGGCATATTGGCCATATCATAGTCGCTCAGCAGTCTCTAGTTTACAAATCCAGCAATATATCCATGCATATTCCGGAAAGTCTTTACGAGCGCTACCGGTCTGGAACAAAACCTGATGGCAATTGTAGCGACGAAGAGATGAAAGATTTGAGGAGCCTTCTTATTGGTCTGGTTTCGCTAACAGAGCAGGATCTGGCGAAGGGCGTGTTCAGGTCATTCAACGAGCGAACCACAGGCACAGGCTTTCATCTCGCCTCCGTGCAGGATGCCCTTCAGTTCAATAATTATCATGAAGGCATGCATTTAGGTTATATGATGAGCATCAGAAAATTTGTTTAATAATTATGAGTAAACAGGAAGATTTTACAGGGCAACTGGTCTGAAGTTGAAATCTGCGGAGGAAAGTCAGATGTTTGGCAAGCCATGTTTTAAAGTGAAGGGGAAGGCATTTATTTGTTTTTATCAGGATGACATGGTCTTTAAGCTTGAAGGCCTTTCGCACAAAGAAGCCCTGTCTCTTAAGGGGGCAAAATTGTTCGACCCATCCGGAAAGGGGAGAGCCATGAAAGAGTGGGTGCAAGTGCCGTTTGCGCATGCTTCAACATGGTCAGGCTTTGCCATTGACGCCTACAATTATGTAGGAAAATAATGGAGCTTGCATGAAAATAAAAGCCCTCCCGAGTGAACGAAAGGGCTTTTCTGATTTAAAGTACCCGGGATCGGGGTCGAACCGATACGATATTGCTATCACTGGTGTTTGAGACCAGCGCGTCTACCAATTCCGCCACCCGGGCCTGTTTTGCTTACCTGAGCATCTGGTTTTCCTGTTACCGAGACAAACTGATGAAGTAATTGCAAAGCCCGTCACCAAATCATTTACATCAGACTCAAATAAAGTCCAAAAGGATGTGGTTTTCGGGCGGGCAAAACTACATCTTGTTTTGCTCGCAGCCAAAAAAAGTCCTAAAATTCAGTTGAAATGCCTTCAAAATCACAAAAATACCTATATTTGCAGTCCTCAAAATGGAAACGCAGGTAAAGTTATTTTCGGGTATTGCCACAGAATCACTTGCTGAAAAAATTTCTCAGCATTATGGTACTCACCTGGGCAAACTTGTGCATTATCGGTTCAGTGACGGAGAGCTGCAGGCATCATATGAAGAAAGCATAAGAGGGCATAGCGTGTTCATCATCCAAAGTACCATGCCGCCTGCAGATAACCTCATGGAGCTCCTGCTTCTGATCGACGCAGCCAAGAGGGCCAGTGCACGTCATATCGTTGCTGTAATTCCGTATTTCGGATACGCCAGACAAGACCGTAAAGATCAGCCCCGTGTGGCCATTGGAGCCAAACTCGTTGCCGATATGCTGGCTGTAGCGGGCGCTACCAGGGTAATGACCATGGATCTTCACGCTGATCAGATACAGGGCTTTTTTAATGTGCCTGTGGACCACCTTTATGCCTCCACCATTTTTCTTCCTTATATCAAAAGTCTGGGACTACCAAACCTCACCATCGCAGCTCCGGACATGGGGGGAAGCAAAAGAGCCAATGCCTATGCCAAGCACCTCAACGCTGACATTGTGATTTGCTATAAGCAAAGAGCAAAAGCAAATGTAGTAGAGAGCATCACAGCAATTGGTGACATCGAAGGCAGAAACATTGTTCTGGTCGACGATCTGGTTGACACAGGTGGAACACTATGTAAAGCCGCAGAAATGATGATGGAGAGGGGAGCACTAAGCGTTAGAGCAATTTGCACACATCCGGTTCTTTCGGGCAAAGCATACGAAAACATCGAAAATTCTAAACTCACCGAACTGATAGTAACTGATACGATTCCCCTTAAGCGCGAAAGCACCAAGATTAAAGCGCTGAGCGTTGCGGAACTTTTCGCTAAAGTGATCAACAGTGTACACAATTACGAGTCCATCAGCAGCAATTTTATCATTTAAACCATAATCCCGTTAAAATATAACCATATAATCGTTCCTCGAAACTGGCCGGGCAGTCATCAGGAACCAAAAAAACAAAATGAAAACAGTATCATTGAGCGGTTCGCCAAGAGCGAACGTAGGGAAAACAGATGCTTCGGCTCTCAGAGCCCAGGGCCAGGTTCCATGTGTAATTTACGGAGCCGGTGAACAAATTCACTTCAGTGCGGATGAGCGCCACTTTAAGGACATCATTTACACACCTGAAACCAAAATTGTTAATGTGGAAATCGGGGGCAAGTCCTACAAAACTGTGCTTCAGGAAGCCCAATTTCACAGAATCACAGACAAACTCATTCATGCCGATTTTTTGCAGGTAACTGAAAATAAACCAGTTGCCGTATTTCTTCCGGTGAAAACAAATGGTACTGCAGAAGGCGTTAAGGCTGGAGGCAGGCTGGTGGTGAAGATGCGCAAATTAAAGGCAAAGGGTTTAATCTCTCAATTGCCACAACACATTGAACTCAATGTAGAGAAATTGGAAATCGGAAAATCTATTGCAACGGGTGATATTAACATTGAGGGTATTTCCATTCTTCATCCTAAAAATCTTACTGTTGTAAGTGTTCAAACACAGCGTAATGCTGCTGCCGAGGAAGCTGCAACACCTGCCGCCGGAACAACAGCTGCTGCGGCTCCCACTGCTGCTCCTGCCGCTGCTCCTGCCGCTGGAGCCAAGCCGGCAGCTCCGGCCAAAAAATAACAAACTAATCAATTCAAAAGCCCCTGTCACAACAGGGGCTTTTTTGTTTACCACAAAAACCATATTGCCTTTTCAAAACAGCCCATATAGTTTGCTGTCCTGGAATTTCCTGTAAAATGATGGTGTGTGTACTCCTATTCTGAAGCCAATGTTTAAACTATGGGATATCAGTCGGTTTTTCATAGTGACTTCCTGGTTGATATAACGGATAAAGTCCGTGTTGTTGGTTACCGTATAGTACATGCGTTTCAAATTGATGCCCATTGCGAATCTGAATTCTCCCGCAAGTGAAACATAACTCCGTTTAAAGATTTCGGTTGAATTCGATGAATTAATACTCATGCTTTGAAAATCGGGACCAAATACAAAGGCCATGTTCATAAAAAAAGCCTTGAAAACTACCAGATTCACAGCTGCTCCGGCGAAAGCGGTAAGTGAAACAGAAGAAAGCTCATTGATTGAGACATTGTTGTTGTAATACTTTTTCATTTGAGCCGGTATCAACGATTTACCGGAATACATATCATTAAACCTGATGTTACCCCCGAACAGAAATGTCGACCTTGTTTTCAACTGACGGTACATACCGCCGTATCCAGATTTAAAGGCGAATTTGTGATGGTTGCTGATGTACCAAAATTTAATTTTAAGGAATGAGTTGCTGAGTTCGGGGTTCTGCGTGTATACTCCGGATTTTGAATAATTGGTGTCGTAAGTAGGGGTAGCATCATCGTAAAAACCCTTGAACGACATGTAAGCGGTTTCCAGTAACCAGCGGTTTCCTCCAAAATTAAAACCAAGATTAAAATGTGAGGTAGTGCCAGTCTTAATCTGGTCAGAACGGGAAACACTCTTAACGCCGAATGAAACACCGAACTTATCAAAATTCAGGTCAATACCAGTTACTTGATTAGATGGTGCGGTCCAGCGCACCTCTGACACACTGGCTGAATCAGGGAGCGTCCTGGGTTGAATATAGATCTGGTAATCCCTGTAAGACTGAAAGATGCCAACAATAAGTTTAGACTTGTATTTGTAAATATACGTGGTGTCCCAATCGATTTGGTGTTTGAACTCGGTGTTCTTTGTGGCCGTTCCTTGTGATACGGCTATAAACGGGAGAAGCAAAAACAGAACGCAGGCCTTACGGAGTGCGGAATTCTCGCCTGAATTAATAGGGTAATGAGTTGAACAAATCACGTCAATGAGGGAATAAATGATAAGCCCTGTTGTTTGACAAATATCATAAAAACCAATCAAATCAATATTTCAAAAAATACCTAACTTGGCAGTGAACCCCCAATTTCATGAAATATGAGAAATGCCAGATGGTTTAGCGAAAACCAGATAATACTATTTTTAGTTTTGTTTGCCGTTTCGTGTTTTGCCCAGAGGCCCAAAATCGGTCTTGTGCTCAGTGGAGGTGGCGCTAAAGGCATTTCTCACATAGGTATACTGGAGGCAATTGACAGTGCCGGGCTGAAGATTGATTATCTCACAGGCACCAGTATGGGTAGCGTGATGGGATCATTATATGCTGTTGGGTATTCAGGGAAACAAATCGAAGAAAAAGTATCTAAACTGGATTGGGGTGTTCTATTAAGTAACAAACCAAATTATACAGACATCAGCATTGATGAAAAGGATGAATATGGAAACTATTCTGCTGAAATCGGGATCAAAGATTTTAAACCAAAGATAGCAACCGGATTGATCGAGTCAGAAGAACTCTGGCTCACACTAAACGAGATGTTTCTACCCGTTTATAACATAAAAGACTTCTCGAAATTCAACATTCCATTCAAATGTATTGCAACAGACCTTTCAAATGGTGAGGCTGTCGTTCACTCAGAAGGAGAAATTGTAACTGCAGTCAGATCAAGTATGGCCATTCCCAGTGTGTTCACTGCTATCGACTTTGATTCAACCAAGCTGGTGGATGGTGGAATTATCAGGAACTTTCCGGTTACGGATATTAAGGAGATGGGCGCCGATATTGTTATCGGGGTGAATCTGTTCACAGGATTACCAGATGTATCCAAGCTGAACAATGCCCTTGATGTGTTTTATCAGATTACACAATACAGAGACGCAGAAGATCTCATCAAGGAAAAAAAGGTTTGCAATATTCTGATTGAACCTCCTGTAAGCGATTTCAGCGCAGGGAGTTTCAGTTCTTCAGAAGAAATCATGGAAATCGGGCATAAAATGGGAAATCTGTATTATCCATATTTCAAGCGGCTCGCAGATTCTCTGAATAAGCTTTATCCTCTGGATTATAACCCAAATAACCGTTTGCCAGAAATCAAAACCATAGTGATCGATGAAATAGAATTTAAAGGCTTAAAATACACCAGCAAAAGTCTGTTGATGGATAAACTGGAAATACATCCCGGGAATTCCTACACAGCTGATCAGATAAACAAGGGTTTCAGGAAGGCATATTCAAGCAGGTATTATGACAATGTATATTATGAACTTAAGCCTACAACAGAGGGCCATGCCAAGATGGTTTGCATGGTAAGGGAAGTGTTAATGACTCAGGCTAAAGTTGGGCTTTCATTTCATACTTATAGTGGGGCCGCTTTATTGGCGAATGTAACCGTGCGCAATTTATTTCTCGATAAATCAAGAACAATGGTGAAAGTGGCATTTGGGGAATACCTGAGATTTATGGCGGAGCACAGGCAGGCATTTGGGAAAAAAGCAAACAATTTCATTAACCTGCTTTTTGTAACCGAAAATCTTCCCCTCAATGTGTATGATGGGGCTAATATCAAATACCTCTATAACATCAATTATTCGAAATTTGATGTTCATTACGCGAGAGTTATAGGAACAAACTGGTGTTTGTCTTTAGGGTATAATTTTCAAAGAAATTTCTTCAACCCTGATGTGGCCGCGGGGTTCAGATTAAGCGGCAACAATAGTTTTGATTACACCTATATTCGGGCTGAGTCAAAAACAACCAATCGCCGGTTTTTCCCAACAAGTGGTTATGATTTTATGGCCGAAGGTGGCGTTGTGTTTGACAGAACGGCTGACATCAATATTTACCGTTCGGATAATTCCTCAAAAGACACCTCTTCTTTGATAGATCATAAACCAGAATTTTATCGTTTAAGATTAAATTACACAAAATACAATAGTCTTAACAAACGACTGGTTCTATTTTACAATGCACAGCTGGGCATGACCATGCATTCTCAAGGGTTTATCTTCGACAATTTCTACCTGGGTGGCGTTCAACAGTTGTTCAGGCAACAAATAACCTTTGTTGGCTTAAATGAGACGCAAATTACCACGTCTTCAGCTGCAATGGGGATGCTTGGACTGCAATACAACTTTGCGGGTGATTTGTTCTTAATTGGCAGAGCGAATTCTGTATTCTATAATTTCAGTACCGAGACCGAATTATACAATTATGACAAGATGAAAGTGTTGAACGGGTTCTCTTTAGGATTGGGTTATAACCTGGGTGTACTGCCTATGGAATTTACAGCAATGTATGCACCAGAGATCGGTAAGGTTTACAAACACATCAAAATAGGTTTCCTATTCTGAGTTTATTTCGAATCAGGCCTTAAGCCCGGTTTTGAATCTTTAGCTGACTCTATGGTTTATTCATCCATATTGAGCCAGGTGTCGAATAACTTATAACCAAGTGTAAGTATAACTGCTCCCATAAACAATCCTATGAAGCCATGTGAAATAAACCCTCCGATGGCACCCAGAAAGATAACCAGCATTGGTGCGGGTGCGCCTCTCCCAAGAAGCACCGGCTTCAGAAAATTGTCAATAAACATGGCAATAAGCAACCAGGCGCATAGAAAACTTGCTGACAGAATAGAAGAAGTACTGAAGGCGTAAATAATAACGGGAATTATTACAGGTCCAGCCCCGATTTGAACGATGGCTAAAATAAGGCTCAGGATTGTCCAAAGACCAGCAAAAGGAATCCCGCCAATAAAAAACCCAATCCCGGCCATTCCTGCTTGTATAAAGGCTACACCCAGAATGCCTTTTACAACATTACGTATGGTGGCAACAGATACAGCTGCAAATCCTTCCCCATGACTTCCGGCGAGCCTTGAGAATATTCTCACAGACGATTTGTGAATTGGGACGGAATACACAAACAATACGCCAGCAACTATTATGGAGGCTATAAACTGAAGCAATCCGCTTCCAAATCCGGATAATGAACTGAACATCCAGAGTGCAATATTGCGAATCTGCTCACTGTATTCAGCCAAAACGCTTTCGAGATTCACAGAGGCTTTTTCCCAAAGTTTTACCAAGGGACCAAGGAATGCTGGCCAGTTTTTCACTGTTTCACCTGGAGGTGGAATGTGTAAATGCCCTTGCACGTACTGACTTTTAAGGAAATCTATGCCTTCAAGCATGGATTCAACGATCAGCCAGCTCGGAACAATCAGAATAGCCAGCATAAGCAAAGTCACCGTTACAGAACCAAGAACGGTTCTGCCTCTGAGTAGTTTCTTGAACCAAATAAATACAGGGTGTGTAGCAATGGCAATGATGCCCCCCCAGATCAAAATAATCACAAATGGTCGGAGGATGTCCAGGCAATAACCAAGCAGAAGGTATAATGCCCCAAGTTTTATAATAACATCTACAACATTGCTGAAGTCGAGTCCGAATAAATTTAGTTTTGGTTTGGTTTCCATTTCAGGGCTAATTGCTTATAGAATTTCGTGTATAGCGGCTTTACCCAGAAGGTCAAAATCGGAAGCCCAGGGCCAGACTGGTGGTGTTTGCTTTCAATTCCTGTGTGGAAAGTGTATTGAGGTCAGAGAGCCCAATAGTATATTTGAAATTGAACACAAATCTCCATAGATCAACACCCGTGCCCAGTACCAGACCCGCGTTTGTGGTGGAAAAATTCTTTGTGCTGACAGAGCTGCCATTCACTTTTATATCAAGTTTTGAAAAGTTGTTATAATTGTATCCAGCGAATAACCTGAAATTGCCAAGAGGTCCGATACCAACTACCCTCCAACCGAGAATGCCTGTGGCATCCAGACCGCCAAAGTTAAAAGTGGTTTCGGCTTTGGAACCACCAGATTCAAGTGTATTGTTGCATTGACGGTTCATATAATCAAGATCAACTTCTGCATAGAGAAACAGAATTTTGAGTCTGGCAAATGCGCCGAATCCGTAGCCTATCTGGGGATTAAATGTACCGGAATTAGGATCGGATTTCATAGAAGTACTGTTGGCCGTAATAAGAGGCCCAAAGCTAAATGGATTCAGCTGAGCGTTTGAAGAGCATGCCATCAAAAAAAGCAGGCAGATGAGTGTACTTTTCATGTAGGTTGAGTTTGTAGTAACTAAAAGTACAAAAAGTAGGTCAGCAAAATAAAGACTTGCGTCATTTTGATAACCGAAATAATGCTTATTCTGGAATAGCGATCCTACAAATCAAAGGGGGATGTTTCCGTGTTTTTTACGTGGCAGTTGATCTGCTTTGGTTTGCATCATTTCGAATGCCCGGATGAGTTTAATTCGGGTCTCTTCAGGTTTGATCACCTCATCAATAAACCCTCTTTCGGCTGCGCGGTAGGGATTGGCGAAAAGACTCTGGTATTCATTTTCTTTTTCTTTCCATTTGGCATCCTTGTCTTTTGCAGAAGCAATTTCACCTTTGAAAATGATTTCGGCAGCACCTTTGGCACCCATAACCGCAATTTCAGAACTAGGCCAGGCATAATTCATGTCTGCTCCTATGTGTTTGCTGTTCATCACATCATAGGCACCACCATAGGCCTTTCGCGTAATTACAGTAATTCTCGGAACGGTGGCTTCGCTAAAGGCATAAAGCAATTTTGCACCGTTCGAAATGATGGCGTTCCATTCCTGATCCGTGCCGGGCAGAAAGCCGGGTACATCTTCAAAAACCAGAAGCGGTATATTGAAGCAATCACAAAAGCGCACAAAACGGGCAGCTTTTGTAGATGAATGAATATCCAATACACCTGCTAGCACTGAGGGCTGATTCGCAACAATACCAATGCTTCGACCAGCCAGCCGTGCAAATCCTACAACAATATTTTCAGCAAATAGCTTATGGACCTCGAAAAAGCTACCTGTATCAATTACCAGTTCAATCACTTCTCGAATATCATATGGTTGGTTGGCATTCTCGGGAATGATTGAGTTCAATTCCGGTCTGAGCTCATTACCGGCTTCATATGGCAGGAACGGGGCTTGTTCTTCGCAGTTTTGAGGAATGTAACTCAATAGTGTCTTGAGGTAATTTATGGCTTCAACCTCGTTGGCGCAGGCGAAATGGGTTACACCGCTTTTACTCGCGTGTGTGAGTGCACCGCCCAGTTCTTCGCTGCTTACTTCTTCATGTGTAACAGTTTTAACCACATTTGGCCCTGTAACAAACATATAACTGGTGTTTTCAACCATAAGGATAAAGTCTGTCATGGCCGGACTGTAGACCGCGCCCCCTGCGCAAGGCCCCATAATGGCCGACAATTGGGGAATTACACCACTGGAACGGACATTTCTGTAAAAGATATCTGCGTACCCACCTAGAGAAACAACACCCTCTTGAATGCGGGCACCACCGCTGTCGTTCAAACCAATTACAGGAGCGCCATTTTTCATGGCAAGGTCCATAATTTTGCAAATTTTTTCAGCATGCGTTTCGCTTAAGCTTCCACCAAAGACGGTAAAATCCTGAGAAAAAACATAAGTTAGACGGCCGTTCACTTTGCCGTAACCTGTTATAACACCATCTCCTAGATACTTTTCATTGGCAAGACCGAAATCATTGCTTCGATGTTGCACAAGCATTCCAATTTCTTCAAAAGTGCCTTCATCCATGAGAAAATGAATGCGTTCCCTTGCGGTCAGTTTGCCCTTTTTGTGTTGCGACTCAATACGTTTCAGTCCACCACCCAGTAAAGCTTCCTCTTTTTTTTGTTCAAGTATTTTTATTTTTTCATTCATGGTACCATGCCAATTAGGTTGTATGCAAAAACTGATTCAGTGTGCAAAGTAATGAAATGTTTTAGGTTTCGCGCATCAAAAAATGGAGCAATAGGTACAGTTTCTTAGCCGGACCCTGTAACATAGATATTAAAGGGTAACATTTGAATCCATGCTTTGAAAAGAAGGCTATTATCCGGCCACTTCTATTCTGAAAGTCTTGACCTTTATTAGTAATTTTGCGGCCTTAAGAAAGAAGATGATATCAGTTACAAATATTAGTTTGCAATACGGAAAAAGGGTGTTGTTTGATGATGTGAATGTGAATTTCACACCCGGAAATTGTTACGGAATCATAGGTGCCAATGGCGCTGGAAAGTCAACCTTCATGAAGATATTGAGTGGTGAAATTGAGCCGTCAAAGGGGAAGGTGAATGTTTTACCAGGCTTACGCATGAGTGTGTTAAAACAAAACCATTTTGAATTTAATGAATATACGGTTTTGGATACGGTGATGATGGGAAATAAAAGGCTATTTGAAATTGTTAAGGAAAAAGAGCGGATTTATGCCAAAACAGATTTCTCAGAAAATGACGGGTTAAAAGCTAGCGAACTGGAGGCTGAATTTGCAGAAATGAACGGCTGGAATGCAGAAAGCGAGGCAGCAGAAATGCTTACAAATATGGGAATAGAGCCTGAAAAGCATACCAGGTATCTTAAGGAACTTTCCGGAAAAGAAAAGGTTAAAACGCTATTGGCACAGGCCTTGTTTGGTAATCCGGACATTTTGCTGCTCGATGAACCGACCAATGATCTTGATGTTGAAACAATCACTTGGCTTGAAAATTTTCTTGCTGACTTTATGAATACGGTTATTGTTATAAGCCATGATCGCCATTTTCTGGATGCGGTTTGCACCAACATTTGTGATATAGATTATGGCAAATTAAGTGTGTACACCGGTAACTATAGTTTTTGGTATACCATGAGTCAGCTGCAATTGAAACAACGTAGCGATCAAAACAAGAAAGTCGAAGATAAGCGCAAAGAATTGCAGGAGTTTGTATCCCGATTTAGTGCAAATGCAAGTAAAAGCAGGCAAGCTACAAGTCGTAAAAAATTGCTTGAAAAGCTCACTATAGATGAAATACCGCCGAGTAACAGGAAATACCCTGGAATTATTTTTAAACAAGACAGGGAAGCAGGTGATCAGATACTTCACATAGAACATCTTTCAAGGAAGCAAGATGGTAAGTATCTGTTCAAAGATCTGCACATCAATGTCAGGAAAGGAGATAAGATTGCCTTTATCAGCAAGAATCAGTTGGCGGTTTCGGGTTTGTTCAGCATTTTAGCAGATGAGGATAAGGCGTTCGAAGGTACATTCACATTTGGTACAACCATTCAAAAGGCCTATCTGCCAAACGAGAATCACAAGTATTTCCAGAGTGATTTGAATCTGATAGATTGGTTAAGGCAGTTCAGTAAAGACAAGGATGAGACTCACATCAGGGGATTTCTGGGTAAGATGTTGTTCAGTGGGGAAGAGGTTCTAAAGAAATGCAATGTTTTGAGTGGTGGTGAAAAAGTCCGCTGTATGACCAGTAGAATTATGCTTCAAAATCCTAATCTGCTGATACTGGATGAACCCACTAACCATCTGGATCTTGAAAGCATTATTTCTTATAACGACGCGCTGAAAGATTTTTCTGGTACTATACTTTTTACGAGTCATGACCACCAACTGATGCAAACAGTAGCTAATCGTGTAATAGAATTAGCACCAAAGGGAATTATTGACAAAGCGTGCAGCTATGATGAATACCTAGAAAACCCCTGGGTGTCTGAGCAAAGGAAAAAGCTTTATTGAGCGTGTAAATGTTGACTTAGAGTGGCATTAAGTCTGAATCTAAGCTCAGAATTTTGGTAAATTTGGTGTAGTAAAAGAATCAATGAACAGGATTCAGGTGATTAAGCACCTAAAAAAAGACAGAATTTTAGGCAAGGTGATTGACCAGTATGATTTTCCTGATCTTCAAAGATCTGAAAACATATACCTTGATTTGTTAAGGTCAATTGTTGGACAACAGTTATCGGTGAAGGCTGCAAACACAATTTGGCAAAGGTTTATTAGTATATACCCTAATGCTGATCCACAACCGGTGCGCATTCTGAAGACCAAAACTGAGAAATTGAGGGCAGTAGGTCTTTCGTATCAAAAAGCCGGTTATATCAGAAACATCGCCTTATTCAGTCAGGAGAACAGTTTGGAATACCATGCATTATCTATAATGACGGACAGAGATTTAGTAGCATATTTAACGAGTATAAAGGGTGTTGGACATTGGACTGCTGAAATGATTTTAATGTTCAGTTTAAATCGTTTAGATGTATTTCCGATGAACGACCAGGGCATTCAGAATGGCATGAGGGCATTGTATCAATTGAGCGAGGATAAAAAAACGTATTTGAAACAAATGGATAAAATTGCTGAAGATTGGCGTCCATATAGGAGCATTGCCTGTCACTATATTTGGAAATTCAAGGATAAGGCTTAGATTTTGAAGGTATGTCATGTTTTCAAATCCATTAATGCATGAAGGATCCTGAGGGGATTTTGAGAATCAATGATAGGTTTCAAGTCCAGAACTAGGATTTTAACACTTTAGATTTGAACAAATTGATAATAAGGCTGTTCATCCGGTGAATCAGTATAAAGATCCGGTCAGAAAGTGTTGTTTTTCATTTGATATTTAATATATTTGGCCTACTAATTCTTAAAAAATCCTAAAATGAAAAAAATTACACTTATCGCATTTGCAATGATGCTTTGTATTGGGGTGGGGTTTGCCCAGCCGAATATTGTTGTTCAAGCTCCGCCGGCTAATTCTTCAAGTCAACTCAGAGCGCCTAATGGTATGATTGATACAAAGTATCAAAATGCTTGTTACTTGGTTAGGGCTTCAGAGCTTGGTGCATTAACGGGCACAAATATTACCTCAATAGGTTTTCGGCTGTTAGATGGAACTGGTACTGTTCCAGTGACTGGTAATTTTACAGTATATCTTCAAAATGCAGCAGATGTTACTTATAACAAAGGGACAAATTTCACATCAGCACTAACAGGAATGTCTACCAATTATGTTGGCACAATGACAATGCCTGCTACTGCTAATCCTGCTACAATTACGTTAAACCTAACCACACCATTTACATATACTGGTGCGGCAATCTATGTTGCATTCACCTGGGATTCCTCTGGTCCGTTTGATCCATCAAATCCTTCGACAATTGATGCCAACAACTCTCTTGCAAATGGAGGAGCTACAGCGGCCTCTAGCATAACACCATATCCTACAACAATGACTTTGAGTAATTTTAGACCTTCCTTCTTGTTTGGAGCTGTAAATACGGCGACTAATGAAGTTTCAGTTTCCAATTTAAAGGCTCCAGGTAAAGTGGCAAAATCACTAAATACAGGCCACGTGATTACAGTGGATGTAAAGAATTCAAGTGTTGGTACTTTGTCTAATATCGCAGTTGGATTATCGGTAACAGGGGCCAATACTTTTACTGATTCACAATTAATTTCTTCTTTATCTGGCGGTGCAGTGACAACAGTTTCTTTTGCAACGTTCAATCCATTGACTCAAGGAATGAATACTATTTCTGTTTCTGTTTTACCTGACCAATATCCATCAAACAATTCCGCTACATGGTCTCAAAGCGTAACTTGCAGCACTATGGCAACTAATCCACCCACAGGGACTTACACTAATGGTATTGGTTACCCAAGTGCAACTGGATGTATAGTCCATAAATTTAAATCGCCAGCCACCGCCTCATTATCTGGGTTAAGATTGGCAATAGCTACTAACTCTCAGAACCCAGGTCAACAAGTTTATGGTGTCTTACTAACTTCTGGAGGAGCTATGATCGCTACTACTAATACACTTACAATTGGTTCTACCATGTTAGGTACTTTTCAACAATTTAATTTTGACTCACCTCAAGCTTTAGTATCAGGCACAGATTATTACATTGGTATTGCTCAACCTGTTTCTGGGTTCTATCCTCTTGCTGCATTGGATGGTTCACCTTTAATCCCTGGATACTTTTCATGCCCATTAGCTGGTGGCGCTTTTACATCTGTCAATTTTGGTTACTTTGGAATCGAAGCCGTGTTCACTTCAACAAATCCAGTTCTGACTGTAACACCCAGTCGCAGCGTGATTTGCAAGGGCGAATCCGTAACCCTTACAGCAAGTGGCGGAAGCAGCTATGTTTGGAACACCAATGCCGCAACTGCTGCCATAGTGGTTTCTCCAACCACAACTACCAGCTACACAGTTACTGGAACAGATGCCAATGGTTGTGTGAATGCTAAAACATACACACAAACCGTAGCACCTTGTACTGCTCTTTCTGCCAATTCTGAATTTGGTCAAAACATCCTCATTTTCCCGAACCCGGCAACAAATAACAAAACAACTTTAACAGGACTTGAGGGAACTAATACCATCTCATTATATAACCTGTCCGGACAATTGATTTTCACTCAATCGGTCAACACGGAGTCTATTGATATCGATTTAAGCAATCATGCAGTAGGCAACTACCTGATCAAAATAACAAACGAATCTAATCAGACCAGAACCTTAAAATTTGTTAATCAAAACTGAGATTAGTGAATCTTTAAAAGCCCCGAAAGGGGCTTTTTTTTTGAATTTTCATTACTTTTAGGCCCTGAAATTTTCTTCCATATTCCTGAGTTTAGCGGCTTTAATTCTCCTGGCTTCCTGCGACAATTATAACAAACTGTTAAAAAGCACCGATTATGAACTTAAACTCACAAAAGCCAGACAGTATTTTGATAAAGGATACTACATTAAATCCTCTCAACTTTACGAAGAACTTATTCCATTTGTAAAAGGGACTGAAAAGGCTGAAGAAGTCTATTACTATTACACCTGGAGCGAATACCATCTTGGAGACTACATCCTGAGCCAATATCACTTTAAAAACTATGTAAGGCAATTCCCCTCCGGTCAGCATGCCGAAGAGTGTTATTACATGAATGCTTATTGCTACTATCTGAATTCCCCAAACTACAAACTCGATCAAACCAATACAAAAAGCGCAATCAAGGAATTTCAGTCATTTGTTGATTTGTTTCCAGAAAGCCGTAGAATAGACAGCTGCAACCTGTTAATCGATAAATTGAGGTTTAAACTTGAAAAGAAGGATTATGAGATTATAAAACAGTATCACAAGTTAAGTGAATGGAAAGCAGTTGTGGTTGCTGCAAAGAACTTTATGAAAGAATACCCGAACAGCAATTACAATGAAGAGATGTACTTCCTGATCATAGATGCCTACTACCTTCTTGCAATAAATAGCGTTCCCAACAAAATGGAAGAAAGGTTGAATGCTGCCATAGAAAATTATGTTAAGTTTTTGGATTTATACCCCAAAAGTTCGTACCTTAGCCGGGCTGAAGACATTTACAACACTTGCCTCAGAATCAAAAACAACACGTAAAATGGATTTTAAAAAAACAAACGCTGACCAAAGTATTGTGACAAGGGATGTAAGAAAATTTGACACCAATACTGGAAATATCTATGAAGCAGTTGCTATCATCAGTAAACGGGCTAACCAGATCAGTTCTGAAATAAAAGAAGAACTTTCAAATAAGCTTCAGGAATTCAGTAGCCATACCGATAACCTGGAAGAAGTATTTGAAAACAGAGAGCAAATTGAAATTTCTAAACATTACGAAAAGCTTCCAAAACCAGCTTTGATCGCCATTCACGAGTTCATAGAAGAAAAGGTCTACTTTAGAAACCCAAGTAAAGAGGTTAAATAATTTGACAATCTTTGAGATAAAGGCAGTTGACGAAGGTTCAACTGCCTTTTTCGTTTTAATAAGTGTTTAAAGGGAAAAAAATATTGATGGGTGTTTGCGGCGGCATTGCAGCCTATAAAATCCCTGTTTTAGTGCGTTTGCTTGTGAAGGAAGGTGCTGAAGTTAAAGTAATTATGACAGAATCTGCCGAATCCTTTGTAACAGCCCAAACCTTGTCAGTACTGAGCAAAAATAAAGTTTATAAGAATTTTTTCGACCATGACAATACCTGGAACAACCATGTTCATCTGGCTAACTGGGCTGATTTATTCCTTTTTGCACCCCTGACAGCCAATACCCTCTCAAAAATGGCAACTGGTATCTGCGACAATTTGCTTTTAACAACTTATTATTCAGCTACTTGTAAAATATTTCTCGCACCAGCCATGGATCTCGAAATGTACCGGAACCCGGTCATTCAATCCAACCTTCTCAAGTTGGATCAACTAGGGCATGAAATTATTCCTCCTGATTTCGGAGAACTCGCAAGTGGTCTGATAGGGGAAGGAAGATTGGCAGAACCAGACCGTATTCTGGTGCATCTTAAGAATTATTATCAAGCCCAAAGTAAATTATTGAAGAAAGCATTGGTGAATGCCGGTCCTACATATGAACCGATTGATAGCGTTCGTTTTGTTGGGAACAGAAGCAGTGGAAAGATGGGTATAGCTATCGCTGAATCCCTAACTAAGAAGGGTTATGCTGTTACTCTCGTGCTTGGTCCCAGCCAGGAATGCGTCCCGGATTCTATTTATCAAATTCTACGAGTTGAAACGGCGGCTCAGATGTATGATGCTATGATAGATAATTTTGATGAAAGTCACCTGGTAGTGTGTGCCGCTGCAGTGGCAGACTATAAACCTGAACATTTGGTTGAGGGAAAAATCAAAAAAAATTCTGAAACATTAGAACTCAAACTAACCCGAAACAAGGATATTTTGAAAACACTCGGTCTTCGGAAAAAGAATCAGTTTCTTGTAGGATTTGCCCTTGAATCTGAGAATTTGGTGGAGAATGCCAGAAAAAAGCTTATTGAGAAAAATCTTGACCTTATAATCGCTAATACAACCAATTCCGAGAATCCTGCGTTCAATTCAGATAATAATCATGTTCTCATCCTGGACAGGGACAATAATATTCGAGATTCCGGGTTGAATGCAAAGAAGAATATCGCAGATTTTATCGTTGATCACATCCATTCAGTTCTGAAATAATATGTTTCCGGCACAGTTTAGACTTATTCCCTTATTCTACTACAGTACTTTGACTTTCCTATTATTCACAGGGACAATAAAGTCTCAGGAATTGAACTGCCAGATCACCATAAACACAGACCAAATACAGGGCACAACAGAAAAACAAATTTTTCAGCAATTGCAAAAATCAATCTTTGAGTTCATGAATAACACAAAATGGACCAAAGATGTTTTCACCGTGCAGGAAAAAATAGAATGTTCTTTCTTTATAACTATCAAACAAAAACTTGGAACAGACCAATATTCCGGCTCAATACAGGTTCAATGCAGGCGACCTGTTTTCAAAAGTTCGCTCTATACGCAGATTTTTAACTGTGAAGACGACAATTTTTATTTTACATACCAGCAATTTTCCCAACTTGATTTTAATATCAACACATTTCAGAACAACCTTACTTCTGTTTTGGCATATTACGCCTACGTAGTGCTGGCAAGCGATTACGATTCCTTTGCACCACAGGGAGGCACAGAATTCTGGCAGAAAGCTCAATTGATTGTGCAAAACGCTCAGTCTGCTGCCGAACCGGGATGGAAAAGCAATCAATCCAATAAAAACAGGTACTGGCTGGTGGAAAACATCATGCAGCCCCTTTTTAAGGGCCTAAGAGATTGTTCTTACGAGTACAACAGATTGGGCATGGACATCATGCACCAGAATGTGGAAGAAGGCAGAGCAAACATTCTTAAGGCATTAGAAATGATTAAACCGGTTTATAATGCCCGACCGGCCAATTATAACATACAATTGTTTTTTAATGCAAAAGCCGACGAATTGGTTAACATTTTTAAAGGCGCCCCACCCGAAGACAAGAACAAATCACTGGAGTTACTTACAGGACTAGATCCGGCGAATAGCAACAAATACGCGAAAATCCAGCAGTAGGCTAAATGCCTGAGCTAAAGTGTGTTACACTTTCGCGCTTTTGGGGTTGGATGGTCATCACAGGGATATTACTGATGTCTACAATTTTCTGAGCGTCAGTACCACTAAAAAACTCCACCACATTCATAGAAGGTTTATTCATGATCATGATCAGATCGGCTTCAATTTTGTTGCCGTAGTCCACAACAGTTTGGGCTATGTCTTTGGTGGGAATAAATTTGTTGGTGCAGGAAATCCCCTTGCTCTTAATAAGTTGCTTCACCTGGTGGGCATAAGCCAGTAATTTGTTTTCGTATTCGCTGTCATCTATATCGAATACACCTAAAATACGTATGCTGGCACCAAAATACCTGGCGAATTGTATGGCAATATCAACCTTTTCGCGAGTTTCACTTGAGAGGTCGAGTGGAAGAAGTATGTTTTCACAACCGTCTCGGTGTTCTTCACCCCGGATGGTTATTATAGGGCAGGTGGCTTTTCGGATCAATTTACTCGCACTGCTCGGCCTGATGATGTCACTGAATTTCATATGACTTTCCAGTCCGGCAATAATCATAGTGGCATTCAGTTCTTCAGCTATCCGGTAAGTTTCAATGTAAACATCCCCCTTCACATTCTTCCATTCCGTTGGCACCCCGCTTTCTTTTTCCGTTTGCTGACAAAGCTTTTTAAGGGCTTCTTCGCTTTCTTCCCCCTTTTTCTCATATACATGCAGCAAAATCAGCTTAGAATGGGTGTATTTTGCCAAATTATAAGACTGGCGGATGGCCAGGAGAGATTGCTTAGTGAAATCAATGGGAATCAGTATGATCCCCCTTTCTTTGATTTGCATAGACTAGGGTTTGGCTGCAAAAATAGGGTTTTTGGCCCAATCCGGCCTTATAAACTGAATTTTTGCTGGTTCCGATAAATTGCCGATATTTGCAACCTTAATTTAAAAACAACAAAATGGCAGTAAAGATTAGACTACAACGTTTTGGAAAGAAGGATGCTCCTTTTTTTCACATGGTAGTTGCGGATGGTCGGGCACCACGGGACGGAAAATTCATAGAAAAACTCGGCGTGTACAACCCCAGCACCAATCCAGCGACTATTGACATCAATTTTGATTCAACCCTTAACTGGTTGATGAAGGGCGCTCAGCCTACAGACACATGTCGCGCGATACTTTCATACCGTGGTGTGATGATGAAAAAGCACCTCCTCGAAGGTGTTAAGAAAGGTGCATTGAGCATGGAACAGGCTGATCAAAAATTCAGCAAGTGGCAGGAAGAAAAGTCCGGAAAGATCCTGGGTAAACACGATCGCCTCAAAAGCGAGTCAAGTGAAAAAGCTCAGGCACGCTTCAAGCTTGAATCAGCAGCAAAAGAAGCAAAAGCCGCCAAAATTGCCGCTAAGAAGGCCGCTCAGGAGGAAAGCACCAGTACTCAGGCAGAAACTAGCGAAAACACAACCGAGGCCAATCCTTCACAGGACTAAACACAGGTTAATACATCTTCTACCGACCGTCCCTCTTCAGGGGACGGTTTTTTTATTACTTTAGGCCATGAATGTGCTGATAGCTGACAGTGGTTCGAGTAAAACAGATTGGGCTTTGATTCGTGGAAACAGCCTGATCACACGACAGCAGACCATAGGCTTTAATCCTTATTTTCATTCTTCCGAACAAATTCAAGAGGAAATTGAAAAGAACTTACTTCCATCACTTGCTAGAAAAGGAGAATCCGTGGACAAAATTTTTTATTATGGTTCAGGCTGTTCTACCAGTGATAAATGCAAAATTGTAACGCTTGCTCTATCAAACGCTTTTCAAATTACTGATGCGTATGTAGATCACGATCTTCTGGCCGCAGCAAGGGCATTGTGTGGGGTTAAACCTGGAATTGCGGCTATTCTTGGAACAGGAAGTAACAGTTGTTTGTTTGATGGTAGACGGATTGTTGAAAATGTGCCATCTGTTGGTTATCTCTGGAGTGATTATGGGGGTGGCTCCCAAATTGGTAAGTTTATCATCAGGGACTATTTTGAGGGCGAAATGCCAGCCGATATCAAGGCGGCTTTTGAATTAGCGGGATACAACCGGGAAATGATACTGGATGCCGTATATAAAGGCGGAGTACCATCCAAATTTCTGGCATCAGTGAGTTTGTTCGCCTTTCAGCACAAACAACATCCTTTCATTGTCAAAGTACTGGAGGAGTGTTTTTCTTCCTTTTTCGAAAAACAGGTTAGTAAATACACCGGATCAAAGTCGTATAGGATTAATGCCGTTGGTTCCATTGCCTATTTTTACCAGGACCAATTAACTGACTGTGCGAAGAACCAGGGCTTTGAAATGGGTACAATTTTGCGCTCACCCATGGAAGGCCTGATTGCATACCACGCTAATAATTTGTGATGCTCAGAAAACTCTTATGGCTAAGCGGCTTCGAAGGAGCCACAGTTATGACTGCCGAATTATGTGGCGCTAAGCTCCTTGCGCCATTGTTTGGAAGCAGCCTGTACGTATGGTCTTCTGTAATGGGCATCACCTTGCTAGCCCTTGCCTCAGGCTACTTCTTTGGTGCATTGTTAAGCCAGAAACCCGGGGCTCAAAGGAATCGCCTGTCTGCTCTCTTGCTTACAGCGTCTTTTTTTGTTTCGCTTATGCCTTTAACTGGTTCATACGTTTTGCCCGGGCTTATGTTCTGGCCCCTCCTTACTGGTGTTGTTGCAGGAACATTGCTGGTATTGTTTGTGCCTGTATTTCTTTTGGGGGCGAGCTCGCCACTTTTTATTTCGCTACAAA
Organism: Bacteroidia bacterium; assembly: GCA_035429925.1. Taxonomy (GTDB): domain Bacteria; phylum Bacteroidota; class Bacteroidia; order B-17B0; family Aurantibacillaceae; genus Aurantibacillus. The sequence goes on along the minus strand of DAOMFS010000035.1, from coordinate 7,246 downwards.
GTGTTGATCCTGGTACCGCGGGTAAAATGAGTGGCTATGTTTACGCCATTTCAACACTAGGCGGAATCGTTTCTACTTTTTTGTGCGGCTTTTATCTGATACCTGAGCTCGGCATAAAACTTACATTACTGCTTTTTGCCTCTATCCTGCTTTTTGCTACCATGTTCTTACTAGGAGTCCCCTTTTTCAGGGCACTGCCAATAATTTTATTTTCTGGTTGTACTGTGTTGCTTTTACAAAAGGAATGCAAATCCTGTATGTACCACTCTGAAGGTATTCTTGGAGAAATCAAGGTTTTTGACAAGAATGATAGTTCAGGTAAGATCAGAATTCTTACTGTGAACGACATCATTCAAAGCGAAATGAGGCTGAAAGACAGATCCTCAGCTTCTGCGTATGTTGGTTTAATTGATAAGCTGGTACCGCTTTCTGGCAAGCAAAGTCATGCCCTGGTTTTAGGATTAGGGGCAGGGCTTACCTCAAATCTTCTCATTCGAAAAGGGTACTCTGTTGATGCAGTCGAACTGGATGCCCGAATCATCTCTTCAGCAAGGAACTACTTTGGTCTCTCAGAAAAGGTTCAGGTTTTTACAGATGACGCAAGACGATTCCTCAACACCAACAAAAAGTCATATCACATAGTTCTGGTTGATGTGTTCAAAGCCGAAGAACAACCCTCTCATGTTATCACAAGTGAGAGTCTGCGGGCCTTGAAATCTGATCTTCATAAAGGAGCAAGAATACTGATTAACTGGCACGGTTATTCACACGGTAAGCTTGGAGAAGGGACAACTGTTATGCTCAATACCCTGAAATCGAGTGGGTATTTTACAAAATGCTGCACAAATTCTGTTCAGGAAGATCACCGTAACATCATCATTATGGCTTCACTTGAACCATTACCCTTTTTGCCAAATGAAATTGAAATTGACACAAAGATTACTGATCATGAAAATTCAGATAATTTTCAGATTCTCGAAAAAGCCAATGCACTGGCTAACAAAAGGTGGAGAAGTTTGTACATGGAGTACTACCGCAAAAACGGACTGAATTAAAATCTATAACACAGGTTCAGCCTCATCTTCCTCTTCATCGATGTCAATCAAAGGTTGCTCAATAATCTCATCCTTTATTGATTTTTTATGAATTGAAAGCAGAATAGAAGGCAATAGAACAAGGTTGGTTAGAAGGGAAAGAAGCAATGTGAGCGAAACCAATATACCCAATGCGACCGTACCGCCAAAGCTTGAAGCGGAAAAAATGGCGAAACCGCAGAATAAAATAATCGAGGTATATACCATACTCAAACCGGTATCCTTAATGGTTGCTGAGATAGCTTCGCTTGCCTGTTTTCTTTTTCTTTTCAGTTCGTGACGGTATTTTGTAAGAAAATAAATGGTGCCGTCTGAAGAAATACCAAAAGCGATGCTGAATATCAGAATTGTGGATGGTTTGAAGCGGATGTCAAGAAATCCCATAACGCCCGCCGTTATTGCCAGTGGTATAAGGCAAGGCAACTTTGAAAGGATAATGATTCGCACAGATCTGAACAAAGCGATGCCAACAAGTGCGATCAGCACAATTTCAATAATCAGACTTTCAATCAGGTTGGACAGGAGGTAGTCGTTGCTTTTCAGGAAAACAAGGCTGTGCCCGGTGAATTTAACTGTGTAATCCTTTGGTTCGAGTATAGAATCCACACGGGGGAGCAGTTCTTTCATCAGAACCTTCATGCGTTTAGAACCTATATCGGCTGCCTGGTAGCTGACCCTTGTAACCTGTCTGTTGCTATCGAGAAAAGATTTTAACCTGTTTTCTTTTCCGCCCAGGGAGTCTGAAAACTCCGCAAGAGTCCTTAAATCTGTAATGGCTGGTATTTTGTAATACCTGGAGTCGCCCCCTTTATAAGCCTGATAAGAAAACTTAATCCCTTCCACAACTGAAATTGGTTTGGAGAACTCAGGGTATTCAGCCATAAGGCCCTGAAGGCGCTTAATTTTGTACAAGGCTTTGGCATTATTACTGAATAATCCGTTTTTTTCTCTGGTGTCAATAAAGATTTCAAATGGCAGAACACCTTTAAAGTGTTTTTCAAAAAAATGCAGGTCGTTGTACACCGGGTCTTTTTCAGGCAAATCGTCAACCACATACCCGTTGAGGTCGATAAAAGTCATTCCAACCGTGGCAATCAATGTAATGATACTTGTCACCAGATATACGGTTTTACGGTGGTGCTGAACTATGTAGTCTACCGTTTCAAGTGTTTTATTGATCAGTTTCCCTTCCTGGTGTTTGGTGTGCTTGGTTTTAGGGGTTGGGAGATAATTCAGGATAATTGGTATGAGTATTAAGGTGATCAGGTAGGTTGCCATAACACTAATGGCGGCAACTACTCCAAACTCCACCAGCATTGAGCTTTTAGTGAAATACAGAACACCAAAACCAATGGCTGTGGTGATGTTGGCAAGAAATAGGGTAACACCCATGGTTTCAATGGTTCGGGCAAGGGCTTTTATTTTATTCTTGTGCGCGAGATATTCGCGATGGTACTTGTTGATCAGAAAAATACAGTTTGGTAAGCCAATGACCATGATGAGAGGAGCAATTAAACCCGAGAGCACCGTGATTTTATATCCGAATAACTCCATTATGCCTATCGACCATACTACACCAATGGCTACAACGATGATGGAAAACACCACAGAAGAGAACGCCCGGAAAAACAACCAGAGAATAACGGCAGTTACAAGCACGGCAAGTATGATAAACAAGATCATTTCCTGAGAAACCTTTCTCATCAGTTGTGTCCGGATATATGGCATACCGGAATAATGCAGGTCAATACTGTTTTTTTCAGAAAAAGCTTTTGTCAGAATCATGATCTCATCCACAATTTCAAGCCTGCGCTTGGAGTCGAGATCTTTTTTCTTGAAAGTGATAGCCATGAGTGTGGCCGACGTTTCCTTGTTAAAAACCAATCCTTCGTAAAATGGCATTTCCAAAATTTGGTTCCTGATACTATCTACTTCGTTCTGTGATTGGATATCATTCTGGACAAGAGGAGGGAAGTCGAATTTCTCCAATGAATCATTCCTCACCATGCGGTAAACGCGTGGCAGAGAAAGGACGTCCTTGATACCATTCACTCCCGCAATCTTTTTACCCAGTTCCTGCCAATCTTTAAATACATCATATTTGAACAGGTTCTTGTCCTGGAACCCAATGACCATTACATTACCATCTTCTCCAAATTGTTTCTTAAAATTCTGATATTCAACAAATGTGCTGTCGTTTTCCGGTAATATTTTGGCAAACTCGTACGACAATTCCATTTTATAGGCTTTAAATGCCATGAAAACGGTGAGCAAAATGATGGCGAATGTAAAAACGAGTTTATTTCGAAGTAAGAGCCCGGAAAATACCTTCCACATAGAAATCCTTCAGTTAATTGAAAACAAATGATGCTATTCGGCCCCTAAGATACCAAAATTGGGGAAACAGGTTCCTGATTTTAAACAGGCCTTTTTGTTTGAAACAGATGAAATTCAGCGCATTAACTCTGAACCTCAAATGACAGGCTCAGGTAAATATGCGAAGTTGCTCAAAATCCTGTTTCAGGGCAAATTGGTCCTTTTGAACACAATATAATCTGTAACTGGTACACTTAAGCCTGTGGATTTCAGTTCTGTTGCAATTTGGGCGCGATGATAAGTGGAGTGGTTGATGATGTGAAATAATATATCAAGTACATTGTTTTTGAATACTTCACCTTTTGTTGTGTTGTACATTATTTCAGTTTCAGGGAGATAATCCTTCAGCAGATCAATACTTCGCGTGTAGTTCGAGGCGCTTAATCGCCTCAGATCAGAGAATTTATGGATTTCCCAAACCTGATAAGGCATTTCATTTTGTTCAATTCTGTTGTTCCAGATGTGGTGAGCGTTGATGATGTGGTTTGCCAGACGAATGCTTTTTTCTGTAAGCACAGCCTCATGTCCGGTTAACAATTCTAGAATCTTCTCATTACTTTGCTGGTTGTAATCAAAGAGTGTCTCTAATAATAAGGTGTTGTTCATTGTTAATATCCTGACATTAATGAAGTATTCTGACGCTACACTTAAAGGAGGTCGTAAAGTTTATATTTCAGAACGAAAAGCACAAGTCCGGTTTTAGAACGGATTTTGAATTTGTTGAAAATAGTTTCCCTGTACCCGTCAACAGTTCTGAATTGTACACCCATCAGGTCTGCAATTTGCTCGTACGTGTATTCTTTTTCATTACAAATCAACTTCAGAAATTCCCTTTCCCTGGAACTCATCCGGTCAAGTATATTCGAAGGACTATCTATTTCGTTTGCTGGGCCTTTGTTTCGGAGTGAATTCACGAGAAATTCGTTGTGAAAATAACCTGTTCTGAACACATCTTCCAGGGCATTTTTCATGGTAACGGGACTCACATTTTTGGTCAGATATCCCCTTGCACCCAGGCGAAAAAGCTGGCTCACCGTCTCTTCTTCATCATTTAGTGTGAGGATGAGAACAGGCGGACTGCTCTTTTTGGTATTCAACCATTGCATCACCTCCTGTCCGGTCATACGTGGCATGCTGAGATCAAGTAATACGAGGTCAGGGGGATCATTCAGATCGAGCGATTCTTTAAAATCCAAACCATCGTCAAATTCCATCATCACCTGATATGGTCCAAGTTTTTCAATCAATTCCTTCAAGGCATTCCTTATCAGGACATGATCGTCTACCAGGCAAATCTTTTTGTGTTCCGACATACTACATTTCCAAATTTGATATTTTTTTAATACGATACACAGTGCCTTCTCCGGGTTTACTGTTCAAATCTAATTTTACACCAGCCATTTCCGCCCGTTTGAACATGTTGCGTATTCCGTTGGTAGAGGCATGCCGGAGAATGGCATTGGTATCAAAACCTTTTCCGTTGTCTTCTATACTTAGCTCAAAGCGATTTTCAGAACAATTCAGGCTTATTGCTATGGTGTTGGCACCCGAATGCCTGATGGCATTCTGAAGAATTTCCTGGAGTATGCGGAACACAACAAGCTCCTGATTCTTGTTCAGATTGGAAACAGTGCCTTCGCGGTTGTAGTTAACAGTACAGCGTTTAAGATTCCGCAACCTTTCCACTTCTAGTTCTATGGTATGCAACAATCCGGCATGTCCCAGATAATCATAATTAAGGGTTCTGCTGAGTATTTTAAGTTGTCTTGTTGCTTCTCCCAGGTATGATTCTATAACCTCAAACTTATCAATAAGTTCGGGATGGTCAATCTTTTGATTTTGAATCCTGATGTGCATAGCTGTATGCAATTGACCAATATTGTCGTGCAATTCTTGCGCAAAACGACTCATGAGTTCTTCTGTAACTTCAGATTCCATCTGGCGCAATTCTTGCTCGTAATCGAGTTTTGTCTGAGCCAGAAGTATTTCCTGATGTAGCTTTCTTCTGGCCGAAATTACAAATGCAATGGCCATAATTCCAACCAGTACAAGAATGGTGAGGGATGTACTGATTATTGTAATGAATATGTCTTGTTGGTTCATGTAGTTTCAGATTGATTTTTGCCCAGCCTGGATATTAGAAGCCAGAATCCAAGGGCCAGGAGCAGATACCGCAAATTGGCCAACAAATTATTCACCAGGTGCACAAACAACTTGCTAAGGCCAGGAAATTCCGAGTTAAGATAATTCAGCAAACCGACATAGGGCACGTCACCGGCAAAATACAGAATCAGACCCAATAAGATCCAAATATCAGGATTCGTTTTCCAGTCACTTGTCGCTTTATGAAGGCTTTGATATAAAATAAGGGAAGAGAAAATGGTGATCAGCATGCTTTCGATAAAAAAGCTAAGGTTGTATATTTTATACGAATCTTTTGTAATATACTCATAAGCAAAGACCATCAAAAAGAGAAGAAACCCTATGCGAAGCAGTACTTTCACCACTCTGCCTGAAATTTTACTGTTTAAGCCGATAAGCAGTATTCCGGTTTCCACAAAAGTGTAAATGTTGTGCAGCCAAAGATTATTGAGGGTTAAGTGATGCGCCTTTTGATAACGAAGTATCAAAAAGGTCAGGACATAAAATGGCAATGCCACAATAATCTGAATAAACATCCATCTGTGAAAGTTTTGCATTTTCCTAAGGGCCAAAAAACCAAGTAGAATGGCAATGTAGTGTCCGAAGGATTCGTATATCAGTTTCAAAGCCATAAGACGGAAAAGTAAAGTGGGTTCTGGCTGAGCTGATTTATTGATCCTTGTTTGGTCATATCACTTTAACGCAATACCCTGAAACTAACCTGATCACATTCCGGCGGGCAGGGGTTTGCCCTGTCAGCCAGGCGGCCCTTGAAGGACAGTCGGATCTTTTCGGGATTACTTTTTGATCCGTTGCTGTATGCAGCAGGAGATAGCATGATCCCTTGCCTGCTTCGTATCGTGTCGTTAATGCGCAGCCTGTATGCATATGACCACAATTTAACAGAAACGGATGAATTGTTCAGCATTACCGAATCAATTTCCTGAAATGAATACAACAGAGACCTCACATCGCCGCGGTTTTCCGTTGAACTGATAAATGTACGATAACTGTTAACCGACGGATCATCCTTAAAGCGAATGCCTTGATAATAATCGCTCATTCTGGCCAGATGTATGCTGTCGGCAGTCATTAAGTTGTGGTTTTCCAAATAAAATAGCCTTTGATTGCTGGTGATCGAATATGTACGAACACTACCGGTATCACTTGAATAAAGACAAACAGGTTCAAACAGACAATTGATTGTTGAATTGTTGAGTGTAAACCATAACCTTACCCCAGTAACAAAGCCTTGATTGGCATGGGCACTTACATGCAGGCTTAGCGCTGAGTCTCTTAATTGATGAATTACAGCACTGTCTGGCTCGTTCATTAACTTATTCATGCTTGTGGATCCATCCAATTTCAGGAGGATAAGGCTTGAATCAATCAGGGCTGTGGCACTAAAAGTGTCAACGGGATGCATGCCTAGGTCCAGTAAATCTTCTAGTTCAGAAGTTTTAGCAAGAGAAGCAATTTCTTTCATTGGACGTGAATTTCCCTCGTCCAATGAGCAGGTATATACCAATAGAATTAGAGAGGTAATACCTATAAGCAGGAATAACATGTTTTTTTTGTTTTGTATATAGCTTGATTTGGTTGGGCTAATATCACTGAAAAAGCCCAAGCTTACC
>DAOMFS010000034.1:28521-30182 GCA_035429925.1 Bacteroidia bacterium | reverse complement strand
TAAATATTAACTTAGATGAACGAACCTTTGGTCCAAGGATTGGGGAGTATTACATTAATCAAACTTACAGAAATTATAGAGAAATTGTCCAAAACACTAAACTCTATTCCTCTATTGAACAATTAAATAATTGCAAACAGGGATTACTCAGTCCTTCAAATGTAAGAACGGATGTTGAATTTAATATTTCTGACACCATTCCTGCTTGGATAATTATTTTAAAACCGCAATATGGGCATTCTAACGCAAATTATATTGATTATGTTTTAAGCGAAAATAATTGTTTTGGCAGATGCAGGTTTGGTGGTATTTCGTGGAATTGCGACCATCATAATAGCGGTAGAAGATGTAAATGCCCTTCTTCAACAGAGTAGTTTTGCGGTTCATAATTTTCATTTCAATTTTCACTCTTTTAGCGAGTGCTGGAATTTGTCAGACAAGGATTAATCTAGTTAATTTAGATACATTTCGAATTGGTTTACCCGAATTGGTAAATGAGTTTTGCTTCTCGTCCTTCATGAAAAATTCGAATGCCGTTTATATTTCATTCAGAACAAAATCAAATCTTCATCAACTGGGAAAATACAATTTAGAGATTGGGTCTTTCGAAAAAGTTATTACTGTAAATGACTATAACAAAGAGATTTATTCTGTGAATAGAGGTAGCTATCAGTTGCTATTAATGGGATCAGATTTCATATTAAGTATTAACGACAATAAATTTCTTAAGCTTGACAGCAACCTGAAAGTGCTCGACACGCTGTATGTCAGGTATCCGGATAATTATAAGTTTGATGAGAATAGTTTATATAATAAAACGTGCATTTTGTTCTCGGACGGCTATTTCTACATACCCTTAAAGAAAGAATTTGATCGTGACCTCTTGCCTTACAGATCCTTATACTATTATAAAAATTATTTGTTTACCCATGGAATTTTTATTCTTGACACAAATAAATTAAAATTCGTCGGTTTTATTAATCAAAAAAATCCCATACTTGATAAGAAACTATTACCAATGCTTACCACCATTTACGCTAATTCAGACAAAAATGGTAAGTCTGTTAATTTTGGCAATGAGATTAATAATGTTCTAAACAGTTATTTAAACAACCAACAATTAACCAAATTCAATTTAAAGGAATCTTCTCAACATACTATTTTTAATTATCATTTTTACAAGGATGACAATAAAAGACAATTAGGCCTGTGCAGATTGAAGAACTCATCGTATTTGCATACATACGTCTATACTGATACAACACATAATCTTTTACTGCGTGGAATAAAGCTTCCTATCATGGACACGTTGTCTGACCATTCAGAAATATTTCCCATGGAAATTGAAAATTGCACAAGATCACTTCCTAGTTATCCATTATTGGATTACTTAAATTCACTCTACTTTCAGAAACAAAATAAATTGTTGGTTTTTAATTTAAGAACCAAGGATTTTATTTCTGAACTTAATCTGGATTTTGATAGCCGAGTAGTTTTTCAAGACAATGACATCTTCTATTTTGAAGACAAATATAACCGGGTTGATTCCACTTACACCATAGTTAAAGTGAGGCTGAATACCAATAGCAAATAATAGGTCTTAATAATCATATCAATGACATGGGTGATAAAAAGTCAAAATCAAAACGCCAGGCCCTTCG
>DAOMFS010000034.1:0-28421 GCA_035429925.1 Bacteroidia bacterium | reverse complement strand
GGCCTTTGTTTTTTGTTTGTTGCGCCAGTCTCAAGCAAGCTTGGCCTGTCGCCCCCGCACAATTAATTTTTTGGATGGGATTAGCTCCGCTGATCCCATTTAAGTAAAAGTCAAAATCAAAACGCCAGGCCCTTCGGGCCTTTGTTTTTTGTTTGTTGCGCCAGTCTCAAGCAAGCTTGGCCTGTCGCCCCAAACAAAAAACCCCGCTTGCAGCGGGGCGTTTTGATTTATTGTACCTGGGAAGGGATTCGAACCCTCACGTCTCGCGACACAGGATCCTGAATCCTGCTTGTCTACCAATTTCAACACCCAGGTGTGATAGAGGCGGCAAATTTAAGAAATAATTCAGGAATATCCAGCCAGGTCTTTCCGGGCCCGCAAGCCTCAGGCCCCAAAACTTGAAAGATTCCCCGCTCTAAGGCAGGAAATTCCGGTACAGAAAGTCATTGATTTTCAGCGGGACTAAACGTCAAATATCAGCTCCGTGGTCTGACTTATGTCATGCCCCGGCTAAGGCCTTATGGCTTATTTTATACTGTCTTTCAAACCCAATTCATACCGTATCAACCATGAGAAATCCCCTCAAGATCCTGCAGGAAGAACATAATATTCTCCTCTCCGCTGTTAAACTGGGCCTGAACATTCAAAAGGTGGAAAACAACGAAGAATACCGACACCTGGTGAACGATTTTATCCTCTTTATCCGCAATTACTCCGAGATCTATCATTTTCCAAAAGAAGAACAATTTCTCTACCCCATTCTCCGGAACCGTTCAGAACAAATGGGTGAGGAATTCCTGTATGAGATCTACGACAACCATGAAGATTTCAGGGCCATGGTGTCCGAAATAGAGATCCATTTTGCCAATTATAACCACGATCTGCTGCGCAGCGTCATGACACGTTACCTCAGGGAAATGTTCGACCATATGAACCAGGAGAACCGGGTGGTTCTGAATAACGCTTCCGCCCTTCTCACCGAACAGGAAATGGAAAGCCTTTATGAAAAATTCATGATTCACGACGAAAAACACGGTGAAAAAAAACACCTCGAACGCGACTTCTATAAAATAAGTGTTGAATTATCTTAATTCCCCCCAAACATGAAAAAGAAGATCAAAATAATGGACGGCAATGAGGCGGCAGCCTACATGGCCTATAAAACCAGCGAAGTTTGCGCCATTTATCCCATTACCCCTTCAAGCGCCATGGGCGAGTTTTGCGATGAATGGTCGGCTGCCGGCCAGCAAAATGTATTTGGTGAAGTGCCCAGGGTGATGGAAATGCAAAGCGAAGGCGGTGCCGCGGGCGCTATCCACGGGGCCCTGCAGGCCGGAACCCTGGCTTCCACATTCACCTGTTCCCAGGGTTTGCTGCTCATGATTCCGAACATGTACAAAATTGCCGGTGAACTTACTCCGGCCGTTTTCCACATCGCGGCACGCACCCTGGCCACACACGCCTTATCCATTTTTGGCGACCACAGCGATGTGATGTCGGTTCGCCAAACAGGATGGGCCATGCTTTTCGGACGCAATGCCCAGGAATCTATGGATATGGCGCTTATTGCACAAGCCGCCACCTTAAAAGCGCGCCTTCCATTCCTGAACATCTTCGATGGTTTCAGAACCTCACACGAACTCACAAAGGTGGAGATCGTTCCGGATGAAGTGATCCTTCAGATGATAGATGAAAACGCTTTGCTGAATTTCAGAAACCGATCCCTTTCCCCTGAACAGCCCAGCATCAGGGGAACAGCCCAAAACCCTGATGTTTTCTTCCAAAGCCGTGAAGCGTCTAATCCATTTTACAATAACGCACCGGCCATAGTTCGTGAAATGATGGACAAGTTTGAACACCTGACCGGGCGTGCTTATAAATTGTACGAGTATTATGGACATCCTCAGGCTGAGCGCCTGATCGTCATAATGGGTTCAGGTTCGGGAGCGGTTGAAGAAACCGTGAAACACCTTAACGAACAGGGGGAAAAACTGGGCTACCTGTATGTGCGCCTCTTCAGGCCACTCGACGCTGAAAGTTTTCTAAGCAGTATTCCCAAAAGTGTTCAAAGCATCGCGGTACTCGACCGATGCAAAGAACCTGGTGCTATTGGCGATCCACTCTACATGGATGTAGTGAACCTGCTGAGCGAAAATTGGGAAGGACCCAGACCCAAAATAATTGCAGGACGCTATGGTCTGGCTTCAAAAGAGTTTAACCCGGCCATGGTTAAGGCCATTTTTGAAGAGCTGGCTAAACCCCATCCAAAAAAACATTTCACTGTGGGTATCGATGACGATGTGAGTCACCTGAGTCTGAATTATGATGAGAACTTTAACCTCGAGCAACAGCACCTTTTCAGAGGTTTGTTTTACGGTCTGGGTGCTGATGGCACAGTTGGCGCGAACAAAAATTCCATCAAAATCATCGGAGACACCACAGATAATTACGTGCAGGGTTATTTTGTGTACGATTCCAAAAAATCCGGCTCCCTCACGGTATCGCATCTGCGCTTCGGTAAAAAGCCGATTCATTCCACATACCTTGTGCATTCGGCAAATTTTATCGCCTGCCATCAGTCTAATTTCATCCACAAGTACGACATACTGAAATACGCAGAGAAGGGCGCCACATTCCTGCTAAATACCACGCATGATGCCTCAGCCATCTGGTCAACTTTACCCAGGCATGTTCAGGAAGAGATTCGTGAGAAGGAACTGAAATTCTACGTGATCAATGCTTCCAGGGTGGCCAGGGAAACCGGTATGGGTACTCGTATCAATACCATTCTGCAAACCTGCTTTTTTGCCATCGCCGGAATCCTCAGTAAGGAGGAAGCCATTCAGCGTATCAAGGATGCCATCAAAAAATCGTATTCAGCCAAAGGTGAAAAGGTGGTGCAGAAAAACTTTGAAGCGGTTGACAAAACCCTTGAGAATCTTCAGGAAGTTCATTACGGCACCGCGCATTTGGGTGTTCTGGACACAGAAGCCAATGTATCGGCTGATGCACCTGATTTCGTGCAGAATGTCTTGTCGAAAATTCTATCGTTTGAAGGTGATGAGTTACCGGTGAGTGCTTTTCCGGTTGACGGACGCTATCCGGTAGGCACCACCAAATATGAAAAGCGAAACATCGCGGCCATGGTGCCTGTCTGGGATGAGGATCTTTGTTCGCAATGCGGCAAATGTTTTCTCATATGCCCTCACGCTGCCATCCGCTGTAAAGTGTACAGTAAGGAGGAGCTGCAAACTGCACCTGGTCAATTCAAACATACAGCACCAATCGGTAAGGAATTCAATAAGGAAACGGAAGCATATACCCTGCAGGTTTCGGTGGAAGATTGCACAGGCTGCAACATCTGCGTTGAATATTGCCCGGTAAGCAGTAAAACAGACCTCAACCACAAGGCCATCAACATGCGCGAACAGGCCCCTCTCAAAGAAAGTGAGAAAGAAAACTGGAATTTCTTCCTGTCCCTGCCTGAACTCGAACGCAACCGCGCGAATACCAATACCGTGAAAGGCACTCAGTTTCTGCAACCACTATTTGAATTTTCAGGCGCCTGTGCTGGCTGTGGTGAAACACCTTATCTGAAACTGCTTTCACAATTGTATGGCGACAGAATGGTGGTAGCCAATGCAACCGGTTGTTCATCAATTTATGGAGCCAACCTGCCCACAACCCCATGGACCACAAACAGGGAAGGACTTGGCCCGGCCTGGGCCAATTCCCTTTTCGAGGACAATGCCGAATTCGGATTGGGCATTAAACTTGGATTTGACAAAAAAACCGATCTGGCAAAAAATCTGCTCAGAGGTCTGAAAGACGTGATTGGTGCCGAATTCGCGGATGAGATTCTCAACGCAGATCAATCCATTGAAAACGGCATCCGGCAGCAGCGTATGAGGGTAGAAGACTTACGTAAACGCCTCAGCACCTTAAGCAGTTTTGAAGCCAGACAGTTGGCTATACTGGCCGATCATCTGGTGAAAAAATCACACTGGATCGTGGGAGGTGATGGCTGGGCTTACGACATTGGCTTTGGAGGACTTGATCATGTGCTTTCAACAGGTGAGAAGGTTAACATCATTGTGCTTGACACAGAAGTTTATTCGAATACCGGTGGACAGAAATCCAAATCCACACCCATTGGCGCCAGCGCCAAGTTTTCTGTGAATGGTAAGGAAAATTCTAAAAAAGACCTCGCGCTTCAGGCCATAGCGCATGGTTCGGCTTATGTGGCTCAGATTGCAATGGGTGCCAACGATTCCCACGCCATACGCACCATACAGGAAGCTGAAGCTTTTCCGGGAACCGCGCTGGTGATCGCTTACAGTCACTGCATTGCACACGGGTACGACATGGGACATGGGGCTGAACAACAACTCAACGCTGTGAAATCGGGATACTGGCCCTTGTTCCGATACAATCCACTGAAAGAAAAAGGTCAGCGCTTCAGTCTCGACAGCAAAGAAGCCAGTCTGCCCCTGAAAGACTTTCTATACCACGAAACCCGGTTCAGTACACTGCTCCGACAAAATGCAGATCACGCAGCGGATGTGCTGGTTGAAGCCGAGAAAGGCATTGCAAAACGCTGGGAACGCTTGCTTGCGCTTCAGAACCTGTAAAATGCGGTATTGAGATTTAACGCCTTGTTGAAGTGCAGTAAAAGCCTCAGGCTTTTTTCCAGTACCAGCCTTCAGCGCTTTCAGCCTTTTCCTGTTGTTTCCAGTAGGCCGGACTCACCGTTTTACCTTCAAGATCTATCAATTCGCGGTTAAATATGGCATTAATGGTATTGAAGCTGAGATCGCTTACCCCAACTGTATAGAGTTCAGGGGCACTTGTTTCGGTTTGAGCGGCTTGTTCGCCTTCAACCGGGGCTTTGGCCGGGGCTTTGGATGGCGTTTTGCCAACTACAACCTTAAAGCCATTGTGCTCGAGCAGGGATTTTAGAAAGGCCGCCCTTTGTTCGCTGCAGTTTTTCTCAACAATAGAGCACTTCTGACCTTCGAGTTCTTCGCAAATATGATTCTGATTCAGCGCCATGGTGCTAAAAGTTAAATGCGGATTGAATGTAATCCGGCAGATGGTCACTCAATCCACTGAACAGCATGCCACCTAAACAAATCAGGAGGGCAGCGCGCAGCCAGGGATTTACACGAAGTGCCGGTAAGGCTTCATCGGACTGATCTATGAAGACGGCTCTTATAAGCCTTAAATAATAATACAGGGAAACCACCATGTTCAGCGCAGCGAATGCCAGCAGACCATAATTGCCACCGCTGGTGCCCGAAGTCAGAAGGAAAAGTTTGCCGAAAAACCCAGCAGTTGGTGGAATACCCGCTAAAGAGAAAAGCGCAATACCCAGAACCCAACTGAGGAATGGATTGTTTTTATAAAATCCTTTATAGTCCTCAATATTTTCTTTTCCGCTTTGGACACTCACCAGGCCAATTACCGCGAAGGCCGCCAGGTTTGAAAAGAGGTACACAATGAGAAAAAACACGGCTGAACTTATTCCGGAAACGGCTCCCGAACTTAATCCATAAAATATGTAACCAACCTGGGCAATAGATGAGAATGCCAGGAATCGTTTGATGTTAGTTTGCCTGATGGCGAATAGATTTCCGATGAGGATGGTGAACACAATGGTGATCAACAGTAAGGTGTAGTACAGCTTTGGAACAGCATGGAAAAGCGGTATCAGTACCGATATGAACACAAAAGCGGTAGCCGCTTTGGATAGTACCGACAAAAACGCTGTCACCGGAACGGGCGCGCCTTCATATACATCTGCAGTCCAAAAATGAAATGGTACAGCGGAAAGTTTGAACGCGAAACCGGAGAAAATAAATACCAGGGCACAAAGTTGAAAAGCACTTACTTCACCGGAGGCAAAAAGTTCTGAGAAACTGAGCGTGCCGCTTGCACCATACAACAGGGAAATGCCAAACAGAAAAAACCCTGAAGCGAAAGCCGAATTCAGAATGAGTTTCATGGCTGCTTCGGAAGATTTCCGTTTTTCCAGATCAAAATTCACCAAAGCTGCAAGGGGAATGGAGGCGAGTTCAAGGCCCAGGTAAAACATCAGAAAGGTGCCGCTCGAGATCATGTAAAAAAGTCCCATCACCGTGCTGATCATTAGAAGGTAAAATTCGGTGAGGTGGGGATGCGTTTTTATCCAGTCATACGCCATGAAAGAAATGAGCAAAAGTCCGGCATTAAGAATATTTTTTTCGAGTACAATTGCGGAATTTGTGTTGTACATGCCCGAAAACAAACTTCCTTCTTTATTAAAAAAGAAACCGAGAGCGAAATTGAGGAGCAGCAATACATTGGCTATCCCCAGGATTTGTTTTGAACTGCCGGATCGATCGGTGAGCTTGAGTATCAGTAAGAGAAACAAAATGAGTCCCAGACTCAGTTCCGCTTTCATCAATATAAAAAAATGGGTGTTCATATTCATTTCAGGCTTACCCCCCTGATAATTGTTTCCATAATCACTTGTGTGTCGGCCTTTATCAGTCCGGTAAACCAGAAGGGTGCAAGCCCAATACTGAGTATGGCGACAATTAGTACAACCGAAGCCAGTTTCTCATACCAGCGGGCATCTTTGATCTGCAGATAGGCTTCCTGTTTCAGAGGCCCCATAACGGCTTTGGCTGTGGCCTGAAGGATGTAAACCGCAGTAACCACAATAGACGCGCAGGCCAGAATGGTAGCGATCCGGTTAAAGGTTCCGGGGTTTTGCCAGGAACCTACAAATATGCTCATCTCTGATACAAAGCCGCTGAATCCGGGAAGGCCTAATGAACAGAGTCCCGCAATGACATACACCACACCAAGGAATGGCACCACTTTCAGCAGGCCACCCAGTAATTCCAGTTTCCTGGTATGGGTGCGCTCGTATAACATGCCGATCACGGCAAAAAACAAAGCTGTCATCAGTCCGTGTGACACCATTTGCATAACCGCGCCTTCCAGGGCCGTTTTGTTCAGCATACCGATACCAAGCAGAATAAAACCGCAGTGGCTTACGGATGAATAAGCATTGATGTATTTGAGATCGTTCTGCATGAGCGTTGCGAATGCGCCATAGATAATGGCAATGGTGGCCAGAAGAATGATGACGCCAGAGTAGTAATGCGCTGCTTCTGGCATAAGATAGGTGGCAACGCGCAAACAACCATATGCGCCCAGTTTCATGGAAATTCCGGCAAGAAACATTGAACCGGCTGTGGGTGCCGATGAGTGCCCGTCGGGCACCCAGGTGTGAAACGGAAAAAGGGCGGTGAATATGCCAAATCCTGCAAACAGAAAGGGAAAAATGATGTATTGGGTATTTGCAGCTAAAGGCTTTGCAGCCAGTTTCAGCAGATCAAAACTGTGTTCGCCGGAGCCTGCGCCAGAACTGTAATACGTTGCCAATATGCCAACCAGCACAAGACTCGAACCTCCCATGAGCATAAGGGCCAGCTTGAGTGCACTGTATTCCTTTCTGCCGCTTCCCCAAATGGCTATGAGCATGAACTTTGGAATAACGGCCAGCTCGAGGAAAAAGAACATGGTGAAAAGATCGAGGGAAATAAAGAACCCGTATGCGCCAATACTCAGCAACATGAGCATGAAGAAAAATTCCCTGCTTTGTTGCTCCATGGTCCACGACACCAGAACACCAGTGAATACCACAAGCGCTGTAAGCAGCAACATCACAACGGATATACCATCTACCCCTATGTAATATGAAATGTTAAATGCGCTGAACCAGGTATGCCTGTATTCGAAGAGCATCTGCGAGGTGTTTCCCGCAGCCCGCTCATTTAAATATGACACCAGAAGACCTGCGCACAATATCAGCTGAACCAGTGATCCGATAAGTGCTGCGAGGCGTATCTCCTTCAGATTTCTGAAAAACAGCAGGGCCAGTGCGCTGAGTAATGGTACGAGTATGAGCAGGTTGAGGTTGGTCATAAGGCTTACATCAGATCGGCTTCGTTCAGTTCAAGTTTTTGCAATACCAGTTGTTTGAGTTGTCCTGCTACCTTCATGCACTCTTCCACATTGTTGTATAACAAACAGTGTTTGTCTTCACAAAGAGAATGGTTCAGGGAGTTGCAATAGATTTTCCCAAGACTTACCTGTTCAAAATGAGGATCGTGATTTTTACATCCTTCAAGAAGGTCCTGCAAGCTCTGTTCTTTGAAACTGTGCTGCGTATTGATCTTAAGATAAATGTGCATCAGGTCACTCATCGATTTTCGGGCCGTTACACAGAGGGAAAGTGTAACAACATCCTCCATGGGCCGGTTCAGCTCGTTTTCTGCTGTACGCAATTCATCCAGCGTTTGCCGGAGTGAATCCATTAATTCTGTGTTTAACATGACATGCTGTATTAAATCCATAAATAATAGAACAAAAGAATACATCCGGCCACAGCACTCAGAAAATACAAGGCATAGTCCTGTAGTTTTCCCGACTGCAAACCTTTAATGCGTTCTGAAACTGCTGCTGTAAGTGAAGCCAAACCGTTCACGCTGCCGTCCACCACAGTTTTGTCGAACCAGGCCGCGGGACGCCCAACCAGTTGAAAAATTATTTTGCGGGTAATGAACAGGTATATCTCATCTATGTAAAATTTCCTGTAGGCGCTGGTGTACAAACCTTTCAGACTTGCGGTAATAGTCTGAGGTTTTAAATTCTCTTTTTTATAGAGTATCGTTGCAAACACGATACCACCAATTGCAATGAGCACGGGAGCAACAGAAAAGCCAACGTGGAATTCGGATTCCAGTACTTTTCCATCGCTGCTGATCAAATGACCAAAAGGAATGAATCCGGCCACTGCTGACAACAGAGCCAGAAGAACGAGCGGGATGAGCATACTTACCGGAGCCTCTCCATGGTGTTCGGCTTGACCGTGTGCGCTTTGATTGTCGCGGGACTTGTTCCAGAAAATACTGTAGTAAAGACGGAACATATAAAAGGCGGTAATGCCTGAAGTTAAAAGCGCAAGACCATAAACCAAAGGACTGTAGTGCCAGGCGGCAAGCAAAATTTCCTCTTTACTGAAAAATCCTGCAAATGGCGGTATTCCCGAAATGGCCAGGCAAGCCAGTAAAAAACTCATGTGTGTAATCGGCATGTGTTTCCTCAATCCTCCCATATCGCCCATCTCGTTACTGTGTATGTAATGGATTACTGCACCGGCTCCAAGAAATAACAAAGCTTTGAAAATGGCATGGGTGAACAGATGAAACATGGATGCTGTGTATCCCAGCCCGGCTTCTGATCCGTATCCCGAAACGCCCAGCGAAAACATCATAAAGCCTATCTGGGAAATGGTGGAATAGGCCAGAACACGCTTGATGTCGGTTTGTGTACAGGCAATACAGGCGGCGAACAATGCCGTGAACACGCCAACCCCCGCCACCAAATGAAGCGCGGCCGGACTACCGAATACAAATACTGGAAAAAGACGCAATACCAGATAAACACCGGCCACAACCATTGTGGCAGCATGTATCAGGGCCGAAACCGGTGTAGGACCTTCCATGGCATCTGGCAACCAGATGTGCAGCGGAAACATGGCCGACTTGCCTGCTCCGCCCGCGAACACCAGAACAAGTCCCCAGGTCAGAACTGAAACGCCCATAAAGCTCTGAGCCGCTAAACTGCCCATAAAGGAACTGTCACCGGCTCTGCCGATCAGGGTTTGAAAATCAAATGTTTTGGTATAATAGGAGAGTATCAGTATACCGAGCAGGAATCCCAGATCTGCAAATCGGGTTACAATAAAAGCCTTTTTGGCTGCAGCCACCGCACTGTCCTTGGTGTAGTAATAACCAATCAATAAAAAGGAAGATACGCCTACCAGCTCCCAGAAAATATACATCTGGAATATATTGCATGACAGCACAAGTCCCAGCATTGAAAAGGTGAAAAGGCCCAGAAAGGAATAGTATGTGGCGACTCGCGGATCGCCTTTCATGTACCCAAGACTGTAAATGTGCACCAGCAAAGAAATGAATGTCACGATCACGCACATGAGCATGGAATTGGCGTCGATGAGCAAGCCCATGTCAATGGAAAAGCCAGGACTGAATTCCAGCCAGTTCAGCCGGCAACAGACAAAGGATTGATATGAACCTGCGATTTTTTCTGTTTCAAAAAAGTAACTGTAAGCTTCCTGTAATGCAATCGCGAAAGTGACCAGCAACACAAGGCTGCCAAAAATCCCGCTGTACCTGGGAAAGTACCGGCGACCAACAAGTGCAATGAGAAGAAAGGCCGCCAGAGGCAGAACAGGGATCAGCAGTATGGTGTTGAAAGCGGTCATATCAATACTTCAGTGAGTCGGCTTGTTCAATATCTATCGAGCGGTGTTTTCTGTATAGGTTGATGATGATGGCAATGGCTACCGCAGCTTCAGCGGCTGCAATGGCTATGTTGAAGACGATAAAGAATACCCCATCGAGACGGTCGGCATAAAGGTATTTGTTGAATGCGATAAAATTGAGATTGACCGAATTGAGAATCAACTCAACCGACATCAGCATGCTGATCATGTTTCGCCTTGTCAGAAAGCCATAAATGCCAATGAAAAAAAGCGCAGTGCTGATCACCAATACATGTATGAGTCCTGGTTCTGTCATGTTTTGGTTCTGAGTTTAAGGGCTATTACGATACAACCGATCATGGCGGCGAGCAGAAGAATACTCACCACCTCAAATGGCAAAATATAACCAAAGTCTGAAGTGCTGAGCATTTGGCGCCCAATGTTTCTGGTGCTGGCTTCCACAGCCGGGTTGTTTCGGCCGGTAAAGCCATGATGACTGAGCAACCAGTAAACAAGACTGAAGGCAATCACACAGGCCAGGGAAGAGAATATCAGGCGGATTAATCCGGGCCCCTTCATGTCCTGTCCCGACTCAGCTGTCAGAAAAATAGAGAAGATGATCAGCACCACAATACCACCCACGTAAACCACGATCTGCACAGCGGCAAGAAATTCATAATTCAGATAGAAATAGAGTCCGGCTATGCCCACGAGTGAAAAAAGCAAATACACAGCTGAGCGGAAAATTTTGCGTTCGGTTACAGCCATCAAACCTCCACCCACGATCACGGCGGCAAGAATGTAGAAGATCAATGTGGATATGCTCATTCTTCAACCCCCTCCATAAGTTTGGATCCTGGCAGGTTCAGAATCTTTTTCAGTTGTTTTTTGTCGTATACGCTGTGTTCAAAATTATGCCCCATCACAATGGCATCAGAAGGACAAGACAATACGCAGAGGTTACAGAATGTACACATGTCGAGCCGGTAAACGAAGGTGTCAATGCGTTTTTTCTTTTTTCCGTCTGGCAGGGTTTCCTGTTTGGTAATGATTTTGATGGTTCCATTCGGACAGGCCAACTCACAGGCCTGGCAACCGGTGCAGCGATGTTCGTTCTGTTCGTTGTGGGGCATGATGACCTCGCCACGGAACCGTTCAGCCATTTTCAAGTCAGCTCGGTTGTCAGGGTACTCCTCGGTTACGATTTCCTTGGTGTGGGTAAAATAATAGCCCGTAAGTTTCATGCCTTTGAGCAGTGAACCCAGTGCACTGAATATTCCGCTTATATATGTCTTCAACGACATGCTTTATACCAAATTAAAAATGCCATCCCAGCAGAGCCATGATTGTTACCAACAACACATTAAACATACTGATGGGCAAAAGGTATTTCCATTCGAGGTTCAGCAACTGGTCAATCCTGAGTCTAGGAAATGTCCAGCGAAACCACATGATAACAAATACAATGAAAAACGTTTTTCCAAAGAACCAGATCACTGAAGGAATATAATCCATTACCCGGTTGAAGGCATTGTCTGAACCGATATGGAAAGGCATCCAGCCGCCCAGAAAGAGGGTGGCTGCAACCGCGGATACGATAAAAAGGTTGATATATTCCGAGAGCAGAAACATGGCAAACTTCATTCCTGAATACTCAGTGTGAAACCCGCCTGTCAATTCCTGTTCCGCTTCTGTCAGGTCAAACGGGGCCCTGTTGATCTCGGCGGTCGAGGCGATGATGAAGATCACAAATGAGATGAGCACAGGCAAATGTCCCTTGATCAGCCACCAGCCATTCGCCTGGCTTGCCACTATATCTGATAATTGCAGGCTGCCAGACAGGATCACAATTGAAATAAGTGAAAGTCCTATGGATAATTCATAACTCACGATCTGAGCCCCGCTGCGCATGGCACCTATCAGTGAATATTTGTTGCTGCTCGACCAACCGGCCATCAATATACCGATCACGGCCATGGATGATACCGAAGACACATACAGTACACCAATATTTACATTCCAGATCTGAAAATCTTTTGCAAACGCTATCGGGGCAAGTGCCAGCATGGAGGTTACCACCATGATGCCGGGGGCCAGATTAAATAAAAATTTATCAGAAGCATTGGGTGTAAGCCCTTCCTTGAACAATAATTTCACTGTGTCGGCCACTATCTGCAGAGAACCTTTGGGGCCAACCCGGTTGGGTCCAAGACGAATCTCCATGAATGCAGCAACTTTGCGTTCCATATAGCCCAGGAAAAAACAAAGCACAACAAGAAATAGAATAAGACTGATTCCAGTAATGATCATTTCTGTGATCATGAGCGCATCGGGATTGCTGATCTTGCCTTGCAGACTGTTGTGAAGACCTGAGGCCAGCGCCGAAAAACTATATGGACTGTTTGTGTTCACGCTTTATCTGTCAATGTCAGGTATTACCAGATCCACTGTTGCCATGATGGCCATGAGGTCGCCGATCTTTGCCCCGCGTGCCATTTCGGGAATAGCTGAAAGATTTGAAAATCCGGGTGAACGGAATTTGCAGCGGTACGGTGTGGTGCCACCATCACTCACCAGGTATACGCCCAATTCACCACGAGCCGTTTCCACGGTCTGGTACCATTCTCCTTTAGGCAGTTTTAACACTGCTTTTGTTTTGGTGATAAAATCTCCTTCCGGTATATTGTCTATCAATTGCTCAATTATGCTGACAGATTGCAGCATTTCTGCCATGCGCACCTGGTACCTTGCCCAGCAATCCCCTCCGTTCTGAACGACCTGTTCAAACTGCAACATGTCATACCCGTCATAAGGCTTCAACTTGCGCATATCGCATGCCAGGCCCGAAGCCCTCGCGGTTGGTCCGCTGCAGCCATACGATATGGCATTTTCGCGTGAAAGAAAACCAACGCCCTTGAGTCTGTTCTGGAAGATCACATTACCGGTTAAGATCTCGTCATACTCGTGAAAATTATCCCTGATCTGCTTCATCACCGCTTTCACACTCTTCTGGAAATTGGGATGTATATCGTACATGATGCCACCGGGTACAATATAATTTTGTGTCAGCCGAGTGCCGCAGGTTTCTTCCATGATGCTGTTAATGGCCTCACGTTCCCGGAAAGCATAAAAGAACGGCGTAACACCACCCAGGTCAAGTCCTGTTGCTGCCCACCACAATTGGTGTGAAGCCAGGCGTGTGAGTTCGGCAAGAATCACACGAACAGCTTTTGCTCTGGGTGTGGCTTCAACCTGAAGGCCTTTTTCAACAGCAAGCGAACAAGCCTGGTTGTTGATGTGAGCCGAAAGGTAATCCATGCGGCTGGTGGTGTACACATACTGCCTGTATGTGAGGCTTTCGCACATTTTCTCTATTGAGCGGTGGATGTAACCAAGATGTGGCTCGATCTTCTGTATGGTCTCTCCGTCGAGCCATACCTTTAAATGCAATACCCCATGTGTTGCGGGGTGTTGCGGACCCATGTTGATGACGTACTCGCCCTCTTCAGTAATATGGTTTGGCTCAATCAGCATTAGAGTTTGATCATGTTCTCGTCTTCGTAATTTTTACGGAGCGGGTAACCTTTCCAGTCTGGTTCCAGAAACATACGGCGCAGGTTTGGATGATGGGTGAATTTAACACCGAACAGGTCGAATATCTCGTTTTCGTTCAATTCCGCCGTTTTCCAGAGTCCTGTAAGGGATTCTATTTCGGGATTGGCAATATCGCTCAGCTTTACCTTTACATTGAGATGAATTCCATGGGCAACTGAGCGCAACATGTATACCATCATCAGGTGGTCTTTCCAGTCCACACAGGTCATGCAATATAGATAGTCCAGTTTCAGATCCTCACGGTCCCTTAATTGACGCATGACATTGAGCAATTCCTCAGGCGGGATCTGAACACATAGATGCTCCGCGCTCTCATCAAAACCCAGGTACGCGGGTGATTCGCCAAGCTGTATTTTCAGTTCGTCCTTGTTCATGTCCCTTTCCCGCGCTTGAAATAAGTTTCGTGCTTTATTTTTTCCTGAAGACTGATCATGCCATGCAGTAAGGCTTCAGGCCGGGGCGGACATCCGGGGACATACACGTCAACGGGAATGATATTATCCACACCTTTCACTACAGAATAGGTGCTGTAAAAGAACGGGCCTCCAGATATGGTGCATGCGCCCATGGCAATAACATACTTGGGTTCAGGCATCTGGTCATAAAGGCGTTTCAGCACAGGGGCCATTTTCATCACTATGGTGCCGGATACAATGATCAGATCTGCCTGGCGTGGAGTTGCCCTGGCTACCTCAAATCCAAAACGCGACCAGTCGTACTTCGCATCGGCGGCTGACATCATCTCAATGGCACAGCAACTGGTGCCGAAGATAAGTGGCCACAGGGAATTGGAGCGAGCCCAGTTGATCACATCATCGAGCTTGGTGACCACAAAACCGCCGTCTGGTGTTTGGTGCAACTGAGCGGGAAAGCTCAGTTTCTCGGGGTGTGCATGTTTATCTACATCCATTTCAGTGCTCCTTTTTTCCAGGCGTATACAAATCCCATAAAGAGAATAAACAGAAAGACAAGTATTTCAACAAAGGCAACGAGTCCCACTTCCTTCACCACAACCGCCCAGGGGTACATGAATACAAGTTCCACATCAAACACAAGAAAGATAAGCGCGAAGAGATAATAACCCACATTGAACTGAATCCATGAGGTGCCAATGGTATCTATGCCACATTCGTAAGGAAGTCCTTTCTGCAGATTGGTAGATCGTTTGGCAATTAGACGGGAAATCAATATGCCTCCTCCGGAGAAGGCGATCCCGCAGAGAAGCAGCATTATCAGTGATCCGGAACCCATACGTTAAATTTGGTCAAAAGTATACAGGTGGCAAAGTATAAAAAATGATTTGAATCATGAAGTGTTAAAATCAAGTATCATGAAATTAATAATTAAATTTGTTTTACTTTACAGCCACAAATCTAAAACCGTTTACCATGGCAATTACAATCACCTCCGACTGCATCAATTGCGGCGCTTGTGAACCCGAGTGCCCTAATGGGGCCATCTACGAAAACGCTGCCGAATGGAGATTTTCCGACAAAACCGGCGTATCAGGAAATTTTACATCTGCAAGTGGAATGACATCCGATGCCGACGCACCACATGAGCCCGTATCACAGGATTATTATTACATAGTGAGCGATAAGTGCACCGAATGCGTAGGTTTTCATGATGAACCGCAATGCGCCTCTGTATGTCCGGTTGATTGCTGCATTCCAGATACCAATCATGTGGAAACCAAAGAACAGCTCACCGCTAAAAAAGATGCTTTGCATCCTTAACACGAATTATCATATCTCATGGATACTTTAGAAACGAAGAAGAGTCTGAAGAAGGTTGTGTTGGAATCAGACAGCCTTGTTGTGCGCTTTGCGGGTGACTCCGGCGATGGCATGCAACTTACCGGCATGCAGTTTACGGATACAGCTGCTTTTTTAGGAAATGATCTGAGCACCTTTCCGGATTTTCCGGCTGAAATCAGAGCCCCGATAGGCACAGTGGCCGGGGTTTCCGGTTTTCAGGTACATCTTGGCAGTAAAGAAATTTATACGCCGGGTGACAACTACGATGTACTGGTAGCCATGAATGCAGCCGCATTGAAAGTGGATCTTCCGCGTTTGAAAAGAGGCGGCATCCTCATAGCCAACCTGGCCGGATTTGACCGCAAGAACCTCGGTCTTGCACAATATCCCGAAGGCGTAAACCCTCTTGAAGAAAAAGAACTGGAGAACTACATCGTTCACAAAATTGAGATCACCAAACTCACCAAAGAATGCCTTACCGGATCAGGCTTAGGCAACAAGGAGATCGAACGCTCCAAAAACATGTTCGTGCTAGGTTTGCTTTTCTGGATGTTCGACAAGTCCATGGAACCTACCATCAAATTCATCAACGAGAAATTTGCCAAGAAACCCGAACTGGCTGAAGCCAATATCAAAACACTAAAAGCAGGATGGGCCTATGGAGACAACACCGAAATTTTCACCACGCGTTTTCAGGTTAATCCGGCTAAATTGCCAAGCGGCACATATCGGAATATCACAGGAAACCACGCCACAGCTATCGGATTTGTGGCCGCCTCAGAAAAATCAGGTTTGCCTTTGTTTTTAGGCTCATATCCCATCACGCCTGCCAGCGACATATTGCACGAATTATCCAAATACAAAGCCAACGGCGTTAAAACACTTCAGGCAGAGGACGAAATCGCCGGAATCTGTTCCGCCATCGGCGCATCCTACACAGGAAACCTGGGTATCACCAGTACATCCGGTCCGGGTATGGCACTTAAGACCGAGGCCATTGGATTGGCTACTATTTTGGAAATACCGCTTGTGATCATTGATGTGCAGCGCGGTGGCCCTTCAACCGGCTTACCTACAAAAACCGAGCAGGCCGATCTCATCATGGCCATCCATGGCCGTCACGGCGAAGCGCCGATCCCTGTTATCGCCGCCGCTTCACCTTCAGATTGCTTTAATATGGCTTACGAAGCCTGCAGAATAGCTGTTGAACACATGACCCCAGTGATACTTCTTACCGATGGTTATATTGCCAACGGTTCTGAACCCTGGAAATTCCCAACCGAAGATGAGTTGAAACCGATTCAGGTGAAATTCCTCGACAAACCCAATGGTCCGGAAGATAAACTTTTACCTTACAAGCGTGATGAAAAACTGGTCAGACCATGGATCAAACCGGGAACCAAGGGCCTGGAACATCGCATTGGCGGACTGGAAAAACAGGACGAGACCGGTAATGTGTCTTACGACGCGATGAACCACGAGAAAATGGTTCATCTCAGGGCCGAGAAGATAGAACGTATCGCAGATTACATAGCGCCTGCGGCCCCGGAAAGCGGAAAAAACAAAGCCAAACTTCTGGTTCTGGGATGGGGCTCCACTTATGGCGCCATTAAAACAGCAGTACTCGAATGCGCCGCTAACGGCATGGATGTGGAGCAGGTTCATCTGCGTCACATCAACCCTTTTCCCAAAAACCTGGGCGAATTGCTAAAAGGCTATGATAAGGTGCTGATTCCCGAAATGAACACCGGACAATTGCTTCAGCTGATCAGAGCCAAGTACCTGATTCCTGCCATCGGCTTGTCAAAGGTGCAGGGCCTTCCCTTCACCACCCAGGAACTGAAAGCGAAAATCCTTGAACTTTTAAAATGATTTAAGCATGGACACAACAACTATAGAACCCGTAAAATTAAGTTCAAAGGATTTTGCTTCCAACCAGGAAGTGAAGTGGTGCCCGGGTTGCGGCGATTACTCCATCCTGAAACAGGTTCAAACCGTGTTTCCCGACCTGGGAATTCCACGTGAGAACATGGTTTTTATTTCCGGAATCGGATGTTCTTCCCGCTTTACTTATTACATGGAGACGTATGGCATGCACAGCATTCACGGTCGTGCCATCGCCATTGCCTCTGGTGTGAAACTTAACAATCCTCACCTCGATGTGTGGGTTGTTTCGGGTGACGGTGATGCCATGTCAATCGGTGGCAATCACTTCATTCATGCCATGCGCAAGAATTTCGATCTGAATTACCTGGTCTTCAACAACCAGATCTATGGTCTCACCAAGGGCCAGTATTCCCCCACATCCGAAAAAGGTAAAGTAACCAAATCAACACCTTTTGGTTCAGTGGAAGAACCGTTTAACCCCAGCGAACTGGCTTTGGGCGCAAAAGCTCCCTTTGTGGCGCGTTCAATGGACCGGGACCCGAAGCATCTTCAGGCCACACTCAAACGCGCGCATGCCTTCAAAGGCACTTCTTTTGTTGAGATCTACACCAATTGTCCGGTATTCAACGACGAAGCGTTTTTTGCCTATACAGAAAAGGATACCAAAAAAGAACAAGCAATTTTTCTCGAGCACGGCAAGCCCCTGATTTATGGCCAGAACGATGAAAAAGGTATTTTACTGGATGGTCATAATCCTAAAATCGTGAACTACAAAGACGAAGGCATTGCGCCTGAAAAACTCTGGATACACGATGAGAAGGATAAAACCAAAGCCAACATCATTGCACGCTTCTTCGACACCCAATTCAATGGTGAGCACTTCCCAAGACCATTTGGTGTGCTTTATGCCGAAGAACGACCCACTTTCGAAGAACAGGTGCTCGCTAACATAGAAGAGGTGAAATCTAAAAAAGGCAAACCGTCTTTGAATAAAATTCTATCCGGAGACAAAACCTGGACCATATCCTGAGAAGATCATTCACTCTTCTCGACTCATCTTTATGAAAAGGAGAATTCGTTCTCCTTTTTTTTTGGCAACACTTCAAACCTTCCTCTACAACAGTAGTAATGTGTAGCTATCTACAGCTCACGATTGAGAGTGGGAAGCTCGCGCCTTTTGATCAGAGTATTCAGTGCGGGCAAACCCAGAAGGAGGATAGCATAGAATCTGCAGTGAACTGCAGCTTATGGGGCGCTTTGTGCCGGAACAACATGAACCGGAAAAGCTTTGAAAATTTCATGTATGGCTTTTGGGAGCTCGCTTTCGTATGTTTGCGCATCGCTTACCGTGCCCACACCCCAACCTCTCCAGATCAGTCGGTTGGTTTTTTTGTCCACTATACTGATGGTTAAAGTACCTTCTTTATAAGGTATATTCTCGGTCTGGTAACTGATAATAGGACTGGGATACGCGTAAGGCCTGATATCAGGACGGTAAGGATTATAAAAACCGTAATTATAGGGATGGTAATATATTGGCGTTTGCACCTGCTCGGTTTTTTTCTCAATCATCAGGTCGTAATTGATGAGTAGATCGGGTTCATCGAGATCAACGGTGAATCCCCTGCGTTTTAATTCTCCGCTTACCAGATTCTTCACATTGCTTTCAATGATCTGGTTATCGAACTGGTCATTTTTAAAACTGCTGGGATCTCTGGCATACCAGGCAAACGATTTATATTGAAAGAAGTTGACAGTATTATCTTTATCTGAGCCTGTGAGAACAGTGGCGCAGCCCGAAAGGAACAAGCCGCTTAGGAAAAATAAAACTGAATAGTATAAGGTCTTCATGAACAACATACCGACAGAATTTGTGTGCCGGAAAGCATCTGCAAGTTCGGGATTTTTTAACCTTTAACCGAACTCTTAATGCGGGTTATCGTGCGGAATAACAAAAAATAATATTTGTATGTTCACAGCGGCAAGCATTTAAGCGTTTTTTAATCCATGAATTTTTCGATCCATGAAAAGTGCTTTTTAATAATCTGTTCTTTATTGTTCCGGATGAAATCAAGATAAGCCGTGGCGGCGGGGGATAGTTTCTTTTCCTTTAGCCATATTAATCTCCAGCTGGATCTGATCGGAAAACCCCGAACCTGCATGAGTTGAAGCTGCCCGTTTTGCAATTCATTCCGGATTCCGATCAGGGGCATGATGGCATATCCAAGCCCCGCAATCACAGCCTGTTTTACAGCTTCGTTGGAGGTGAGTTCCATCTTTTTCTGAATATGCATGTGGTTTTTTTTGAAGTAATTCTCCATCACCATACGGGTTCCGGAGCCCTCTTCCCTGAAAATAAGCGGCAAATCAAGTAGTTCCTGTTTGCTAAGTGTTCTTTTTGGTCTTCTGGTTTCAGTGTTCCCCACCAGGTACAAAGCACTTTCAACAAGGGTTTCGGAATGGTACCGGAGTTCCTTAGGCAATACATAAACCACAGCAAAATCAGCTTCGTTGTTCTTCAGATTGCTCAGTACCCTCGCCCGGTTTGTGACGTCAATAACAAGATCAACCCCCTGATGTTCACGCATAAACTGGGTTAGGAAATAGGGGATAACATATTTTCCGGTTGAAACACTTGATATGAGTAATCTGCCTGTAATATAACCTTTGAACGATTCTGTTCTGGAATTAAGCGTACTCACCTCATCCAGAACACGCCCGGCCATTCTGTATATCTCCATGCCAAATTCCGTCACATATAGTTTCCGGCCGATGACCTCTGTAAGGGCAATGTCAAATTGATCCTGGAAATTCTTCATCTGGATAGACACGGCCGGTTGGGTCATGTAAAGCTCTTCCGCGGCCCTGGTAATACTTTTGAGCTGTACCACCCGTAGGTATACCTGTAATTGGTGAAGTGTAAAATTCATGGTGTCATGGTGTATGAGATGTTGTTAGAATTTTTGAAAGCATCTCTCTTCAATCACTTGCACATCAAAATCCCTTAAAGAATTTTAACGTCTGATCGGTGCTCAAAATGAGATACATTAATAAAACTTATGCAAGATATAAAATATATTAATTAAAATATATATGTTTCAGGCCCTAACTTTGTACCGGAAACCAAAATGCGTCCCAAAAAACGCCATACTGACTTTAACAAATTCAACAGGTTCAATTATGCATTTCGCATGTCATTAAAAGCCTGGCAAGGTATTATACCGTTACTGCTGTGTGGATTTTTCTTTCTGTTGCCATTTTACAACTATGCAGGCCTGAGGGATTCGCAGAGCAAAACGTCGGTTTTACCTCAGAGCGCTGAATTCAGGTCTTCGGCAACTGAGTTTCTTAACCATCACTCTCATGCGATTCTATTCCGTTCCCTGAGAAATCCGTATACCACAGAGCAGGGGATAACTTCCCTTTTCGAAAAAGAAGAGGAAAGTGAACACCTTCACCAAAACCAAAATCGCGAGGGGCATCACTTTTATATTCTGCACACACCGGGGTATTCACACAATCTGACCCCGGCTGTTGATATTGAGCACCGCATCGGAAACTATTCAGATTCTCGCGGGCATTTCTCCTTATTCCTGCTTAACAGGGTATTCAGAATCTGAACACGTATTAACGCATAGTGGGCTTATTAAGGCCTGCTTTCACCTGGTCAGACCACTCCTTTGACCGGGCAATTCATCAACCATTTAACAAACCATTCATGAGAACAAAAATCGTTCTGTTCAGCGCATGCGCCATTCTGCTGGGTACAGCATGCCATAAAAAGGAAAACAACGAAGAGCAGACCAAATTCATAGTCACTTCAGCATTCAGAAAGGACACATCCATTGTGCGTGACTATGTATGCCAGATCCGTGCGATAAGCCATATCGAAATCAGGGCCCTTGAAAGGGGTTATATTGAAAGTATTTATGTGGACGAAGGTAAATTCATTCATAAGGGCCAGCTCATGTTTCAGATCATGCCCATGATGTACAAGGCTGAAATGCAAAAGGCCGAGGCAGAAGCCAATTTTGCGGAGATTGAATACCTCAACACCCGTAAGCTGGCCGACAGCAACGTGGTTTCACCCAATGAACTGGCACTTGCCAAAGCAAAACTCGACAAGGCTAAGGCGGAATTGTCGCTGGCTAAGGTCAGGCTTGGTTTCACAGAGATCAGGGCACCATTTGACGGCATCATGGATCATTTTCAGGTTCGGATTGGAAGCCTTGTAGATGAGGGTGATCTGCTCACCACCATGTCGGATAACAGCAAGATGTGGGTGTATTTTAATGTGCCTGAAGCTGAATACCTCAATTACAAAGCCAAGGTAAAAAGGGACAGTATTATTCCCGTACAACTCCGTATGGCCAATGGACAATTATTTGGAAAGGACGGAAAGGTTGAAACCATAGAAGCAGATTTCAACAACGAAACAGGAAACATCGCCTTCAGAGCCACATTTCCGAATCCCGAAGCTTTATTAAGACACGGTGAAACCGGGAATGTGCAAATGACCATCCCCCTGAACAGCGCTCTCATCATTCCGCAGAAGGCAACATTTGAGGTTCTTGAGAAGAAATATGTATTTGTGATCGGTACAGATAAAATTGTGCATCAAAGAGAGATCCTGATCGCGGCTGAAATGCCGGATATCTATGTCATCAAGGCAGGGCTCAGGGAGAATGAACGCGTTTTACTGGAAGGCATACGAAAAGTAAAAGACGGAGATGCCCTGGAAACGTACGCATATGAAGAACCCACAAGTGTGATCAGGAAATTGAGTGTTTATGTAGAATAAGGTGTCAACCGAAAAACACGATAGAAAAATGTTTAACAAGTTCATAAAACGTCCCGTATTTGCCATAGTACTGTCATTGGTAACCATCTTCCTTGGCATATTGGCAATTAAAACCCTTCCCACCTCACAATTCCCGGAGATCGCGCCACCCGTGGTTATGGTTTCCGCGTCTTACCCCGGGGCCAGCGCCAAAACACTCGCAGAGTCTGTCATTATCCCCCTCGAACAAGCCATCAACGGGGCCTGGGGCATGCGCTACATGACCTCAGATGCCACAAGCGCAGGTGAAGCCAATATACAGGTTGTGTTCGAGCCGGGCACCGATATCAATCAGGCCCTTGTTCAGGTGTCCAACCGGGTTGAACAGGTAAGGAACAGATTACCGGTTTTGGTTCAGCGTGAAGGTGTGGTCATCACGCCGGTGATTCCCAGCATGCTGATGTACATCAACCTTTATAGTAAAGACACCAATGCCAACATGAAATTTCTGTTCAATTACGCTGGCGTGAACATGATTCCTGAATTGCAGCGTATCAAAGGCATTGGCCAGGCCAGGATACTGGGAAGCCGTCAATACGCCATGCGGGTATGGCTCAACCCTGAACGCATGAGGGCCTACAGCATCTCGCCCGACGATGTGATGGAAGCACTCAGCGCGCAAAGCATCATTGGCAAACCCGGCCGGATTGGTCGTGGCGACAGCAAGCAGGCTGAGGCGCTTGAATATGTGCTCGCATATCCCGATCGGTTCAACGACCCCAAACAATATGAGAACGTGATCATCAAAGCCAATCCCAAAGGCGAGTTGCTCAGACTAAAAGATGTGGCCACCGTTTCTCTGGGCAGTGAATATTACGATATCTACTCCAACCTGAATGGTTATCCTTCTGCTGCCGTTGTACTCAAACAAACTTACGGCAGCAATGCCAGTGAAGTGATCGAAAAGGTGAAATCCAAACTGGAAGAACTCAAAAAGGATTTTCCGCCCGGAATGGATTACGAGGTCAGTTACGACGTGTCAAACTTTCTGGATGCCTCAACCGAAAATGTGATTCATACCCTGAGAGACGCGTTTATTCTGGTGGCCCTGGTTGTATTTCTGTTTTTGGGCGACTGGCGATCGACCCTGATTCCTACGCTGGCTGTTCCCATTTCCCTAATTGGAGCATTCATCTTCATGCAGATGTTTGGACTCACCATCAACATGATAACACTGTTTGCGATTGTATTGTCGATTGGAATTGTGGTAGATGATGCCATAGTGGTGGTTGAAGCCGTTCACGCAAAAATGCATGAGCTGAACGTGACGCCATTCAGGGCGGTGCAAATGGTATTGCGCGAAATAAGCGGCGCGGTGATTGCCATTACGCTGCTGATGACAGCTGTGTTTGTTCCCGTAGCCTTTATGAGCGGCCCGGTTGGTGTCTTCTACCGGCAATTCTCCATTACCATGGCGAGCTCAATTATTCTTTCGGGTCTGGTAGCACTCACACTCACACCCGTGCTCTGCGCCATGATCCTCAAAAACAACCATGGTAAGCCTAAGAAAAAAAACATCTTCAACCGCTTTATAGGTGTTTTTAACCGGGGATTTGAATTCCTCACAGAGCGCTATGTGGGTCTTCTGAAAAAAATTGCCCACCGCAAAATGGTCACCGTTATGATCTGGCTGGTGTTTGTGGCAGGCATACTGGCTCTTTCTTTTAACCTGCCTTCAGGTTTTATTCCCAGCGAAGATCAGGGCATGATCTATGCCATTCTGCAAACACCTCCGGGCGCCACTCTTGAACGCACAAATGACCTGTCGCGACAACTGCAGGACATCATTTTAAAGGTCGATGGTGTTAAATCGGTATCATCCATTGCCGGTTATGAAGTGCTCACCGAAGGCCGGGGCTCTAATGCGGGTACCTGCCTGATCAATCTTAAACCCTGGTCAGAACGGAAACATACCGTCAGCGAAATAATCTATGAACTGGAAGAAAAGGCCAAACAACTTCCCGGGGCCACGATCGAATTCTTCGATCCCCCGGCTGTTCCGGGATTTGGCGCAGCAGGTGGATTTGCCTTACAATTACTCGACAAAACCAATTCAGGCGATTATGATCAGCTCGAAAAAGTAAAGAATGATTTTATGGCCGCCTTGGGCAAACGTAAGGAGCTCACCGGACTCTTCACCTTTTTCAGCGCCAATTACCCACAGTATGAAATTGAGATTGATAATGACCTGGCCATGCAGAAGGGTGTGTCCATTGACAATGCCATGAACACCCTTTCCATTTTTGTAGGAAGCACCTATGAACTTGGATTTATCAGGTTTCAGCGCTTCTTCAAGGTTTTTGTTCAGGCCTCACCGGAATTCAGGCGTTTGCCGGAAGATGTGCTGAATCTATGGGTGAAGAACGATAAAGGCGAAATGGTTCCCTTTTCGGCCTTTATGAAACTCAAAAAGAAACAGGGTGCCAACGAGATCAATCGTTTCAATATGTACAACACGGCCGCAATCAGAGGCGCACCTGCCAAAGGTTACAGCAGTGGAGAAGCCATTAATGCCGTTAAGGAAGTGGCTGCCAATACCCTGCCACACGGCTACGACATCGATTGGGCTGCTCTTTCCTACGATGAGGTCAGAAGGGGTAATGAGGCGGTGTACATATTCATCATCGTACTGGTATTTGTATACTTTGTTTTAGCTGCACAATACGAAAGTTTCATTATTCCACTGGCCGTTGTGCTCTCCTTGCCGGCAGGCGTATTTGGATCTTTTTTGCTGATCAAGTCCATGGGACTCGCCAATGATATTTTTGCGCAGGTGGGCCTTGTGATGCTGGTCGGCTTGCTAGGAAAAAATGCCGTATTGATTGTGGAATTCGCCGTGCAAAAACACCGTGAGGGTGCCAGTTTGCTGGATTCAGCCATTGAAGGCGCTAGAGTGCGATTCCGTCCCATATTAATGACCTCCTTTGCTTTTGTTGCCGGTTTGATCCCATTGGTTGTGGCTCACGGTCCGGGGGCCATCGGAAACCGCACCATAGGCTCATCAGCACTGGGTGGCATGCTGTTCGGAACAGTGTTCGGCGTGATACTTGTGCCGGGTCTTTATGTGATCTTCGGTAAACTGGCTCAGGGCCGTCAGCTGATCCGTGATGAAGACGACAGTTCACTCACTGAAGAATTCGTGCATAAAGTAGATGATTTTCCCCAGTCACCTGATTCAGAATAAGACCATGTGTAACAGAAAAAAAAGCATAATCACCCTGCTTGCGGGTTCACTCCTGCTCACATCTTGTATGATCCCGAAACTGCAACCAAGAAATGAGAACAAAAAGCTCCCGGAGCAGTTCGCAGGGAGTTCAGACACAACAAATTCCGCTCAACAGAACTGGAAACTTTTCTTTCGCGATACAAATCTCATAGCCCTGATTGACACCGCCCTGAAATACAACCAGGACCTGAATATCATGTTGCAGGAAATCAACATCGCCAGAAACGAGATCAGAGCGCGAAAAGGTGAATACCTTCCTTTTCTAAATCTGGGCGCGGCAGCTGGAACCGAAAAGTCTGGCCGCTTCACCAGTAAGGGTGCCAACGACGCCACAACCGATATTATGCCTGGAACCAAAACGCCTGATCCTTTGCAGGACTATCTCCTCGGCACAAATTTATCCTGGGAAGTGGACATTTGGAAGAAGCTGCGCAACGCGAAAAAATCTGCAGTATACAGATATCTGGCCACCGAAGATGGGAAGAACTTCATGCTCACACACCTGATCTCGGAGATCGCCACATCCTATTATGAACTCCTTGCGCTCGACAACCAACTGGATATCCTGAGACAGAACATAGGTATACAAACAAATGCCCTCGAAATTGTGAAACTGGAAAAAATATCTGCAAAAGTAACCGAGCTGGCTGTGCGCAAATTTGAGGCTGAGGTTCTGAAGAATCAGAGTCGACAGTATGAAATTCTCCAGAAGATCACAGAGACTGAAAACCGCATCAATTTTCTTGTCGGGAGATTACCCCAGCACATTACCAGAAACGCTTCAGGTTTTATTAGCTCACCGCCACCTCAGGTGCTTACGGGTATTCCATCTCAGCTGCTTCAAAACAGAACCGATATCAAAAAGGCAGAACATGAATTGGCTGCCGCTCGGCTTGATTTGAAAGTGGCTAAAGCACAATTCTACCCTTCATTTATGATAAGGGCAGGCCTGGGATATCAAGCCTTTAATCCGGTCTATCTTTTTCAGTCGCCACAGTCGCTGGTGTATAATCTTGCCGGTGAATTAGTGGCCCCATTGATAAACAGGAACGCGATCAAGGCTGCTTATTACAATGCGGGATCCAGGCAATTGCAGGCCGTGTTCAATTATGAACGCAGTGTGCTTAACGCTTACATGGAGGTGAGCAATCAACTGGCTAAGATCAACAATCTCAGAAGCAGTTATGAACTCAAAGAAAAACAAGTGGAGGCTCTCACGCATTCCATCGACATTTCCACAATTCTGTTCAAATCAGCCAGAGCAGACTATATGGAAGTGCTGATGACGCAACGCGACGCCCTTGAATCGAGATTTGAACTTGTGGAAACCAGAAAACAGCAATTGAATACCGCCGTAAGCATATACCAGGCCCTGGGTGGCGGCTGGAAATAAGGGCGATAAGTGGTGTGCCCTGATGTGGTGAGCAGGGGACGGAGTAAGGATAGGTGTAAGGCTTCGTTCCCGCTTCCACATTACGCCAATGCATCCGGCATAGTTCGTTGCTGGGCCGGAAGCTCCTCCAGCGCAAAAAGGTTTCTGAATCCCTGTCCGGGTTCAGTGAAATAATAATATTAGCACGAGCTCAGACTACAGACCATCTTCAGTTAAATATGCTAACCATGCTTCAAGTTCAGCAAACAGCACATTAAATTAACAATCATCCCCGCTTTTAGTAATTTTGGGCATGATGAACAAGTATGCATTGGCCCTTCACGGTGGAGCCGGCACTATCCTGAAATCGACCATGACGTCCGAAAAGGAAAGTGCTTACAAAAAAGGTTTGCAGGACGCCATGTCTGCAGGTGAGAACATACTCCTGAAAGGTGGTAGCAGTCTCGACGCTGTTGAGGCCGTCATTTGCGCTCTTGAAGACAATACATTATTCAATGCAGGCAGGGGTTCGGTTTTTACAAACGAAGGCAAACACGAAATGGATGCATCTCTGATGGATGGGTCAAATCTTATGGCAGGGGCTGTGGCTGGGATCAGGAATGTAAAAAATCCTGTGCGTCTGGCTAAACAGGTGATGCTGCATTCTGAGCATGTGTTTTTGGCCGGTCAGGGCGCAACCGAATTTGCACACAAGATGAATTTAGAGTTTATGCCGGACGATTATTTTTTTGTCCAGATGCGTTATGATCAATTGAAGGCGGCTCTTGAACAAGACAGTGTTTTCCTGGACCACACGGATACGCAAAAACCAAATCAGGAGAAAAAATTCGGAACGGTTGGCTGCGTAGCCCTTGACCGCGCAGGCAATCTGGCTGCCGGCACCAGTACAGGGGGGATGACCAATAAAAAACATGGTCGTGTCGGAGACACGCCGGTGATTGGCGCTGGCACCTATGCGAATAACAGCACCTGTGCCGTTTCCTGTACTGGTCACGGCGAGTTTTTTATCCGTGCAGTGGTAGCCTACGACATTTCATGTTTGATGGCGTATAAAGGTCTCAGTCTGAAAGCAGCCTGCGATATGGTGGTGCATGACAAACTTGTGAAAATGGGTGCTGAGGGCGGACTGATCGCATTGGATACGTATGGTAATATAGAATTGCCATTTAACTCCGAAGGCATGTACAGGGCATCTAAAAGAGAAGGAGACACACTTTACCTTGGCATATATAAATAAAGCACGATGTGCTTTTAGAAATTGTATGGAGACTTTTAATTTCCTAAACCGAATTGCGCCAGGATCAGGCATAGTCAATGTCCGGCTTATGCATAAATTTATGAGAAGCCATTCGCAAATCTCA
>DAOMFS010000033.1:0-30192 GCA_035429925.1 Bacteroidia bacterium | reverse complement strand
TGAAAAAGCTCAACCTCGTATCTTTCTTTCTGATTTTTTCGAACCAGACTTTTGCTCAAACCTGGTGTGCACCGGGAGCAGAGTGGCATTACAGGATTTATGTACCAATGTATCTGTTTCATCAGGATGGGTATTTAAAGATAACGGTCGCGAATACGTATACACTGGGAAGCCATGTTTATCATGAGCTCAAGGGGGCCTACAATGGTCAAATGGCTCCACCAAATTCCCCCATAATTACCAATCCCAATTACTATAAGGCTACTACTTACGAGGCTAACCATGTTGTTTATATTTCGAGAAGGGATACACTCATCTTTGATACGCTTGCGGATTTTAATGCTTCTGTGGGTGATAAGTGGCTTAAATCAAATTTCTATAATGAATGCCAAACCTGGCAGAATTCCTTAATTACATCTGTTGTTGTGACCGACACTGGTCATGTGCAGATAAATGGTGTGAATCTAAAGCGCCTTACCCTTAACATCAATCCTTCGGCACCGAGCCAAACCATTTCTATTATTGAGAAAATTGGATGCATCCAATACTTCATGTATCCTTACGTAACTTGCACCATTGATGACTGGAGTTATGGGAATTTCGTTTGCTACAAGGACAACAATTTCCCGCTCTACCAGCCTCCTGGCTACACTTTGCCCTGCGATTTTACAACGGTTGGCCTTGGCGAGTATAATGTTGTTGATTCAGATTTTAAGGTTTATCCCAATCCTGGAAGTGACAAAATTTGTATAAGCTTCCCCGAAATGTGGAACGGAAAAAATATGAATCTGCTTGTTCGGGATGCGCTCGGAAAAAAAGTTAAGGAGCAAGAATTTACGGAAACTCATGAGTTTGATTTCGGTGAATACCCGGCCGGTTTCTACCAGATTGAATTGATCTCGGGGAATCAGATTCTAGGCTGCAGAAAATGGATAAAAGCTGAGTAGCAAACTCTGAAAATCACTCGTGTGAAAAAGTTCAATTTCATAACGCTCTTTTATGTTTTTTCGAACCTGACTTTTGCTCAAACCTGGTGTGCACCGGGAGCGGAGTGGCTTTACCGGGTATACAATCCGAGCTTTTTGTTTCATCAGGACGGTTTATTAAGGGTAAAAGTTGATTCTTCTTACGTTCAGGCTGGCATTAACTACTATGTTTTAAACGGGACATTTTACGGCACAACCTGGCAACCTGGAGCACCTTCCACAACCATCTCCAACATGTACAGGGCTACAACTTATGAAATAAACAAGGTTGTATACGTGTCAAGAAGGGATTACCCCATTTTTGATACCCTGGCTAATTTTAATGCAGCAATAGGTGACAAATGGTTAAAGTCTAATTTGTATAATGATTGTCCACCTACATATACACCAGGAATTCAATACAGGATGGTGACTGTAATTGATACCGGCCATGTCATCATCAATAACGTAAGTTTAAAAAAACTCATTCTGAGCCTGCATCCGGCTTCAACTACAAATACCATCACAATGATTGAAAAAATCGCTTGCCTGGAAACCTTTATGTATCCATATTATTTTTGCGTGTCAGACGATTGGGACCTTGGTAAGTTTGCCTGTTATAGCGATCATAATTTTCCGACTTACAAGAATCCGAACTATACTTTATCTTGTGACTATACAAGCGTTGGAACCTATGAAGCTGAGTTGAGTGAAAAGCATTTCAACATTTTTCCTAATCCGGTTACTGGCCGGTTCCTTGTTCTTTTACCTGAAGGTACCCAAGTGCCAGTTGATCAACTGACTGTTCTGGATCCCACTGGGAGGAAAATAATGGAGAAGACTATTTCAGAACCTTGTGAGATCGACCTGAGTCCATATCAGTCAGGACTCTATCACATATTACTTTCCTCCGGTGGTCAAATTATCGCCACCAGAAAGCTTATAAAGTCGAGAAACTGAGTAGAGAATTTTCAGGAAACACCGGAATGATTTTGCGCCAGGTCCGAAGGACTCCTCCGGAGGACCGAGCGGCCTGTTGGAGCTCCTTTGCCGCGAGCCAGGTATAAACGCAGGTGTGAAATGAATTGTTAATGAAGACTGTGCGGCAAAGAGCGACTAGCGAGGGCCCGGTTGCGAGCGGGGCCGGGATTTGATTTGCCGCGAGCAAGGCGCCCAAGTTGTGAATACAACCAACCGTTGCGCCAGGGATTGAAGCGGATGCGGGCGATGCAAATTGCTACTGATGCGGTTGCACGGAGGCTTTGACCCTTAGGGGCAAAGACCCCGTAGCAACATGAGAAAGCTGGCAGCAGTGCAATTTGCGAGCCTGCTGGAGCGGAAAGCCCGGCAGCGAGGGAGGCTCTGACATAAAATGGGGCCGAACCTCGCGGCGGCGCCCAAATGATAACCCAATTCATCAGATCTCAAAAAGAAATAGACATATTATTTGTAAACCCCAACTAATATTTAGATATTTGTCTAAATATATAATCAATGGCACTCAACCTGGCCTTTAAAGCCCTGAATGATCCCACCCGGCGAGAGATACTGGAACTGCTGCGGAAAAAAGACCTCACTGCCGGTGAAATAGCCGGACATTTCAGCATCTCCGCGCCCAGCATTTCGCATCACCTCGATTTGCTCAAGCGGGCCGGACTGATAGACAGTGTAAAAAAGGGCCAGTTTGTGATCTACCGTCTCGAAGCCACCCTCATGGACGATATCCTGGCCTGGATGCTGCAATTCAAACACAAACCAAAATAAATACCATGAAATCAAAAGCTGTTCTCATTGCCACGCTCTTACTCATCAACCTTATGCCCCTGGTTTATCTGGCCTTAATATGGCGGAGTTTGCCTGAGCAAGTACCCATGCATTATAATATCCACAATCAGGTCGACCGCATGGGCTCCAGGAATGAGCAATTGTACCTGACCCTGTTCATGAGCGCCATTGGCTTCGGTGTAGCGCTGCTCATGCTCTTTATTCACAAGATTGACCCAAAAAAATCCTATTCCGAAAACAGTAACCTGATGCGCAAAATGGCCTGGACCGTTTCCATTTTCATTTCCATTTTGTCCGGATTCATCATCTACCAGGCCCAAACTTTTGCAAAAAGTGAAAATTTTTCTTTCTCCGGTAAAACCGTTCTCGTTCTCGTAAGCCTCATTTTTGTGGTCCTCGGAAACTTCATCAACAATGTGAAACCCAATTATTTTGTGGGCTTCAGAACCCCCTGGAACCTGGAGAACGAAGAAAACTGGAGGCTCACGCACAGGCTGGCTTCCAAACTCATGTTTTTCGGGGGAATCGGACTTATCCTGCTCGTACTCGTCCTCCCAGAGCCCTATTCAGCATATGCCTTTACGGCAAGCCTCATCCCCATTGTGTTAGTACCTTTTGTATATTCTTATTTGTTATTTAAAAGAGAAAAACAGTAATTGCTACCGTGCAACCCAATAAACATTATCCTGTTCAAATCAATTTAGGGCTTAACAAATTGAGCCTTCAGCGTTGCATAGATTTACTACAAGTTATTTATTTATTTCTATGGGCCTTAAGAAAGCAAGCAAGACAAGTTCGGGAGAAAGGAAAATATTTGTACTCGATACCTCTGTCATCATCTACGACCACACAGCCATCAAAAATTTTGCCGAGCATGATGTGGTGATCCCGATCACTGTTTTAGAAGAACTGGACAATTTCAAAAAGGGCAATGATTCCAAAAACTTCGCGGCAAGAGAGTTCACCCGCTACATCGACAAACTGAGCGGGAAAAACACGCTTCAGCACTGGACCTCCATCAATGGTCCAACCCGCGGTAAGTTCAAGATCGAAATGAGCACCTCATCCAAGGTGAATGCCGAAAAGATCTTCGATGAACGCAAGGCCGATCACCGGATCCTGAACACAGCGCTGTATGTTTCGGAGTCTCACCCTGAACGTAAGGTTGTTCTGATCACCAAAGACATAAACCTGCGCATCAAGGCCAAAAGTCTTAACCTGGTGGCCGAGGATTATGAAACCGGAAAGATCAAATCCATTGACGACCTCTACACGGGCAATTCTGAAGGTACCAAGGCGAGCGGAGAGCAGATCGCCGGCATTTACAACAAGGGCACTTGCCCGGCCAAATCCATCCTGAAAAGCCACAGGGGTTTACCAAATCACTATTACATCCTGAAGAACGGATCGCAGTCTGTTTTGGCACGCTACAACAAAGAGGACGACAGCATGCAGCGGGTGATCAAATCGGCGGCTTTTGGTGTGATCCCTAAAAATGCCGAACAAACTTTTGCGCTCGACGCCATCATGAATCCCAACATCAAACTGGTGAGCATACAGGGCGTGGCTGGCACGGGCAAAACTTTGCTTTCTCTGGCTGGTGCATTAGAACAAAGACGCAATTACCACCAGATTTATCTTGCCCGTCCTATCGTACCGCTCAGCAATAAGGACATAGGGTATTTGCCCGGAGATGTGAACAGTAAGCTGAACCCTTACATGGAACCGCTATGGGACAATCTTAAATACATACGCAGCCTGTTCAGTGAACGGGATAAGGAACACAAACAACTCAACGAAATGGTGGAACACCAGAAACTGGTTGTTTGCCCCCTTGCTTACATACGCGGCCGAAGTTTAAGCAATGTGTTCTTTATTGTGGATGAAGCCCAGAACCTGACCCCGCATGAAGTGAAAACCATCATCACCAGGGCGGGAGAGAACACCAAAATCATATTCACCGGCGACATTCACCAGATCGATACGCCCTATCTTGATGCCCAGAGTAACGGACTCAGTTACATGATCGAAAAACTGAAGGGCCAGGAATTGTACGCGCACATTACCTTAGAAAAAGGTGAACGCAGTGCACTGGCTAATCTGGCGAACGATTTGCTCTGATCAGGTTTGAATAAAAGGAAGGGTAAAGCGCTCTGAAGGTTAGCAAGGTTCAGCTTTCCTTCACACTTTCGGAGTTTTCAGGTGCGGAAACATTCGGAAGTGAAAGTATAGCCTGCACCAAACCCAGATCATCAAAACTCTGGGGTTTAGCGTAAGTTTTCACCTTAAATTTTTCAAGCATTTTGCCAGTAGCATCGCCCATGGCTACAGCCTGGTGATGCGGTTTCCAGCTGTTCTTTTCAAACCAGGCCTCCACATTGCTCGGACTGGTGAACACTATTACGTTCACGTCATCACCCATCTGCACGCTTTGTTTGAGCGTGGCATACACTTCCAGATTAAACACATTGTCCCATTTCAACATCTGGCGCTGTATGCTTTGCAGGCTTCCTCTGGCGATCGGAAATAACACTTTGGCATTGCCCACTTTGCTGCTGAACTGTTTTCCAACCAGTTTGGTATCGGTGCTTTGTCCGATGAAGTCGGCCCGGTGCCCGTGCGCCCTTAATTCAGCGCTTGTGCCTGTACCCAGACAGGCGTATTTGACCGCACCGGTCTGAGGTTTCTGTTTGAAAAAATAGCGCACGGCATGTTTGCTACTGAAAAAGATCCAGTCTGTTTTAGGCAATTCCTTGATCCGAATCATTTTGAATTCAATCAGACTTTTTCCCTCAATGCTG
The DNA here is from genome assembly GCA_035429925.1 of Bacteroidia bacterium. Taxonomy (GTDB): domain Bacteria; phylum Bacteroidota; class Bacteroidia; order B-17B0; family Aurantibacillaceae; genus Aurantibacillus. The sequence continues at coordinate 24,641 of DAOMFS010000033.1, read as the reverse complement.
AAACCCAGTTTCGACAATGCACGCGGCAGATAATCATCATCGTGAAGATTTTTGGTGATGAAAACCTTTTTGGGTTTCAGGCCTTTCACATGATCCACCACCTGGTCGGTGAAACCGTCGGTATCCAGGGTTTCAAAATAAAATTGTTTGGGCTGTTGATCCCAGCTCTCGGCTACGCTGAGCCAGAGTCTGAATTTGAGTCTGTCTTCCTCGTCGGTTTCGCTGATGCAATAGGCACCAAGAGGCAGTTGGCATCCGCCATCGAACAAACTCAGCACCTCTCGTTCAATATTCACTTTTACACGCACATCAAAATCGTTGATCTGGTCTATTAGTTCGAGTACTAGGTCATCGTCTTCCCGGCATTGCCAGGCCAATACACCCTGTGCCGGAGCGGGAATGAATTCAAAGGGTGAGAGGTGGTTGCTGTGAAATTCTTCGAGATTGATTCCAAGGCGTTCAACCCCCGCTGAGGCAAGCAATATGGCATCGTACTGTCCTTCGCGGAGTTTCTGTATGCGTGTGGGTACATTGCCCCTGAGATCTTTGATCTGGAGGTCCGGACGAAAGGCCAGCAATTGCGATTTTCTTCTGGCCGATGAGGTGCCCACCAGGGCATTTTTCCGGATGCCGAATTTTTCTTTCTCATCCAGTATGTCTTTGCGTGCCAGAAGCAATTCAGAAGGGTCCTCACGTTTGGAAACCCCGGCAACGATCAATCCATAAGGGTTTTCAGTGGGAAGATCCTTATGGGAATGCACAGCAAGGTCAATGCTCTTGTTCAGGAGGGCCTCTTCCAGTTCCTTGGTGAAAAAACCCTTGCCTTCCAGCTTATCAAAAGAGGTGCCCCAGGTCTGGCTGCGATCTCCTTCGGTTTGTATGATCCTGATTTCAACTTCCTGTTCCAGTTCTTCCAGGAGGGTTTTGGTGTAATTGGCCTGCCACAGCGCCAGTTCACTGCCACGGCTTCCGATGATAATCTTGCGCTTCACGCGCCAAAGGTATAAAAAGCGCGACGCAATTCAGGACAATAAAGCTTGAGAAAAATCAGCTGATGGAATCAGCGAAGCAGCAATTTCTGAGTCACTTTTTCTGCATTGGTATTAACCTGCACAAAGATCACCTGATCTCTGACCCCCACATTCAAACGGGTGCTGGTCTCGGTGCCATACACCTCCAGATCGTTAATCAGGCATTGGCCCAGAAGATTGTATACAGAAATGCGTGCCTTGGTGGCTTCGCTGAATCTGGTTTTTACAACAGGGCCCTCGTTATCCAGGAGGATAAAAATATCGGAGGAGGAGATGTTCAGTTCTGTAAGGTTTGTGGTGGTGTTACCGTATTCGCAGACACTGAGTTCGAAGCGGGGCGTTGAGGTGGTATCGCTAATCTGACATACATAAGGTCCGTTAGCCAGGTTGTGGTAGGTTCCATTGAGTTTATCGTAAAGCAGCAGGCATGAATTCAGGTTCTGTTGCTCAGATACCGAAATGGTGTAGAAGCCCGTGGCCATAACCCTTACTAGCACGGGTATGGTATAGGTTTTGTTGAGCTCAGGCAGGGTATTGATGCCATAGTGCTGGTTTTTCCAAAAGGTGGAAATGCTGGTGTACCAGGTATAAGGTGCAGGGTAACCCATGTAGCCCGGAGTTTGGAATAATTTTTTGGCATCGTAAACCTTGTCAAAATTCTCTGTGGCGTTGCCGTTGAAATGCAACATGGTTCTGTCATCATCCTGGTTAAAACCTTGTACGCGAAGTTGAAATTTAGTGGCACTGCTCGTTTTGCTTTTAAAGAGATTGTGGAACACATCATTCTGATCCACCTTGTCGGCTTCGTGAAAGTTAAGCGAAAAGGCACCAAAGGTTTCAATATAAAATCCTTGTCCAGCTGACAGATTGCCCTGGTTGTCAAATCCGGTTCCTCCACTTACCCCGCTTCCTGGTGAATACTGGCTGTGGGTAGTTGGGTCATCCGCATTCCAGGCGTAAATGGAAGTACTTTGAAGATTGTTCGTGTTTGTGCTATTGCTTGTCATCACTTTGTCCCAGTTGATCGGGGAGGCATAGGGATTGGCGATGAGGTTCCACCCCGTTCCGCCATTTGTTAGAGATACAGGAACATTGCCCTGAACCAGGGTGCCTGAATTCAGCAGCGTGTAATCTGTCGCGGTTGCCGTATTGGTTCCGACATAAAGCCAGAAACCCTGGCCTGGCGTTAATGCCGTGGCCGAGGTGATTGTGGTGTCATAATCGTCGGCTCCTTCGTTCCAGCCCTGAATGGAATAAAATGTGCCGGTTACGTCTCCGGGACCATAGGTGCATCCGTCGCAGGTCATGGGCAATTGGTTATCCCAGCTGCCAATGGACTGGCCGTTTACACCGGCTATGCCAATATTGGCCCATCCCGCTGTTCCGCCGGGGATAAAGGTTTTCACACCTACATTACCTGTTACTGTGGCGCCAGAAGCAATTTCAGCAACCCGGCCTTTCAGATTGGCGTTTGCATCAATGGTAAGGTTGTTGCCGGCGGCAAAGGTTACATTCGATTCTAATTTGAGGGAATCTTGGATGGTTAAGCCTGTTGAGAGTGTGATGGTCCTTGAACCGCTTTTGGCACGCACACTGCCCATGGTAAAGGCTGTGCCGGAAATGGTTTGTGCAGTTGTATTGCCGTTGAGGGTAAGTAAAGTGGTTGGATCGGATACGATTGTGCCGTTGTTCACCAGGCTTTTTGCCACCTGAATCTCTGAACTGGCCGGAAAGGTCAGAGATGCGCCGGTTTGAATGACGAGATTGTCGAAGGCAATGGCGGTACCATTTAGTGATGCTGCTGAATTATAGATATTCACAGTAGATGTGCCAACCGACAAGGTACCCTGAGTGCCTGTCCAGTTTCCCCTTACATTTATATTGCCGCTCATGCTGTAAGTTCCGCTGGTGTTGATCTCGATATTGGGCAAGTAGGCTTTGCCGGCGCCGCTGCTGCTTGATCCAATAAGGCTGGCGGAACTGCCGTCGAAAATAAAGTCTGCGGAGTTGGAAGCGCTGTTCGTGGTGTGAGAAGCATTGCCAAGACCCATTGAATTCTTAATATGAATAATGCCTTGGAAAGCATAAATTTTTGAAGAAGTATTGTTAAGAGAAAAGTTGTTCACGCTCAAATTGCTTCCAAAATCAATCGACCTTGAGAGCAAAGAAGAAGGCACTGTGGGTAGTAGTGTCAGGTTGTTCAATACAATTGATCCACTAAAAGTGAAGATTTGGCTACCATTACTGTAAATTTCAAAAGATCCATTATTGTGAGTAAAAGTACCTCCTCCTCCCAAACTAAAGGTACCAGTCCCGACCATTTGCAGGGCCCCAGTAGGTGCAATTACAGTTCCGTCATTGATTATTAATAAATTATTTATAAAAACGGTGATCCCACTCATATCAATAGTTGCAGTATAACCACTCAGTACTTGGATCTCATTACAATCAACATTCACGTCTATAGTGCATGATGTAGGTGAGGTGCCATCAAAAATGTAAATTTCATTTGAGCCAGCAGAAGGTGATGTATTATCGCTCCAGTTACCTGCAGTACTGAATAAACCATCGCTTGCACCACCAGTCCAAGTTTTTTGTGCCTGGGCAAAAAGGGAACACGATGAAAGCATCAAAACCAAAATAGTCCTCTTCATTTCCCTGAAAATTAGTTAGGTAAATTTACTCAATTAATGCCTTATTTTCTTTATTGCAAGTTCTTTAACACTTCATTCCGGAAAGAGAAAAATCAGGGCCGGAAAAAGAAGGACTGGCACAGAACGGCCCTTTTTCCACTTATCCGCCTTATTATACCACCCAAAAAGTATAAAGTTGCCCAAAAGCGTATATTTTATACTTTTACGCCGCCCTATACCCGATGAGAAGTCTTAAGTTCCTGTTTCTTTGCATCTTATGCAGTTCTTACAGCCTGGCCCAGAACGGTGCCACCTTTAAGGGAGCGGTGTACGACAAGAGCAACGGAGAACCCGTCCCCTTCTGCAATATATACCTCAAAGGCACCAAACTGGGCACCAGCACCGACCTGAATGGCTTTTTCACCATTAGCCGCGTTCCGCCGGGCCAATACCAGGTGCTCATCACCAGCCTTGAATTCGACACTATCAGGGAAAACATCAGCCTTAAAGCCGATGAGATCCTGAATAAAAAATTCTACGCCTTTAAGGGCGGCATACAGCTCCAGGAAGTGGAGATCAGCACCAAATCGGTTGAAAGAAGCGAAAATACCGCTGTTGCCATACAGAAAATCGACCCCGTGGTGATCAGCAAATTGCCCAGCGTGGGTGAACCCGATATTGCCCAGTATCTTCAGGTATTGCCGGGTGTGGTGTTTACCGGCGACCAGGGCGGCCAGCTTTATATACGCGGGGGCTTACCTGTGCAGAACAAGGTTTTGCTGGATGGCATGATCGTATACAACCCCTTCCATTCCATAGGCTTGTTCTCGGTTTTCGATAACGATATCATGAAGAACGCCGATGTGTACAGCGCAGGATTTGGCGCCGAATACGGGGGGCGCACCTCCTCTATCATGGACATTACAACGCGGGATGGGAACAAAAAACGAATTTCGGGAAAAGTGGCCGCTTCCACCTTTGGTGTAAAAGCCAATCTCGAAGGTCCCCTGATAAAATTAAAAGACGAGGAAGGTACTACTGCTTCCTACATCGTTTCCTTCAAACATTCCTATCTCCCTACCACCTCAAAAGTGCTTTACCCATATGCCGGTGAACAGGGTTTGCCTTTTTATTATACCGACCTTTATGCCAAAACCTCCATTTCCTCGGCAGGCGGCAGCAAATTCAGTCTTTATGGGTTTAATTTCAACGATAAGGTCGATTACAGCCAAACCGCAACATACAAATGGAAAAATGTCGGACTGGGATCTTCATTTGTACTGGTTCCGCAAAACAGCAACATCATGGTGGAGGGGGTTTTTGCCTATTCCAATTACAAGATCAATTTCATCAATCCCAGCGAAGCCACCGATTCCAAATACAGCGCCATCAATGGTGCGAACATGGCCTTTAACCTGGTGCGATTTTTCGGCAAACAGGAACTGCGGTTTGGTGTGGAAGGTGTGACCACCAATACAGATTACCAGGTGCAAAACCCTTATTACGCGGTCATCAACATGTCGCGCTCAACCATTGATATTGCCGGATACCTCAAGTTCAAATACGTTAGCCGCAACAAAAAACTTTTACTCGAACCCAGTTTCAGGGCACAGTATTATGCCACACTCGCGGTGTTCTCGCCTGAACCCCGCATTGCCGCAAAATATAATGTGAATAAACGCTTTCGTCTGAAAGGCGCGGCTGGTTTATACAGCCAGACCCTCATGAGTGCCAGCAGTGACCGCGATGTGGTGAACCTGTTTTACGGCTTCATCAATGCCCCGGAAAGTCAGGACCTTTCCAAAAAATATCTCGACCACAATGGAAATCCTCAAACTGTGAATTCCTCCCTTCAAAAAGCCAATCACCTGGTGGGTGGTATTGAATTTGATTTCCTGAAATACTTTGAACTGGACATGGAAGTGTACCAGAAATTCTTCAACACCATCATCAATGTGAACCGCGATAAGGTTTTTGAAGATAACAGCACCAATGCCTCCCGCCCCGATGAGCTCAAAAAAACATTCATCATTGAACAAGGCCGCGCGCAAGGCTTTGATGTGGTATTGAAATACGATCGCAAACGTTTTTATTTCTGGACGGTGTATTCCCTCACTTTTAACGACCGCTGGTATGGAAATGCCTCAACCAACACGGTTCAGAATTACCCGCCAACCTTCGACCGCAGGCACAACGTGAACCTGGTGTCGTCTTATGTGATGGGCAAAAAGAAAAATTTTGAATTGAATGCCCGCTGGAATTTCGGAACAGGATTTCCCTTCACCCAGACGCAGGGCTTCTACAACCAGTTAAATCCACAAGGGAACATCAACTTTCCATACAATTCGGTCAACGGTACCCTCAACTACATTCCGGCCGAATTTAACGGCGGACGATTTCCGGTTTACCACCGTCTGGACATAAGCATCAAACACCGCTACCGTATTAATGAACACAGCCTGCTGGAAACCGCGCTCGGCGCAACAAATCTTTATAACCGCGACAACATTTTCTACATCGACAGGTTTACCTTCAAGAGCATTTACCAGCTGCCCATCATGCCCAACCTGAACATGAGCCTCACTTTCTGATCCGCTTCCCGGGCTTTTTGACTTTCTGCATAAACTGAGTACCTTAGTCTGCCAGCCTTAGCGCCAGCCCATGAAGATCTACACCAAAACCGGAGACAAAGGCTTTACCTCCCTGATCGGAGGCACCAGACTGCCTAAACACCATGTCCGCATTGAAGCTTACGGCAGTGTTGACGAATTGAATGCCCACCTCGGCTTGCTTCGCGACGTGGCGGATGACAAAGAGGTTTCGGATTTTCTCCTGAACATACAGGACCGTCTGTTCACCATGGGTTCTCATCTGGCTTCAGATCCCGAAAAGGCAAAAATGAAGCTTCCTGAATTAAGTGAAGAGGATGTTCGCGACCTGGAAAAGGCCATTGACGGCATTGAAAAAACCGTCCCTGAATTACGATCATTTGTTTTACCGGGCGGTCATCTGCATGTTTCATATTGCCATATCGCGCGCTGTGTCTGCAGGCGGGCGGAACGCGCGGTACTGAGACTGGCGGAAAATGAGCATCTTGATCCCATTCACTTTATTTACCTGAACCGCTTGTCAGATTACCTGTTTATGCTTTCGCGCTGGTTTAGTGTAAAATTAAAGGCTAAGGAAAGTCCCTGGCAACCCAGAATCTGATCACATGAAGGCAGAAGACGTAGTGAATACGATGATGCGTCATGACGCGTTCAGTCGCTGGCTGGGCATAAAGGTGCTTGAGGTGAAAGAAGGTTATTGTAAACTGGGTATGAAGATACGTGAAGACATGCTGAATGGATTCGGTATCGCACACGGGGGCATTACCTATTCCTTTGCCGACAGCGCTCTGGCCTTTGCCTCCAATTCCTGGGGAAGGAAAAGTCTGAGCATTGAAACCTCGGTGTCACACACCGAAAGCCTGCACGCGAATGAAGAGATCATGGCAGAGGCTGTATGCATACAGCAATCTGAAAAACTTGGACATTACGACGTGAAAATTTACAGAGTGGATGATCCTGCAAAACCCTGTGCTTTGTTCAGAGGCATAGTGTACAAAACGTCCGGATATTGGTAAGGCTGGTTCAGAAGAGAACCAAATAAATTTTATTCCTGAGAGAAAGCCCCTAATTTTACGGGCAAAAGCAAGCGTCAGCAGGTTATGAAACAAGCTTATATTGTGAACGGTGTGAGAAGCGCCATTGGTAGTTTTGGAGGAACGCTTTCGGCGGTTCGCAGCGATGATCTGGCCGCATTTGTCCTTAAAAAGCTCCTTGAAAAGAACCCGGGCGTTGATCAGAAAAAAATCGGAGACGTGCTGATGGGTTGCGCCAACCAGGCCGGGGAAGACAATCGTAATGTGGCACGCATGGCTTTGCTGCTGGCAGGACTTCCTCTGAGTGTTCCGGGCCAAACGGTGAACCGTCTTTGCGCAAGCGGTTTAAGCGCAGCCATTGACGCGGCACGTTGCATACAAAGCGGTGACGAAGACCTGATGATCGCCGGAGGTGTGGAGAACATGACACGCGGGCCCTGGGTGATGAGCAAAGCATCGAGTGCATTCGGACGCGACCAGCAGCTCTACGACAGCAGCTTTGGCTGGCGCTTTGTTAACCCCAGAATGAAAGAAATGTATGGGGTTGAAGCTATGGGTGAAACAGCCGAGAACGTGGCAGATAAATACGGGATTAAGCGCGATGACCAGGATCGTTTTGCCCTCTGGAGCCAGAACAAAGCCGCGAAAGCCACACAGAACAAACGTTTCGAAAAAGAGATTGTACCCATTTCCATTCCCAGAAAAAAAGGGGATGCTCTGGTTTTTGCCCAGGATGAATTCGCCAAACCAGAGAGCAGTGCAGAAATCCTGGCTAAACTTAAACCTTCATTCAGGACAAACGGTACCGTAACGGCAGGCAATTCCAGCGGCTTAAACGACGGGGCGGCAGCCCTCTTACTGGCCGGAGAACAAGCCCTGAAGGATTATGCACTGAAGCCTCTTGCACGAATAGTATCATCCGCCGTGGTTGGTGTTGAGCCGCGGATCATGGGCATAGGCCCGGTTGAAGCTTCCAATAAAGCGCTGAAGAGAGCCGGCCTTGGATTTCAGGACCTGGACCTCATTGAACTGAACGAAGCTTTCGCGGCTCAAAGCCTGGCTTGCACCAGGAGCTGGGGATTGGACGACCACGACGAGAGATTAAATATAAACGGAGGAGCCATAGCACTTGGTCACCCTCTGGGCATGAGTGGCGCCAGAATATTGCTCTCCGCGGCCATTGACCTCAACCTGCACAACAAACGGTATGCCCTTGTTACCATGTGCATCGGTGTGGGTCAGGGTTACGCAGCAGTGATCGAACGTAGTTAAGGCCGGTAAATTGAACCAAAGACAAGCAGCCCAATGATACACCAACTCAGCCACAGCAATTCTATCTTTCATCAGTACATGACCGAATTGCGCGACGCAGAAATTCAGAAAGACAGCATGCGTTTCAGAAGAAACCTGCAACGCATTTCCGAGATCTTCGCTTACGAGATCAGCAAGACCCTTGAATACCAAACCGGCCAAACCACCACACCACTGGGTGTTGCCGAAACACGTCAACTCAAAGATCAGCCCGTGGTGGCATGCATCCTTCGCGCCGGCCTGCCCATGCATACCGGCATGCTGAATGTATTCGACAAGGCCGAAAACGCCTTTGTGAGCGCTCACCGCAGGCACCATAAAAACAGCACATTTGATATTGCCATTGAATCGGTTTCGAGCGCCGACCTGAACAATAAAACACTTATTCTGTGCGATCCCATGCTGGCTTCGGGAGCCTCCATTGTAAATGTATACAAAGCACTTCTGGCCAAAGGGCAGCCACGACACACCCACCTTGTGCACATCATCGGCAGTCAGGAAGGACTTGAGCACGTGAAAGCGCATATGCCAAGCAACAATTACACCATCTGGATTGGTGCTGTAGATGAAGAACTCACAGCGCATTCATACATTGTGCCAGGCCTGGGTGACGCCGGAGATCTGGCATTCGGAATCAAACTCTGATGCTGAAGGTTTCGCATAGGAATTTGCTGGAATCGGGTGTGCTGAATCCACTGGTGCAGGATTACCTGTCCGGTAAACCTGAACTTAAGGCTTTTTATGCCTATGATCCTTCGCTTCAGGGTTATTCAAAAGCGCTGGATGCCATAAGGGAATTGAAGTTCGACAGAGGGCTTCTGGTACAGGCTTTGCTGAAACAAAATGAAGGGCTTGAACATTTGAGCAAGGCAAGCCGGCAGAACATCGGCCTGTTGAAGAATCCGAACTGCTTTAGCATCACAACCGGACATCAGCTCTGCCTTTTTACTGGTCCCCTTTACTTTGTCTATAAGATCATGTCAGTGATCAGGCTCTGCGATGAATTGAAGCAGCAATTCCCGCAGAATGATTTTGTGCCGGTTTACTGGATGGCTTCCGAAGATCACGATTTCGAAGAGGTGAATCACTTTCATCTGTTTGGAAAGACCTTTCGCTGGGAAAGCAGCCAAAAAGGCGCCGTTGGCTCATTCAACACCACAGAACTGCAAGATCTCTTCGGTCAACTGAAAGAAAGTCTGGGCACTACAGCTGAAGCGCTTGAATTAAGTGCCTTGTTTGAGGAAGCTTACCTGAAGCACCCTGATCTGGCTTCAGCCACGCGTTTTCTCTGCAATGCCTTGTTTGGCGAATATGGTTTGGTCATTCTTGATGGAAATGACAGCGTGCTTAAAAAACAATTCAGCGCTGTGGTGCTGGATGATTGCCTGAACCACTCGGCTTATAATCTGGTGAACGGATCCACCAACAGACTTGAATCCATGGCTTATCAGGCTCAGGTAAAAGCCCGGGCTGTAAATTCGTTTTTCCTCGAAGGGGATCTGAGGACAAGGCTTGAAGAGCAGGATGGTACATTCAAAGCACTGCACACGGATAAAGTTTGGAACAAGGAAGAATTGATAACATTGGCAGAAACTCAGGCCTGGAAATTTTCACCCAATGTGGTGCTTCGCCCCCTTTATCAGCAAATGATCCTGCCAAACCTGGCCTATGTTGGCGGACCGGGCGAACTGGCGTATTGGCTGCAATACAAGAGCATGTTCGATCATTACAAGGTGTTTTTCCCGGTGCTTCAGCCACGGGCTTCGGTAACGGTGTTCGATCATTCGGTAATGGAAAGACTCAGGAAACTTGGGCTCGAGAAGGAAGAGCTGTTCTTATCAGAGGAAGCGATTGTAAAATTGGTGCTCGAAAAATCGGGTCAGCAATTTGACCTGAACACTGAGAAAGAAAAACTGGGGCTTTTGTACGGGGATCTGGCGGGCAAGATCAGTGCTGTGGATAGAAGCCTTGAATCTTCGGTGTCCGCTGAGTTGCAAAAGAGCCTGAATGGTTTGCAGCAGCTGGAAGGCAAGGTAATGAGGGCCCTGAAACAAAGATCCGATACAGAAATCAGACAAGTGAAGGGGCTTAAGCAGCGTGTGTCTCCCGAAGGGGCAGCGCAGGAACGTTACGAAAACATCCTGGTTTATTACCTGCGTTACGGCAGGGCGTTTCTACATTTGCTTCGTAAGGAGTTGAATCCCCTCCTGCTGAAACACATCTTGCTTTTCGATGAATTCTGAGAAGCGTAATGTATTTTGATTAACTTTATTCAAAACCCTTTCCATGAAAACTTGTCTAATTGTGCTGTTGGCCTGTACTTTTTCAGGACTTCAAGCCCAGGGCCTTATACTCACTCAGGCGGCCAATGAGCCCCAGGTTGGCGACAGCAGTTATTATTATGTACTTGATTCGAGTGCATATCCGAATATTCTTCCCACAGCAGTGACCGGCAGCAACGTGGTGTGGAATTTCACCAACCTGAATGTATTGGGCATTTCAGCCAACTCAGCCTACCTGAGCCCTTCGGCCGTTCCGGCTTCTTCGGCATACCCCGGCAGCACTGTGGTGCAAAAACAGGGCGCACTGTATAATTTTTTTAAATCCATTAGCAGTCCACAAGCCCAAACGCACATGCTGGGCTCGGAGTCGGGTTCCCTCAGCATTACTTTTACCAACAGCGCCATGCTGGCGCAGTACCCCATGGCTTATGGCAACAGTTTCACCGACAATGTGGCGGGGGCCTTTACCTATTCCATCAACGGTACATTCACTGGAAGTGTGAGTTCAGTGGCGGATGGCAGCGGAACACTTCAACTTCCGGGAGGGGTGGTGTTCTCCAATGTGCTTCGTGTCAAGAGCACGCAAAAACTGAATCTGAGTCTGGGTATTATTCCGGCCGGCACAGCCATGCAAACCGTGTACAATTATTTTCACGCTTCCAAGAAATTCCCCTTGCTCAACATCACTTACACCAGTCTGAATCTTTTGGGCAGCAGCAGCCCTACAGTAAGTGCCGTAGTGACCGCAAACAGCAAGGTGGTTACCGTAGGATTAAAAGAAGAGGAGTTTGATCAGGCCCAATTACCACTTTACCCGAACCCCTCAAGTGAGTTTGTGATGGTTGATCTGGGCCTGTTTGAATGGAAACTTTGCCACTGCGAGATTTACGATTACCAGGCCCGCCTGCTGTATGCCGCGGACTTAAACCCTTCGGTTATGAACCCGGGAAGCATACCGGTTTCACAATTGGCTGAAGGTGTTTATCTCCTGAAAATTCATTCAGATAGCAGGACTTGTCATAAAACATTTGCCGTGCTTCGCTGAATATCAGGTGCCTTAGTTCAGCACCATATTTCTTATCAAGCCAATCAATACCGCAGGAATCTTATCTTTGCCTGTTTTGTTTATGAAGAACAAAAAGTGGATCATACTGCTCATCATTGCCTTTCCCTCCCTGTTTTGGCTCATCCTCGAAACCAGTACCATCAACTCGAGAAAACTGCCTCATTACGGCCCCAAAAAAGTGATTGCTGCAGGAGATACACTGTATTATCAGGTACCGGCAACACCTGAAATCATGTCCCACGCACAAGTGTTTTGTTTTCTTCATCCCGCCCACCGTTCTGAAGCATACAGGCTAGCGGGTTTCTGGGAATTTGAAAAATACAAGAAAGACAAGATCAGTGAAATTCCCTTTCATTTTATCTATCCTCAGGCTCATGATAACATAAAGGTTCCGGAAGAACTCAGGGATCTGCTGATTTTACCGGGAATTCGATTTGAAAGTCTGAATGAGGCACAGTATCAGGCAATGCGTGAGGCGTATTTCCGTGGAAAACCCTATTACATCGACCCGGGATTTTTTGTGCTGATTGACGGGAACCAGCATATTCGCGGCTATTACGACATGCGTTACGCCTCAGAAATGAAACGTCTGGTGGAAGAATACCGCCACCTCAGACTGAAAGAAGAAAAGCAAAAACTGATTCAGGACAATGAAATTAAAAGCCGTTCTTAAGCCGCTTGCACTATGTGCAGGATTACTCTTGTCAAACTGCGGGGAAAAGCCCCGGAATGAATTCCTGCTGCCCGTTATGGGACCAAAAACCCTGGAGGGCAAGGACACGGTTTATCACCACATTGGCACATTCCGTTTCACCAATCAGTTTGGAAAGCCTCTCACCAACCACGACATATCAGGAAAAATTGTGGTGAGCAATTTTTTCTTCGCCTCATGCCAGAGCATTTGCCCTGAAATGAGTTCTAACCTGAAACAGGTTCAGGCGGCATTTGACCTGCAGGATTCAGTTCTCATCCTTTCGCACACGGTAAATCCCATGAACGATACGGTAGAGGTCTTGCGACAATACGCGGAGCTCTATGGTGCAAAAGCCGGCAAATGGCATTTCCTGACGGGTAAGAAAGACGACATCTATGCGCTTGCAAAAAACGATTACCTGGTGAACGCCCTGGAAGATGACGGCAGTCCTGGTGGATTCCTGCACAGTGAATTATTCCTTCTTCTCGACACCAAAGGACGGATCAGGGGTATGTACGATGGAACCTCCAAAGCGGATGTGCAAAAACTGATAGGCGATATTCACCTGCTTCTGCGCGAACAAAATTGATAAAGGCGGAATTCTGAATAAAAAAAGGGCGGTGTGACCGCCCTTCAGATTGTTTAAACCAAAGTTTACTTCTTGCTCTGGTTCTTTTCGATTGACTCGAGTGTTTCGATGAGTCCTTTTACCTGATCGGCGCCCAGTCGTTTCGCTTTAATTCTTTTGTCACGGTCCAACACATATATAACCGGGGTAGAGTAGATATCGTACTTTTCCTTCAGGTTGTTGATGTGGATGGGGTCGTAAGCATGCTGGAAATCGCTGAGTTTTTCATTCACGATGAAACGCCTCCAGTCGTCAAACAAATCGTCTTTGGTTTGCACCGCGAGGATTTTCACATCCACTTTGCCTTTCAGGTCATGCATTTCCTGGTGCAGTTTAGGGATCTCTGTTTTACAATGTCCGCAGTCAACTGCCCAAAACACCAGTACTGTGTATTTCGCGTTGATCTGGTAGAGGGTTTGGAACATGGGCGTAAGCCTTTCCATGTTTTTATAATAAAGGTCGGTTAGCCCTTTGCTGGTTTTGGCTGTGTCGAATCCCATCTTACGCACCAGTTTGGCATTTGTAGTATCGATCACATACAGGTCGCTCACTTTGGCTTCAAGCAGGAGATTACGCATGATGTCTACACGTTCCTTGATCTTCTTAACCGTTTCCTCGGTGTACACCTTACTGGCTCTGCCGCTGATGATGTATTTATCTGCCACATGTACAAAAACCTTGTCAAAGCCCATGATCTTGCTTTGCTCATACTTGTAGGTGAAATACCCCAGTAGAAGGTTGTAGACCAAGTTTCCTTCCTCGCACTTCGCCATCACTTTATCAATTTCCTGTATTACGGTGTCGGGGTGTTGGAGGATCACGTTATCAAAATACCGTTTTACCCTGTCGTCGAAGAAGGGGGTACGGATAATTCTCTCGTCTTTAAAGTTCACCCCGTCGAAGAAGTGGTTGCGGTAGTAGTAATATTGGTAAACGCTGTCTGGCCGGCCATTTTTCGCCTTGGGCACCTCAGGGGCCTCCTTTTCGGTTTTCAGATTCAGCACATCGTACAGGTATGTGCCCTTGTTCTTCGCCATAAAATCGCTTTCATACTTTTTCACGTCAGCATTCAGCTTGTTGATTTTATCGTTCATGAATCTTGTGCTGTCAGCGGCCGACATACCCTTGGTTTGTTCACGGGTCTTGGAGAATTCCTGGTTTTGTTTAGTGATGTATTTGATGTAAGTGAAAAAGGCCTCGTTCTCTTTGTTACCGCTCACCTTTAAACTGTTCACCACATCGGCAAAATCGGTGTTGATCACAAACTTCTGGTTTTCGTTGATGAAAAAATCGAAGTAGATCGCACTTTCCTGGCTAACCAGCACGTACACGCCCTTGTCGAGATCTTTGTTGCCTTTGAATTGTATGGCGCCGTTCTTGATGTGTTTACAGGTGTCTACCAGATATTGCTGATCCCAGGTGTATTTTACCAGAAACACCATGGTGTCCTTACAGCCTTTGAAATTAATCTTGATGTCATAACCTCCCTGCGAACGTAAGTTGTTCAGGAAGACAACGGAAAATAACAGAACTGCGGTGATTTTTTTCATAGCGTTTAGATCGTAATGATGAAGTGGTTATTTTTTGAGGTTTTTTTCAATGTTATCCAGATTCTTAAGGATGTCGACCACCTGGTCGGCCGCAATCTTTTTGGCTTTGATCTTTTTATCCTTATCCAGCAGGTAGATCACCGGAGTGCCCTGAATGTCAAAGTTCTCTTTCAGGTTGTTGAGGTGTATGGGATCAAACACGTGTACAAAATGATTCAGGTTTTTTTCGAGAACAAATTTCTTCCAGTCTTTGTAAAGTTCTTCTTTGGTTTGAACGGCATACACCTTTACATCGATGGAATTCCTGATCTTCTCCAGGTCTTCGTGCAGTTTGGGTATCTCCGTCTGGCAATGGCCGCAGTCAACCGCCCAGAACACCAACACAGTGTATTTGGCATTCACCTGGTAGAGTGAACGGAACAAAGGCACAAGCTTCTCGTAATTCTTATTGTACAGGTAAGTTACACTCTGGCTGCTTCGTGCCGTGTCAAATCCCATGCTCAGCACTTGTTTGCCATAAGTGGTATCGATCATGTGGAGGTCTGACACCTTGGCTCCGGGAAGCAAATTGCGAAGGATGTTCACCCTTTCGCCGATCTTTTTCACGGTCTCTTCATCGTAAATCCCTTTGGCTTTTCCGCTGGTGATATACTGATCTGCCAGGTGCACAAACACCTTTTCAAAGGTGTTGCAATTGCCATACTGATCGAAACTCATGGCTTTATTGGTTTCGTATTTGTAGGTGAAGTGTCCCACAAGTGTATTGAACATGAGACTACCGGTTTCGCATTCAGACAGTATCTTGTCAATTTCCCTGATCACTGTATCTGGATGCTGCACAATCACCTGATCGAAATACCGTTTGATCCGGTCAGAGAAAAACGGCGTGTACAAAATCCGTTCATCTTTAAAATTTACACCTTCAAAATAATGGTTCTTATAATAGTAATATTGATAGAGGCTGTCTGGCCTGCCATTGCTGGCCTTCGGAATCACTGTGGTTGTTTTTTCAGTTTTAAGGTTAATGAAATCGTACACAAATGTGCCCTTGTTGCGCTTCATGAACTCCGATTCCCAAACCTGAACTTCGGCGCCGATTTTAGCCTGTTTCTCTGATACCAGTTTTGCGCTGTCAGATTTGCTTTTTCCCTTGCTTTGTTCAAGTGTGGCCCGGAATTCTTTTTCTTTCGAAGTCATGTAACGTGCGTAAGCGAAGATCTGGTTATTCTCTTCGCTGCCATCGGCTTTGATGCTTCCCACAATGTCGCTGAGCTCAGCATTCAGGCTGAATTTCTGGCTGTCATCCACAAAAAAATCGATGTAGCGTCCCTTGCCCTGGCTTGCGAGAATATACACACCCTTGTCAAGGGCCTTTTGACCCCTAAAGATACCTACACCATTCTTCAGATTCTTGCAACTGTCAACCAGCACAGTTTGGCCGAAATAATATTTGGCCAGAAAAAAAGCTGTGTCGGGTGCCCCTTTTATATTGATGCGGATCTCGTAGGCATAGTTTTGCGGGAAGGCCCCGAAATAAGAAAAGAAGAGTAAACAGAGTAGCTTGTATTTCATACGCGTTCTTTGGTTCCCAAAATTAGTAATCCATTTATTTTAGCTTCAAAGCACGTTCCGTTTTTTTGACGAAGCTCAGATAAAATTTGTTAAAAGCCCTGAGCCTGTTTTGTTGTTTTATTTTATGATGTGTCTTTCCCTGAAGACCTTTCATAACAGGCTTTCCGGCCTGAATTGTATCAATGTGGTCCGGACTGAGTGCCCATTGGCTATATTTGTATCTTTACTCACTTAAGCCCTCCTTTCACTCATGCGGATTTGGACTTTGCTCCTTCTAATGCCTGCCATTCAGGTTTCTCTACTTTCGCAGAACAAGGATAGTTCATGGGCTGTGCTGCGCAGAACAGAGTCAGAACTACAAAGCCTTCAAAAAACAGCTTTTTTCAGTCGCGATGAAAAGGAAAGGCTGGAGAGTAACAAGGCTTTCATCGCCCTCTGGGATCAGATCGTGAACGATCCTGAAATCATGAATTACCGTTTCGACAGCCTCAGAGAGATTTCTATTCTCTCGCCTGAAGATGGTTTTTTCAAACTGATCACCTGGAACATTTTCAGAAATGACGGCACCTACCAGTATTTTGGTTATCTGCTGGTGAAACGGGAGAACCGGATCAAAACCGGGTTTTGGCGACACAAAAGAGAACTCAACTACAACAGCTATAAACTGATAGACCGTTCAGCAACCGTGAAGTCGCCTGAAAACTATATTTCAGGACCGGAGAAGTGGTTTGGCATGTTATATTACGAATTGATTGATTGTGGCGACTTTTTTACCCTGCTCGGTTATGATCCGAATGACAAGCTGGTAAGACGAAAATTTGTGGATGTGCTGTACTTCAAATCAAACGGTTCACCAGTGTTTGGAAAGGATGTGTTTCGTTTTCCCAGAAAGAATCCAAAGCGCCTCATGTTTGAATACAGCAGCGATGTAGTGATGAGTCTGAAATTTAATAAGAAACTCGGTCAAATCGTGTACAGCCACCTTGCTTCAAACCGCGAAGGCTCTCTGTTGGAGGGACAGGTGCAGTATTATGGCCCCGATGGCAGTTTCGACGCCCTAGAGCTCCGTCGTGGCCGATGGAATCTGGTTGAAGATATTGATGCGCGGAATGAAAAAAGCCCGAACGACAACGCGAGGAAACCTGATCCCAAAAAGCAAACCCCGATCTTTAAACCCAAGTGATCATTCGGCCCAGGTCATGAACCGTTTGTGGAGCTTTCCTCTGAAAATAAGAGCAAGCAGACAGCCCGCACTGTTGGCCATCATATCCCAGGGATCGTAAGACCGCTGGCTGAAGAATCTGGCCTGCATCACCTCAAGCAAGATACCATAGGACACCGCGGCGATGAGGTACACAAAAACCCAATGAGCCTTTTGCTGAAGTTTATAAACCCTTAGAAGCAGAAGTGCGCCGAGTATAAAGAAGATAGAAGCATGCACCAGTTTATCCAAGCTTAGCAATTCGAGCCAGCTGTTACTGGGTATATACCTGCCCGGCGCGGCGCACAACACAAAGATCAGCAAGGTCCAGACGACAAGAAATCCGGACGCATACCTGTAAACATAGGAAAACATGATAGCTCCTGGGCTGATTTAAAAAACAATAAAAAACCCTCAGCTGTGAGGGGTGCATTTGGGCAGGGATTAGGCGCCTACAAGCTTTTTATAATCCTCAACGCTGAGCAAATGGCTGATCTCGTCGGGATTGGAAATTTTGATCTTGATCATCCAGCCTGTGCCGTATGGGTCGTTGTTTACACTTTCAGGCGCGGAGTCGATGTCCTTGTTCATTTCAAGTACTTCACCGCTCAGGGGCATAAACAGGTCACTTACGGTTTTTACGGCTTCAACGGTTCCGAAAACGGCTTCACGGTCTACATGTTCTCCCACTGTGGTAATGTCAACATACACGATATCACCCAACTCATGCTGGGCAAAATCCGTGATGCCAATGGTGGCTTCGTTGTTGCTGATCTTAACCCATTCATGGTCTTTGGTGTACTTCAATTCTGCAGGAAAATTCATGGTGTTTTTTTTGCTGGCACAAATGTAATTGTTTGTTTTAAAATAAAAAGCGCTTACTGGAAATTAATGCGTATGCTGAATCCCGCGTTGGTGTTAGAGGTGGGGAAGGAGGCGGAGGTTCTGGGTTTGGTTTTGATCCAGTCGCAATATATGCGGAGGTTTACAGCCTGAGTGAGCTGGTAATCGGCATAGGAGCGCAGGGTAATAATGTCGGTGCCCGCTGTGGGCGTGCTGGTGCCATCAGTTACCTGGCGGATGATGGAAACATTGCGGCGATAACTCACATCAACCTTAACGGTTAAATTGCTTTCCAGAACCTTGCCCTGGATCCTGATGTTCTTGAATTTGAGCTTGGGATACATGTACCCGAGGCCCAAAATGAATTCACGACCTTTGGTTTCAATGATTTGAAATCCGGTGAGGTTGAGGGTTGTGGATTTATCACGTTTATTCTCCACATTGGCCAGCCAGCCGGGTCTGTTGAACTGGAAATCCAGTTTAATGAGTGGCGTAAACCCTTCTGTAAGCGTTACGGAATTGATGTTGTAGTATGAAACAAAGTTTTGATTCAGGGTGTTGGTGCCCGATGAAACCGATACCGGTTCTCTCCTATCCTGTGTAACACCATCGCTGTTAAAGTAAAGGTTGTTTGAAAAAGAGGAGATGTTGTACACGCTCCGGTAGCCGTGACGCACGGTAATGCTTTTAAACGTCTTTTTCAGTGCGGGAATCTTGCCAAGCCCGTCCCATGTGGCGGTCCAATTGGGCAGGGCAACTTTCGGGAAGATGTTTTTGGTGTTGTAATTGCTGATGGTTTTGCCTGTGTAGGTTTCATAGAATGCACCGATCAGAACATCTTTCTGGTTGCGGGAATATCCGTCGTAATAACTGGTAGAGTCGCCCGGTACTTTAATGAGGCCCGCACTGTTGGGGTTGTTGGATGACAGGGTTCTGGCCACGTCGTTTCTCTGGATGAGAAATTCGTCGAAAAGATTGGATTTTATTGGATCCTTCCCGTCGCTGAAGGCCTTGAAAATGCTGATGGTGGTGATGTTGAAATTTCCTGTAAGCACCGGACTCGCGTTGAAATTATACAGGTCAGAGGAATCGTTGTAGATTATATAGGAGTTATAAGTTCGGCTCTTGTTGTAATTGCCGTTCAGCTCGATCCTGAAGCTGCTGTGCGGTTCAATGTTGGCGCGGTAGCTGTAGGTTTCGTTGCGTGATTCGGTGTAAGTGGTGTTCTGATTTTTGTTTTTGGTAAGCCAGCCGTTTTTGGCACTTACCTCCCGAATGGTATTATCATACAATCCGGTTGTAAATAAAAACCCGGGGGCATTCCCGTTTGAAAGGTCCATTCCCATGAATTGAGAGTTAGGCAGGAAGTTTGGAAGCGCCTGCCCGTTTCCTTGCTGGTAGGTAAGCGATATGTTTTTCACCATCATGATAACCTTAGCCATCATTTCCGCGATCTCCTTGAAGTTGCTTTGTTTCTCAGGTTTTTCTTCCGAAACCGTTTTACCGTCTTTCCCGTCAGCCGGCTTGGTGTTCGGACCCTTGAGTTGGGCAGCCGCTTTGGCTTTGGGATCGTTGATCTTTTTGAAATACGGGATCTTGTTGTAAAGCTGCATCATGTTTAAACTGCCGGTGATGTTATGAGATCCGGTGTTCTGTATGGTATTGGCCACCTGAGTGGCACTTGTATCGTTATCTGTTGCAAAAGGTTTGCGGTTCCAGGTGTATGTGCCGCTGAAGCGGTAAGTGGTTTTCACAAAATCCAGAATGGGTATTTTGTTAATGGGCACATCCCAGTTCAGGTTCATCTGCTGGCGATACACGGTGTTGTCGCCGAACCTGCCCTTGCCTTTGCTGTTGCCGTTGAAAAACCAATCCACAATACTGTCTCTGTTGTTGGTGACACCCTCGTAGAATTCTCCTTTGGGTTCAAGTATACGGCCTTCGTTGCTTGCGGTGTAATCGTATTTCAGACTTTTGCTCAAGGGCCAGTTGAGATTGTAATTGCGGTTCATCAGAAAGTTTTTGTTGATGAGACTTTTGTTTACGAACATGTCGCTGTTCTGGTTGTAAAAGCTCGTGATGTCGCGGTTCTTTAAAGCCGAATAACTGCGGTTCAGGTCCATAGAGAATCCGAAATTGCTTGGAACAGGCTGGAAATTAAAATCCTTGATGAGCGCGAACCACTTGTTGCTGAAAATTTTTGCCTTGCTGAATGGTTTGAATACCGGCGGGGCTTTTATGGCATAGGCGTATTGCAGATTGGCCCTGTATTGTCGCCTGATGTCGTACTCAAGGTTCACGTTACTGTGTGAGATCTCGTTATAGGCATAGGTTGCGCTAAAATTGCTGATATCCCAGGGCATGGGCTTGGCTTTAGGGGATTTTAAGCCGTCAATCCTCACATTGGATAAACTAAATCCTTTTCGCTCTGTAAGGTCAATGGTTTGCTTTTTGATTTCGTTTCGAAGGGTATCGCTGATGGGTATATTGTTGAGCTCCGACATGCGCACATCAGGATCAAGCGGGTTAAATAAGGGAATAATGCGTGTTCGTCCGAAATTGTAAAACACAGGTAAAGACAATTTCCATTTGTTTGGGAAGAATTTACCGGCATTTACCGAAGTACTCATATCCCAATTGATGTTCTGTTCTTTGCTGCGTTCGTTGATCTTCTGTTCCACGCTTCCCCAGAACGGGGACTTGTATGTGCCCGCAAGAGAAACTGTGGCCAGGTCAGCCAGCTTGGCCTGCAACTGACCCGTGGTGGCCCAGCCCCCCTGGTTGTTGAAATCGGTCAGGCGCAATTCGTTTATCCAGACTTCCACACAGTGTGCCAGGTCATCTGTGCCCTTCCGGTTACGAATGCCAACCATCACACTCTTCACGGTACCCAGATTGGGATTGCCAACTATGGTCACCGAATAGCCATCCATGGCCAGGGTGTAAGGATTGCTGAGTTGATTCAGATCACTGTAATAGCCATACTCCTGGTTTCTTTTCGCCTTCACCGTGGTGATGTCTCTGTCGAAACTGAAATTGATCTCGTTTTCCTTTGGCCAAACCTTGTACCGGTCGTCGGTGCTGTTTGAATTGTAAACGCCTTTGGGTGTGAGTTTCAGCGGTACCTCGTATTCGTAAAAGTTGGAATTGTAATCCGTTCCCACCCTGAAGAACAAGGTCAGATCGCCGTCGTTCAATGGGATGTCGTTCAGCTTCTCAGCATGCACGTTCATTTTTATGTTTTTGAACATGCGTGTATCCAGGTCCACATTCTTGAAAATGGCCCTGCTGTCACCATCTTTCAGATTACAGGTGCGGATTTGCAGGGCCTGTTCGTTTTGAAGCACAAGATTTGTGGTGAGCACATTCTGCTGCTGTTCAATTTCCGGTGGCAGTACATAGTTTACCGGTGTTTTTGTGCCGTTCTCCTGAAGGCTCACAGCAGAAATATCAAAGGTGGTGGAATTGTCGTCAGTGTTCACATGTTCCCCGGGTTCTCTCAGGTCTCCCTGGTAACGCCTCCAGTCGCTTCGCACCAGCTCAAGCCTGGCCATTCTCAGCAAAACCGGACGGTTAAAGCCTCTCATGTATACACGCATAAAACGTATGGAGTTAAAACCCTCTATGCCGCCCACAACTTTTTCGAACTGATTGATAGGAATTTTGAATTGATACCAGTTCACGGTTTTGGTAACCCCACTGAACTCAGCCGTACCCTTAAAGGCATCCACAATAAAATTGGTTCCTATGGAATTCGGATTCACATCCTGTGGCGAAATTTTCACATGGTACTGGTAGTAATTTTCAGATTCACTGAGCGTGTTGTCTTTATTGATGTCTTCAATGCTGGGCAGCGTGGTTGCGCCGGTGGGGTAATTGCCTCCATTGGGATTGGCATTTGAATACTGGGCTTCAGTAGGCGAGTTACCCTGAACATTGTTGTATTTTGAATATCGAACCAGTGTGGTGGCGCGGGCTTCATCGTAGTCATCGTCGCGGAAGAAATTGTAATTGTCAGAGGAGGGGTCATTCAGAAAGGCTTGAACAGCCGGGGCATTGGGATCGAGGCCCGGAAAATTCTGCATTTCCGAAACGGATTTCGCGAACTTGGTCCTTTCCTTTTCGTCGTCCATTCCATCGTATCCCACGTCCTGAGCAGCCCTGTCATTATTGTCCTGTGAAAAGGCGTTGATGGTTGGAGGCAGAGAAGGCACCACGGCTAATCTGGTGTTTGTAGTGCTCAGGTTGCTAGTAAATTCTGATGGTCCAGGTAAACCGTTTTCGTAAACCATCCTCCCGTCCTTGTTAATGTCCTCAGAAATGTTCCCAATGTTGAAATACAACTCTCCGCTGGGCATCTGGTTGGCATCAAAGGTTGGGTAGGTTTTATCGTTATAGTCTTCGTTAAAGGGGTCCATGAGCCAGAACTGAATGTACTCGATGTTGGCTGCCTGGAAGTCGTTGGTTTCAAGCCGGCGCATTATACCACCCCAGCGTGTTTCTGGTGATAACAAATTACCGTCGCCAGTAATACCTTTGGAGAATGGACCGGGATTCACATCGTAGTTATAGGGACCCCGTTCGTTGGGATAAAATCCAAGGTCGAGTACCGGCAGCACAACCTGCTGACCATTGGGAGGCGTTTTACCTGGAAACAGTTCGGTCTCAAATACCTGGCGCCACATGTTGTTTGAAAAAAGTTTTTCAGAGTTGTAATAGGATGGTGTTACTCCGCTTTGGTCGCGGGTGAACATGGCATCTATGGTGTACCAACTGAAACGGGCCCTGTTTTTGCCGATTTCAATGCTGTCTGACAAATAGGCTTCCGGAAACAAATATTTCTGTCCTTGTGGAATGCTGGATAAAAACCAGCTGCCTGGACTGCGGATATCGATCAGCGCAATGGAGCCTTCAAAATCATCGATGTAAGAGTTGCCGCTTTTGGAAATGGCCTTGGCATTGCCGGGAAACAACTTGGCAATTTCACCCCGCATGCTTACGCTGCTCATTTCTTTTGTGCTGTAAAACGGAAGCTTATCGAGCAGATTGGTGAGCAGGGGCACTTCATTTTTGTAATTAAAGTCCGCGCCTGCCACAATGTTACTCACCGGTTCATCGCCAAAACTCACTTTTTGTGTCAGTGGTCTTTCATTAAAACGCAGCATGGTTCCGCCCAGTTTCAGGTGTCTGCCCGCATCGTAATCCAGCCGGGTACCCCAAAGACTTTTTTGCTGCACACTAAACAGGGAATTGCTTTCAAGCGACACTTTGATCGTGGCACCTGAACTGAGCAAGCCATCGTTGATGATCTTCACCTTTCCCAGGGTATAATCAACGGTGTAGTCGGTGTTTTCCACCAGTGGCATACCGTTAGCTGTTACAAGCACGGCGCCTTGCGGGATATTCAACGCGTTGAGTGCGATTTCCGAACCGGAAGAAGAGCGGTACGTGCCCTTTACTTTAAAACGGTTCTTGCTTTGTATGAATGAGGCTGCGGTTTTGGTGGAATCGTAGAGCTCAGTGAAGATGTACTTTTTGGCTTCCGGAAAATCGGCTGTTGCGAACTCTTTGGCAAGACCACGACCAAAAGGCTCGGTGGTTGGAAAATACACCCTGCCGCTGCTGGGAATGATGGTGAACTTATCCAGGAAATCAAAGATACCATCCGATCCCAGATCGCCATTCACGCTCAAACGATCGCATTTCAGTACACCGATGAGTTGTTTACCGTTAACCGCGCCATATGGCAGATAAGGCACATCTACACCGGTTTCCACATTGTTGTAGTACACGTCAAGCCGGAAATTATCGGGATTGATGTTGTAGGCACCGAGTGAATACACATTCTTCATCATCAGTTTCCACATGGGATGGTGCACACTTACAGCGTTCGTCTTTAGAAGCTTACAAACCAGAAGCTTGGAATTGTCGGCCACCTGCTCGCTGAACTCACCAACCTGAAATGTTTTGTCGCCGTAAGTATACTGATAGGATACAGCGAGTGATTGCTCATTGTTGAGTTGCTGGTTCAGGGAAATGAATCCGGTGCGGGGGTTGAAGTAAAATTCACTTGGATTGAGTTTACGTGCGTTTCGGATGATGTTATAATCCCGGCTCCCGTCCATATAAATCCCGCCCGGGTTGCCAGCATTTGAGGCGGTGGGCGAAGAAGCCGAAAGCGTTGACA
>DAOMFS010000032.1:0-30486 GCA_035429925.1 Bacteroidia bacterium | reverse complement strand
ATAAACACTAGTTTAAAAAATCAATGCTTAGTGAACTTTGGCCTGACTACATACAGGAGAGTTAAAGTGGTAATCTCCGGGTTTTCTGGGGTTTTTTATTGATCAAAAACAACGCAAGATGTCAGTGCACAAAGAGGTTAAAAAGGTCACCACACACACTTTGCTTGAAATGAAAAAGCGGGGCGAAAAGATCGCCATGCTTACAGCCTATGATTTCACCATGGCAAGGATCATTGACAGCGCGGGTATTGATGTGATCCTTGTAGGAGACAGTGCCAGTAACGTAATGGCCGGGCACGAAACCACCTTACCGATCACGCTCGATCAGATGATCTACCATGCAGGCAGCGTGGTGAGGGCTGTTTCAAGAGCCCTTGTGGTGGTGGACCTTCCCTTTGGCTCATACCAGGCCAATTCAAAAGAAGCTCTTGTGTCTTCCATACGCATCATGAAAGAAAGCGGGGCACATGCCGTTAAAATGGAAGGGGGACGAGAAATAAAAGAAAGCATTGAACGCATCCTCACCGCCGGCATACCGGTGATGGGGCACCTTGGGCTGACCCCGCAGAGCATTTATAAATTCGGAACCTATACCGTGAGGGCGAAAGAGGAAGAAGAGGCGGAACGCCTGATTGAAGATTCGAAACTACTCGAAGGCTATGGTTGCTTTGCATTGGTGCTGGAGAAAATTCCGGCCAGTCTCGCTGAAAAGGTTTCAAAAAACATTTCCATACCGGTTATCGGAATCGGTGCAGGTTCCGGAGTAGACGGTCAGGTGCTTGTAACACACGATATGCTGGGTATGAACCACGAATTCAGCCCGCGCTTTTTAAGGCGTTACCTCAACCTGTATGAAACCATGGGCAATGCCTTCAGGCAATACATTCAGGACGTGAAATCAATGGATTTTCCAAAGGAAAACGAACAGTACTAACGAATCTTCAATTTTTCAGCCTGGAGAATTTCCTTTGTACTTGCATCGTAAGCAAAGGCTACCAGATACAGGTGATTGTCGTTAAATTTGCTGTCAACGGCAAAATTATTAAAATCAAGACTGACAGAATCCTTTGCCGCAATGGGAGCATCTTTTAAAGTGCTTCCCCATGACCCATTAATTCCCGCCCTGAGCAGGTGCATGAAAAGATAGTTGGTAACAAGATCAGGGTTCTTACGGTAATCTTTCTGTTCCGAAATAATACTATCCTCTACCAGAACCAGATTCAGCTTCACATTGTTGGAATAGGCGATCTTGAATTTAGCTTTTACAGTAGAATTGAGGATCCGGCTGCTGGCATTGTAAGTCTTACTTATGGTTAGCCCCAGTACATATTGGTCTTGTAAGGCAAGTGACACAGATGTTGGCCACTTGGTTTCCTTTTGAACCACACCACTCCCGCCATAACTTTTTCTGTTCACCATACCATTGGGATTTCCGATTCCACTTACATTAAACCCTTGAGTGCCATCCCAATCGTTTCCTACGGCCGTGGTAAAGCTCGTAACATAATCAGGCGGATACAATTTAGCGTAAAAGCCTGCATGCACTGCAATCGCAATTACTTTACCATGATTGCTCTCTACGAGCTGTGAGGCAACTTCAGCAGCAGGTGGACAATTGCCGCAGAAATGGCCTGTATAGTCTTCAAGTAGTACTTTACGAACGTAGGTGGCTGTGTCGACAGAATTGGATGCATTTTGGATGGGATTAGAAATTTTATCACAGGCAGTCATAAATACGCCCAAAATAAAAAGCCCCGTAACCAGTTTGATTTTCATGAGAATAAAAAGATAATCAAATTTACTAAAAACTGCTGGTAATTGAAATGGCTACCCCATTGCTGGCAGGCACATTTCTGCAGACCCCGCCCACACAGAAAATACCAGCTCTCTGTTTACCCACGCTGAGGGTTATGCGATGTGGTCCGCTGGTATAACCTGCGGTACCCAGGTAATAGTGAAACTGAAGGGCATCGCTGGGGTTGCTGTAATTGTACTGGTCGAGTATGGCCACAAACCAATGTGTGCTGGGGCTCCATTCCAGCATGCCTGTTAACCAGCTACCCGCGTTGGGATTGCTTGGATTATCGGAGAAAAAGCCCTGCGTTTCAAGCCTTATGGAACTGTTGGATTTGTATTTGTAGGTGAGATCAAGCACCACAATATTGGAGAGGATGTTGGCGTAACCGGCATTGGGACTGCCAAACTGCACGATGTTCCGGTTGTAAAACTGGTTGGCGTACATGAAGGTCCCTTTCCACTGCTTGGTGAATTTTTTGTTGATCTCGATGAACGCGTCGTGGTAATACAAGTTTCCGATTTCTCCGTAATTGGTCTTATACAGTGTCATCGTGGTGGTGCTGTCGTCCACATGGATCTGCTTCAGGCCATTTGCCTGAGAATAATTCAGGGTGATCTCGGTACCGTATTTGCCGCCGAGCAAGGTGCCTTTTTTGATCTTGTATTGGATCTCGCCCATGGTGCCAAACTCGCCGGCTGGCTGGGTGGCATAGGGAAAAAAGGCCGGCATAAGGTAAGTGTGCTGTTTGGTGGTGGCGGGCAGGTAATTGATCATGAGATTCTGAAGTGTGGCATCCCGGTCGCTGCGGTAACTCATGTTGTCGATACGTTTCACCTGAAGCAGGAATGACAAGCCCTGAATAGCGTAAGATGTGGAAACAAAGATGCCATCGCCAAATTTGTAACTGTAATAGGTTTTGCCGTTCACCACGCTGCTGTTGTTGGCGCTGGGATCGTTTTCCTTGTAAACGTATTCGGCGAAAAAATTAAACCCGCCTTTTATGATGTTGAGCCTGCCCCCGTAGGAGCCCACATTCTCGGGTAGGTTAAAATTCGGATCCTGGTCGGGTTGGTATTTGCTCACAAAACTGCCACCCAGAATGATGGTTGGAAAATCAGAGCTCACAGCCGAATCGAGCATTTCCTTCAGGTTCATTTCACCGTCAAAACCGCGCACAATTCCTGGTCCTACGGTAAAAAACGAACGCTGCTTGCCCACAAGTCCTTTAAAGGTTAAGCCTTTATATGGATTGGAGATGACCCGTACCCCATCCAGAGAGTTGTCGTAAAGCAAACCCGGTTCATAATAGGTTCGGAACAGCAAGCCGCTGCCAAACTGGTCGTAAATGTTTCCAATGGTAATGTCGAGTAATTTATCCTGGTAGCGGGCAAAACGGTTGGTGATACCCTGGCCTTTGTAGCGGGTATCAAATCCCTGCATCACATTGTTGTAGGCTTCGTAACGTACGCCGGCAGAGAACTTACCCCGGCTGTAATTGATGATGCCGTATGCATTGGAGAGCATTTTTTCAGGAACCACCGGCGCGCCAATCAGGCTGTCGGGTTTGTAATACTGTGCGTCGATCTGGTAATTGCCGTGTATAGAGCCGTAGTCTGGATTTTCCTGAGCCAGAACAGAGAAGGATAGGGAGAGGCCCAACACCAAAAAAGTAGCCTTTAAGCTACTTTTAAACGTTTTCAAAAACATGGGGCAAATAAACCTAAATTTTACGGATTACGCAAAAATTTAAGTTCCGGGTACTCAATGGGATATACTTTCTCCTGCAAGAATTTTTTTCACGTTTTCGTAAAGCTGATCTTCGTCGCCTTCGGTATAGGAGTTATGACTCCAGACAATTTTTCCGTTTCCGTCAACCAGAAAAGTATGGGGGATGTTGTTGACGTTCATAGCCCGTTTAAAATCCTGGTTTTCGTCGAGGTACACCTCAAAGGCCCAGCCCTTGGTCTTTACATCGGTAACCACCTTACTTGAACTTCTCACATCATCAATGCTGATGGCTATGAGTTTAACGCCTGTTTCCTTTTGCCATTCTTCATAATTTTCATGCACCGCATCAAGCTCTTTTTTACAGGGTTTGCACCAGGTGGCCCAAAATGAGATGATCATGGGCTTGCCGTTGTTGCTGAATGTACTGGTGTTCACTTTTGAACCATCGAGTTTTTTTACAGTGGTTGACGGAATGGTTCCGCCTTCTCCGGGAGCGATGATGAACGAGAAGGAAAGCAGCGCGATCAGGGCGAAGAACAGTCTTTTCATGGCGTTAAAATTTGCGACAAGTATACAACAATTTTGAAACCACATTTTGCGGGAGGCCTGTAATTAACGTTAAAAAAGAAGCTTCATCCTTATGATATTTCTCTACTTTTGTGCCTGGTTTTTTTATGAATTTAATCAAGTCCTCAGAACTTTTTCGCGAAGCCAAATCCTATTTTCCGGGAGGGGTGAATTCTCCGGTGCGCGCATTCAGAAGTGTGGGTGGTGATCCTGTATTTATGGAGAAAGGCCAGGGGGCCCATTTGTGGGATGCCGACGGCAACCGCTATGTGGATTATTGTTGCAGCTGGGGACCACTGATTTTAGGACACGCGAATGCCAAGGTGTTATCAGCCGTTGAACACACCATGCGCAATGGCACCTCTTTCGGCGCCCCAACAGGGCTGGAAAACAAACTGGCAAACCTCATCCTCTCAAACAATCCCTTTATCGAAAAGATCCGCTTTGTGAGCAGCGGCACGGAAGCCGTGATGAGCGCCATACGCCTGGCAAGAGGATTTACCGGAAAAAACAAGATCATCAAGTTTGAGGGTTGCTACCACGGGCACGCCGATGCCATGCTGGTAAAGGCCGGTAGCGGACTGGTGACCTTTGGCAATTCCAGCAGCGCCGGTGTTCCGGCTTCCGTCAGCGCCGAAACCATCACGGTACCGCTTGATCACAAAGGCGCGCTCACTGAAGCCTTTGCGCATTTCGCGGAAGAGATCGCCTGCGTGATCATTGAGCCGGTTCCGGCTAACAATGGTTTATTGATTCAGCATACGGAATTTCTTGACTTTGTGCGCGCCATATGCACCCAGCACAAGAGCCTGCTTATTTTCGATGAGGTCATCAGCGGCTTCAGGCTGGGGTTTCAGGGTGCAGCGGGTTATTACAACATACATCCTGATATTGTTACATACGGAAAAATAATTGGAGGCGGTTTCCCGGTGGGTGCTTACGGGGCCTCTGCCAGCCTCATGGGTTCCATTTCTCCCGAGGGTCCTGTATACCAGGCCGGCACACTCAGTGGCAACCCGGTGGCCATGGCGGCCGGCATCGCACAGCTCAGCGAATGCCTCAAACCCGGATTCTATCAGGCCTTGGAAGAAAAGACCGAATACCTGGTAAAAGGACTCCGGCGCTTGGGTGCTGCATATGGTATGAAGGTGTTCAGCATTTCCTCCATGTTCTGGCTTGCTTTTACATCACGCGAAAACATGTCAGCTGCCTCGGATATTGATCCTGAAAGCATGAACCCATTCAGGAAGCTCTATCACCATCTGCTTGAAGAAGGGGTGTACCTGGGACCAAGCGGTTACGAAGTGGGATTTGTAAGTGAAGCACACAGCAGGGATGATCTGGATGCCACCCTGGTAGCCTTTGAAATGGCCTTGAAAAAAATAAAGTAAATTTAACCTGATGAAGACTGTAGATTCGATTTCATTTTCCGGAAAGCGTGCGCTGATCCGGGTAGATTTTAATGTGCCACTGAACGAGAAATTTGAAGTTACTGATGCCACGCGGATCAGGGCTGCCATACCTACGCTGAAGAAAATACTGAATGACGGCGGAAGTCTGGTTCTGATGAGTCACCTGGGCAGGCCCAAAGATGGTCCGAACAACAAGTACTCTCTCAGGCACATTGTGGGTGAGTTGGGCGCTCAGCTCGGCTGCGCCGTGAAGTTTGCCGATGATTGTGTTTCTGAAATGGCCTTTTCCATGACCTCGGCCCTAAAGCCCGGAGAAGTTTTGTTGCTTGAAAATCTCCGCTTTTACAAAGAGGAGGAAAAAGGTGATGAAGCATTTGCTGAAAAATTGAGCAAACACGGCGATGTGTATGTGAACGATGCTTTTGGTACCGCCCACCGTGCTCACGCTTCAACCGCGGTGATTGCGAAATTTTTTGGTCCTTCTTCACGTTGCTTCGGATACGTGATGGCCAATGAAATAGCCAGTATCAACAAGGTGATGAACCAGGCGCAAAAACCGTTTACAGCCATTATCGGCGGCGCCAAAGTAAGCGATAAGATACTGATCATTGAACAGCTGATGAACAAGGCCAACAATATTCTGATAGGAGGAGGCATGGCTTTCACATTCATCAAGGCCCTGAACGGAAAGATTGGCAAATCACTTTGTGAGGAAGACAGACTGGATGTTGCAAGGGAGCTGATCGCAAAAGCCAAGGTAAAAGGCGTGAATTTGTGTATACCCCTCGACGCCATTGCCGCGGAAAGTTTTTCAAATGAGTCCAGGCGCCAAGAGGTAGAGATCGATAAAATTCCGGATAGTTGGATGGGACTGGACATAGGACCAAAGACCATCAAAACTTTCGGTGACATCATTAAAAAATCGAAGACCATACTTTGGAACGGCCCAATGGGTGTATTTGAAATGTCAAATTTTGAACAGGGCACCAAGGCTGCCGCTTATGATATTGTTGAAGCAACAAAAAACGGTGCATATACACTTATTGGTGGCGGAGACAGTGTAGCGGCCATCAATAAATATCATTTGTCGGAAAAAGTGAGTTATGTGAGTACAGGAGGCGGCGCCTTGCTGGAATATATTGAACAGGGCAGCCTTCCCGGCGTGAGGGCCATTGAATCGTGAAAAACCATCTGCTCATAGCGCTGCTAGTGTTCTGCGTATCGTCCTGCAAAAAAACCTGGACCTGCGAGTGCAGCAACAGCAACGGTACGTACAAAGCGGGGGAGTATGAAGGTACAAAAAGCAAGGCGAAGAAACACTGCCAAGGTCTTTCCAGCCAGGACACGAATTGTTATGTAAAATAATTTACAACTTATGAAGCCCTCAATACGTGTTGGATTTGGTTTTGATGTTCACCCTTTAAGCAAAGGCATCCCACTCTGGCTTGGAGGCATTCGTATAGAAAGTGAAAGGGGCTCTGTTGGTCACAGTGATGCTGACGTATTGCTGCACGCAATCTGCGATGCTTTGTTGGGTGCGGCAAACCTGAGAGACATCGGTTTTCACTTTCCAAATACCGATGCCAGATACAAAGGCGCCGACAGCAAGTTACTCCTGAAAGAGGTCGCCGCTCTGCTTAATTCAAAAGGTTACGGCATAGTGAATATCGATGCCACGCTCAGTCTGGAGGCGCCGAAAATAAATCCCCACATTCCGGCCATGCAAAAGACCATTTCGGCGGTTTTGGAACTGGAAACAGAAAACATCAGCATCAAGGCCACAACCAACGAAAAACTTGGTTATGTGGGGCGGGAGGAAGGCGTGAACGCTTACGCGGTGGCCCTCATCTATAAACGCTGAGCGTTTTTTTCTGATGGATTCTGGCAGAGGCCTGTATAATTTCTTACATTTAAATTATGAGAATGCGCCTGATCCTTTGCCTGGGAATTGTCCTTTCGGTGAAAGCTCAAAATCTGAACTATTATTTTGGCAACCTGCACGCGCACACCGGATTCAGCGACGGCAACAAAGACTCTCTCATTTCGGGCGTATCAAGGCCTGATGGCAGTTACCTGTATGCCAAGCAAAGCCAGAATTTTGATTTCCTGGGTATTTCAGAACACAACCATTATTCAAGCGCCAACAATCCGGGTTTCGAGAAACAAAATTTCCCGATTGGTTTAAATATGGCTAACCAGGCCAATCAGGATGGCACCTTTTTATGCCTGTTTGGAATTGAATACGGCGTTTCATCTGGCTATAACGGGCATGTGGTGATCTATGGGTTTAACCAGCTCATTGGCTGGGAAACAGGAAACTATGATGTGTACAATGCCAAGTCAGATTACGACGGGCTGTTCCGGAAAGTAAAGAACATGACTTCGGCCTTCTGTTACCTGGCCCATCCGTACCACACAGATTACAGCAGCGACGGCACCTTCTCAGGAGCACTGGCATATCAGCCATACAACGCAGCTTACGATTCAGCCATTGTGGGCCTGCCTTTGCGGAGCGGATTGGCCTTCAGTCAGGCAACAGACTACAGCGATTATGCAACGGGTGATTATCTTTCCTATTTCAAGCGCTTGTTGGCAAAAGGTTACCATCTGGGCATAGGTTATGACCACGATAACCATTACACCAATTTCGGGCGGAGCAACGGGGGCCGCCTGGTGATCAGAGCGTCATCCCTCACCCGGGCCAATCTTGTGTATGCCATGCAGAACATGCATTTCTACGGCAGTGACGACCCCAATGCCAGACTGGATTTTCAGCTGAACGGGGCCATCATGGGTTCAAGTGTACAGGGCACAACATATCCCAGCATACAAATCACACACAACGATCCCGACGGAGAAAACGCCGACAGCATCAAGATTTGGAGAGGGACCATAAACCAGACGGATACCTGGGCCGAACCCATTGCACTGCTGACAGCAAATAACAGCTTTCAATACACCGATTATAACATCACCAGCAACAAGGACTATTACTACTTTGCTGAAGTGAAACAAGAGGACGGACAATTGATCGTGACTTCACCCATCTGGTATAAGGGCTTGGCGCCACTGGGCCTGCCTGAGCAGGATAATGGGCCTGGTGTGTTGTTATTTCCCAATCCGGTAAAGCACGAGCTGCACCTCTCGTTTCGCAATGAGGGGCATTACAGGCTTGAGCTGATCAATTGTCTGGGTCAGGTGGTTTATCAGTCAGAACAGGTTGGGAAGGGCGCCGTTATTTCAGTTGAGAACTGGCCCGGAGGTTATTACATTCTAAAGATTCAGAATGGACCTGAACGGCGTTTTATTGAAGTGCTGGTAGATTAATCCTTTGCGGCGGCTCTTTTTAACCTGTCGTTTATGGCCCGGCCCAGACCGGTATCCGGCAGCTTTTCGCATAGAATTTGTCCGCAATCCGACTCATCCGCTTGCCGGAGCAGGGCGAAGAGATTCCTGGCAGCTTCGCGCATATCACCGGACTCAGAAAGATTCATCACCTCAAATCGTTCATCTGATTTTATGTCTGATTTTCCGAACAGGATCAGACAGGATCGGGTGGAATGGGCTTTGCTAAGCAGCTCAGGCAAAGGGCCAAAATCAAGCGCCTTCATGGGTGAGTAGTGTGACTTGAGCTGTCCCGGTGCAGAGGGATCCCCTGATTCGTTGAGGATCAGGTGGTATGAGCCGCAACAGGCTTTAATGTCCTCCAGCGATAAGCCCCCGAGGCGGTATATGCAGAGCTGGCCATTTTCCACGCCCGCAATGGTCGATTCAAGCCCTATGCCGCAAGGCCCACCGTCCAGAATGTATGAAACCTGATCACCCAATTGTTTCTGAACGTGTTCAGCTCTGGTAGGACTCACATATCCAAACGGATTGGCGCTGGGCGCCGCCAGTGGTGCATCGAGTTTTTTCAAAAGCTCAAGGGTGAGGCTGTGGTTTGGAATCCGCACAGCCACACGGTTGAGTCCGGAGCTGACAAGATCCGGAATGATTGGTTTTTTAGGTAAGAGAAGGGTAAGGGGTCCTGGCCAGAATTTGGCAGCCAGAGCCTTGAGCATTTTATCCTCCAGAACGGCGTATTTTGAAACGGACTCGAGGCTGTGCACGTGTATGATCAGGGGGTCGAAACGGGGTCGTTTTTTGGCTTCAAAAACAGACAAAACTGCTTCTGAATCAGTGGCTATGGCAGCCAACCCGTAGACCGTTTCGGTCGGAATCGCAACCAGTTTACCGGCCTTCAGAAGCTCTGCGGCTTTCCCTGTATCCTGCCCTGTTTCGCTCAAGGGCGCAAATATACGAATATCAAAAAACGCTTATATTTGTTTAATTATGGGTCAACTTGTTACTTTACACGACAGGCAGTTCAAACCCTATATTTCTCAGCAGCAAATAGCCGAAGCCGTGAAGCGGATAGCTGAGCAAATTGAACTGGATTACAAAGATGAGTTGCCTTTTTTTCTTGTGGTGTTAAACGGAGCTTTTATGTTTGCAACCGATCTCTTACGTTCATTCAACCGCAAATGTGAGCTCGCCTTTATTAAGGCAGCAAGTTACAGCGGGGTAAAAAGCAGCGGACAGGTTAATCTGCTTATCGGACTTGCAGAGGATGTGAAGGACAAGCGGGTCTTAATTGTGGAGGACATTGTTGAAACCGGTTCAACAGTTGAAAAACTGGTTCGGGAGTTACACACAAGAGGGGTGAAGGATGTAAAAGTGGCAAGTTTGTTATTGAAAACCGGCATCTACATCGGAGAGCAACCCATCAATTACAGCGGTTTGCACATCGGTAACGAATTTGTAGTGGGGTATGGACTGGATTATAACGGGCTGGGCAGAAACCTCAAAGAAATTTATGTTTTAGAATAACACAATACACCATGGAAAAAATGCTCAACATCGTTTTATTTGGTCCTCCCGGTGCCGGCAAGGGCACACAGTCTGAACGTTTGATACACAAGTATGGCCTCATACACATGAGCACAGGCGATATGCTCCGCTCCGAAATTTCGAGGGGCACGCTGCTTGGCATGAGGGCAAAGGAAATTATGGATAAGGGAGAGCTGGTAGGGGATGATATCGTGATCAGCATGATCGAAGGCAAACTCGACGACAACAAAACAGCCAAGGGATTCATCTTTGACGGTTTTCCGCGCACCACAGCCCAAGCGGTTGCCCTGGATGATCTGCTGCAGAAAAAAGGCACAGGTATTTCAGGTATGGTGTCTCTTGAAGTGGATGACGAGGAACTCATGAAACGTTTGCTCAACAGGGGAAAAGAAAGTGGACGCAGTGACGATCAGGATGCTGAGATCATCCGTCGCCGCATTATGGAATACAACAATAAAACCATGCCCCTTAAAACCTATTACCGGGAGCAAGGGAAATTCCATTCTATACACGGCATTGGCACCATCGACGATATTTTCAATGCAATTGTTGAGCGCCTGAATTTCATGAATGCCGAAATGGATCTCACAGCGCTTGAAAGCGATCTGGAACACCTTGATCTCACCATTCAGGATTACGATGAAGCCAGGGAAGTAGAGCCTGAACTCTTACTGGAAATAGACGCCATTAAACGATCTGAAGCCGAAGAAGCTGCTGAACAACGCCAGGATACCAAAAAAGCCAGGCCAGAAAGTCCGGCTCAGGCAGCAGGATCAAAAGAAACACAATCCACTCGCAAAGCAGCAACACAGGAGATCAAAATCCAGACCAAAAAGTCGCTTCCAGAGAAAACCAAAGCAGCTGCCAAAAAAGCAAAAGTATCTCCACCCAAAAAAGCAAAGACAGCAAAACCCAAAAAGGCAAAACCAGCAGCCAGAACCAAGCCAAAATCTTCCGCGAAAAAAGCGGCAACCAAAAAGCAGGTGATCAAAAAGGTTAAGCCTGTTAAGGTTGCGCCAAAAAAGAACAGTCGTAAAAAGCCGGCACCCAAACCGGCGAAAAATAAAAAAACAGTCACAAAGAAAGCGGCGTCTAAAAAACAAGCCAGCCGAAAGCCTGTATTCAAAAAAGCCAGTCCTAAGAAGAAAAGCCTTTCAAAACCAAAAAAGACCGGGGCTAAAAAGACAAAGCTTGCAAAGCCAAAAGGTGCAAAGAGAAAAAAAAGATAATACGGCAGATCCGGTCCAGACAGACCGGATCTTTTTTTTGTGATTAGCAAATGTGGAACCGGATGATAACCGGAAATTGTGGCAGAGGACCAAAGCCCCTGTGGAACGCAGGCGGAATATTCACGTATCTTTGCGCGTTAATTAAATTGAATTTGTGGACACCAATTTTGTAGATTATGTGAAGATTTGCTGCAGAAGCGGCAAGGGCGGTGCCGGTTCGGTGCATTTTCACCGCGACAAGTTCACCGCCAAAGGCGGTCCGGATGGCGGTAACGGAGGCAGAGGAGGGCACGTGATCCTCAGAGGCAATAAGCAATTCTGGACACTCATACATCTCAAATACAGGAAACACGTGATCGCTGCGGCCGGTGAAAACGGTTCCAGTTCAAACTCAAGCGGGAAACAGGGCAAAGACGAGTACCTGGATGTGCCTTTGGGTACAGTGGCGCGTGATGCGGAAAGCGGAGAAATAGAATGCGAAGTTACAGAAGACGGGCAGGAAGTTGTTCTGGTGAGCGGAGGTCGCGGTGGCCTGGGCAATGCCAATTTTAAAAGCAGCACCCTGCAAAGCCCGCAATTTGCGCAATCCGGGGAACCCGGCAAGGATGAGTGGAAGATTCTGGAACTAAAGGTACTGGCCGACGTGGGCCTGGTGGGATTCCCCAATGCGGGCAAGTCGACCTTGTTATCTGTGCTTAGCGCGGCCAAACCGGAAATTGCCAACTACCCATTTACAACCCTGGTGCCCAACCTGGGCATAGTGAATTACCGCGATTACAAGAGCTTTGTAATGGCTGATATTCCTGGTATTATTGAAGGGGCACACGAAGGTAAGGGCCTTGGCCTGCGTTTCCTGAGGCACATCGAGCGCAATTCCAGCTTGCTTTTCCTGGTCAGCTGCGACAGCAAGGATATTGTGGAGGAATACAACATCCTGCTAAAGGAACTGAAGACATACAATCCGGAACTCCTGAATAAAAAACGATTACTGGGCATCAGCAAAGCCGATCTGCTGGATGAAGAGCTGGAGACTGAGATGCGCAAGGACCTGAACAAACGTTTAAAAGGCAAAAACAAGCCCGAGTTTCTGTTCTTTTCTTCGGCCAGTGGCAAGAACATAGCCCTGTTAAAGGATCTCCTGTGGGAACAGCTCAACAGTTGAAATGCCTCCAAGATTTGGTGGACAAACTGGCCACATTTAGTTGATTGGACCCTGAAATGCTATTTTACTGAATTTCAAAGGCCTTTTGAAGCTGTGGAAGCATGACTTTTAGGTCTGGGTTTTGCTCATTTCCAATTAAATACTATCTTTGCCCTCCTTAAATTAAAGAACATGCCAAAACAAAAAACGAATTCCAGCGCTAAAAAACGTTTTAGCCTTACTGGAAGCGGTAAAATTAAGAGGAAGCATGCGTATAAACGCCACATTCTGACCAAGAAGGAGAAAGACCGTAAACGCGGTCTGGCCAAGAGTGGGCTTGTAAGCGCAGCAGATACCCCGAACGTAAAGTTCATGCTGGGAATCTGATCAGCCGAATTTTAAAATGATCGTAACCGGTTAATTAAAAAAGTGTTTAACCCGGGATTTAGTATAAAGCGCAAATAAGCCACTAAACCCCAAAATCAAAACAAAAAAATGCCACGTTCAGTCAATCATGTAGCGAGCAGGGCTCGCAGAAAAAAGATCCTCAACCTCACCAAAGGGTATTGGGGCGCAAGGGGTAATGTTTGGACCATAGCCAAAAACACCCTTGAAAAAGGTTTAACCTACGCATACCGCGACCGCAAGACCAAGAAGCGCAACATGCGCAGTCTCTGGATTCAGCGTATCAATGCCGGAGTCCGCGAACACGGTATGAGTTACTCCGAATTTATGGGTAAAATGAACAGCAAAGGCCTTACGCTTAACCGCAAGGTGCTTGCCGATCTCGCCATGAATCACCCTGAAGCCTTTGCGGCAGTAGTGAAGCAGGTAAAATAATCCATAACACATATACAGCAGAAAACGCCCCCCGGGCGTTTTTTGTTTTTTATAACAATTATCAGTTCAGGCTTTCGCAATTTTAACGTTAGTAATACAACTATTTCTCTTAATTTGTGTTAGTTATAAAAAAGAACAGAACCACCCGCAATGAGGACCGCAGTGAAGAAACTACAACGTCAGGAGATCAAAGGCACCACGTATCTTGTGAAGCTGAGGATTGACCCGAAAACGGTGATCATGGTTAGAACCAAGGAAAGCCTGAAGAACTGGAAAAGCAAATATCCCGAAGCCGAAGAGATCATCTGAGGCTACATCCATTTTTTGCGCCTGAAATAAAACAGGAGCCCCCCCATCATCAGCAGCATCACCAACCACACAATCGCATAACCGTATGGTGAGCGAAGTTCGGGCATGTACTCAAAATTCATTCCGTAAACACCGGCTACGAAGGTAACCGGAATGAAAATACTCGACATGATGGTGAGTACTTTCATCACTTCATTCATTTTCAGGGAATTGAAACTCAGGTAAAGATCCATGAGACCGTTCAGTGTATCGCGGTTGGCATGCACCGAATCAATGATGCGGGAAACATGGTCAGCAAGGTCTCTGTGAAATAAGCGAGAAGGTTCGGTAATCAGGTCGTTCTCACTCTTCGACATGTTGTGTACGAGATCGCGCAAAGGCATCACGTGTTTGGACAAATTGATGATTTCACGCTTCAGTTTATATAGCTGCAACACGCTGGCGCTTGTAGAATCGCGCAACAACTCCGTTTCAATTTCATGTACACGTTCGCTGATCTTATCCACCACAATAAAATACCAGTCAATCACAGAATCCATGAGTGCATAAAAGAGGTAATCGGCTCCCCGTTTGCGTACGCGACCTTTGGCTTGTCTCAGCCGCTCGCGAATGGTGTCAAAGGCGTCACCCCCATCGGGTTCCTGAAAGGAAATGACCGTGTTTTCAAGTAAGACCAAAGAGAGCTGTTCTTCGCGCATCACATCCTTGTATGTGATCATTTTCAGGATGGAGAGGAGGTAGTGTTCATAATCCTCAAACTTTGGACGCTGGTCGGTGTGCATCAGGTCTTCGAGCGTGAGGGGATGGATGTTGTAAAGCTGACCGATTTTCTCGATCAGGTGTTGGTTGTGTACGCCGTCCACGTCGATCCAGTTCACCTTGTCTTTGGAGGTATAGGAGATGCATTCCGAGAGATCATAAAATTCACGTTCGGAGTATTCGCTCTCAGTAAACTGTATGAGGGTGATGCGCACCCGTTTACCGTCGTGGTCGCCTGTGTAGACCAGGGTTCCGGGAGGACTACCGGTTTTGTATTTCTTTGTCATCTTGAATGTGTTCTTTGTATTTGCTGCCCTGCACCACCACCACAATCTCACCTTTCACGGTCTTTGCTAAAAAGTATTGCAGAAGTTCCGCCAGACTACCTCGTTTGTTTTCTTCGAATACTTTGGTCAATTCCCTGCTTACACAAGCTTCTCTCGCCGATCCCAGCTGTTCCTGAAGTTCACCAAGCAATTTCAATAGCCGGAATGGTGACTCGTAAAGCACAAAAGTTTTTTCCTCCAATGCCAGTTGTTTGAGTTTGGTTTGCCGTCCTTTTTTCTGGGGAAGGAATCCATAGAATGAAAATTCATTGCAGGGAAATCCGCTGTTCACCAGGGCCGGAATCAGGGCGGTGGGGCCGGGAAGTGTGTTTACCGGAAGACCTCTGGCGATGGCTTCACGGATGAGTAAAAATCCCGGATCCGAAATACCAGGTGTTCCGGCGTCTGAAACCAGGGCGATGGTTTTTCCTGAACCCAACTCAGACAGAAGCCCGTCCAGAATTTTGTGTTCGTTGTGCTGGTGATAAGAGCGCATGGGTTTGGAAATGCCCAGATGTTTGAGGAGAAATGCTGTATTTCGGGTATCCTCAGCCAGTATCAGATCAGCTTCCTTCAGTACCCGGATGGCGCGAAGGGTAATGTCTTCAAGATTTCCGAGGGGTGTGGGCACTATGACCAGTTGGGCGCTCAAAGCAGACTGAAATTAGACAATTTGAGGATTCAAATTGCGGTAGCTTTAAAATCTTATGGATACCGGACTGTTAATCGGTGGGTTTCAATGAAAATTCTGCATATCGCAGAGTTTCTTATACACCCCATTCAACGCGAGCAGTTGCTGGTGATTTCCTTTTTCAATGATACGCCCTTCCTGCATCACAATGATCTCATCGGCATTCGCTATGGTGGAGAGCCGGTGCGCGATCACCAGGCTGGTGCGGTTTTTCATCAGCTTCGACAGGGCATCTTGAACAAGTTTCTCGCTTTCGGTGTCAAGTGCGGAGGTGGCTTCATCCAGGATCAGTATATCAGGATTGCGCAACACGGCCCGGGCAATACTTAAGCGTTGACGTTGACCACCGCTCAGTTTTCCGCCCCGATCACCTATACTGGTATTGTAACCTTCTGGCAGCGCCATGATGAAATCATGGGCATTTGCAATGCGGGCGGCTGTTTCAATCTGTTCCTGGCTAAAATCAGGTCGTCCGAAGGCAATGTTGTTGGCTACGCTATCGTTAAAAAGCACGCTTTCCTGGGTCACTACTGCAATTCTATCGCGAAGACTTTTCAGGTTCAGTTTCCGGATATCCTTGCCATCGATGCTCACTTCGCCATTGTCACAGTCATAAAACCGGGGCAACATATCGGCAAGGGTGGTTTTACCACTGCCGCTTTGACCAACGAGGGCGATGGTTTTCCCCTTGGCAATACGCAGATCAATGTCTTTCAGCACATAACCTTCATCCCCTTTGTGGTATGCGAATGACACATTGTGGTAAAGAATCTCTTCGTGAAAACCATCCAGGTTTTGAGCATCCGGCCTTTCGCGTATACTTTCTTCTGCTTTCAGAATTTTATCGATGCGTTCTTCACTCGCCACACCTTTCTGTACGTTATTGTAAGCTTGTGTGAGTTGTTTCAGCGGGGGAATGAGCTGAGAGGCCAGTGCAAAATAGGTAATGAACAGGGCCCCCGTTAGTTCATCGCTGAACACCATTTTCCCGCCCAGAAAAAGAATCACCATCAGAATTCCGGTAACGATGATCTCCGTAAGCGGAGAACTCAGATCGGTTTTGCGGTACACGCTCACATTCTGCCTGAAGTAAGTTTGGTTCAGTTTACTGAATTTGTCATTCATGAATTGCTCCGCGCCGAAGGCTTTGATCACTTTGAGGCTTCCAAGACTTTCTTCGATAACACTGATGACTTCACCCAGGGTTTCTTTGCTTATCCTCGCGGCCTGTTTAAGACTCCTTCCTATCAGCGCAATGAACAGGGCGGCGATGGGCAAAAGCAAAATGATGTATAGTGTAAGTTTGAAACTGATGAGCAGCATAATACCAAACAGGATCAGTATGGTGAGTGGTTCCCTGAAAATCATTTCGAGGGTCTGCATGATGCTCCATTCGATCTCCTGCACATCACTGCTCATGCGGCTCATCAGGTCGCCCTTACGTTCGTCGCTGTAATAGCTCAGGGGAAGCGCCATGGATTTGGCATACATCCGGTTTCTCAGATCGCGTACCACACCATTCCGTATCGGGGCAATAAAGAACATGGCAAAATACCGGCAGAGGTTGGTGAGAAAGGTGACCAGGAAAAAGAGCAGACAAATGCTGATGAGGGCATTGAATTTGCCATTCTCCTGAATGAGCCCGGCGAGATAATAATTGGAAGCTTCTTTCAGGTAATCAGAACTCAGGCTGAAAGCAGGTTCTCCTTTTCCCATGATCTTTTCGAGATCGTTGTTACTGTTCTCAAAAAGCAGTTTCAGAAAGGGTGCGATCAGGGCGAGTCTGCAGGCGGAAAGTACGGCGTAAAGAACGTTGAACAGGATGTTCAGGGCGGTGAAGCCCCTGTAATGCCTGGTGTACTTTAATACCGCGAAGAGTTTTTTCATCTCTCAGGCGAATATACTACAAAAACTAAGTACATTTGTTCTGTGGAAAGCCTGAGGCAGCAAAAAGTCAGCAAACTCCTGGCCCGGGAACTCGCAGAGATCTTCAGAAGCGAAGCCAGAAGCCTGTTCGGTGGCGGATTTATATCCGTTACACAGGTGCGTATCAGTCCTGATCTGAGTGTGGCCAAAGTGTATGTAAGCATCATGGCCACAAAAGACCGGCAAGCTATTTTTCAGCTTATACAAGACCAGAATCATCAGATCCGGAAAAGACTTGGCGCCATTGTGGGGAAACAACTGCGCATAGTGCCGGAACTCCATTTCTTTATAGACGATTCACTCGATTATGCCATGCGCATTGACTCGCTTTTAAAAAAGTGATCACTGAATCTCTCTTCGTATAT
Organism: Bacteroidia bacterium; assembly: GCA_035429925.1. Classification (GTDB taxonomy): domain Bacteria; phylum Bacteroidota; class Bacteroidia; order B-17B0; family Aurantibacillaceae; genus Aurantibacillus. The sequence continues at coordinate 12,505 of DAOMFS010000032.1, read as the reverse complement.
AGCCGGACGGTACCTGATTTCCAAAAAATCGAACAATGCCATCAGCATCATCAGCTGGATTTCTGTGATTGCGATTGCCGTGAGTACAGCGGCGCTGGTGATCATCTTATCCGCCATGAATGGCTTAACCGGCACCGTGGCTGGATTATACAATGCGCTTGAACCGGACCTGAAAATCAGTCCGGGTTATTCACGGGATTTTGAGTATACCGCCGAGCTGAAACGCCGGCTTGGGGCGCTTGATGGGATCAGGTTCGTTTCACAAACACTAAGCGACAAAGCCTTACTCAAAAAGGGCGAAGCCCAGGTATTGGTTACAGTTAAAGGCGTAGACGCAAACTTCACCAGGATCACAAAGCTGGACTCGGTGCTGGCTGAAGGGTTCAACGGACTGGCCGACAGCAGTCGGAATTACATGCTTTCGGGATGGGGTGTTGCTGAACAGCTGGGCGTAAACCAGGAGGAGTTTTCGCGCGATGTACAAATGTTCAGCCCGAAAAAAGGAAAACACAATTCCATTGACCCGGCGGATGAACTCAATGAAGTTTACGGCACCGTATGCGGACAATTTACCCTGAATAACGAGCTGGACTTCCAGACCGTGTATGTGAACCTGAATACGGCACGCGAACTTTTCGGCACCCCATCACACATCGGTGCCCTTGAAATAGCCTGTGAACCTGGTAAAACAAAAACAATTCAGGCAGCGCTGCAGGGGATTTTCGGTGACCGATTTGTGATAAAGAACCGGTATCAGCTCAACGACCTTCTGTTTAAAACGCTGGAGACGGAGAAGCTGGCTACCTTTATTATCCTGGCTTTTATACTCGTGATCGCCACCTTTAACCTGATTGGTGCACTCACCATGCTGATCATTGAAAAACGAAAAGACATTAAAACACTCTACAGTCTGGGAGCCGACCTGGGTATGATCAGGGGAATCTTTATGCGGGAAGGTTTGTTCATTTCAGCGCTTGGCGCAGTAATAGGACTTTTTCTGGGGCTAACGGTTTGCCTGGTGCAGATCAAATTTCACCTGGTGAAATTTGGAAACGATTTTATCATACCATATTACCCTGTTGAGTTGCAGGTTCAGGATTTCCTGAAAATCTTTGCGCTGATCCTGGTCATAGCCTTTCTCGCGGCGCTTTATCCGGTGCGGGTGTTCACACGGGCCGATCTGGTGCATGCCCGGAGCTGATTCAAAGCTCCCACCAGGAGGCTTTAAAACCAATGAACACGCCTTCAGGTTTAATTTCAATGGGGTATGTAAGCAGGCTGAATGCACCACCACTGGTGGCCCTGCCGCTTTGCAGGTTAAATGAATACCGGTGAAGGGGACACACCACTTCATTGGATTCAGTGCAGGTGCCTCTGCTCAGGCTGGCACCGTTATGCGGACATTTATCGTTGAAAGCGAAACAACCTTTCTCATTGCGCACCAGACAAATGTTTTCATTCCTGATCCTGAGACTGAGGATAGAACCGGGTTGCATCTGGTTTTCCATTTCAAGTTCTGACCCGAATACTTTTATCCAATGGTAAGCCATCAGATGAGGTCGCTCATGGTGTAAAGGCCTTTCCTGCCATGCAGGAATTCAGCTGCCACAACGGCGCCCAGGGCAAAGCCTTTTCTGTTGTGTGCCTTGTGCATGATCTCTATGTCGTCGATAGCGGAATGATACCGTACAATGTGCGTGCCCGGTACTTCGCCTTCCCGCACATCCTTAATAAAGATATGTTCAGGCGCCTTTTCGTTCATGCTCCATTTCTTTTTTCTTCCAATTTTTTCCAGGATCTGATTCGCCAGACTGATGGCGGTTCCGCTGGGCCTGTCCAGTTTATGGATGTGGTGAATCTCTTCCATGTTAACGTCGTATTCCGGGTATTTATTCATCAGTTCAGCCAGATAGCTGTTCACTTTGAAAAAAAGATTAACACCCAGGCTGAAATTGCTGGCGTAAAACAAAGCTGCGTTTTTCTCCTTACAGTGTGCGGCAATTTCACCGAAGCGATCATACCATCCGGTGGTTCCCACTACAACAGGCAAATCATGATCCATGCAGCGGTATATGTTGTTCACCACGCTTTGTGGGGTGCTGAATTCAATGGCTACTTCAGCCTTTGCAAGGTCTTGTTGGGTGAGAGACAGGGCATTGTGTTCATGCACCTTGAGCACGATGCGATGTCCCCGTTCCAGAGCGATCTTTTCGATCTCCTTGCCCATTTTTCCGTAACCAAATAAGGCGATATTCATGTTATTTGAAATTTAATTTAATGCTCAGTCCGGCTGAACCCAAAACAGGTGTTGAAAAACCTGTAGGATTTTCATACCAGGGCTCGAGGCGTATGCCCAGGTTATCACTCACATCAAAGGATGCCAGATGCCCGTCGATATTGGCATCAATGATGTTGAGAATGTACACAGCCACAAAACCAATGGTGGAGAGATCGCGGTTTTTTTTGTACTGGTCTTTGAGTGTTTTGAGCTGATCCTGGCTGTAAGGCGTTGAATTCTGTGTGTTCGGATCACTGTCGGTGATGGCCAGCAGGTTGTTCCGGTAATAGTTGTATTCCTGATTGTTGACTGAAAAAAAATAGGCGAAAGTGCCCAAACCGGCGTATACGATGGGAATTTTCCAGTACTTCTTGTTATAGGCTTGTCCGAGGCCCGGCAGGAATACACTCATCCAGGTGGCGCGTCGGGCCTGCGTGTAAACCTTTTTATCTATCTGGTTCCTAACGATGCTATCGTTGCCCGCAGGTGTTTTGTCCTGTGACTTCACGCTTTGAATGGTAAAGAATAACAGAACAGTCAGAAATGCGCAGATTGGACTTTTATTTGGCAAGGTCTCGCACATAGGTATTGCCCAGATCGTTATCGAGATATTGATCGAGCTGGTTCATACTTTCTAAGGCGCGGAGATACTCCGGGCTTTCGTTAATCGGCAGTTCGTTCACGCCAAGCTTGTCGAGCTGACCAAGCACGTAGCGCACCGTGAACTTGCTTTCGGTCACGCCGGGTTGATAGGTCACAAATTCGTTTTCGCCTCGGGTTTCAGAAAACAGCCCTGTACTTACAAAATCCTGGAGTACGCGGTTCACCAGTTTGTAAGGCAGATCGAGCTGATCGGCAATTTCTTTGGCCGTAGGCGCTTTTTCGCCGGCATAGAATTTTTTGCCAACCAGGGCGGCCACCATCAGGCCAATGGTTTTGCGGTAACGCTGACTGATGTTGTTGATCTCGTGCTGCAATTCGTAATGATCGGCGTGCTGGTGCGCGTAAGCCACTTCGGCACCGAGCAAAACCACATACCAGCTGTATTGTACCCAGATGAAAAAGAGAGGAAGTGCGGCAAAGCCTCCGTAAATGGCGTTCATGCTGTTGGCACCGATCTGAAATTTGAGGTAGGCCCATTGAACGGTTTCAAAAAGCACCATGGCAACCAGCCCTGCCACAGCCGCTGCCTTGAAGCGAATTTTGGTGTTGGGCATTACAATGTAAAGAAAGGTGAAGACGCCTGCTACCAGAAAATAGGCCAGAGAATGAAAAAGAATTGTGCTCAGGGTTCCAAGCAGGTGCATATCACCGAGTTTGGCCTGAATGGCCACCGTAAGCCCTCCTGAAATGATTAGCAATAAGGGAGAGATCAGCATGACGGTAAGGTAGTCGGTAAGCTTGCGAACCCAGGAGCGTCCGGTTTTGACATCCCATACCTCGTTAAAAATATCTTCAATGCTCATGAGAAGTTTCAGCACACTCCAAAGCAGCAAAAGAATACCAAAGCCGGCAATTACCCCGCCCTTGGCGTTTGAAAGCATGGAATTGGCGTATACAAAGGCGCTCGACAGGATGTCGGCGTATTGCGGATAGGAGTGTATGAGCTGGGCTTCGAGGTTTTTTTCAAAGCCGAAACCTTTTGCAATGGCGAACACGAGCGCAAGTATGGGTACAATAGAAAAAAGAGAATAGAAGGTAAGTGCCGTTGCCTTGGTGAGGCATTTATCTTCCATAAATCCCCTGATGGCCAGGATCAGAATACGCACCTGACGTATCAGAAATCCCTGGCGCCCATCGAGCTTGCTGAGCCGGATACGCCAGATTCTGACACTGATAAAATGCCAGAAATTCCTGATGTGTTGAATGAGGCCGGCCATAAAAAACAAAATTAACAAAATAATCTGAGGGCCTTCAGAATTACTTAACTTCAGGGCCTGAGCTCAGGTAAACGAAATTTGTTCAAGCTGCTGGGACCCTTACTGGGTCTTTGTGTCGCCTTGTTCAGCGAACTTGACCCTTCACAGCCTTATGTGAGCGAGATGGCCGGAATAGCCTTATGGATGTGCATCTGGTGGTTCAGTGAAGCCGTGAGCATTGCGGTTACGGCTCTGGTGCCTGTGTTCATGCTTCCACTCCTTGGCATCAGCGATGTAAAGTCGGTGGCACAGCAATATTCCGACAGCATCATCTTCCTCTTCATAGGCGGTTTTATGCTGGCCTTTGCCATCGAAAAATGGAATCTGCATAAACGCATCGCGCTCACCATTTTATCCGCCCTGGGCAACAACGCGTCTTCTATTCTGATGGGTGTGATGTTGTCAGCCTATCTGATCAGCAACTGGATCAGCAACACAGCCACTACCGTTATGTTGTTTAGTGCCGTGTATGCCCTTATTCATGAAACGCGCCGTTACATTCCTTCCAACAGCCACGCTTTTGCGTCCGCCATGTTACTGGGTCTGGCTTTTTCAGCAACCATTGGCGGTATGGCTACTCCGGTGGGCACACCACCAAATATGTATTTTTTCAAGAGCTTCAAAGAAGCATTTCCCGGTGAAGAACTCAATTTTATTACCTGGAGCGCCATTGGCTTTCCCCTTTCCCTGGTATTTCTATGCTGCACGTACCTGGTGCTCAACACCTATTTTATCCGCCGTAAAGTGAAGCTCGACATGGGTAGTTCATATTTTAAGCTTGAGCTTCAAAAGCTTGGCGCCATGACTTATGAAGAGAAAACCGTGTTTATGACGGCCCTATTTGCCATTGTACTTTGGTTCACAAGGGCTGACATTAATTTCGGTTCGTTTCGTTATTCGGGTTGGAATCACCTGTTCAGAAAAGCAGACTTCATCGATGATTCCTTTGTGGCGCTTCTTGTCGCGCTCTTCCTCTTTCTGATGCCTTCGCGCAGTGAGAAAAACAAATCCTTGCTGGAATGGGACGATGCCAAAAAGATCCGATACGATATCATTCTCATGTTTGGTTCGGGATTTGCCCTGGCACATGGTTTTGAACAAAGTGGCCTGAGTCGCTGGCTGGCAGAGAGTCTGCAGGTATTCAGGCATGTGCCGCCCTTTCTGCTCATTCTGGGTCTTTGTCTAATAGTAACCATCATCAGCGAATTTGCCTCCAACATTGCCAGTATACAATTGGTGATCCCCATCATGATGGCCTTGTATAAGGAATTGCATGTGCCGCCTTTGTTGCTGATGATGCCGGCCACATTCGCGGCTTCCCTGGGCTTTATGTTGCCCGTTGCTACAGCTGCCAATACCATCGTGTTCGGTACCAGAGAGATTCATATGCGCGATATGCTCAGGGTAGGATTTTTACTGGATTTGCTTGGCATTCTTCTCATCAGCACTTTCTGTTACCTTTACCTCGCTTAAATTATGATCCGCGCTACTTCACTTCACAAATCTTACGACCGGCTCGAAATCATCAAGGGTGTTGACCTGGAGATACAACCAGGTGAAATTGTTTCCGTGGTGGGCTCATCGGGAGCAGGTAAAACCACACTCCTGACCATACTCGGCACACTTGACCGGCCCGATTCGGGCAAACTGGAATACAATGGCGAGGATGTGTTCAGATGGAACGATAAAAAACTTTCAGCCTTCCGAAACCTCAACATTGGCTTTGTTTTTCAGTTTCACCAATTGCTTCCCGAATTCACGGCAATGGAGAATATCTGCATACCGGCATGGATTGCAAGACTGGGCAAAAAGGAAAGCGAGAAACGCGCCATGGCATTACTTGAATTGTTTCGTCTGAGTGATCGGGCCTATCATAAACCCTCAGAACTGAGCGGTGGTGAACAACAGCGTGTTGCAGTGGCTCGGGCGCTCATCAATAAACCACAGCTGGTTTTGGCTGATGAACCCAGCGGTAATCTCGACAGCGAGAATGCCCGGGAATTGCACCAATTGTTTTTCAGTTTGCGGGAACAACTCGGACAAAGTTTTGTGATTGTCACCCACAATACTGAACTGGCCGATATGGCGGACAGGAAACTTCAGATGAAAGACGGGAAGATCAGCGGTTGAAACGCCCGCTTTAATTCAGTTCCTGAATGATTTTTGAAATTTTTTCGAAGGCTTCGGCGTCCTTGATCACATATTGCTCTGCACCTTTTTGTATGGTTTGCAGGGCGAGGCCATATTTTTCCTGACTCGACAACATGATAATGTGAATGCCGGGATAATTTTTTTTAATGGTTTCCAGCACTTCCAGACCGTTTGCTGCGTTTTTCTGAACGGTGTTCATGTAAAAATCCAGTATCACCACGTCGGGTTTTTGGATCAGCTGTGGCAGGCAGTCCTCACCGGTATGAAAACAAGTGACCTTATGCGGCACTTTGCGGGTCAGGTAATCCTTAAGCGCTTCTGTGGTCATTGTATCGTCGTCGACAATAAAAATATTTTTGGGCTTTTCGAATTCCATAATCTTGGGCTTGGTAAGACTAAATTAAGAATTATTCTTTAGCATTTGTGCACTTAACTCCCTTGCAGCCGATTCTACCTGACCGATCAGTTGCTTCACCAGTTCTTGTGGAATGGCTTCCTCTCCTTCCGTCCTGCATTGGTTCTCTATTTCCAGGGCCAGGTCTTTGCTTTGCTGCATGCCCATCATGATCCAGCGGGTTTTGAATGCGTGCACACGGTTGGCCAGCTCTGTTTTATTGTGCCCGGTAAGCGCTGAATTCAAGTCATTGATGAAACCCGGAACAGAATCCAGGAACATATTTATATACTTGGACATGCGTTCTGTGTTTCCTTCACAGAATTTTTCCAGGTAGCTTAAATCGGAATAGGCTGAGGCATCGTTCTGCAGGTTTGATCGTTCAGTCCCGGGTTGCGTTTTAAGTATTTCTAGGTGCAGGGTTTGGGCTATGCCTGAAATGAGCTGATGGGTTTTGAATGGCTTTGGAATATAGGCGTTCATGCCGGCTTGCAGACACTTGTCTATTTCACTGCGCATCACGCTTGCGGTGAGCGCGATAATTGGGATATTGCAAACGGGGGGTTTGAGTTTGCTGCGGATATATGCACTGGCCTCGTATCCGTTCATCACGGGCATTTGTACATCCATAAGCACCACATCAAAATGTGTTGAGCCCAGCAGTTCTATGGCTTCCTGGGCGCCAGGTACAGTGGTTACGATGGCTTTTGATTTGCCTTCCAGGGTGTCGCGTGCCACAACACGGTTGTACTCATTGTCATCCACAACAAGAATTCGCAGATTGTCGAGCACCGACGCATCGATTTCGTTTTCGCTTTTCAGGCGTTGCTTCAACCGGTCTTCGGAACCCGGTATAAAACGCAGCATAAAACTGAATGTGGTGCCTTTGCCTTCTTCGCTTTCCACTTCAATACGACCGCCCATCATGTTCACCAACTGCATGCTGATGCTGAGTCCCAGACCTGTTCCCCCATATTTCCGGTTATCGGATACGTTCACCTGTCTGAAACTTTCAAATACCTGCTCCTGTTTTTCTTTCGGAATGCCGATCCCGGTATCGCATACACGAAAGCGCACCGCTTCACCTTCATCGCTTACTTCAAGGCTCACACTGCCAGTTTCAGTGAATTTGATGGCATTACCCACCAGATTGATCAAGACCTGTTTCAGACGCACAGGGTCACCGATCACGATTTTAGTGCGTAGGCCGTGTGTTACGGCAATCAACTCGAGCCCTTTCTCTTCCGCTTTGCTTCTGAGGGTCTGCAGCACTTCCTGGATGAGCCCGGGCACCGAGAAATCGATGTACTCCAGCTCCATTTTACCGGCTTCTATTTTAGAAAGATCGAGAATATCATTCAGGATATGCAAAAGGTGATCAGATGATTTGCGGATGGCTTCCAGGTAATAGCGCTGTTTGGTGTTCAGTTCGGTATTCAGCAAAAGGCTGCTCATGCCTACCACGGCGTTCATGGGTGTTCGGATCTCGTGGCTCATGTTGGCCAGGAATTGTTGCTCAAACTGCTCCGATTGTTCGGCCCTTTCCTTGGCGGCCTGCAGGGCAATGTTCCCTTTCCTGATCTTGTTGCGTTGCCTGAAAAATGAAATTGCGTACAAACACACGATCACAAAACCAGCCACAAAGCTGTTACGCAGTAATTTCTGGGTTTGGAGCTCAGCCCTCATCATAAGGTCTTTTTTCTCCTGTTCCAGTTTGGTTTTGGCTTCTTTACGGTTGTACTCACTCTGGTATTGGTATTTCAGAACAGACTTTTGGTTTTCAAGGCGATCAAGCGTGTCGCGCATCCGGGCTTTTGTTTTATAGTAAGCCAGGGCTGAGCGGTAATCAGCCTTTTCTTCGCAGATCTCTGCCAGTAATCCGGCCACTTCCGCGATCTGACGGGGGAAATTAATGTCCTCTGAATATCGTAGCGCATTCAGGGCCATGCTGTATGCGCTGTCGCGCTGACCTGTTTTTGACATCACCTGAGCCATGCCATATAAACTTGAACTTAGGTCCGATTTATTCTTGAGCTCAAGGGCCAACTGAAGACTGCTTCTGTAATATTGAAGGGCCTCTTTATACGCTTTGTTACGTAAAAGGTAGTCGCCGAGTCCGCATAGCACAGTACTGGTGTAGTGGTTTCGAATGCGCTGTTTTTGTGTGATTTCAAGACTATGCAGGTAAAACTGATATTGTTTTTGGTAATTTTTCTTCTCCCCATAACAAACCGCCATGTTGTTCAGGGTGGCAATCAGATAATCGTAGTTCCTGGAGTTTTCGAGAATAGACAAGGCCTGTTCAAAATAGCCGAGCGCTTTGTCGGTTTCGCCCAGGCGGTCGAAAACGGCACCAACATTGGTGAGAACCAAGGCATTCTCTATCTGGTTATTGGTTTCGGCGTATATCAGCGAGCATTGGAGGAAATAGTCCAGGGCTTGCGCGTAATTGCCTGACTCAATGAAAAGATAGGCTGTGTTATTTAGATAAGCCCCGTATTTATTTTTCGCGGCCCGGGCAACACGGGCATCCTTGTCTTTCATCAAAACCAGGGCCAGTTTGCCCATTTCCTGGTTATAGGCCTGCCATTTTCCCTCGGGTGCATTGTCAGCCAATTCACTGAGCAGATTCAGGCGACTGGTGTCAGCTTTTTGTCCGTTCAGTGCTTTTTCGAGAGAGTCCAGTAATTTGCCTTGCCCCATGGTGGTATTCCAGAGCAAGACAAAAAGCAGGGGCACATGTAAGCGAACAACAGGCATAGTGCGAGGCAATAGGTGAACCGGAAGGGAGGTGCAGGGCAGAATTTTTCCGGTTTTCGGTAAATGTAAGCTTATTCACCAAACCTGTTTCCTGAAGGCTACAAAGCGAAAAAAGCGATAAAGTGAAAAGGCAGTTTCAAAAAAAGGGGGGTATGGTTCAAAAAATGTGATATTTTTCACAACACCCCCCTAAAATTTAAGTACATTTGCCAAAAATAATAAGAATATTCACTTTAACCCCTATATATTATGAACAACAGAAGAGTATTGGCCATGCAAACGGTGGTGAACCGCAGTCCCATTGAAAAGGAACGCCAGGCCCAGCAGGTTTCGGCCTATTATGGATCTGATGTGTTTGGCACTGACGCCATGCGTGAATTTTTGTCGGAAGAAGCTTTTGAAAGCCTTCAGAACTCCATCAACCAGGGCACTACTGTAGAACGTAAAATGGCCGACCAGATCGCTGCATGCATGAAAGCCTGGGCCCAGAGCAAGGGTGTAACCCATTATACCCACTGGTTTCAGCCCCTCACTGGCACTACAGCTGAAAAGCACGATGGTTTTTTTGAACCCATTTCAGGAGGCCGGGCCATTGAGCGCTTCAGCGGAAACCAACTGGTGCAGCAGGAGCCCGACGCCTCATCCTTCCCCAGTGGTGGCATACGCAACACCTTTGAAGCCCGGGGTTACACCGCCTGGGATCCCACCTCTCCCGCCTTCATCTGGGGCCGTACCCTGTGCATCCCTACCATATTTGTTTCTTATACCGGCGAAGCTCTCGATTACAAAACGCCCTTGCTGAAATCCCTGCACGCGCTGGATAAAGCAGCAACAGAGGTTTGTCAGTACTTCGATAAAAATGTCACCAAGGTCATCGCCACCCTTGGTTGGGAACAAGAATATTTTCTCATCGATTCAGCCTTGTATCACATCCGCTACGACCTTCAGCAAACCGGCCGGACCTTGTTCGGCCATGCTCCGGCTAAGGGCCAGCAGCTGGAAGATCATTACTGGGGTTCCATTCCTGAGCGTGTAGTAGCGTTCATGCGTGACTTTGAATACGAAGCCCATTTGCTGGGTATACCGGTGCGCACACGCCACAACGAGGTGGCCCCCGCTCAGTTCGAATGCGCTCCCGTATTTGAAGAAGCCAATCTGGCGGTTGACCACAACCAATTGCTCATGGACGTGATGGAGAAAGTGGCCATGCGCCACAACATGCGCGTGCTGCTTCACGAGAAACCTTACGCGGGTGTGAATGGCAGTGGCAAACACAACAACTGGAGCCTGGGCACCAACACCGGAAAAAACCTGCTTTCTCCGGGTAAGACCCCGAAGACCAATATGCAGTTCCTCACTTTTTTTGTGAATACGGTAAAAGCGGTTTACGAACATGCCGATCTGCTGCGCGCCTCAATTGCCTCGGCCAACAACGACCACAGGCTCGGCGCAAACGAAGCACCCCCGGCCATCATGAGCGTATTTCTGGGCGAGCAACTTTCAAACGTGCTCGACGAACTGGAAAAAGCGGTTCACAGCGGCAAAATGAGTCCCGAAGAAAAAACAGCCCTGAAGCTGAGCGTTGGCCGGATTCCGGATATTCTGATGGACAACACCGACCGCAACAGGACCTCGCCGTTCGCCTTCACCGGAAATAAATTTGAATTCAGGGCCGTGGGATCTTCCGCCAATTGTGGCTGGCCCATGACCGTATTGAACGCCATTGTGGCCGAACAACTCATAGCCTTCAAACAGGACGTGGATGCCCTGATGGAAAAGAGCAGTGTTGAAAAAGACGAGGCCATTTTCCAGGTGCTGAAAAAATACATCACCCAAAGCAAGAAAATACGCTTTGAAGGAAATGGTTACGGTGAAGAATGGAAAGCCGAGGCCAAAAAACGAGGCCTTAACAATATACCAACCACCCCGCCGGCGCTCGAAGCCATGGTGAGTAAAAAGTCGCAGCAGCTTTTTGAATCACTTGGCATTCTGAATCACCGCGAGCTGGAAGCCCGCTACGAGATCAGCCTGGAGACCTACACCAAAAAGATACAAATCGAAAGCCGCATCATGGCCGATATGGTGAACAACCAGATCATACCCTCCTCACTCAATTATCAGAAGAAACTCATTGAGAATGTAAGAGGTTTAAAAGAGATCATGAGCGCTGCGGAATTCAAGAAGTACGCCGAATCACAACTCGACCTGATTCGCGAGATCTCAGATCGGGTAAGTCTCATCAAGAAAGAAGCCTACCTGATGACGGAAGAGCGCAAGAAAGCCAACAACCTCGACAGCGCGAAAAAACAAGCCCAGGCCTATAATGAAAAGGTTAAGGCGTATTTTGAATCCATTCGCTACAATGTAGACAAGCTGGAAGCCATAGTAGACGACATGGATTGGCCTCTGCCGAAGTACCGGGAGATGCTCTACCTGAGGTAAGTAGTCCGGGAGCCCTCCGGGATTTCTGATTCCTTATTCCTCATTTCTGATTTCTGATTACTCGGAGCAATGGAGCGTATAACATGTAACGTAAAGTTTCAGGTTACAGGGACCGGATTTCAAGTTACAGGTTTCAGGTTTCAAGATTCGTTGTGCTGATCGGTGCGGAAAACAAAAGAGGCTTGTTTGCAAGCCGCTGCAGTCATGGTTTGACTTGGTTCTATGCATTTAGGTCTTTTGTTTTTTGGGCGGCGAACGCGCTTTTCGCTTTAGCCTGCTTGCCCGGCCTGGTCGCGCCAAGCGCTGTCTGGTCTCGTCCGCTTCGGCCGAGCCAGCCTTCACCAGGCGCGTCTGGTGCCGGGCTGTGCAGGGCTGCCGCTTCAATCGCTGCCGCTGGGCATTATCATTAACACAGCTCCTTGTTCAAGGCTTAAGCAACTCTGGCATTCTCACCCCAGAGAAATTTGCGTAGAAACAAGCGGGACTTGAAAGGAAAGCCACCCTACCGCGTCATTGCGAGGCTGAGCAGCTTGCCCTGAGCCAGCCGAAGGGCAGCCGAAG
>DAOMFS010000031.1:0-32081 GCA_035429925.1 Bacteroidia bacterium | reverse complement strand
TTTTTGAAATCCGGGTTTTTCCGTTATACTTTTACTCCCGGATGATCTGCTTTGTGTGTGTGTGTTAAACATCATCTATTAGAACCGCCCGATTTTCATGTTTGATCCAAGGGCGGTTTTTTTATTCTGCTCATTTAGCCTTTGTCACAATTTCATTATTGCTAATTTTACGCGATGCCCTCCAATTCCTTTGGCACCATTTTCCGTCTAAGCACTTTTGGTGAAAGCCATGGAGAAGCCATTGGCGGTGTTCTGGAAGGTTGTCCTGCCGGTTTGCACATCGATATGGATTTCATCAACGCAGAACTGGCACGCCGTAAACCCGGCCAATCTGATATCACAACAACCCGTCATGAAAATGACACCGTTCAATTTCTATCTGGAATCTTTGAAGGTAAAAGCACTGGCACGCCCATTGGATTTATACTCAAAAACCAGGATACCCGCTCTTCCGACTATACTGAAGTAAAAGACGTGTTCAGACCATCCCATGCCGACTACACTTACCAGGTAAAATTTGGACACCGCGATCACCGTGGTGGTGGCCGAAGCAGCGCCAGAGAAACAGCCTGCCGTGTTGTAGCGGGAGCCCTCGCTAAACTTTTTTTGCGTCACTACCATATTCAGGTGCACGCTTTTGTAAAACAGGTTGGAACAATTATACTCGAAAAAAACTTCGATGAACTCAACCTGAAACTCACTGATAAAAACAAAGTACGATGTCCGCATCAAAAAACCGCAGCCCTCATGATTGGCGAAATAGAGAAAGCCAGAGCTGAAGGCGACAGCCTTGGCGGCATCATACAAGGTGTGGTACTCGGTCTTCCTCCTGGTCTCGGTGAACCGGTATTCGATAAATTGCCGGCCGTGATGGCACATGCCATGATGAGCATTAACGCTGTAAAAGGTTTTGAAATCGGCGCAGGTTTTTCAATCGCATCAAAAAAAGGTTCAGAAGTGAACGATTCATTTATTCCTGGAAAACGGGATGCCCTGAAAACCAGTAGTAACAATAGTGGCGGTGTACTGGGTGGTATTAGCAATGGCATGCCCTTTTATTTTAATCTGGCTTTCAAACCCGTTTCCACCATTATGAAATTGCAAAAAACAGTGAACATTAAAGGCAAGTCGGTTGACTTGCTCAACAAGGGCCGTCATGACCCCTGCGTTCTGCCGAGAGCGGTTCCTGTTGTGGAAAGCATGGCCGCTCTGGTGATCGCCGACATGCTGCTGCTGGCCAGAACATCAAGGCTTTGAAGGGTGTAAATTGTCCGCCCGTATCTTTTTATTTCTTTCGGAAATACATACCTTAGACCCTCTCTAAAAAAACTCGAATTCACTCTTAACCTGATTTGATATGACGTTTGATATTGATATGATCAGGGAAGTATACAAACATCTTCCCGCGCGCGTAGAGTCAGCGCGAAAATTACTCGGCCGCCCGCTTACGCTTACTGAAAAGATTCTGTACGCCCATCTTCACAGCGAACAAACACCATCTAATTTTGAACGGGCGAAATCCTATGTTGATTTTGCCCCAGACCGCGTAGCCATGCAGGATGCCACTGCGCAAATGGCTTTGCTGCAGTTTATGCAATCCGGCAGGCCAAAGGTTGCTGTGCCTTCTACAGTGCATTGCGACCATCTCATCACCGCCAAAAATGGTGCGGATGAAGACCTGGCTTTTGCCAACAAAGAAAGCAAAGAGGTATACGATTTTCTGGGCTCTGTGTCAGGAAAATATGGCATCGGCTTCTGGAAACCAGGTGCGGGAATCATTCATCAGGTGGTACTGGAAAATTACGCCTTTCCCGGAGGCATGATGATCGGTACCGATTCACACACCGTGAACGCCGGTGGCCTTGGCATGATCGCCATTGGTGTGGGCGGAGCGGATGCCTGCGATGTCATGGCAGGTCTGGCCTGGGAATTGAAAATGCCCAAACTCATTGGGGTAAAATTAAGCGGAAAACTAAGCGGCTGGACGGCTCCCAAGGATGTGATCCTCAAAGTTGCGGGTATTCTAACGGTTAAGGGTGGTACGGATGCCGTAGTGGAATATTTCGGTGAAGGTGCTACCAGCATGAGTTGCACTGGTAAAGGCACCATCTGCAACATGGGTGCCGAAATCGGCGCCACCACATCAACCTTTGGTTATGATGCCTCTATGGAGCGTTACTTGCGGGCCACCGGACGCTCAGAAGTAGCAGACCTTGCAAATGGTGTAAAACAACACCTCACAGCAGATCCTGAAGTCTACGCCTCACCCGAAAAATACTTTGATCAGGTGATCGAAATTAATCTCAGCGAACTTGAACCTCACATCAATGGTCCATTTACCCCTGATCTGGCTACACCAATTTCTCAGCTAAAAGACGCAGCCATCAAGAACGGCTGGCCTACAAAGATTTCAGTGGGCCTGATCGGCTCCTGCACCAATTCATCTTACGAAGATATTTCGCGCGCCGTGAGCCTCGCTAAACAGGTTTCATCCAAAAACCTGAAAGCCAAAGCCGAATACCTGATAAACCCGGGCTCAGAGCAGATACGGTTCACCATCAAACGGGATGGGTTTCTGGATGTTTTCAACAGCATAGGAGCCAGGGTTTTCACCAATGCCTGCGGACCATGCATAGGCATGTGGGACCGCATGGGCGCTGAGAAGCAGGAAAAAAATACCATCATTCATTCCTTTAACCGAAACTTTGCCAAAAGGGCCGACGGTAATCCCAACACATACGCCTTTGTGGCTTCTCCTGAAATGGTAACCGCAATGGCCATTGCAGGAGACCTCACCTTCAACCCGCTTACCGATACGCTCACAAATGAAAAAGGCGAAAAAGTGAAACTCGATCCCCCTGGTGGTGACGAACTTCCGAAAAAAGGATTTGCAGTGGAAGATCCCGGATACCAGGCGCCTGCTGCCGACGGCAGTAAACTCAGCGTGAATGTGTCTCCTGATAGTTCTCGCCTTCAGTTGCTTGACCCTTTCGCCCCATGGGAAGGAAGCGACCTCAAAGACCTTCGCCTGCTGATCAAAGCCAAAGGCAAGTGTACAACGGATCACATCAGTATGGCCGGACCCTGGCTGAAATACAGAGGACACCTCGACAACATTTCGAACAATCTTTTGATTGGCGCAGTAAATTTTTTCAACGAAAAAACCGACTCTGTAAAAAACCAGCTGACCGGCAACTATGAAAGTGTACCCAAAGTTCAACGCCAGTACAAAGCCAAAAATCTGGGTTCCATTGTTGTTGGCGATGAAAATTACGGGGAAGGCTCTTCGCGCGAACACGCCGCCATGGAACCCAGACATCTGGGTGTACGCGCTGTGCTGGTGAAGTCCTTTGCCAGGATTCATGAAACCAACCTCAAAAAACAAGGTATGCTTGCATTGACCTTTGCAAATAAGTCTGATTACGACAAGATCAAAGAGGATGACCGGATCGATGTAATCGGTCTTACGGCATTCAGCCCTGGAAAACCTCTTCAGGTTATTCTGCACCATAACGATGGAAGCACCGAGCAGTTTAATGTGAATCACACTTACAATTCCCAGCAGATCGAGTGGTTCAAGGCTGGAGGGGCTCTGAATATCATCCGGGCCAATATCAAGGCCTGATCATGATAATAAATTGAAGACCGTTAGCAGAGAAATCACTAACGGTTTTTTTATGATCACAGGTTTCGCACCTTGCGAGCAGCCACCATCATCTCCTCCCCTACTCTGAAAAAGGAAAGAGTGTTGTACAAGAGGTTATGCAGCTTAACAAAAATCCAGAGTTGCCACCGGGGTTTGCTGGTAAAAGTGTTGAAATAAGCCTGGCGTTCGGCCGCCTGAATACCCTGATTGGTTTCCCGCAGTGTTTTTTTCTCGCCTGTTTTGAACCGCTTCAGAAACGGTAAAAGCGTATACATCAGGAACAGTTTGATCTCAAAGGAGGATTTGATCGCCAAAACTTCGTAGCCTTGAGATTCGAGCAAACGCCTGATGGTTTGCCTTCCAAAATAATTCACATGATCAAGACCCATCATTTTCCACTCATCGCGGTATTTCCTGGCAAAATACGAATCTATCTGGGGCACCTGCAGAAACAAATAGCCTCCTGCACGCGTATGCTGGTTGCATTTGGCCAGAAAACGATCGGCTTTATCAATATGTTCAAGCACATCCCACATGGTGATCACGTCAAAAATTCTGGATGGATCCATATCAAAAAAATCAATATGCTCTACAGGAAGTTTTAGATCGTTTACGCAATATAGGTAAGGCTGTTCGGCAATTTCAATGCCGCTTACTTTAAAACCCTCTTCCCTTGCTGCAAGCATAAAATGCCCCCACCCTGCCCCAAGGTCAAACAAATGTCCGTGGGTAACGAATTTTCGAATAAACCTGAATCGCAACCTGTGTCTCTGTATCTTAACCCAGTTGTTTCCGGAGCGAACTGCAGCGGTAACATCTGCATTTTTATACTGCGTATACTGAATTTTTTTTCTGTAATGCGGCGGTATAAAATGGAAATCGCAAACAGTGCATACTACTACAGCAAAATTCTCCTTTTCATAAAGTGGTTTGAATTGCTCAGGATCCGTGTTACCACACACACAACAACGGATTTCATCACGCATGTAAGCTGGCAGAGTATTTGGCATCAGTTTTCTTTCCGGGTTTCCTGTTCAAAGGTGAGTTCCGTAATGGGGTCTCCATCTCTGAAGCAGGCCACACCGCCCCAGTTGAACACTTTCTTTTCGTACACAAAGGCTTTATTATTCTTAACCAACACGCGTTTGATCACCACAACTCCCTCGCCGGGTATGACCTCTTCTGTTATACCCGGTGGATATTTCGCCAAAAGCATTTTCTGTCTTTCATCCACCTTCTGGCTTGCATCGGCATTGATGATCTTTTCACATTCCATCAGGCGCATCTTGGCGTAAACGTCTCCGCTCTTAGCCACCAGTGCCTCTTCGTATGCGGTTTTGGCATCATAGTACCGGCGCATGGAGAAAGCGGCATCCGCTTTACGAATGGCCTCTTTGTAACGTAGCTCAGTTGCCCCAATTACAGGGTAAATGGTTTTATCGCTTTTGGCCTTGACTGCAGCCTCTTCAGCTGCCTTTTTCGCAGCGGCTTCCTCTGCTGCCTTCTTACTGGCTGCTTCTTCTGCGGCCTTTTTTGCGGCCAATTCATCAGACTGTTTTTTTGCCTGAGCCAATGAATCGGATTTGGCCTTGGCTCTATCCCGTTCCTGTTTCTGGGCCTTGTCCTGTTCCGCTTTGAGTTTCGCGGCATTCTCCTCAGCCTGTTTCCTGGCAAGGGCCTCCGCTTCCAGCTTGGCCTTGTCTGAATTCGCCTTATCCTGAAGTTCTTTTTCCTTTCTGGCTTTTTCTGCGGCTTCATCAGCTTGCTTCCTGGCCAAAGCATCTGCTTCCATCTTGGCTTTATCGGCCGCCAGTTTATCCTGAAGCGCCTTGTCCGTCCTGGCCTTTTCTGCAGCTGCATCGGCTTGTTTCTTTGCCAGGGCATCAGCATCCGCTTTCTTTTTTGCGGCCAGATCGGCCTCAGCTTTTTCTTTGGCCTTCTTATCTTCCAGAGCTTTTGCAGCAGCTGCAGCCACAGCCAGTTTCGCAGCTTTGTCAGCCTCAACGCGGGCTATAGAATCCGCCCTGGCCTTTTCCCTGGCGAGCCTGTTGGCGTCTTCAAGGGCTTTTTGTTTGTTGTTCTCCTCTCCCCTCGCCTTGTTGATATTTTCAATCTGAAGTTTCGGATAGCTCTCCTCCGGCTTGATCTCGCTTGCCTCATTGTAAGATTTCAGGGCTGTCTCCCACTCCTTTTTGCCAAAAGCTTTGTCAGCCACTTTTAAAGACGCGGCATAACTCGCATCTCTTTCTTTCTCCCTGTCTTTGATCAGTTTTTCCTGTGCCTTTATGCTTTCGAGTCCCTTGAGCATCTGCTTCAGATGGTTTTCATCGTATTCAAAATTATCTCGGTCGATGTTATAATAGTACTTGTTCACCGGTTGGCTGAGCAATGAATAATCTATGCCTTCCATCCTTTTGAACAGGGTCAGGCTGGCCTCAATGATGGGAAATCGGGAATTGGCCTTTTCCCCGGGCACACCCATGGTACTGACACTGAATTTTTTGCTCACGTACCCTTCCTTCGATACGGTAATCATGAAGTCGCCGTTCATTGGTAACTCAAAGGCGTAATTTCCGCTGGCGTCTGTAATAACATTGTTCACCACACGACCAGATTTGGCAATCTGCAGAGAAACGCCGCTCAGGCGGCTACGCTCTTCAGACACATTACCCTGGAATCGGAGCGGAACACTCTGGGCCGTATATTCAAGACATGAAAGAAATATGGAGAAAATTACAAATGCTCTCAATCGCATAACCTCTTGCGGCGCCAGAATTAGCTACTAAATTTACGTAAAATACACAGCAGGCATTCACTAATAATTGTTAGAAATGAACAAAGATTTTAACCAGTCATACTGGGAAATACGCAGGTATTTTGATACCTGGGATCTCGTAGTGATTGGCGCGGGGATAGTAGGACTAAGCACAGCCCTTTCGTATCGCAGACTAAAACCGAAATCGAAAATCCTGGTTTTAGAAAGGGGAACATGGTCACAGGGTGCCAGCACCAAAAACGCTGGCTTCGCGTGTTTCGGTACAATTGGCGAATTGCTGGATGACCTGAGCAAAGATCCATCAGGTCAATCGGTTTGGGAAACAGTTCGTTTGCGCTGGGAGGGCCTGAAACTGCTGCGCAAACGACTAGGCGATAAGGCCATTGACTTTCGCCCCTATGGGGGTTATGAACTTTTTAAAGGCCATTCGGAATTCGAGCAGGCGCAGGAGCATCTTGAATTTTTTAACCGCCAGATGAAAGAGGTGACCGGAATCAGGCAGTGCTTTGATGTGGCGCCCGTTTTCCGGGGTTTGAAAGGGTTCAGGGCTATGATCAGAAACAGCCACGAAGCGCAGCTGAACAGCGGGGCCATGATGCTTGCCCTTGAACAATTGACCAGGAAACATGGCATTGAAATCCTGAACGGACTGAACGTTTTGAATATAAAAGACCAAAACAATTTTGTTGACATTGAAACCCCATATGGTTTGTTTAAGGCCAATTCTCTCGTAGTGGCTACAAATGGTTTTGCCAATCAGCTGCTGCAGGGTCTTGATTTAAAACCAGCCAGGGCACAGGTCCTCGTTACATCTGTCATTCCAAGTCTCAAACTCCGGGGGGCCTTTCATCTCGACAGAGGTTACTATTATTTCAGGAACATTGACCAAAGAATATTGCTGGGCGGAGGAAGAAATCTTGACCCAAAAACGGAAGAATGTGATGCCTTTGGCTTGAACAACTTAATTCATCAGGAACTCGACAACCTGCTCCAAAACCATATTCTGCCTGCACATCCTTACACCATTGCGCAACGCTGGTCAGGCATCATGGGCATGGGGCATGGAAAAAAGCCCATTCTGAAATGGACAAGTCAGAATGTTCTCGCTGTGGTTAGAATGGGCGGTATGGGAATTGCAATCGGTAGCAAAATAGCTGACATGGCTGCCACAGAGCTTAGTAAGAAATAAATTACCGAACTTCAGAAGGCCAAAAGCGGGTCTTAATCCTGTAATTCAAGGCTCTGGTCTAATTGTTCGGAATTGGGTACAACCCTTATCTGCCTAGTCCCGTAGAAGAATGCAAACAAATGAAGTTAATCGGGAATAAGGAACTAAACGCAAAAGACAGATGCTTTCTTTGTTTGTAAAAACGAAATAACAATCAATGGCTGAATCTGAAGGTTTTTAGTACCTTAACGGGCTAAGCCAGGGGACCAGGAAAAGACGTATGAGAACACCTTTACTGCTATATATACTGACCTGCCTGAGTCCGTTTTTTTTACAAGGACAGCTCCGCTTATCCCCGGATACCAGTCATTTTAATTATTCTTACTGGACCGGTGTAGCGGACAAAATGCATCTGGTGGGCGCCGAACGCCGTGAGCTATTGGAAACCCAAAGGAATCTGTATATCCAGGAACAACTTCACGCCCATGACGAAGTTCGTCCGGAGGACCTGGTTTGGGTGAACAACGACTCCAAACTCATCGGCGGCGGAAACAACATTAACGCCGGGCCCTGCACCAATATCGATTTTGAAAATGGCTTTACAGGCTGGACCAGAACCACAGGTTACAATCCACTCACCAATGCAATAGGTTGCTGTCCGAATCCCAATGGTGATCAGACCATCATGACCGGTGGTGTGGACCCCTTTGGTAATTTTCCGCGGGTTTGGCCAGGCGGCGGTGGTTCTTCCCTGCGCCTGGGCAGTACAGCCATAGGAGGCCTGGCCGACCGGGTTTCTCAAACGTTTTTTGTAACACCGGCCAATGCCAATTTCACCTACCGTTATGCCGTTGTGCTGAATGACCCGGGACACACCCCTGCTCAACAACCCCGGTTCATGAGCGAAATCATTGATACACTTGGTAATCCCGTGAATTGCACTGTGTATTCGGTGACCGCCGGAGGTGGCATACCCGGTTTTCAGACTTCAACACTTACTGCCAACGGCTCAACGGTTATCTATAAAAACTGGACCAATGTTGCCGTTGACCTTACCCCTAATATCGGACAGAATGTTACCATACGCTTTACTGTATTCGACTGCAGCCCAACGGGCCATTTCGCGTATGCTTACCTGGATGGAATATGCACCAACTTTGCCACCAACACTTCCGATACCACCTGCGCCAACATTCCCATAAACATTTGCGCGCCTACTGGTTTCTCAACCACCACCTGGAATGGCCCCGGGGTCATAAACAATCCGAACCAGTGTATCAACATTGTGCAACCTGGAACCTATTCCTGCACCACACTGCTTGTTCCCGGATGTCCTGGACCAACTTTCATTCACACTTTAACCTTGTTGCCAAGCCCTGTGGTGTCGTTTACACCAGTTAGCGGCGGTTTTTGCGCCCGACAATACACATTCAACGGGGCAATGAGCATTTCTGGCGGATCCATCACCTCCTACCAATGGTTTTTTGGAGATGGCACGAGTTCATCTGGTCCCATCAATCAGATTCACAATTACGCTGCGGCAGGAACCTATTCCGTCAAATTAAGAGCTGTATCCAACAGGGGTTGCGCGGACTCTGTGATTGTACCGATCACCATTTACCCTCTACCCAATCTTTCGTTCAGTCCGCCATCCAATTGCGTAAACACGGTGGTTCAATTCACAAATACTTCCAACATTTCCGTCGGAAGCATCAGTGGCTATACCTGGAATCTTGGTAACGGCGCCACATCTAATCTTGTTAATCCAACGAACAGCTATACAACAAACGGAACCTACACCATAACGCTTGACGCGGTAAGTAATATGGGTTGTGCGGCAAGTTTAACGCAAACCTTAGGTATTTTTCCTCCACCGGTGATAGGATTCACGGCCAATCCCCTCTGCGACGCCAATGGAACTTCCTTTACACCCATTACATCCACGGCCATTGCGTCAGGAAGTTTAGCCACCTTTTTCTGGGATTTTGGCGACGGATCCACATCTAATCTGGCAAGCCCTATACACATTTATAACGCGCCAGGCTTATACACCGTTAATTTTTCAGCCCTGAGTAATCACAATTGCCCGGCCAGTTTCACAAACACCTTTATTATTTCGCCATCTCCAACTGTGGCCATAATCACCAATTCAATAAACGCCTGCAGCAACACCTTTACCTTTGCAAGCAATTCATCCATTTCGGCTGGTACACTCACGCACACCTGGAAC
This sequence comes from Bacteroidia bacterium, assembly GCA_035429925.1. Lineage (GTDB taxonomy): Bacteria > Bacteroidota > Bacteroidia > B-17B0 > Aurantibacillaceae > Aurantibacillus. Next base: position 22,261 of record DAOMFS010000031.1, on the reverse strand, counting down.
CTTGGGGGTGGTTTAACCAGCACCCTGAGCACCATCACCCACACCTTTCCCGGAGTTGGTAATTACACGGTGACCTTGATCGGCACTTCAAACCTGGGTTGCGGAGACACCGCTGTACAGTACATTACCATTTATCCGCCCCCTGTCATCAACTTCAGTGTTCCTGCTTCTTGTGAAAATGCCATATTCGGGGTAACGACCACTGCAACAAGTGGTAGTGTAACTTCATACAACTGGGACTTTGGAGATCCGGGATCAGGCGCAGCCAACACTTCTACCCTTCAAAATCCAACACATTATTACCAAAGCACAGGCAATTACACCATCACCCTTAACCTGCTCAGCAACCTCAATTGTCCTTCAACTACCATTACACCCATTACCGTTTTTCCCAACCCGAGTTCATTGTTCACTTACACATCAGCAAACAATTGCGCACTGCCCTACACTTTTGTTCAAAGTTCAACTGTTTCCAACATCGGCGCCAGCTTCATCAATTCATACAATTGGAATTTCGGCCCGGCTGGCAGCAGTACCCTTGCAAACCCTGGCGTGATAACCTTTCCGGGCAACGGCAGTTATTCCGTCAGCCTGATAGTTGGCACAAATCACAATTGTAAGGACACGCTCAGCACAACAATCAATGTGCACCCGCTTCCCTATCTTACTTTCACAATGAATCCTGACTGCGTAGGTGAATTTATTCCGGTGACTGAGTCGCACTCCATTTCGCCCATTCCATCACCAGGCAGCAGCATCAGTTCCTATACCTGGAATTTCGGCAACGGTGTTACCAGCTCGCTCCAGGCTCCTCCCCCGCAAACCTATACTGCCAGTGGTATATACACCATTACACTCGGGGGCACCAGCAACATGGGCTGTAGCTCGAGCCTGGTGCACACGCTGCAGGTTTATCCAAACCCGGTCATCGACTTCACTACGGTCAGCACCATGTGTTATGGATTCAACACAAACTTTACGAGCACCACCTCTGTTTCTACAGGCACAATTGTATCTTATGCCTGGGATTTTGGTGATGGCACCACCGGCCTGGGTCAAAACCTGGTGCATACCTATACGGCCAGCGGAACCTATGCGGTAAACTTCTCTGTAACCACAAATTACGAGTGTACTACGGTACTGACGAAAACAATCACTATCTATCCTTTACCTGCCGTTTCTTTTACGGCAAACGGAGGCTGTTTAAATGTGGTCAGTCAGTTTGTGAATACAAGCAGCATTTCAATAGGAAGCATAGGTTTATATGCCTGGAACTTTGGCGACGGCAGCACATCTAATTCAGTGAGCCCGAATCACACTTATACCGTGCAGGGAACCTATACCCCGACATTAATAGCCACCTCAAGCCAGGGTTGCCAAAGTTTTGCTGTGTATACTGTAGTGATACATCCGTTGCCTAATGTGGTCTTTGCTTCGGCCTCGGTGTGTGTTGGCACTGCCATACAATTCACTAATATGAGCAGTGTGAGTCCGGGTGGGATCATATCCTACACCTGGGATTTTGCCGACGGCGGTTCATCCAACTTGATGAATCCTGTTCATGCCTATACAACCGCCGGTACATACAACACTACCCTTACAGCCACCACCAATCAGTCATGCGTAAGCAGTGGTACCAACAATCTATTGATAAAACCTTACCCGAATATTGCTTTTAATCCTGTTCAGAATTCCTGCACTTCCGGAACAGCCGTTGTTCAACCCAGCATTACCATAACAGGTACCAATAATGTGATCAATTCTTATTCGGTGAGTTTTGGTGATGGTAGCGGCACATTTACCTCCAGTACAACAGGTATACCTGTGAATCATGTATACACAAGCTTTGGAACATTCAGCGTTGGTGTTACCGCCCTATCCAACGGCTGTGCTTCGTCCTCTGCAACCAACATTGTGGTTTATGCGCGACCAGTACCGAATTTTATCAGCAGTGGCTTTTGTTACAATTCCCCCAGCAACTTCGCGAACACCAGTACTATCGCGCCAACATACAGCATCAATGCCTATCAATGGTATTTCGGGAATGGAACGGCTACTTCAACACTCACAAATCCCTCCTATGTTTTTTCCGGACCAGGCATTTACAGTGTGCAGTTAACCGCGCTGAGTTATCCTGAAGCCGGACTGACCTGCAGTTTGAGCACGACAAAGACCATCAACATCAATCCACTCGCGGGTGTCAGCTTTTCAGCCAATACAGTTTGCCAGGGCAATCCAACCACATTCTCCAACACCACAAACCAGGGTAATGTGATAGCCTGGAGCTGGTATTTTTATTCTTTGAACCTTTTGCAGAGCACTGCGCCTCAGTCCTCATTCACCTACTCTGCCCCTGGTACCTACACCGCGTACCTTGTGGCACAGACCATTGCGGGATGCAGGGACACGGCCTCCAATCTGGTAACGGTAAACCCAAATCCTGTTTCCTCTTTTGTTTCGGATTCTGTGTGTCTTGGAATAGCCAGTTCTTTTACGGCAAATTCAACCATCATTCCAGGTGGTATCATCAGCAATTACCTGTGGAATTTCGGAAATGGAAATACAGCTAACGGCATTCAGGTGAACCATGTGTTTGGAACTGCCGGAACCCATACCACCGAACTCAGTACACTTTCGAATTATGGCTGTGTGAACAAGATCACGCTGCCCGTTATTGTGCACCCTAAACCCAGTGTAAACTTCAATGCAAACGCGGCATGTCTGGGCGATACCACGCAATTCATCAATCTGAGCGGGATTCAGTCCGGTACCATATCTTCTTTTGTCTGGAATTTTGGCAACGGTAATTTCTCAACACAAAGCAATCCCATAACCTTTTATGCTGCGAGTGGAACTTATTCCGTGAAACTTGATGGTGTAAGCGATCATCAGTGCAGCTCAAGTATTACAAAAACCGTAATTGTCTATGAAAATCCCAAAGCCGATTTCTTCGTTTCAGGAAAAGTATGTTATGGTGAACTGATCAATCTCGTAAACCTGTCAAGTTCACAAAACGGAAGCATAGTGGCCAATTTCTGGGACTTTAACAACGATGGGGTAACCGACAACACAAGCACCAATGGCAGCACATCCTACACCATACTGGGTAACACAAGCATCAAGCTTAGCGTGCAGAGCCAGTACGGCTGTGTCAACTCCAAAACCCTGACCGTATTTGTAAACCCAAAACCCACAGTGGCCTTTACAAGTCCTAATAAGAGTGGATGTCCGACCTTTTGTGTAAAATTCAACAACCAATCTGTCATCAGCACGGGCAGCATCAGTTCTTACCATTGGGAATTCGGCGATGGAGGCCCTTCGTCATCGCAATCTGATCCCAATCACTGTTATACAAGCGGTTTGTTCAGCGTAACGCTGACGGCAGTAAGCGACAGTGGATGTGTGAGTAAATTGGTGCACCCTGACTTCATAAAAGTATACGATATGCCGGAAGCAGGCTTTAATGTGGTTCCTGAACAGGTTGACGAGAATGAACCCCTGATCACAGTATATTCCGCAGCCAGCGGGGCTTCCCTCACCAAATATTACATCAACGACGGAAGTACCTATCTGTCTAAAGATTTCAGCCACACCTTTCAGGATCTCAGCAAGACCTTACCAATGATCGTGCAGGTGGTAGTGAGTTCCAATGGTTGCAGCGACACCACCTTTAAAGTGCTTGAAATAAAACCGGCCTTTGCCATATATTTCCCGAACACCTTCACCCCAAATGAAGATGGCATTAATGACACGTATCAACCCAAGGGCATTGGTATCAGCAAATTCAATCTTTGGATTTTCGACCGCTGGGGCCACCTGGTGTTCGAAACCGACAACATCTATAACCAATGGGATGGTCATACCAAAGGAAGCGACGGCCCAATTAAGCAGGACGTGTACAATTGGAAGGCCAAGGTTATTGACATCTTCAATAAGCCGCACGAGTATGCCGGTCACGTGTCCCTGATTCGCTAAATCAGTCTTAGATTTACCTTCATTCACTCAGTCAAACAAATGTTTTGCTCGTTAAAAAGCATCATTCACTCAGTGGTGTTAAAAATAATGTAACTGAAAATCAACTTGTTAATTATACCCTTGACGTTATTTGAAATTTTAGCGTAACCCATTCCGTTAAGGATCTTATAAGGACTAATATCGTTCCTTTGGGAGACTATGGACTTTAACCCCGCTTATCATCACACAGAAGAACAGCTCCGGCAGGAACTCCTGCTGATCAACGCGGCCAAGGAAGAACCTGAACAGTTTGCGCCTCTGTATGAAAAGTATTACAAACAGATCTTTAATTATCTGTACCAGCGCATGGATTCCCGTGACCTTGCTTTCGATCTCACGGCCCAGGTCTTTTTAAAAGCCCTGAGTAATATCAGGCACTACGAATACAGAGGTGTTCCCTTTGCAAGCTGGCTCTACCGCATTGCACACAATGAAATGATGCAGGCTTTCAGGGAGGAAAAAAACCGGAGAGTGATCAATGCCGACATCAACGACCTCAGGTTTATCTGCGAAGAGAACCAGGAGGCCTTTTATGAGGAATACATTCCTGTATTGAAAAAACTCATCAGCCAGTTGAGTGAGGCGGATTTGCAAATGGTTGAAATGCGGTATTTCGAAAGACGTGCTTTTAAGGAGATCGCCGATATACTGAATATAACAGAAGTAAACGCTAAAGTGAGAATGTACCGAATTATAGAGAAATTAAAACGTTCAATCGGAAAAATACGCGTGTAGTATGAGCTTGAAATTTAACCTTAACCGGCCACCACTGAAAGATGAGGAGATCAATAAACAGAAGGATTTTGACCGTTTATTAAAAACCTTTCGGGAGCAAAGCCTTAAGAAAGCGCAATCTGACGAAACCTGGCGCAAAAACAAGTACATCCGATATACCGCAATCATAGGCGGTGTAACTGCCATCTGCACAATTACCCTTTTAAGCCTTCAGCAAACCAAAAAACAACATACCGAAAAATCGCATGAAAAAACAATTACTTCACACTTAAGCAAACCCAAACCTGCCGTTCCTTTTGTAAATCCTCCGGCACCTGCACTGGCAAGCCGAAAAACGGTTTTCACCTTTAACGCAGAAGACGGCGCTCATTTTCTGCTAAAGAACAAAAGCAGCCTGCACATCCCATCGAATGCTCTGGTAAACGCTGCAGGCCAACAGATTTCCGGTAAGGTTAGTCTTGAATATAAGGAAATGCTGGATCTTGGAGACGCTCTGCTGAGCGGAATTCCGATGCGTTACGACTCAGCAGGAAAGACCTTTTATCTCGAAACCGCAGGCATGTTCGATATCAGGGCATTCCAGAATGGTAAGCCCGTTTTCATTAAACCGGGCGAAAAACTTGAAGTAAAACTGGCTTCAAAGAATGCGGAAGACCGTTTCCATCAGTATTATCTTGATACCCTCAAAAAAAACTGGGTGTATATTGGTAAGGACAATCCTCAAGGATTAAATGCCAAAACTCAATCAGCATCTAATCCAGAGGAAAAGCAACATGAAAAACTCCAGGCCTTGCAAACTGAGATCGAAATCATTCTTCCCGCCAGAATAGATTCCGTTCAAAAACGCTATAGTCAGCAAGCCGCCCGTTTGCCTCAACCGGCTGAACCCCCTAAACCACACCGCTCGGAAGGCAAACGACCGGTTTTTGTGATCGACGCCAGCACCAAAGACTTCCCCGAACTTGAAGCCTATGAAAACACTGTGTTTGAAGTTGGCGCTGAAAACCGCAATTACAACAAAGAACTTCACAACATCACATGGAATGATGTAAAGATCCTCCCGGGTCCGGATAAAGGCCGGAATTATCTGCTCGAACTAAGCTACCGCAGCAGAACAGAACGTCTTGTGGTATATCCGGTTTTGCAGGGTGAGGATTACGAAAAAGCCCTCAGCCGCTACGAAAAACAATATAATCTCTACGAGCAAAAGCTGAATTCTAGACAAGCTCAGGAAGAACGGCTGTTTCAGGAAATGAAGTCGAAACAAAGTCTCTACCTGGCGGAACAGAAAAGAAAGAAAGCAGAATACGACCGTGAAAAAATTGAACTGGAAAGACAAAAACTTGCCAATCAGCAGCAACAATACAGCGCAGGGTTCTCCGATGCAACCAATTCAGCAAGGGTAGAGCGGGTTTTTCGCATCAGTCAGTTCGGTATTTTTAATTCCGATTGCCCCCACCCTGCCCCCCTTGCCAACGGTTTTAATCCGGTTTTTGCACTCATGAACAAGGGCAATCTTGTTCTGCCGGATAAAATATACCTGATCGATCACGCTGCCAAAACAGTAGTCGGCTACGATGCCTCGAACGCCCTGATCTCCTGCGATTCTGGGCGGGAATACAGCTTTTGTTTATTCAGACGGGGTCAGGTATATGTTTGTGACCGGGAGAGTTTTTCGGAGAGCATTGAAAAAGGTTCCAAAAAATTCAGCGTGAAAGCCCTGCCTGAACGGGCCGATACCCCCGAAGACTTTAAGAAGTTTTTAGATATCTGAACCTGCCGCGGCATCACTGCCAAAGAGCCTGAACGGATTAAACCCTATATTTGTGCCTCAGAAATATGGCACAATTAGTGATTTATCGCCACGGACAAAGTCAGTGGAATCTTGAGAACAAATTCACCGGATGGGTAGACGTTGAACTTTCAAACAAAGGGAAGGAAGAAGCCCTGGCAGCCGGCAAAAAACTGAAAGGGTACCGGTTTGATTACGCATACGCCTCTGCTCTGAAACGCGCACAGGACACCCTGAAACTTTCGCTTGCAAGCGCTGAACATCCCCCGGTCGAAACCATTTATGACCAGGCTCTGAACGAACGCATGTACGGTGACCTGCAAGGACTGAACAAAGCTGATACCGCCCTGAAATACGGCGAAGATCAGGTGAAGATCTGGAGAAGAAGTTACGACATTGCACCACCAAATGGCGAAAGCCTGAAGGATACGGCTAACCGGGTCATACCTTATTTTGAGAAGGAGATTTTACCCAAACTAAAAGCCGGTAAAAATATCGTGCTCGCAGCGCATGGCAACAGCCTTAGAGCGCTCATCATGTATCTCGAGAAAATGAGCCCGGAAGAAATACTTGAATTTGAGATCGGAACCGGCATACCCCGGGTGTATGAACTTGACGAGGATCTGAATATCCTATCGGTAAAAAACCTCTGATGCAGGGCTTCATCAACGATAACAGTAAGATCATTGCAGTGGATTTTGACGGTACCATTGTTGAACACAAGTACCCTGAAATCGGTAAGGAAATGCTCTTTGCCTTTGCCACCTTAAAAGCCCTGCAACAAAAGGGTCACCGACTTATTCTCTGGACCATCCGCAGCGGGGCACTTCTGCAGGAAGCTGTGGAGTATTGCCGTGCCAATGGTGTTGAATTTTATGCCGTGAATAAAAATTACCCGGAAGAAGAACTGGATGAGAACACCTCCCGCAAACTGAATGTGGATATCTTTATCGACGACCGTAACGTGGGTGGATTCTTAGGCTGGAGTGAGATCTGGCAAAGTCTTCACCCTGAGAGTGGTGATTTTGAGCATAACCTGAAGAATCCTGAAGCACATGCCAATTACAAAAAAGACAAACAAGGTCTACTTAAAAAACTATTCGGATCAAAATGATCATTATTAAAACCCGCGAAGAAATTGAAATGATGAGGGAATCTGCCTTGCTGGTTTCGCGAACCCTGGCCTTGATAGCCCGAGAGATTAAACCCGGTGTTAGCCCCCTTCATCTCGACAAACTGGCTGAAGCGTTTATTCGGGATAACGGTGGTGTGCCGGCATTTAAAGGCTATCCGGGAAACCCTCCATTTCCGTGCAGTCTTTGCATTTCAGTAAACGAAGCCGTAGTACATGGTATACCAACACATCAGGCCTTAACCGAGGGTGATATCATTTCGGTGGATTGCGGCGTGAAAAAAAATGGTTTTTACGGTGACCACGCCTACACCTTCGGCGTTGGAGAAATTTCAGAAGAGGCGCGTAAACTAATTGAAGTCACCAAAGCGTGTCTATACAAAGGTATAGAACAAATGCACAGCGGTAACCGTGTTGGTGACATCAGCTACGCCATTCAACAACATGCCGAAAGCCATGGTTACGGCGTAGTTCGCGAACTTGTGGGGCACGGACTAGGAAAAGATCTTCACGAGGAACCTGAAGTGCCGAATTATGGCAAGCGTGGCAATGGACCTAAATTGCGCGAAGGTATGGTATTGGCCATAGAACCCATGATCAACATGGGCACTAAAAACATCAAACACCTGAACGATGGCTGGACCATCATTACAGCTGACCGTAAGCCCAGTGCCCACTTTGAACACGATGTGGCCATCGTAGATGGCAAACCCGATATTTTGAGTACTTATGCCTACATTGAAGAGGCTTTGATGGTCAGGTAAAAATCGCCTTACTGCCAAAAATATCTATCCAGGACCTGAGGACTATGGTTCTCAGGCGACAAAAACGACAGCTTTCCGGTTTCAACCGTGTCATGCTCTGGCTGCATTATATCCTTATCCTGTCGCTCCTGATTTCCCTGATCGCCAAGTACATCTCTCCTGCACTTTTCTGGATCCCTGCATTTTTCGGCCTGGCCTTTCCGTTTTTATTTCTGATAAACCTCGCGCTTGTTATGTATTGGCTTATTCAGTTAAAACCGGTCGCCATGTTTGGTGTTCTCGCCCTCTTGCTTAGCCTGCCTACGGCAGGCCGTTATGTGCAATGGAGGCGAAACCTGGATAAAAGCGCTTTCCAGATGTTCAAGGTCACTTCTTACAACAGCATGCTCTTTGACCTCTACAACTGGAAAAAGAACCGTGAAAACAGGCTTAGGATACTGACCGAACTTTCGGAGATCAATCCCGATATCCTTTGCCTGCAGGAATTCTATACTTCAGAAGATAAGAATGACTACAACAATCTCGACACCATTAGGCAGATTCTGAATACCAATTATGTGCACAATGAATACACCACCACCTTACGACATAATGATCACTGGGGTATGGCCACCTTTAGCAAATTCCCCATTGTCAACCAGGGCAAAATTGTGTTTCACACCAGGTCCAATAACCTTTGCATCTACACAGACATCGTAATTGCGGGCGATACGATCCGGGTATACAACGTGCACCTGCAATCCATCAGTTTCAGCAAGGACGACAACAAATTTCTGGATGAAGTGGTCAGCGAAAAGGATGCCACGGATGAGATGGCACACAGCAAAAGCATATTGAGGCGATTAAAGCGGGCCTTTCTGAAACGCAGCGCGCAGGTTGACATGATAGTGCTTCACATGAGTACATGCCCTTACAAAATCATTCTGGCGGGTGATTTTAACGATACTGCGGCTTCTTACGTGTATGAAAGGCTTTCCGCCAACCTCCATGATGCTTTTGTAAAGCGTGGAAATGGATTTGGGAGAACTTACGCCGGCGACTGGCCTCAGTTCAGAATAGATTACATCTTATATTCCAAAGACCTCCAATGCCTGGATTACATCAAACACGATGAAACCTTTACAGACCACCACGCCATTTCGGCTTACTTTAACAAAAGTCATTGAGTTTGACCTGATTTATTTTTAATTTGGACGAATCAAAAGCCAGACCAATGAAAAAACTACTCCTCCTTTTAAGCGCTGCCTCTATCCTGGGCAGTTCGTGTTCAAGTAAATTCGGACTTGCAAAACGCAGATACACCAAAGGATATTATGTATCCGTTTCGCACCAGCCCGAATCTTCCGGTCAAAGAAAACAAAACCATGACAGGAATTTGATGAACCCAAAGTCAGGCCCGGAAGAAGTCAAAACGGTCCGTGTCTTGCCTCAAACCCAAACTCCGGGTTTATTGCCCTCAGAACAGAAAACATCAGCATCCGTGAATCATATTGTCAGACACGATGCCAAAGCATCAAAAGGCCTCGCTACAGCATCTCATCTCACAAACCAAACGGGGCTGTCTGCCAAACAAAGCATCAGGCCGCTTGCTTTGCCAATGATCAAAGGCTCCGGAAACAAAGCAGACGACACATTGACCACGATCCTTTTGGTAATATTATGTCTGTTTTGGTGGCTGAACCTTGTTGCCGTGTACTTGCATCAGGGTAAAAAAATCACCAAAGATTTCTGGATAACCCTTATCCTTGACCTGACCGTGATTGGTGGGATAGTTTATGCCATTTTGGTAGTACTGGATGTCCTGAGTTTTGCATAAACACTGCAGGCCTGGTATTTTCTTACTTTTTAACACTTATAAGAGGTAATTCCTTTTATTTTTGTGATACTAAACCCCTACCAACACATGAAAAAAGTATTGTTAATGGCTGCCTTTGCCGGTTTACTTGCAAGCAGCGCTTTTGCTTCCACCTCTGGTGACGACAAAGACAAGAACAAAAAAGAATGCAAGAAAACTGAAAGCAAGTCCTGCGCGGGCGAGAAAAAAGAAGGTTGCTCAAAAGGAGAAAAATCCTGCTGCAAGAAAAAAGCGGAATCTTCTACCAGCACCAACGACACCAAATCAACCAACTATTTTTCATTTCAAAACCAATTTAAAAGCCCTTGAACGCGGGCTTTTTTTATGCCCGAGCGCAAAAAAAAGCCGGTGGTTAGCACCGGCTTTTGTTAGATTTAATCTGTCCTTTTAAAGGTGAATCACCTCGCCGTAAGCTGCCGCGGCGGCTTCCATTATGGCCTCACTCATGGTGGGGTGCGGGTGTACGGTTTTGATCAATTCATGACCTGTAGTCTCAAGTTTTCTGATGGCCACAATTTCGGCTATCATTTCGGTTACATTCGCGCCAATCATATGGGCTCCAAGCAATTCGCCGTATTTCGCGTCAAAGATCAATTTTACAAATCCATCAGCTGCGCCGGCAGCCTTGGCTTTGCCTGAGGCTGAAAAAGGAAATTTTCCGACTTTTATCTGGTAACCAGCTTCCTTTGCCTTTTTTTCAGTAAACCCAACACTCGCAATTTCGGGTTGACAATAGGTACACCCCGGAATATTATTGTAATCGAGTGCTTCAGCATGAAGACCTTTGATCTTTTCAACACAGATAATACCTTCGGCACTGGCCACATGCGCAAGGGCCTGACCTGGCACACAATCGCCTATGGCGTAATATCCGGCCACATTGGTGGCATAAAACTTATCCACTGCAATTTTGCCTTTTTCTGTTTTAATGCCGCATTCCTCTAATCCAATGCCTTCAATATTGGCCTCAACGCCCACAGCCGACAGCACGATTTCAGCGTCAAGGCTCACGTTTCCGGTTTTGGTCTTCACATTCACCTTACATACATCGCCCTTCGTGTCAACCGATTCTACCGAAGCCTCCGTCATGATCTCGATTCCCGCTTTTTTAAAGGATTTTTCGAGTTGTTTGCTAACCTCCTCATCCTCTACCGGTACCAGGTTTGGCAGAAATTCCACTACGGTTACCTTGGTGCCCATGGTGGCATAGAAATACGCAAACTCCACACCAATGGCGCCACTGCCAACTACTACCATGCTTTTGGGTTGTTTGGGCAAGGACATGGCTTCCCTGTAACCTATGATTTTTTTACCGTCCTGTTTAAGATTGGGTAACTGTTTGGATCGTGCACCGGTGGCGATAATAATATGCTTGCCATCCAGAACGCTGGTTTTACCGTCGCTGCCTTTTACTTCTACCTTTTTCCCGGGCTTCACTTTGGCCTGCCCCATGATCACATCAATCTTGTTCTTTTTCATAAGGAACTGTATGCCTTTACTCATGCCATCGGCCACATCCCTGCTTCGTTTGATCACGGCTGAAAAATCGTGTTTTATGTTGTCGCCGCTGATGCCGTAGTCTTTGGCATGCGACAGGTACTCAAAAACCTGAGCGCTTTTAAGCAAGGCTTTGGTAGGTATGCATCCCCAGTTGAGACAAATGCCTCCAAGACTTTCTTTTTCAACAATGGCGGTTTTAAATCCCAATTGGGATGCCCTGATAGCTGTAACATATCCTCCGGGCCCGCTGCCAATGACAATAACATCGTAACTCATAAGTGAAATTTAGAGCTCTAAATTACTATTTATTTGCATGCTGGATGCGCGAGCCCTTATCCTGCACGAAAGTTCAGGGTGCAGGCTCATATTTTGGTTCAATTCAGGGCTTTGCCATAAGTGTCAATTTCCCTGACTTCAAATGGCAGGGCTTTGAGTTTTTCATAAACAGTGGCCCTATCGCCAACGATCACAATGATCATGTTGTTGTAGGGAAGCCACTTTTTGGCCAGTGCGTTTACTTCGTCGCGGGTTATACCGTTTAGTATCTGTACCTGTTGGGCCACATAATCCTTGCTCAGATTGTAATCGAGCACGCGTTTGATAAATCCTAATTTTTGCATAGGTGACTCGTATTTCAGGGCGTCACTTTGTGCCATGGCGTTTTTGGTGAAACTCAGCTCCTCGTCCTTAATGCCATCGCGGCTGTATTTTTCAAGTTCCTTGAAAAATTCGGTGATGGTACTATCGGTGGCGTTGGCTTTAAAGCCCCCGCTCAGCGTATATGGTCCAGTGAAGGCGCTTCCTGAAAATGCCCCGCGGGTGCCGTATGTCCAGCCTTTTATTTCTCGCAGCAGATAATTGGTTCGGCTGTTGAATGCGCCAGCAAAACTGAAATTCATGATGCCGGCTTTGTAAAATTCGCCCAACGCGTCATAAGGCATGGCCAGGTAACCGATCCTGATCTCACTTTGGGCCGCATTTTTCTTGTCCACAAAATAGATTCGTGTTTTGTCTATTGCCGGCGTTTCTGACACATCGGCTTTAAGTTCAGAACCGCTTTTGAGCTTTGACAAAAAAGACAGTTTTGTGAGCAGATCGTCCTGTGTCACATCCCCGCTGACGGCGATGCTTAACATGGATGCGTTTAGCGACTCGTAATGCATCCTCACATCTTCAATGGAGAGTGATGAGAGGGTTTCGAGGGTGCCAACTATCGGATTACCCATCACGTGTTTGGTGCCGTATAACAGGCGTTTATAGGCCATATCGGCCATACTGCTGGCACTGCTCAGCGATTGGTTGATGGCATCGCCCTGCATCTTCTTTTCTACCTCAAACTCAGCCATATCAAATTTAGGCTCAAACATCACTTCATCGAGCAGCATTAAAGCCTGTTGGAGGTTCTGTTTGGGAACCTGCAGGGAAATATTCAGGTTCTCTTCGCCTGAATTGATTCGCAGGCTAGCGCCGAGGCGAGAAAAACGATTTTCCATTTCCTCGGCATTCGTCTTCTTAGTGCTTTTCTGCAACATCGCAGCAAGCAAACTCGAAACGCCCGATTTTTCAAGGCTCTCGTACCGATGACCAGCCTTGAACGAGAACAAAAGATTCACCAGTGGTATTTCATTTTCCCAAACACCTATCAGGGGGATCTGGTTATTGAGTTTGGCCAGGTAGAAATTCGGAACCGGTACCGCTTTGGCAGCCTGGGCCGGAGGAATTAAAGCACGGTTGAACTTATCTACCGGCTCATGGTAACTCAGGTTTTTGTATTCAGGGCTTTCCTGCTCTATTTTCCTGTTGTACATGCTCCAGTTATCAGCCGCCGCTTTGAGATCAGATTTTCCCTTGGGCAGGCAGCTGAGTATTACGGCCGCTTTGTTCTTTATATAGTTTTGATAAACCCGCATCACATCCTCTTTTGTAATGCTCATATAACGCTTGTACTCTTCTTTGAGGTTGTTGGCGTTTTTGGCAAGTGTGAAGCTTGAAGCCAGTATAGAGCCCTTGCCTTGCACTGTGCTCAGGCCGTTGTAAGTGCTACTTTGGTATCCGGCCCTGAAACGGGCGATATCATCATCACTCACACCTTTTTTCTCCCAGTCTGCAAGAATGGCCTGAAGGGTTTTTTCGGTTTCGGCCAGCGAAGAAACCTGATTGGCCCGGATAACAATCTGGAATTGACCAGCCAGTTCACGCGAATACTGGTAAGCAGAAGCAGCAACCGCCTTCTTGCTCTCAATGAATCCCTTGTAAAGCGGAGATCCTTGGTTTCCCGACAATATTTCGGCGAGCACGTCAAGCGCGGCATCATCTTTTGTGTTGAGGGCAGGTGACGGAAAAGCAAGGTTAAGCATTGGAAACTTGACGTTGTCTTCGTAAGAAATATACCGGCTTGCTGCTAATTTAACAGGCGCCACAAGCTGAGGTTTGACTTCCGGCCCCCTTTGTATGCTACCGAAATACTTTTGCGCCAGCGCGAGAACTTCTTTGGTATTCACATCGCCCGCAACCGTTAAAACTGCGTTATTAGGACCGTACCAGCGCATGTAAAACCGTTTCAGGTCATTAACATCTACGCGGTTTAGGTCTTCTATGTAACCAATGGTGGTCCAGCTGTAGGGGTGACCCTGGGGATAGAGCGCCTCTCCGATTTTTTCACCAACCAAACCATAAGGTGCGTTATCGTAACGCTGACCCCTTTCATTCTTTACAGTAGCCCTTTGCACTTCAAATTTTTTCTGGGTAACGGAGTCGAGCAGGAATCCCATACGATCTGCTTCTAGCCACAGCATTTTTTCAAGCTGGTTACTGGGCACCGTTTCAAAATAATTTGTACGGTCGGTATTTGTGGTGCCGTTCAGTGTGCCCCCGGCTTCGGTTATGATTTTAAAATGCTGTTCATCCGCCACATGTTTTGAACCCTGAAACATCATATGTTCAAAAAAATGGGCGAATCCGCTCCGGCCTTCCTGCTCTCTGGCGCTGCCCACATGATAGGTCACATCCACATAACAAATAGGGTCGCTGTGATCCTCGTGAATGAGAATGTTCAGGCCATTCGCCAATTGGTAACGCCTGAAAGGGATACAAATTTCGTCCCCTGTTTTTTTCACCTCTTCCAGTACTTTAAAGTCAAAAGCAAGCTGAGAGTTGGTCTTTCCTTGTGGTTGCTGCGCGGCGGCATTGATCCATGCAAGCAGGATCAGGCTTGCCATGCGTGTTAATTTGGTCATGTGTATAGCTTTGGGCGCAAATATAGAACAGAATGCCCGCTTTCCCCCTCATGAATCCTCAATTTGGGATGAATGGTTTTAAAACTATTTAACACGGGTTCCGATTGATTCGCAGGAAGAGAACTTAACTTTGTGGAAACTATTTAAAGATGTATCCAGAAGCCATTGTTAACCCCATGAAAGCTGAGCTAACCGCGGTCGGTTTCTCTGAATTATTAAACCCTGAAGAAGTGGATAAAGCCATCGGACATCAGGGTACTGTGCTGATGGTGGTCAATTCAGTTTGTGGCTGCGCAGCCGGAGCTTGTCGCCCGGGTGTTACCAAAAGCCTCGAACACAGCAAAAAACCATCTAAACTCACAACCGTGTTCGCGGGTTTTGATATGGAGGCAGTAGCCCAGGCCAGAAAACACTTCAGCCCCTACCCACCAAGCAGCCCGGCCATAGCCTTGTTCAAGAATGGTGAACTGGTACATTTCATTGAGCGTCATAACATCGAAGGACACAGCGCCAGTGCTATATCGGAGCATTTGAAAGCTGTTTACGACGAGTTTTGCTGATTGTTTTTGAGATTTGTCAGAAAAAGGTGCCATGTGCACCTTTTTTTATTGGTTTTATTTTAAATTTGTGTCAAACCATGAAAATACAACCATGAAAAACCTGAAATCCATATTGCTTATTTTTAGCCTGTTTACTGGCAGTTTGTTCATGAACAGCTGCAAGGGTGACCAGGAAAAAGTTGGAAACCCTGAAGCTGACAGCTTAAAAACGGTTACCGGTGAGCTCACCAGTCAACTCAACGAGAAGGAAGCCGCGCTACAGGAATTCATCGGCACCTTTAACGAGATTCAGGATAACCTGAATGCCATCAAAGAAAAAGAAAAGATTGTTACCGCGGCAAGTACCTCAGGTGATGTGAAACGCAAGGAAGACCAGATCAAGGAAGATATACAATCTATCTATGACCTGATGTCGAAAAACAAAAGCCGCATCAGTTCTCTCACTAAAAAAGTGAAGGATGCCAACCTTAAAATAGAAGGTCTTGAAAAAATGATCGAGAACCTTAACAATTCTCTCAATCAGAAAGACATGGAGATTGCCGACCTGAAAACCAGAATAGAAGGCCTCAACATTGAACTCTCTAACCTGAATACCAATTATAAGGTTGTTGAAGCTGAAAGCGCCGAAAAAACGGAAATCATCAACACTGCATATTACGCGATCGGAACAGCAAAAGAACTCACTGATAAAAAGGTGATCAGCAAAGAAGGTGGGTTTATCGGGATAGGCAAGTCAACCAAAATCCAATCGGACTTCAACAAAGAGTACTTCACCAAAGTGAATGCTGAACAAACCACCAGCATAAACATTGGCGCGAAGAAAGCCAAAATACTCACCACACATCCTTCAGGTTCATACAAGCTTGTAGGAGATAAACCGATTCAAAAACTCGAAATCACCAACTCGAAGGATTTCTGGAGTGTATCGAAATATCTGGTGATTGTAATCGAGCAGTAAACCAGATTGCCAATGTAAAAAAGCCGGGATGTTTTCCCGGTTTTTTTATGCCCATACCCTGGCATTCAGGATCACCTTTTCGATGTGCTGGCCGCCAAATGCATATGGAATAAACCCGAGGCTTGGAATGGCTTTACTGATCAGTAAATTGGCCCTTTTACCTGGGGTGATGCTGCCCAGTTCATTTTCCAGTCCAAGGCTGTAAGCGCTGTTAATGCTTGCCGCATTAAATGCCTCCTCCGGTGTCAACCTATATTGGACACAGGCTAAACTCATCATCAGGCTCATGTTCCCGCTTGGACAACTTCCGGGATTGTAATCACTGGCGAGGGCTAATGCAAGTCCTTTGTCTATCATCCGTCGTGCCGGGGGCAAAGGCAAATTGAGAAAGAAAGCCGCGCCCGGCAATATGGTCGGAATGGTATCGCTGTTCAACAGGAGGTCCATATCCTCCTCATTACAAAATTCCAGATGATCAACGCTGGCTGCGCCACAGCTTACGGCAGTTTTGATCCCATTGCTGTGACTTAGTTGCTCAGCATGTAGTCTGGGCCTGAGACCATGCTTAAGTCCCGCCTCAAAAATGACCCTGGTTTCTTCTGAACTAAAGTAGTTTCGTTCACAAAACACATCGATGTAATCCGCCAGGGCATCACGCTTTATCGCCGGCAACATGTCATGGATGATCAAATCTATATAACCTGATTTATTGGCTTTAAATTCCTTAGGAACAGCATGAGCACCCAGAAAAGTGGCTTTTACTGGGATCCAGTCGAGTTCCTTTAATCGGCGGATCACCCTGAGTATCTTGAGTTCACTTTCCAGGTCTAAACCATAACCGCTTTTGATTTCAACCGCCACAGTGCCTTGTGAAATGATCTCCTGCAGTCGAGTTTTGGATTGTTCGAAAAGATCATCTTCACTGGAGGCCCTCAATTTGTCCGCTGAATTCAGTATTCCTCCTCCCCTGGCCGCAATGTCTTCATAACTTAAGCCCTTAATCCTGTCACTGAATTCCTGTTCTCTGTTTCCCGCATACACCAGATGCGTATGACTATCAACATAACCCGGCAAAACCAGTTTCCCGCTGCAATCGATCACCTCCAGCCCCTTCCAGTCGCTGATGCCGGGGAAATCGGCCATTTCGCCGTATGCCGATATTCTGCCTTCCTCGCAGGCCAGCCAGGCGTTTCTGATCTGAGGACAATTTTGCATGGCGCTGCCCCTTAGCAATCCTGGCGATTGATCGTATACCGAATACAGCACATTGATGTTCTTGAGAAGGAGGCGGTTGCTCGACATAACTTGAATTATGGCTTAAAAGTAAATAAAAAAGGCCGGCCAATCGGCCAGCCCCCATTTGGTTCGAGTATGGAAATTACTCTCTCTGGTTCACAATTTTTACATTGCGATACCTTTGATTCTGGTCGCTTACACGTATCAGATAAGCCCCCGCAGGTTCTTTCAGCAGGTCTATTGTCACTTCTTCATCACGGGTTCTGATTGTCGCCTTTAAACTACCGAGCATGTCAAATACCTGTATGCTGTGTTCTCCGCCTTTAAGCCCGCTGATTTTCACTTTTCCATCCACAGCAGGATTCGGGAATATTGCAACACCGTTAAGTGTAGGTATCTCGTTTACGCCAACCCCTGACCACCAGCAGCTCACACAAAGTGAAAAGTCTATATTTCCCCAGATCACCTCGCTCGAACCCATGGCAGTCATTTTGCGGTAACGGGCACGCATGCTGCAGGATGTGAAACAACCTGAAGTATCGTAATATTTGGTGGCTGTAGTAGCATTGTTTTTAAGAATGATGTTTGGCCTGAGATTGGGATAATCTATATCCTCATCATCAAAATACCAGCTGATGGCACTGTCGGCTGACCAGCCAGTTGCCGGGCTGTTGGCAAAGGGCCAGTGATGCCTGTAAAACTCATTGAGGTTAAAAAAGCGATTGGTCCATTCCGGAGAAGAGGTATTGGTAAAGGTCAGAGGTTCCCAGCAACCAACTGTATCAACGGGTTGACTGTCTACTTTTGGCGGAGCGATGTGATCGGCAATAAGAGTGAATGTACAAATCGGTGCCACACAAAACTCATAGTCAGTTCCATTTCCGAAATTAATATTATTGAAATTGGTGGTCTTTTTAAAAACTCCGGCCTGCCTTACAATACCCAGGCCTTCGCCTCTTGGCTGAAGGTTGGTGCTGGGCGAAACCATGCTGGATGTTCTGTAGATCCTTACAGTGTCTCCTGCCAAGGTTGACAGGTTTCTAACCAAAACCGCAAAATTGCCGGGGACGGTATGCGAAACCGGACCAGCTACACTGGTAAAGGAACCGCTCACTGGATACCCGGTTGGATATACAGTGCTGTTAACCTGTGCTGCGCCTATCGATTTGCTTACTGAGTCAATTACAGTTGTTGGAAGCATATTAGCATCCACATTATAGAGATACATCCGGATGGGAATGCTGGTTGCATTGGAATTGAACTGATAGGCCAGCCTCGACTCAAGCCCGTTGATCACTAAGTTTGGATCGGTATTCACGAAGGCGGCACCCATATGAGTGAAATTGGTGCCTGTAGCAGCAGCTGACTTGTAGTAGGGGTACCCTTGTATTTGCGGACTGGGTATTTTAAAAAACTGTTTGTTGAAGAAGTAATTAAGCGTGTCTGTCACCACAGTTGGTGTGGTCGGGGGCGAAAGCTGTGTGGCTCCGGGAGCCTGAGACGGGTTGCTTGTGCCCTGGGCAAAAGAACGGGAGTCTGCCAAGATTAAAAGCATCCCGATTGCAAGTAATTGTTTCATCATTGTTGCGAAGAGTTAAGTTTTTCAAATATAGCATAAATTCGGCAAACTTGCACCTGCAAGGCCTTCCTTACTTAAAAATAAGAAACATAAGGCTGTGCAAAAGTATGTGCTGCGCAAGTGGTTTTTTAGCCCAAATTCCTTTAGCCTTGAGGAATATTATTAAATTTACGGCAATTGTGATATGATTCTAAGGTTGCTAACCTTATTATTCCCACCAACACCTTCCTTACTCAAAAAAACCCTTCTTTTTTTGCTTATCAGCACGGCATTTGTCCTCAGTGCTCAGAATCCCGCCAACGAAAAGGAGCTTAAAAAACAAGCCGACAAACGTTACAACGACGACGAATTCACTGAAGCCTATCCACTTTACGCCCAACTGGTAGCGAATTACCCTAAAGATCCCCTGTTTAATTTCAGGCTTGGCGTTTGCATGATTTACAGTGAAGACGATAAGAAGAAGTGCCTGAACTATCTCAAAGCCGTGGATCCCAATGCAAAGGATTGTCCAAAGGAATTGTTTTTTTATCTGGGCAAAGCCTATCACATCAACTATCTGTTCGACGAAGCCCTTAAGCATTACCAGACTTTCAAAGAGAAGGCCTCCCCATCATTGCAGAAGAAACTGCAGGTTGAACGCGAGATGGAAGCTTGTAACAATGGCAAGAAACTGCTGAGCAATCTCACAGATATTTCTGTACGCAGTAAAAAACAGCTGAATGAAGCCGATTACTTCCGCACCTACGATTTGAAAGGCCTGGGTGGCAAATTACTGGTTAAACCAGAAGAATTCAGAACAGCAGTAGACAAAAAGAAGAAGGAGCGCTCAATAGTGTTTCTGCCAAAAGGCAGTAATGTGGTTTTTTTCAGTAGCTACGGCGAAAATGGCGCAAATGGCAAAGACCTCTTCTCCTGCTTTAAACAAGCCGACGGCACATTCAGTAAACCAGTGGCCCTCATGGGCATCAACACAGGTTACGATGAGGACTACCCCTTTCTGCATCCCGATGGCAAAACCCTTTATTTCGCCAGTAAAGGCTTTAACAGCATGGGCGGATACGACATATTCAAATCGGTTTATGATTCTGCCAGTTCAACCTGGTCCTCGCCTCAAAACCTTGAATTTCCGATCAATTCACCCGATGATGATTTTTTATTTGTAACCGACTCGCTTGAACAAACCGCTTTTTTCAGCACTGGTCGACAAAGCCCTCCCGGTAAAATTGACGTCCTCAAAATCAATATTGCTCGAAAACCACTGGACGTCATTGCCGTAAAAGGAAAAGTTGAAGCGGAAAAAGAAGGCCAGGCCCTGAACAGCAAGATCATGATCAAATACCTGAATTCGGTGCGAATGGTAGGGGAATTTGAAGCAAATGAAGAGGGGCAATTCCAGCTGCAGATCCCCAATGGTGAGAATCTGGTTTACACGGTTGAAACGCCGGGTTTAAGCACACAGTCTGAAACACTGATTATTCCTAAAGCTGAGTTGGCCAGACCTTGCAGGCAGATTATTGCTTACCAGAACGGTAAACTGAAGATCAGTACAACTTTTGATGAAGGTCAGGGCGAAGACAATTACCTGCAATACCTGAAGGTCATAGAAGAAAAAGCCAAGCTGGATGTGAATGCGGAAGATAAGTCGCCTGAACCGCTGACTAAGGCAAATGCCTCAGAGAACCAGGGGCCCAGGAAGAAAAGCGATGGTCCGCAGATAATTGAACAATCCGGACCTGCAGCAGCCAACCCGAACAATCTCAAAAACAAAGAACTTGCACAGCTCGTGAAAAAGGACGCGCAACAAGCGGCAAGTCAGCATCAACAGCTGAACCAGGATGCAAGAGACGCCTATAAACTTTCTGGCGAATTCAGTTCATCTTACAGTAAGAAGTACGAAGAGGCGCAAACAGCCATAAGCAATGCCGAAGCCATGGAGGAAGGCGCGGATAAAACACAGGCCATTGAAATGGCAAACGCACTAAAGCAGGACGCTGAACAGGACAAACTTCTTGCCGATAAGATTCTCCTATACGGAAAAAGCCTGGAAGAAGATGCCAAAACCGTGAAACTCAGTTCGGATCTGAACAACGAGTTTGCTTCTGCCCTGAACAAATCCAAATCGTCAAATATCGGAGCCGACCCGGTCCTGAGTGATCTCCAGATGAAGGTCATCAATGCCGAAAACAAATCCGGTTCAGAACTATATGCGAACGAGCTCAGAAAAGAGATCAGTGATAAAGAAGATCAGATCAGGGAAACTGATAATGCCATTGCAGAGAACACAAAGGGGACTGAAGACTTAAAAACGGAAATTGCCAGCCTCGAAAATCAATTAGCCTCTGCCAAAAAGAAATCCTTGAAAGAGAACCTGAACAATCAGATCGGGGATCTGAGAACGGAACAAACTGAAAAAGAAAAGCAAGCCCAGGAACTTTTAACGCAAAAAACAAATCTTGAAAAGGATCTGGTCCTCTTGAAAAAAGAAAATGATGTTTTGCTGCGGATCAGAAACGAAAATCCCGCTGCACCACCAGCCCCGCTTGTGGCTGACCCTGCAACAAGTCCGCTGGCCCTTCGCGATAAATATTCTCCCAGAATTGCCATAGTTGACGCGAATGACGCTGAAAGTTACAAGTTGAGCAACACGGCCCTGAATGATTACAATCTTGAAATTGACGCCTTGATCAATGCCAAAAAGAAAGAGTCCGCCAGAAGCAGGAACGCCAAAACAAAACAGCAGTTTGCCGGCGAGATCAGACAGCTTGAGAATCAGAAACGCAGTAACCAGCAACAGATCTCAAAAAATGAATATCTGTTGGAAAGCCTTAAAAAACAAGCGAGGCAGGAAGAGGCCATTGCCCTGGATTTTACTCCGATTAATACGGGAAACGGACCGGAAT
>DAOMFS010000030.1:0-34122 GCA_035429925.1 Bacteroidia bacterium | reverse complement strand
GCACAGTAAAGGCTACGGGTTTTTTTTCGCTGTCGGATGAAGAATGATCGTGTGACATGTGTTTGCTTTAAAATTTAACTGATGCGAAAATAAGAGTATAAATTATATTTTAAAAAATATTTGTCAGTCTTATTCCCGCACAAAACGGATCAGGCCTGTATGTGTACCTGTGCTGAGGCGGATGACATACACACCTGCAGACAGGCTGGCTGTGGAAATGGCCAGACGCGAGGATTCAGAAGTCAGTTTGCCGGATAAGACTTGTTTGCCATTCAGGTCGCTGATCTGGTAGCTGAGGTTTGTTCCCTGTGGCAGCTCAAGCCAGAGCTGATCCTGAACAGGATTTGGATAGAATTTCAAGTCCTCAATAGTCCATTCCTGGCCCAGTGAAACAGGATCGGGATTGGATGCGCGTTTATAACCTCTGTAGCGGACCTGTGTTATGGTGAATTGTGTTCCAACCAGATTGCCTGTCACTTCCATAAAGGGGATCTTACTGTTGAGCGTCATCCATTGGTAGCTGCGCTGAAAGTTTGGAAAACCAAAGGGTACGGTAATAGGGCCAATACTCGTTTTGATGGTATCCTGGGCATACTGGGTCGTCACAAGTCTCAGGCAGGCCGCCGTATCATAAGGCGTGATCACTTTTCCCCAGCCATCCACTTTGGTGATTCGGTAACCTGCTTTGGAATAGGTGATGGGTATCAGGCTAGAACTGGGCGTGGTGAACTTAAAGGTGGTGCTGTCGTATTGGGGATAGGTCATCGGGAATTTATAAAGTTCATCCTTATCGCTGTAATAACAGGGCATGGGCACAGCGCTGAAGGTCATGCCCACTCCATCGGCAATGAAGGCATTGACCGGAGTGCTTTGTTTTTTGTAGTAGTTGTAATATTTGGTGATCTGAACCGGTCCTGCCCCGAGTGTGTCGGCGATTTTTTCACCGTATTCGTTCAAAGCCAGAAAAAACAAGGCGTATGGCGTGGACAAAGCCGCCTTGAAGCTCCTCACCCCTTCGGTAGTGGACAGCACATTGTGAAAATTCCAGAGAAAATTGGTACCTGTTTGGGTATAGTTACCTACAGATGAAGGGTTCACATTGGTATACCGCAGGGTATCGCCGCTGCCAGGCATGTTTGAATTGCTCAATGTGATAGGGCTCTGGCCTCTGATCGTCAAAACGAGGAACAGTGGAGCACTTAAAATTACACGACGGGTCATGGGCTTTTTATACTTTTGGCTTGAGAATACTAATATATCAAAAGTCCGTTAATATCAATAAGCTTTTAGTGAACAAAACACGTCTTATATTGGTTTCTCTCTTTTTGGGAGTATCATACCTGAAGGCACAGGACGTGGTTTTGCGGATTTACAGTGACAAAAAAGGCCCAGTTGACCGTTTAAGCTATAAAAAACTGCACAAAACCAGGGAAGACGCTTACCGCGAACTGAATTCAGCCCTGAACACTCTGCAATCAGACGGGTATCTGCTGGCAGATGCAGACAGCCTTTGGTACGACAGCAATAGTGTAAACGCCAGAGTTCTTTGCCATGAACGGTTTAAGTTTGCGAAGATCCGGTTGGGAAACCTCAATCCAGTGATCGCCGGCAAATCAGGTTTTAATGAGAACCTGTACAACCAGAAACCCCTGCGCTACAAAGAACTCGCCAGGGGTTTTGAGAAGATCCTCAAATATTATGAAAACAACGGTTACCCCTTTGCCAGCCTGAGGTTAGACAGCGTGGTCATAGAGGGTCAGGAATTGAGTGCCACCCTTCTTGTAAACAAAAACAAACTTTACAGGATAGATTCTATCCGGGTTGAAGGCAACGCCAATGTGAAGAAGAGTTTTTTGCACCAATATCTTTCGGTGAGTGAAGGCATGCCTTATAACGAAGAAATCCTGCGCGGCATTTCGAGGCAGGTGAAACAACTGGCATTTGTAAAAGAAAAACAAGGTCAGGTGGTGAGACTCAGCGATAAAACCAACCGCCTGATTCTCTTTCTCGATAAAAAAAACGCCTCTCAATTCGATGGGATTATTGGCGTATTGCCGAACGCCAGCACGGGTAAAACCATCATCACAGGTGACCTGAAACTCAAACTGGTGAACAGCATATTCAGGAACGGCGAAACCTTTGATCTGCAATGGAGGCGTCTCCAAAATCAAACCCAGGATTTCGCCGGGAGGCTGATCTACCCCTATATTGCCGGAAGTCCCGTTGGCGCCGATTATTACCTGAAAATCTACCGGAAAGACAGTTCATTCATTGACATCAACAATCAGTTCGCGATCCATTATTATTACAAGGGTTTGAACTACATCAAACTTGGTTACAAGCAACGGAATTCAAACCTGCTTTCCACAAGCAACCTTTATTTTGTGAACGGGCTTCCGGAATATGCTGATGTCATCACCCGCTCATACGGTTTGGGTTTACTTTTTGAGAATCTGGATTACCGCTTTAATCCAAGCAGAGGCGTTTCGCTGTTGCTGAATGGTCAAACGGGTAACAGGCAAATTCTGAAGAACCCGAACATAAGCGATCAGGTGTATCAAAATCTGGTTCTGAAGACCCTTCAATACCAGTTTGATGCCAACATGGCCTATTATTTGAATTTACACCGTAACCACGTGCTTAAGTTTGCCGCACAGGCCGCCTCCGTTTTCGGGAACTCCACCATTTTCAGAAACGAATTGTTCAGGATAGGCGGTTTACGCACCCTGCGTGGCTTTGATGAGGAAAGCATTTATGCCTCTAGTTATGTGATATCAAGCCTTGAATACCGTTTTTTGTTTTCACAGAACTCCAATTTGTTTGTGTTTACCGATGGAGCATGGTATGAGAATGTGAGTAACGGAACTTATGTGAAAGACAGTCCATTGAGTTTCGGAGCCGGTATCAATGTTGAAACAAAAGCGGGTATACTAACCCTGACCTATGCCCTGGGTCGTCAGTTCAGCAACGCTTTTGACCTGAGAAGCGGCAAGATCCATTTTGGACTCATTGCCCTGTTCTAAGCGTGTATTTTGGTTATATTTGTGTATACACCCTTCACATGAATCGACTCGTCCTGTTTCTGGCCCTGTTTGCCTTTTCTTATGGAAAGGCTCAAACTTACAACAGTCTGAATATTTCCCTGCTCAGTCACATCAATCCCAACGGAAGCACTGTAACGCCTGGTTGGGCCGGCAACTGGTATTCTGGTTGCTGGGGTTGGTTTCAGAGCAGCACAAACAAGGAATACGCCATCATTGGCGCAAGCAACGGCACTTATTTTATTGATGTGAGTGCGCCTGGCTCGCCCAGCGTAAGTGCATTTGTACCGGGCAAAACAGGTTGCACCTGGAGAGAGATCAAAACCTATCAGAACTATTGTTATGTGGTGAGTGACGATGCCAGCCCGAACACCTTTCAGATCATCGATATGAGTCCGCTGCCATCAACAGTAAGTCTGGTGTATAATGACAAAACCTTGTTCGAGCGGGGACACACCATCTGGATAGACCAGAACAAAATGTATATAGGCGGTATGACCAACAGTGTGAGTACCTTTCCCATGGCGGTATACAGTCTTGCCACGCCTACCGCGCCGGTTCTGCTGCGCGAGCTTTCCCAGGATGTGCCGTCTAACCTCATCAGTTACGTGCACGATATGTATGTGCGCAACGATACGGTGTTTGCTTCGGCTGCTTACCAGGGACTTTACGTGCTGAAATTCAATTCCTCAACAAACACCTTTTCAGTTTTGGGCGCATATCAGAGTTACAGCGCTTCATCCTACAACCATTCCAGTTTCCTGACACAAAACGGTAAATACCTGATGTTTTGTGATGAGGTGCCTGCGGGTCAGCCTATCCGTCTGGTGGATGTGCAAAACCTTTCCAATATACAGCCCATCAAGACCTTTCAACCCGCGCCCAAAACCACCCCGCACAATCCCTACATCATCGGCAACAATTTCGCACTGGTTTCCTGTTACCACGATGGCTTATTCATCTACAACATTTCAAATCCCAATCTGGTTTCGCTTGCGGGATATTTCGACACTTTTCCTCAGGGCGGATTTCAGCAGGATAATTACAGTGGTTATCAGGGTAACTGGGGCGCATACCCCTTTTTGCCCAGTGGCATTGTGATCGCCAACGACATGCAGAACGGTGTGTTTATTCTCAACGCAAACGCGGCTTATACAACCAATGTGGTAAATCCAGTGGGAACAGCACCAATAAATAGCCTCCATCAGACCCTCGGCCTCTTCCCAAACCCTGCACAGGATGCAGTGCATCTCTCAGTTCCAGGTAGCGGCGAGGGCCGTTTGCAGATTCTCAACAGTTTAGGTGCACTGGTATTTGAAAAATCACTAGAAGGCAAAACAGAACTTGATCTGGACTTGCAAACCTACCCCCAGGGACTTTATCATGTGCTCTATCTTGCCAACAATGGCCAATTCCAGCAAGCCCTCTTAAAATCCAGATAAATTATACCTATGCTATACAAAACCATTTTGCCGGCCATGCTGGTTTGCATTGCGATTCAGATGCAGGCCCAGGTTTACAGTGCTTTGAATTTTACCATGGTTAGCCACATCGACCCTGAGCCAAACCCCAACCCGTCTGGAGATAAGTATTCTGCCTGCTGGGGCTGGTATCAGGCTTCCCTGAACAAGGAATACGCCATTGCCTGCTCACAGTCCGGAACCTATTGGATTGATGTCAGCAACCCGGCCACACCAACTGTATCTTGTTATAGGCTGGGCGCGCACACCGGTGCCACATGGCGGGAAGTGAAAACCTATCAGAATTTCTGTTATGTAGCGAGTGATGACGGTGGCACCAACCGCTTTCAAATATTCGATATGCAATACCTGCCCGACAGCGTTCACAAAGTCTACGACAGTCAGGCTTTATTCAAAAGAGGGCATACACTTTATGTGGACAGCAACAAACTTTACGTGGCCTCGGTGACTTACAGCAACAACAGTTTTTCAAGTATGAATGTTTATAGTCTCGCCAACCCTCAAAATCCGGTGCTTATCAGGCGACTTGATCAGGATTATCCGGCCATCAATCATGTACACGACATGTATGTTCGCAACGATACCGTGTATGCTTCATGCGGTTACGATAAGCTGAACATATTCAGGCTTACGGCAGCCAACACTTTTACGATGATCTCCAACCTCGTTACCTATCCGTTTTCTGGTTACAACCACAGCAGCGCTTTGACTCCAAATGGCCATACCCTTGTATTTCTCGATGAGGTACCGAATAGTTTGCCCGTGAAAGTGGCCGACGTGACCAATCTCCAGAATATACAGGTGCTTGCCACCATAAACCAATACCCCAATACAACACCTCACAATCCTTTTATTGTAAACAACCAGTATTGTTTTGTGAGCGCTTACCAGGACGGCTTACAACTTTTTGACATCTCCAATCCATCAAGTCCTTTTCTGGCAGGTTTTTTTGACACATACCCTCAGTCTGGCGGCAACAACAACACCTGGCCCAGTGGCGGCGGATATGAAGGTCAGTGGGGCGCCTACCCATTTTTCCCCAGCAAAAATATTTTTGCGCTCGACCAAAGCAACGGTGTATTTATGCTGAGTACACACCTGTATCATAATCCTGCGCCCAGTCCAACCGTTTCTTTCAGCGCTCCCGGAACCGTTTGTGCCGGAAGCAGCATCAGCTTCAGCAACACCACCATAGGTGCCAGTTCCTACCAATGGACTTTCCAGGGCGGGAACCCTTCTACCTCCACGCTCAGTAATCCCAGTGTCACATATACCCTGCCCGGTGTATACAGCATTATACTTTCAGCTTCCAATGGCAGCGCACAATCCACCTCCAATTCCACCATCACAGTTGAACAACTTAGTGCAGCGGTTTCTTTAACACATGCAACCTGTGCCACCTGCCCGAACGGATCAGCCAGTGTATCCCCTACAGGAGGAACTGCGCCATTTTCATACACATGGATACCTTCAGGAGGCAGTGCTTCACTGGCTACGGGACTTACACCAGGCTGCTATACCGTACAGTTAAAAGATTTTTTTACCTGCAGCGCCAGCAAAACGCTTTGCATCAGCCATACGACCGGGTGGCTTGAACAATATGAGCAGTTCTCTGAAGTTTTATTGTATCCAAATCCCGCGCACCAGGAACTCAACCTGGTTTTAAATGCCCTGCCCTGCACAATAAGACTTTTTAATCAATTGGGACAAATGGTTTTGACTTCGGAATTGGCGGCTGCATCGTGCATATTAAACCTGGCGAGCCTGCCAGTAGGCTTGTACTGTATTGAATTCGACATGCACAGCGGAACCATTCGGAAAAAACTCATAATTGAGTAGATTTGTCCTTTATGTTTTGTACCTGAAACAATATGCCTGGAACACATTCTCTCATTGGGGTAGTTGGCAGTGGGGCCATGGGCAGTGGTATTGCCCAGGTGGCTGCGAGCGCTGGTCATCGCGTTTTAGTCTACGACAGCAAACCTGAAGCGCTTGAAAAAGCGGCCTCCGCACTTCAAACCAATCTCAGCAAACTGCAGGAGAAACAGAAAATATCGGCAGAAAAATCCCGGAACATCCTGCATGCCATCCAATTTGTACCGGATCTGAAACAACTGGCCGCCTGCGACCTTATCCTGGAAGCCATAGTTGAAAATCTTGACATCAAACAGAAGTTGTTTCGTGAGTTGGAAGAATTGGTTAGTGATACCGCCGTTCTGGCCAGCAACACCTCTTCCCTGTCCATCACGTCCATTGCATCAGCCTGCAGGAAGCCCGGACGCGTTATAGGCATTCATTTTTTCAATCCCGCTACCCTGATGCAACTGGTTGAAGTGATACCGGGCATTGCCAGCTCCAATGAAGTCTTGATGCTCAGCAGACAGCTTATCAGCACCTGGGGGAAAACCACGGTTTTGGCCAAAGACACCCCGGGTTTCATTGTTAACCGGGTGGCGCGACCTTATTACAGTGAAGCGCTCAGAATATACGAAGAGGGCCTGGCCGATATGGCTACAATTGATGCTGCCATGAAAACTGCAGGCTTCAAAATGGGGCCGTTTGAGTTGATGGACATGATCGGGCATGATGTGAATTATGTGGTAACAGAAACGGTTTGGAAACAACTGTATTTTGATCCGCGCTTTAAACCGGCGTTGAGCCAGAAACGCCTGCTGGAAGCCGGATTCCTGGGCAGAAAGAGCGGCAAGGGATTTTATGATTATACTCCAGGGCAAGCCATGCCAGAGCCCGCTTCTGATCCTGACCTGCGGCAAAAAATTGTGAACCGGGTTCTGGCCATGCTGATCAACGAAGCCGCTGACTGTCTTTACCTCAACATCGCGAGCCGGGAAGACCTTGATCTGGCTATGACCAAAGGTGTAAACTACCCCAAAGGATTGCTTAAATGGGCCGATGAATGGGGCATAGCGCTCGTGGCTGAAGAGATAGACCAATTATTTTCTTTTTACCACGAAGACCGTTACAGGCTTAGTCCTTTGCTGCGCAATATGGTGAGAGCAGGTCAGAAATTCTATACACAGTCCGGAGTTTAAAATGTTGGACCAGGTATTTTGCCGGACATGTTTTTTTGATTAGATTTGGTTGTCTAAACCGATTCGTAATTGCTCAAAATGATCAAAGGAAGTCTTAAACTTATCGCCTTGTCACTGGCAGGTCTTGCAGTTATTCTGGCCTGCGAAAAGAAAAGCAGCTCAGGAATCGGTCCCGACTACAAACAAAATTCCGGAACAGGCGGCAACCCCAATCAAAACAACCCTACGGTCACAGGAAGTTCTACGCTTACCAACCCTGCCACGCAGAATTCGAGTATGCTTGTGGGTGGTACCGGCTGGTCTAATCCCACCTGTCCGTCAACAAACAGCTTGGCGCTTAAAGGCGATAATGGCGAATCGCAGGTTACGCTTACCTTCTCTACAGCTATTATTACAGGCACTTATAATATCGGACCTGTACCCGGTCCAAGCGTTTGCGCCATGAGCGTGGTCAACGCCCCCGGTCAGCCAGCCGGAATAGTTTGGATAGCCAAAACCGGTATGGTGAGCGTCAATACGAGCACCTCAGCCATCAACGCCAGCTTCATCGGTATTCAATGCACACAACCCAATTTTATTTATCCGGTTGTGAGTGTAAGCGGAACCTTATCCTGCTCCCAATAAAACTGGCATGAGCCTGAACATGCAGGCCCTTCGATTTTCGATTGATTCCGGTTTCCGGTTACTCCAGCGTTTTTTTGAATCGTATTACAAGCTCGATCTGCGTTCACTTGCCCTGATGCGCATCGGAATGGCCTGTGTAATCATCAGCGATTTGATGTTCCGCTTCACTGATATCCGCGCGCTGTATTGCGACGAAGGCATGTGGCCTGTTAAACTGATGTATAACCTGGGCTGGAAGGATGGATTCTGGTCGCTTCACGCCTTGTCGGGCACCTATACCTGGACCTTTTTTCTTTTTGTACTTCATGTCTCTTTTGCCCTTTCACTTTTACTGGGTTTCTACACAAGACTTTCCACATTTGTGGTTTGGGTACTTTATATATCCCTTCATAACCGAAACCTCTTTGTTTTGCAATCAGGAGATGACCTGCTCCGCCTGCTTCTTTTCTGGGCCCTGTTTCTTCCCTGGGGTTCCAGGTATTCAATTGACGCCATGAAGGATAAATCCGGGTCCGGCCCTTCCGCTTCAGCAAGCCTTGGTTATTTGATGCTCATGGCTTCTGTATACCTTTTTACGGCTGTTCTCAAAAGTGATCCCGACTGGCACAGTGAACGTTCAGCTTTGTATTATGCCCTGAGTCTGGAAGAGATGCGCAGACCCGGCTTTGGTGATCTCTTGTACCAACAGGCTAATTTGCTTCAATGGCTTACCCCAATTGTTTACGGTCTGGAACTGGTTTTGCCTGTGCTCATGCTCTGGCCATCAAAGAAAGGACTGCCGCGCGGAGTCGCCTTCCTGCTTATCCTGATCCTTCAACTGGCCATAGGCCTGAGTCTTTACGTGGGGCACTTCTTTCTCATCAGCATCTGTTCCGCCTTCGCTCTGATTCCAGGCAGTGTTCTGGATAAATGGGCCACAGGCCTTGCTGTTTTGGGGAAAAAGCCGGAGTGGTCAAGCAGTGCAACAAGTCATAAACACAATCAGCTTATCGCTACCTTCCTGATCCTGGTGATGGCACTCTGTTTTTTCCTGAACCTTAGCACCCTCAATTGGTTTCCCCTGCAAGCCAATAAGGCTCTGAGAACAGGTCTGAATTTCCTGAGACTAAACCAGAACTGGGCCATGTTCTCTCCGGGTATTCTGAGAAAGGGCGGGTGGTTTGTTTACCATGGACTTGACAGCCTGGGCCGGCAATGGGATATGCGCAGGAACTGCGATTATGTTGACTATAAAGAACCCGAAAAACGCAGCGATTTGTTCAGAAATGACAGGTGGCGAAAACTATCAGAGAACATGCAGAACGAAAAGTTTATTTTTTTAAGGCATCTTTATGGGAATTATTACCTGAAAAACTGGAACAGGGAACATCCTGAAAAAAAGATCAAAACACTTAACTTATATTTTATGGAACAGGAAAACCTGGAGCACTACCATAAATCAGAAGCCCGCAAAATACTTTATGTGGTCAGCACAGAACCCTAAACTTCACAGGCTCAGGCATTACATCGCCCATTTCTTCAGGTCTAAGCGCCGGGGTCATGGCGTGCATTCTCCTTTTGTTTACAGGCTCTGCGAGGAAGTGTTTTACAACAGCGCGAGTTTTTACAAGGAAGCAGAGCTTGATCACATCAGACAAACCTTAGGCCGGGATCAACGCATCCTTGAAAGTCCCGATCTCGGAGCCGGCTCCACACACTTTCGCACAAATGCCCGAACTGTGGCTGATATTGTCAGGCATGGCATCAGCAAGCCCAAACAAAGCCGAATCCTGTTTCATTTGATACGCCATTTAAACTGCAGGCTAATTATTGAACTAGGCACTTCTCTTGGTCTAAACACCCTGTACCTCGCGGCCGCAAACCCTTCCGGCAAAGTTTACAGCCTCGAAGGTTCACCGGCTCTGGTAAATTTCGCGTCGAACTTGGCTCAGGATGCAAATCTTACGAACATTGAATTCAGGGAAGGGCATTTTGATCTGACTCTGCCTGAGTTGCTGAAAACGCTAAACCGTGTTGACCTGGTTTATGTTGACGGGAACCACAGCAAAGAAGCTACACTAAGATATTTCTATGCTATACTGGAAAAGGTACAGGATGATTCCGTACTGGTTTTCGACGATATTTACTGGAGCGCTGGTATGACTGAGGCCTGGCATGCGATCCAAAAAGAACCTGCTGTTCGGCTCAGCATCGATACCTATTATATGGGTCTGGTGTTTTTTAGGAAAGATATCCTAACCAAACAGCAATTCAGCCTGTTTATTTGATGAGGGATTCAAATTGCTCTTCCGTGATGATCTTCACGCCCAGTGCCTGAGCCTTTTTGAGTTTTTCTGGTCCCATGTTGTCGCCTGCCAGCAGGTAGGCTGTTTTGGCGCTGATCGAACCCGAGTTTTTTCCACCATGTTTTTCAATGAGGTCTTTTAACTGGTCACGGCTGTGTCTGCTGAATACCCCGCTGATCACAATGCTCAGGTCCTTCAGTTTGTCTGAACCCTGGGTTTCCTCTGATTCCTGAATCTCGAACCTTAGGCCATGATGCATGAGTTTTTTGATCATGCTCAGGTTTTCAGGATCGTGAAAAAAGACGTACAGACTTTGCGCGATCACCTCACCCACTTCATCCACATTCAGGAGTTCTTCAGGACCTGCCTTTATCAAGGCTTCAATGGATCTGAATTTGCGCGCAATTTTTTTAGCCGTTGTTTCGCCCACGTGCCTGATGCCCAAAGCATAAAGACTGCGCTCAAAGGGAACCGATTTGCTCGCCTCAATGCCGTCGATCAGATTTTGCGCCGATTTCTCCGCCATGCGTTCGAGTGGCAGCAATTGTTCTTTTTTCAGCTCGTAAAGATCGGCAATGGTTCTGATCAGTCCTGCCTTGTAAAGTTGCTCAATGGTCTCCGCACCGAGGCTGTCAATGTTCATGGCCCTGCGTGACACAAAATGTTCTATCCTGCCTTTTA
Organism: Bacteroidia bacterium; assembly: GCA_035429925.1. Lineage (GTDB taxonomy): Bacteria > Bacteroidota > Bacteroidia > B-17B0 > Aurantibacillaceae > Aurantibacillus. Next base: position 22,957 of record DAOMFS010000030.1, on the reverse strand, counting down.
CCTGTGGGGGACATGCTGAAGCATTGGGACAGAAGTGTGCGGCTTCCCCGTCTTCCCTAACCAGAGTGCTCCCGCATTCCGGACAATGTGTAATGTACTGCGTTTTGCGCGCATGCGCTTTTCGTTTACTCAGATCAACGCCCACGATCTTAGGGATGATCTCCCCGCCTTTTTCTACAAACACCTGGTCACCTACCCTTACATCCAGTTTTTCAATGATGTCGGCGTTGTGCAGGGATGCCCGTTTCACTGTTGTGCCGCCGAGATGCACAGGTTTCAGGTTGGCCACCGGTGTTATCGCGCCGGTTCTGCCCACCTGGTAGGTAATGGATAAAAGTTCGGTGCTGACTTGTTCGGTCTTGTACTTGTAAGCAATGGCCCATCGCGGTGATTTGGCCGTAAAACCCAGATGACGCTGAAGTTTGTACGAGTTGAGTTTGATCACAATACCGTCAATATCAAATGGCAGTTTGAAACGACGGTCTTCCCAATGTTTGATATATTGCAGTACTTCCTGAATACCATTGCATAATTTCAAATGCTCGCTCACTTTGAAACCCCACGTTTTGGCGGCCTGAAGGCTTTCATAATGTGTATTGAAGTGAAGTTCTTCTCCCAGGAGGTGATAAAGAAAACAATCCAGTTTCCTTGAAGCCACCACGGCACTATCCTGCATTTTCATACTTCCGCTGGCTGCGTTGCGGGGGTTGGCCAAAGGACTTTCACCGATCTCTTCCCTTTCTCGGTTGATTTCATCAAATACTTTTCGAGGCATGTAGATCTCGCCCCGGATTTCAAATCGTTCAGGGTATTGCCCTTTCAGATGCAGCGGCACAGAGCGAATGGTTCTGACATTGGTAGTCACGTCATCTCCCTGAACACCATCACCCCTTGTTACAGCCTGTACCAGTTTTCCGTTTTCATACTGCAAGCCTATGGACAAACCATCGAACTTAAGTTCACAAACATAATCCAGTTCAGAATGCCCTGTTTTCTCATATTGCAAACCCAGGCCTTCCCTCGCCCGGCGGTCAAAATCAAGGATATCTTCTTCGCTGTAGCTGTTGGCCAGCGAAAGCATTGGAAAACGGTGTTTAACGCTTTTAAACACTTTTGTAAGCGCCCCGCCTACCCGCTGACTGGGTGAGTTTTCAGAAACCAGCTCAGGAAATTCTTTTTCAAGCCTGATAAGTTCCTCCATTTTGCGGTCAAACTCATGATCGCTTATGCTGGGCTTATCAAGTACATAGTACCTGTGGTTATGCATTTCCAGTTCTTCACTCAGTTCCTGGATTCGTTTTTGAGCTTCCGTTTTCTGCATTCAGATCCTGTTTTTAATCATGTCTGCTATACTTGAAAGATATTCCACATCGGTTTCGTCAAAGTTCGTCAAACGCTCACTGTCCACATCCAGCACGGCACAGACTATCCCTTCAGTGTTCCTCAGAGGCATCACAAGTTCACTCCTGCTTTGTGAATTGCAGGCAATATGACCCGGAAACTGATCCACATCGTCAACCACCAGTGTTTTGTTCTTCTCCCAGGCTGTTCCGCACACGCCTTTTCCCCGGGCAATCCTGGTGCAGGCTACCGGTCCCTGAAAAGGGCCCAGAACCAGTTCATCGCCATTCACAAAATAGAACCCTACCCAAAAAAAATCCATGCTGTATTTCAGCGCCGCGCAAATGTTTCCCAATATGGCGTAATTGTTTTCTTCGTCTTCTGCCAAAGCTTTGATCTGTGGAAGGAGTTCTTTGTAGCGCTCTGTTTTGCTGGTGGATTGAAGGTGTATCTCGAGACTCATTTGGATCAGATGACAAGTTGAAGACCATCGCTGGCAATTTCGATATGGGCCGGGAGATCGGCATTGAGCTGGGTGTGCAGACCCATTTGATGCGAAATATGTGTAAAATATGCCTTACGGGGTCTCAGTTCATTCACCATAGCGATGGCTTCTTCCAGTGTGAAATGTGAAACATGGGGTTCTTTGCGGAGGGCATTCAGCACCAGCACGTTCAGATTCCTGAGCCTGTCTTTCTCCTGTTCAGCAATAAAATTGGCATCGGTGATGTAAGCAAAATCCTGGATCCGGAATCCTTTTACGGGCAAACGGTAATGCATGACCGTGATAGGATCCAGTCCAATATCACCTACATAAAATGGCTGGTCCTCAAAGTCTATCAAAGTAATCTCCGGGATTCCAGGGTATTTCTCCTCGGAAAAAACGTAGGCAAATTCGCGTTGCAATGCCTTTTGCACCCTTTGGGTGGCATACACAGGCATGTGTTTTTTCTGAATATAGTTAAATGCGCGTACCTCATCCATACCGGCAATATGATCCTTGTGTTCATGTGTAAATACCACAGCATCCAGTTTGTTGATCCCTTCTCGCAGCATTTGTTGTCTGAAGTCTGGGCCCGTATCGATCACCAGCCTTGTTTGTTCGGTTTCAACCAGGATGGATGAGCGCAGCCTGTTATCGCGTTTATCGGTACTCCGGCAAACCTCGCAATGACAACCGATCAATGGCACACCCTGGGAGGTGCCTGTTCCAAGAAATGTTACTTTGATTGCCACAACAGAATTTAAGGCATGAAATTAGGGTTAAATACAAGTTTCGCAAAGACAAAAGCCATTGCAATCAGTCTCCTTCGGTCACCGCCAGGTCCGCCTGCACATCTTCGTTCTTTCTCACCTTCACCGGAATTCCGCCTGAAACTTCGTAAGGCGGCGGAATGTCGTAATCGTAACCAAAGGCGTAAAGGTAATAATCGCCTTTATAGCACGTGAATCTATATGCACCGCGATCATCCGCCCTCACCTTGGCATCATAAAGTGTTGTATCGGTACCGGGGAATTCCATTGCTTTGAATTTGATAAAGACTCCGGCTCCGGGTATCACTTTGGAATGGTGTGCCACATGGCCCGAAATACTGGCATCCCCGTTCAGCTGATTTTTTTTGCAGGAAAAAAACATGCAAATGGTAAGGAACAAAACAGCGTGATGGATTTTCATATTATGGTTTGTTTGGATTCATAAAGCGTTTGTCGTTCAGGTATTTTTCATCGCTCAAACAATTCAGGAAGGCTATGATGTCGAGCCTTTCTTCGGGCGTGAAGACCAGCGGCTGCTGCAACAGCGGATCAAGGTTTGTACTGTTCTTGGCATTGCTGGCATAATGGTCGAGAACGGCATCGAGTGTGCTGAACCTGCCATCGTGCATGTAGGGATAGGTTTTCGCGATGTTGCGCAAGCTCGGGGTTTTGAATTTGTAGTAGTTGTCGGGCGTGTTCACAATGCGTGCCCTGCCAATGTCGTTCAATACGGGATCAACCGTTAAACCGTTGCTCCGGAACTTAAAGTCACTGAACAAGGGTTCTTTGTGGCAGACGTTGCAATGGTTCAGAAACAATGTGTATCCTTTTAGTTCAGAAGCGCTGAATTCAGCCTTGCCTTGTTTATAGGCATCGTAGCGGCTTTGGTAGGAATAAAGCAAGCCCTGGAATTGTGTGATGGCTTTCTGCATACGCTGTGTGTTCACCGTTTCATCGCCGAAAGCGTCTCTGAACATTTTCCTGTATTTATCTGTAGCCTGCAACTTGCTCACCACGTGGTCTAGTTGCTCGTCCATTTCAACTGTATTGGTTATGGGCGCTGGTGGCTGGCTCTCGATGTGGTTAATTCCCCCGTCGTGCATAAATGAAGTATGCCAGGTGAGGTTAAAGAGCGCAGGCGCGTTGCGGGTTCCAAGCTGGTTGTTGATGCCATGGCTCAGGCTGTGTTCGGCATTGGAAAAAGCGGATATCTGCTGGTGACAGCTGCCACAGGATATGGAATTGTCCCTGCTCAGCATGGTCTCATAAAACAAGGCCCGCCCTAGAACAAAACCTGCTTCGCTGATCGGGTTGGTGCTGTAGGTGTAATATGGCTGGGGCCAGCCATCGGGAACAATTTCTCTGATATGATCTGAAGGCGGAACAGGTATCACCTGTGGATCAACCTTGCAGGCCATCTGGAAAAGGACTGCAAAAAGTCCGGCATAAAAAAGCTTGTTCACAGTGTTGGTGGTGTACTTTACCAAATTTACTTCATTTAATGTCTGTTCTCCTGATTTTACCTTTTGGTCTCGAAGGTTTTTTTAGACTTTGAAAGCTCCTGAGGTTATAAGGAGCATGACATTAAAAACCCAGATCAGAGTTCAATCACCTAGCTATCAATAACTTGAATTCAAAAAGCCTGTTTTTCATTTTTTTCTATCTTTGCGCCCTAACTCAACACAAAGGCATGACGTATTTGGATTTTGAAAAGCCCATTCAGGACCTCGAGGAAGATCTGGTGAAGTTGAAGGAAATGGCATCAAAAAGCAAAGTAGACCTTTCTGACAAGATCGCGGAGCTCGAAAAGCACATTCAGGAAAAGATCGCGGAAATTTATGGCAACCTGAGTTCCTGGCAACGTGTACAGGTGAGCCGCCATCCTGAACGACCTTACACACTGGCCTATATAGATTACATCAGCAACAAAAGTTTTTTTGAACTGCATGGCGACCGTACTGTTGGCGACGACAAGGCCATGGTTGGCGGCTGGGGTGATATTGAAGGCCAAACAGTTATGTTCATAGGGCAGCAGAAAGGCATCAACACCAAAATGCGTCAGATCAGGCGCTTTGGCATGGCCAATCCCGAAGGGTACCGTAAAGCCCTGCGCCTGATGAAGATGGCAGAAAAATTCAACAAACCTGTCGTAACCCTTATTGACACGCCAGGTGCCTACCCGGGTCTGGAAGCTGAAGAGCGCGGACAGGGTGAGGCCATTGCGCGGAATCTCCTTGAGATGGTGCAGTTGAAAGTACCGGTGATTTGTGTTGTGATTGGAGAAGGTGCCAGTGGTGGCGCGCTGGGAATTGGAATAGGCGACCGTGTGCTAATGCTCGAGAATACCTGGTATTCTGTTATTTCGCCTGAGTCCTGCTCGTCAATTCTCTGGAGAAGCTGGAATTTCAAGGAAAAAGCTGCAGAAGCCCTTAAGCTCACCTCTTACGACATGAACAAGAACGGACTCATTGACGGTGTCATTCCCGAACCCGTGGGAGCCGCGCACCGAAACCCCGAAGCCACCTTTGAAGCCGTGAAACAGGAGGTTCTGAAACACCTGAAAACACTTAAATCGCTCAGCCCTGAACAGCGCATAGAACAACGCATCAGCAAATTCTCATCAATGGGCGTGGTGCATGATCTGGAAGAAAATTAATTCGCAATAAATACAGTACAATGGCAGACACAGGAGACATCAATGTAGGATCAATCATTCGTTTTAACGGAGAACTGGTACAAATCATGGAATACCAGCACCGCACACCGGGAAACCTTCGCGCTTTTTACCAGGCCAAAATGCGTAACCTGAAATCGGGAAAACAAACCGAAAACCGCTTCAGGAGCGGAGAATCGGTCGAGATCGTGCGCGTGGAGTATAAAATGATGCAATACATCTATACCGACGGAGAATTCGCGGTGGTAATGGACAACAGTACTTTTGAACAGGTTCACGTGCCTTTGCTGATGTTCGGTGAAAGCGGCCGCTTCCTGAAGGAGGGCATGGAGGTGAAAATCACCTTTGAAAGCGATGAACCTATTCTGGCAGAAGCGCCTACCTTTATTGAAGCCCAGATCACCTATACAGAGCCCGGTTTGAAAGGGGATACCGCCACCAACACGCTTAAAAACGCCACAATTGACACAGGCACCCAAATTCGTGTGCCCCTGTTCATGAACGAGGGGGATTGGGTAAAAATTGACACGAGAACCGGTGAATATGTTGAGCGCCTGAAAAAATAGGCCTTTATTTAACAGTCCGGACTGACCATAGTCAGCATGGTGTATTCAGTTTAATGGGTAATTTAGATCACCCAAAACTATAGCCATGAAAACACTTTACTACAGTTTCTTAGGGCTTCTGCTGATACCCTTCAGCGCCGGGGCCCAACTCGTTCTTACAAAAGCAGCCAACGAGCCGGTATCAGGAGATGTACGCAATGCGGCCAGCTTCGACTCCGTGGCGGCAGTTCCCAAAAGCACCGGTCTGAATAAGTCCTGGAACCTGTCCTCTTTCGCCAATTCAACCTGGACAGAAACCACTACCTACACCACCCTGGCTTCTGCGCCTAATTACACCCAATTTACAGGCGCCACCCTTGCAGCGATGCGGGGAACCAACAACTATGAATTTTATAAATCAAGCAACAACAACTGGGAATACGTTGGCGATATGAATCCGGCCAACAACAGCACCATGAACCTCAGCAGCAACAGTGCGGTCTTCTACGTGTGGCCTGTATCGTTTGGTAATACCAACTCAGATCTGGCAAGCGGCACCATGACAGACAACGCCACTGTGTTTACCATGACCGGCCAGGTGTCGTACACAGCCTCAGGTACTGGTACTGTTACTCTGCCTGGAGGCGCGGTGTACAACAACTGCTTGCAGGTGATGCAATCGGTTTCAGTGGCCATGACCAGCGGCACCGTTGTGAATGTGATGACGCAGATTTCATATCAGTATTTCGCAGCCGGAAAAAAATTCCCCATTGCAGAAATACAGTATAGTAAACAGTCTGGTCCCAGTGGGGTCACCAATGACTTTTTCGCCACTTTTGATGTTGGGGCCATCACCGCAGGCTTAACAGAGAACAGTTACACAAGCGGCGTGAGGGCTTATCCAGTGCCCAGCACCGGAAGGCTTGATCTCGAGCTTCCCGGAAATAAACAGGCTGATCAGGTGGAAGTATATGACCTCAATGCCCAGCTGATAATGTCTCTTGAGAAGCAGAACAGTATGGATTTATCAGGATTGAGCACAGGTGTGTACATGCTTGTGGTAAAGTCTGGCGCAAGCAACTTTACCAAACGAATCGTAATTCAGAAATAAGTCTGAACAGGAAAGGCTTTCTCTCTTCTTCTAATTTTGTTTGAGCTTATTGCCGAACACCTTCTCAAACTTTTCCAGTTTGGGTTGAATCACAAAGCGGCAATATGGCTCAGAACCATTGAGATTAAAGTAATTCTGGTGGTAATCTTCCGCCTTGTAGAATCCGGTGTAGGCGGTAATCTCAGTGATTACAGGTTTGTCATAAGCTTTTACCTGGTTCAGTTTTGCTTTCAGTGTTTCGGCCCTTTCCTTTTGATCGAGATTGTGATAGAATATAGCTGAGCGGTACTGGCTGCCAATATCATTACCCTGGCGATTTAAGGTTGTGGGGTCGTGTGTTTTCCAGAATACCTCGAGGATCTCATCTATATTGAGCTGAGACTTATCGTACACGATCTGGCAAACTTCAGCGTGACCGGTTGAGCCTGAACATACCGTACGGTAATCAGGGTTTTTAACCCAACCCCCGCTGTATCCGCTCTGCACCGATTGCACGCCCTTTAGCCGTTGAAAAACGGCTTCCACGCACCAGAAACAGCCGGCGCCAAGTGTAATGGTATCTATTTGACCGGCTGAACTTTGAGGAATCTTTGCAGCGCTTTGTTCTGTATTGTCCATAGTGCCTGAATTACTGGAGTTTTGTTGCGCACAGGCTGTGGCGAACAGGAGAACGAACACGGCCAGACCTGTAGCTTTTCTTTTCATGAAATGCGCTTTTTGATTAAATGACTCATTCGCGTTTAGGCTCATCGCTTTCCTTTTTCGGATTGACCTCCACCTTCTTGTCCTTCTTTTTCTCTTTTTTCGGTTTTCCCCCTATTTCCCGGCCAACCACGTCAAAATAGCGTTTCACCTTGTCGTTTTTGGTGATTTTGATGGTGCCGTCAATATCCCATTCAACAGCCACAAGATTAAATATGGCGGATTGATTGGCTTCATCGGTAATGCTGGCCTCAATTTCAAGATAACGGACTTCAGTATCTGTTGAATCGGTGAATATGGAGTCTTTGTTGATCCGGTAACGAATCCATTTATATTGATATTTGTCGTATAGATAGTCGCTGAACAGCCTTCCGCTTTTAAAATACATCACATCCTTGATGGTTTTTTTAGTTGGTACCCCGTCCTTCACTTCGTCCAGCATCACATTGAATTTTCGCCTGTTGAGCGGGTCCATTTCTGCCTGTGAAAAGGACTGGCACGAGAGAAGGACAAAAAATAGAACTAAATGAAGTACTGAAACCGGATTGTTTTTGCGCATGAACTCTGAATTTTATTTAACTTAACTGAGTAAAAATAGGAATTAATTAAGGACGCTTTCGTTAAAATTCTCTACAAAATGGAACCCCTTGCTGAACGTGTGCGGCCCAGAACCCTGAGCGAATATATAGGTCAGAATCATATTATTGGCGAGGGCAGTGCCCTGCGCGGAGCCATAAGTCAGAATCTTTTGCCCTCCCTTATTTTCTGGGGCCCTCCCGGTGTTGGCAAAACCTCACTCGCCTACATTATTGCAGGGGAATTGAAACGGCCTTTCTACGCACTCAGCGCCATCAACAGCGGTGTGAAGGACATACGCGAAGTAATCGAAAAAGCCGGAGCAAAAGATCTGTTCAGCGCTGTTAAACCTGTACTCTTCATTGATGAGATTCACCGTTTCAGTAAATCTCAGCAAGACTCGCTTCTGAATGCCGTTGAAAAGGGAAGCATTACGTTGATAGGCGCTACTACGGAGAACCCCTCGTTTGAGGTGATTCCGGCCTTACTCTCGCGGTGCCAGGTATATGTAATGAAATCCCTGAGTCGTGACGAACTGAGTCTCTTGCTTCACCGTGCACTGGAGAAGGATAGTCTGCTCTCGTCGAGGACCATAGAAATCAGAGAGGAAGAGGCCCTGATGAGGATAAGCGGCGGAGATGCCCGCAAACTGCTTAACGCCCTGGAGATTACCATCAACAGTCAGCCTGCGGGTGCCCTGATGATCACAAATGAACTGGTGCAAAATGTGATTCAGCAAAATCTTGCACTGTACGACAAATCCGGTGAACAGCATTACGACATCATATCCGCTTTTATTAAATCTATGCGTGGCAGCGACCCCAACGCTGCACTGTATTATTTATCCCGCATGATAAAAGGGGGTGAAGATCCCCTGTTCATTGCGCGCCGCATGCTGGTATTTGCAAGTGAAGACGTGGGCAACGCCAACCCCAATGCCCTGCTGATGGCAAATACCTGTTTTCAGGCCGTGAATGTGATCGGCATGCCCGAAGCCAGGATCATCCTGGCACAGTGTGTCACCTATCTTGCATGCTCTGTGAAAAGCAATGCCAGTTATTTGGGAATTGAAGAAGCCCTGGCTGAAGCCGAAAGAAGCGGCGATTTGCCAGTTCCCCTGCACCTGCGCAACGCACCCACCCGATTGATGAAAGAATTGAACTACGGCCGCGATTACCAATACGCCCACAGTTTTGAGAATAATTTTGTAGAACTTGAATTTATGCCTGAACAACTCTCTGGTACCAGATTTTACGATCCGGGCATGAACAACCGGGAAAACGAACAAAGGCAATTTCTGCGGGAACGCTGGAAAGAAAAATACGGTTACTGATGACGGATAAAACAGAATGTTCTCCTGGTCCGGAATGATATAGAAGGATTTTGATCAGACTAAACGCTTACCACTCTTCGGTTTTAACCTCAGTTGTTGGTTTTTGCATGGCCTCCTTAATGTCAGCTACAACCTGAGCTGCATCGCGCATGGCTTCACCCTTGAGTTTTCTCCAGGTCATGTCCTTCATGGTCATGCTGCCACATTCTGCAACAGCGTTGTCAACACTGCCGCCGTTGGCTTTTCCGCTTTTACTGATGTGTTTGATCTCTGAAACGGTATACCTGTATTTGGCATCCTTGCACTCAATGACCACTTTCATCGTGATCTTTCCTGTGAAATCCACTTCAGGGTTAAGCTCCTTTGGTTTAATGATGAAACTGGCTATGCATTCGGCCTTGCTTCCGCTAGAAGCGCCGCCCTTTTTAACGTACTTGTGGTTTTCGGTTTTCACCCAGTTGATGGCCCTGTTCAGCAACTCGCTGGCTGGAATGGAATCAGTGGTGATGACCTCGCTGAGCTTGGTTTCGGCTTTTTTCTTGGGCGAATCCTCATCTTCCTTTGCAGGTGCCTGACCTTCCTTCGACTGGGAAAACGAAGCACCGCCAATCAAAAGAAAAAATAGCATTAAAAAAGTCTGGTATCGCATTCTCATAGAATATTCTCTCGTGTTCGCCTGGTTGATTAAAGTGCCAAATTTAACAAATTTCAGTACAATACAGGAAATTGTTGGGGGTTAACTTCATGCATCATCTTGTAGACCAGCTCAAACACGTCATCAGCATTGGGTTTACTGAAATAATCCCCATCGCTGCCATAAGCCGGCCTGTGTTCCTTTGAACTGATTGTGAGCGGGGCCGAATCCAGATAAGCATACGCGCCGTGCTCATTGATTACCTTCTGCAATATGTAGGCGCTGGCTCCTCCGGGCACATCCTCATCCAGTACCACAAGCCGGTTGGTCTTCTTAACTGAGTTCAGTACAACCTGGGTCTTGTCAAAAGGAATGAGGGTCTGCAGGTCAATCAGCTCTGCATGCACCCCGTATTTTGCCAGTTCTTTCACAGCGTCCTGGGCCACCCTGATGCTGCTGCCATAACTCACCAGGGTTAGATCTTCTCCTGCATTCAGTACTTCTGGAATTCCCAGTTCAATTTTGTATTCACCAAAGTTAGAGGGCCGGCGTTCCTTCAGTCTGTATGCATTCAGGGGTTCTATGATCAGAGCGGGTTCATCGGCTTCCATCAGGGTGTTGTAAAAGCCTGAAGCTACGCTCATGTTGCGGGGAACACAAATGTTGATGCCTCTGCAGGCGTTCACGATCATACCCATGGGTGAGCCGCTGTGCCAAACGCCTTCAAGTCTGTGGCCGCGTGTGCGGATCACTACGGGAGCTTTCTGCCTGCCCCGGGTTCGCCACTGAACTGTGGCCAGATCGTCGCTCATGAGTTGCAGGGCATAGAGCAGGTAATCCAGGTACTGTATCTCCGCGATAGGCCTTAATCCCCGCATGGCAAGTCCTATGGCCTGTCCCATGATGGTGGCCTCCCGTATCCCGGTGTCAAAAACACGGTGCTCGCCGTATTTAGCCTGCAAGCCTTCCAGCCCCTGATTCACCCCACCGATCTTACCGGAATCTTCACCAAAGATCATCACTTCGGGATACTTCTTCAGTATAGCGTCAAAGTTATCCCTCAGAATTTCCCTCCCGTCTACTTGTTTTTCGTCGGTATAGGCGATAGACACAGGCCTGATATTATCTACACGTTTTTCAGACTGGGAATACAAATGGGAGCCGTATCGCTCATAGTTCACCGCGCGTTCGGTTTCCAGCCAGTTCAGAAGTGCCCGACGAGAGTCTGTATCGTGCCCGGCGCTAAGCCGTAAAACCTGCTTTACAGCGGCATGAACATCGCGGCGTATGGGTTCTTTTATTGAACGCAGGTCTTTCGCTATCGCCAGAATGTTCTCCCCGCCAAGACTCTCAAACTGTGCGCACACCACTTCAATCTCTTCCTTTATGCGCTCCAGATATTCTTTCCAGGCGGCACTCTTGGCTTCTTTTACAAGTTCTTTGGATTCCTCTTCAATGGCATTCAACTCTTGTTCCGACGCAAGGGCATTCTGCAGTATCCACTCCCGCATCTTTTTAATGCAATCAAAATCCGACTCCCACTGCAACCGTTCCTTGCTTTTGTATCGCTCATGTGAGCCACTGGTGCTGTGTCCCTGTGGCTGGGTCACTTCCTCCACATGAACCAGAACAGGCACGTGCTCCTCCCGGCAAACTCGCACTGCTTTCTCATAGGTTTCGCAAAGGTGAGCGTAATCCCAACCCTTGGTCTTGAAAATTTCAAATCCTTTATTCTCCGCATCACGCTGAAAACCTTTCAAAACCTCGCTGATGCTTTCCTTAGTGGTCTGGTATTTTTTAGGTACCGATATGCCGTGCCCGTCATCCCAAACACTCACCAGCATAGGCACCTGCAATACACCCGCCGCGTTAATGCTTTCCCAGAACAAACCTTCGCTTGTGGATGCATCCCCAATTGTACCAAAGGCCACTTCATTGCCGTTCTCACTGAATTTGGTAAAAGGCTGGACCTGGAGGTCCTTGTTGATCCTGTAAAAATGTGAAGCGTAAGCCAATCCCAGCAAACGGGGCATCTGCCCTGCTGTTGGTGAAATATCGCTGCTTGAATTCTTCTGATGCACCAGTGCTTTAAATTCGCCATGCTCATCAAGACTGTGTGTTGAATAATGACCACCCATCTGGCGACCGGCACTCATGGGCTCAGCGCCGGGATCGGTTTGGCCGTATAAACCCGCGAACCATTGCTGAAGACTCAGAGCGCCTATGGCCATCATGAAAGTCTGGTCGCGGTAATAGCCGCTTCTGAAATCGCCTTCTTTAAACACCTTGCTCATGGCCAGCTGGGCCAGCTCTTTGCCGTCACCGAAAATGCCGAATTTGGCTTTACCGGTGAGCACTTCTTTCCGGCCAAGCAGGGATGCCTGACGACTTTCGTTCGCCAGGCGGTAGTCGCTGATCACAGCGGCTTTGAATTCCTTGAAGCTCAACTTGTCTGTTTTGGCTTCGCTCACCGGTTTTCCCATTTCAGAAGGCTATAAGGACAAATATAATAGATAAGCCCAAATACTGAAAATTATTTTAGGTCCCGGTCAGGACCCTTGCAAATCATGATAGAGTCCCTAGGTTCCCCGGGCTTGAAACAGGTGCAAAAAAAAATCCCGCCGGGTGACGGGATTTATCTTGTAAGAAGGAAACTTATAACTGTGCTTCGAGTTTGCCGGCCAGCGTAGCTTTGGGCACAACGCCAACCTGCTTGTCAACCACTTCACCGTTTTTGAAATACAGCAGAGTTGGGATATTTCGGATGCCGTATTTCATGCTGATGCCTGAATTGAGGTCAACGTTCACTTTGCCGATCACGGCCTTTCCGTCGTATTCCTTAGACAGTTCTTCCACAACAGGTCCAACCATCCGGCAGGGACCGCACCATTCAGCCCAAAAGTCTACCAATACGGGCTTGTTACTTTTTAATACCAGTTCTTCAAAATTTGAATCTGTGATTTCTATTGCCATACTACTAATGTTTTAGATGTTTAAACAGGACTTTTTGTTCCATACAAAATTAAGGGCTTTGTCAGACTTAATCCGGGTACTAACGCAAATTTATTTTCAATTAACTAACAATAACTTTGTTCCTCCGGTGCATAAAAAGTCCGGCTCCGATGCTTAACAACAGTATGATTGAGCCGGCGAGCGCTATGCTGTTGCCGGTTTTATAGGTTTGAGGCTCGAAGCGGAACACAATACTGTGCTGGCCTGCAGGTATGTTCATACCACGAAGCACATAATCCACCTGAGCGTGATTTTGCAATTGTCCGTCAACATATGCGTTCCAGCCTTTTTCGTAATAAATTTCGGAGAACACCGCAAATTGAGGCGTTTTACTTTCGCTTCGGTATTCCAGTTCGTTGGCTTTGTAGCTTAGCAGCTCTATCTTTCCTTCCCCGTCGTATTCTGATTTTATTTCAAGAACGTTCTTGAATTTTTCGTTGATCACTGCCTCTGTTTTGGTATCCAATCTCCACAAACTTACAATTTCACTGTCAGGGCTTTGCACAGTTTTAATGCGCTTCACAAACCACGCATGTCCGTTGGCCATAGGGTTCTTGAGCGGAACTGCGGATCGTCCTTCTTCACCTACAGGCACAATCAGGTATTTGGTGTTCAGCATATTGATCACCCTCAATTCACTGAAGAGCGCTCTGAGTGCGCTGTCGCTGGCGGCCGATTTGCTTATGCCTTTATAAAATGTTCGGATCTCGGGCCTGAGGTGAAAATCTATCAGGTCAACATAGCGACGAAGTTTGGCTCCGTGGTAGCCTCCAATGGATTTGTGGTAGAAGGAAGTAGACGCGTCGTCAAATGGACTCAGACTCAGGTTCAGCACCCTGTAGTCGGGATCGGCGTCCTTCAGGATTTCCTCATCAGCCGCGGACTTACCTGAAATGTATTCAGTGTTTTCGGCTTTGGTCACAAAATCCCTGTCATTCAGGTAACGCCTGTCGACTGACCAGAGATCAACAAAAATGAAAAAGCCCAGTGTGAGAAATAGCAATTCCTTTTTGATGCGTTTGGTGAAATAGAGGAAAATAACACCCAGTGAAAGCAGGATAAAGATCAAGGAGCGCAGGGCGTCTGACTTGAAAATGGCTTTTCTGGCTGTTTCAATTTGAGGAAGCAGCTCGGCAACACCTTGTTTGGCCTGGTCTTCAGGATACCCCCCATTCACAAAGCGATCGAGAAGTTTTTGTTCTTCTATACGACCATGAAAGGTGTTCACCAGATCAGGCATGGCAAAAGATATGAGGCAGAAACCACCAACCACCAGGGCCACCAGATAGATCAGACGCTGTAAGGATATCTCCTTTTTCAGGAGTTTCAGTTTCACCTTCTCATGCCAGTCTTTGAATTGAAGCATTCCTTTAATGGCCAGTACGGCCAACAATGGACAAATGAGTTCCGGAACAATCATGATCATGCTTACCGCTCTGAACTTGTTATACCCCGGCACATGATCCATAAAAAAAGAACTCAGTGCCATAAAATTATGGCCCCAACCCAGGGCAATGGTGAGTACACAAACCAGAAACAAAGGCCATTTAAGGGGATTGCTGATGATGAACATGCCAAGTATGGCCAGGAAGATCACAATTGCGCCCAGATAATCGGGTGCTGAAAGTCCGGGTTGGTCACCAAAATACACATCACTGTTTGCAACCATCTCACGGAAATCGGGATTCACTTTTTTCAAGGCATCCGGGTCTACCTGCGAAATGGCATTGTTACCGCCTCCTTTGAAACTGGGAATAAGAAAGGAGAATGTTTCGCCAACGCCGTAGCTCCAACCCAGGGCGTAATCTTTATCCAATCCGCCTGAAAGCACGGCGCTGTTGCTGCTCATGTCGGGATTGATAGTGAGTTCAGCCTTTCCGCGGTTGCTGAGTTTACCATATTCGTTGGTGGTCATCAGATTTCCAGCATTGGGAAGGACACCCACAAGCGAAGCGGCTAAAAAGAATAAAAAGCTCGTAAGAAATGTATTGATGTGCTTTTCCCGAATGGCGATGATCAGGTACGCCAGAAGGAGGAAACCAATTGTCATGTAACCGTAATACGCGATCTGAACGTGATTCGCGTTGAGTTCAAGCGCCGTGAAAAGGGCTGTAACAGCAAAACCCAGCCAATGCCTGCCCCTGAATATAAGAACCAGGCCTCCGATCAGAGCAGGCAAATAACCCAGGGCATTGGCCTTGGAATTGTGACCGGCTCCAATGATGCTCAGAAAATAGGTGCTCAGACCATAGGCCAGTGCACCCAGAAGGGCAAGCCAGGGTTCTACATCAAAACAAAGCAGCAGGATAAAGAAACCCAGGCAATAGAGAAAAAGGTATGCGCCGGGATGCGGTAAGCCCAACTTGAAGGCCTGGTCGATCACACTCAGCCAGTTGCCGGGATATTTGGTGGAAACCTGGTAAGCCGGCATACCTCCGAACATGGAATTGGTCCAGAGTGGTTCGGTATGATATTTTTCCCTGAAATCTGAAATTTCCTTGCTCATGCCCTTGTGCATGGCAATGTCGTGCTGGCGCAATTCCTTGCCGCTGAGCAATGGTTTAAAATACACCAGCGTGATGATGGCGAAAAGCGCTATGGCCGCGGCGTGCGGCAGGTATTGCTTAAAATTGAAACGCATAAAATGATTAAGGTGTACAAATATATCAAATAATTACAGGGGTGCCGGAACCCGCTGGCATGAGCAAAGTTTATTTCTGCGAAAGGGTGGAATTGCTATTTTTGTACTCCTTTTTTTAACATGGAAAAATCCGGTTTTTTTGCACATCCTACAGCAGTGATCGATGAGCCCTGCACCATTGGTGAGGGCACTAAAATATGGCACTTCTCACACATCATGAGCGGCTGCACTCTGGGCAGGAATTGCAACCTGGGTCAGAATGTGGTGATCTCTCCCGGTGTGGTGCTCGGTAATAATGTGAAAGTGCAGAACAATGTGTCCATTTACACCGGTGTAACCTGCGAAGACGATGTGTTTCTGGGTCCATCCATGGTATTCACCAATGTTATCAATCCGCGCAGCGCGGTGAATCGCCGCAACGCATACGCCAAAACCCATGTGGGAAAAGGCGCCAGTATTGGTGCCAACGCCACCATAGTTTGCGGTCACGATATCGGCAAATACGCCTTTATCGGCGCAGGGGCCGTGGTGACCAAAAATGTGCCCGATTATGCACTGGTAGTCGGGAATCCTTCGCGCCAAACGGGATGGATGAGCGAATACGGACATAAACTTGAATTTGGACCTGATGGCCTGGCTTCCTGCTCCGAAAGCGGAGAACGCTACAGGCTGGCCAACAACAGGGTTGAAAAAATCTAAACATTTCTTAAAGCTTTACAGAACCATGCAGATTCAAAATAAAATCAGGTTCGCCGTTATAGGCCAGGGCCATATTGGAAAACGCCACGCCGAAATGATACGCCGCAATCCCAATTGTGAGCTGGTAGCTGTTTGTGATAGTGCCGATAAACAAAGTCTGGGTCTGAACAATCTGAACGAAAAATTCTATTCCTCTGTTGAAGATCTGCTCAGATCACATCCCGAAGTGGAGGTGGTAAACGTCTGTACGCCCAACGGTCTGCACGCTGAACATGCTCTTAAGGCCATTGACCAGAATAAACATGTGGTGATAGAAAAACCCATGGCCCTCTGCAAAGCCGATTGCGAAAAAATCATTTACTCAGCCCTGCACCACCACAAAAGTGTCTTCTGCGTGATGCAAAACAGATACTCCCCCCCCAGCGTGTGGTTAAAAGAAATTGTTGACCAAAAAAAGCTTGGCGACATTTACATGGTGCAGTTGAATTGTTACTGGAACCGCGATAACCGCTATTACAAATCCGGTAACTGGAAAGGCACCGAGAACCTCGACGGGGGTACACTCTTCACCCAGTTCAGTCACTGGATCGACATCATGTACTGGCTGTTTGGAGACATCACCAATATACAGGCCAAGTTTGCCGACTTTAACCACCAAACCTCAACGGCTTTTGAGGATAGCGGATTTGTGAATTTCGACTTTGTGAACGGGGGCATGGGAAGCATCAACTACTCCACGGCGGTGTGGGAAAAGAATCTCGAATCATCCCTTACCATTGTGGGCAGTCAGGGCAGCGTGAAAGTGGGTGGACAATATATGGATCAGATAGAAATTTGTAACATCAGGGATTACACCATGCCTGAACTGGCCGCCACCAACCCGGCTAACGATTACGGGGCTTACAAGGGATCGGCCAACAACCACGCCAACGTGATCGAAAACGTGGTGCACACCCTGCAGGGAAACACGCGCATCAGCACCAACGCACTCGAAGGTCTGAAGGTCGTCGATATCATTGAACGCATTTATGCCCTGCGCCCGGCGAAAGTACTTAAACATAAAAACTAATCAGTACCAGTATACATCATGACCATATACGACAGAATTGTAAGAAAAGAAGCCCAGGTAGCCGTAATCGGTCTGGGTTATGTGGGCTTACCCATCGCGCTGGCCTTTGCGCGTAAAGTCAAAGTGATCGGCTTCGACATCAACGAAAAACGCGTGCAGATGATGAAGAAAGGCATTGACCCCAGTCATGAACTCAGCAAAAAAGACTTTGCCGGTACCGACATCAGTTTCACCAGTAAACTGGAAGAACTCAGGAAGGCCAGTTTTTTCATAGTGGCTGTTCCCACACCCATTGATGAACACAACCTGCCCGATTTGAAACCTTTGTTGGGTGCCTCTACCAGCGTGGGAAAAGTATTGAAGAAAGGCGATTACGTGGTGTTTGAATCCACCGTATACCCGGGCTGCACAGAAGAAGACTGCATCCCTGTGCTCGAACAGCATTCAGGCCTGAAGTTCAAAAAGGACTTCAAAGTCGGCTATTCTCCGGAACGCATTAATCCCGGTGACAAGGAACACACCATCACCAAAATTCTTAAAATAGTAAGCGGATGCGATGAAGAAAGTCTCACGAATATCGCCAAAACCTACGAGATCATTGTAGAACCCGGTACCCACAAGGCTTCCAGCATTAGGGTGGCTGAGGCGGCAAAAATAATCGAGAACACCCAGCGCGATATCAACATCGCCCTGATGAATGAACTCTCCATCATTTTCAATAAAATGAACATCAACACCTATGATGTGCTGGCCGCGGCCGGTACAAAATGGAACTTCCTCAAGTTCTCCCCTGGATTGGTTGGCGGGCATTGCATAGGTGTAGACCCCTACTATCTCACCCACAAGGCTGAATCACTGGGGTACCACGCGCGGGTAATCAACAGCGGGCGTTACGTGAACGACAGCATGGGTTTTTATGTGGCAAAGAACTGCGTAAAGCGTATCATCGCTGCAGGTAAAAACATATCCAGGTCCAAAGTGCTTATCATGGGCGCTACATTTAAGGAAGATGTAACCGACATCCGAAACAGCAAAGTGGCTGACATTGTGAAGGAATTGCGCTCCTACGGTGTAAAGGTTGAAATTGTTGATCCTCATGCCGACAGCGAAGAACTGAAACATGAATACGGCTTCGGTTTAAACAAACTGGCCAAAGGTTACGATGGGGTTATTGTGGCAGTGAACCACAAAGAATACAAGGGCCTGGATGAAACATTCTTCAGCAGCATACTGGCTAAGAAAGGTGTACTGGTTGATGTGAAAGGCTTGTATAAAAACAAGATCAGGAAACTCACCTACTGGAGTTTGTAAGTACCTTTACTGCTCCAGACCTAAGCCTCATAACATCCCCGGGCCGGACTTAATATGGCCCAGGCTTCCATCGGAACCATCCATTCGGATAATTTTTGCGATTTTTCCTGTTTAGCAAGTGCTGATTTGCAGAACAAACCAGTTCCCTGCGATTCGGTCAAGCAAATCATTTATTTCAATTCTCACCCTCTCCATAATCAATGGATTGGCGAAATACACAAGTCCTTTGAATCACAGTACCTGATTCCGTTTTCCCTGACCTGATGCCCCGTCTACTTTAGCACAAGTTTAGATCCGAGAACCGATTTAAACCAGGTCAAACCCAATTTAAAAACCAAAACATGAAAAAGATCATTATGCTTTTGTGCTTCACCGGGATGGTGAACACAGCCATCAGGGCACAGTACAAATGCCTGAAAGAAAAAGACAACCTTTTGAATTTGCAGTATACCTGTGTGGATTATACCACAATGGTTTATAAGGCTGTGATGAATTATTATGGATCAGACATCAAGGTAACAGGTTTCGGCCCAATAGGGGCCAGTTACGAAAGAATAATCACACCGGGCTTCGCCCTGGGCGCGGAGTTCAGTTATGGTCAGGTTAGCGGTTCGTATGACCAGAAAGTACAGAATTCCCCGGGTTACTCAAAATCTTATCATTACGATCAGACCCTCAGCACGGTTTCAGCTATGGTGAGGATGAATTTTCACAAAGTGATCACACAGCATTTCAATTTTTATTGGATAGTAGCCGTTGGTTACAGAAATATGCATAGCCAGTTTAGCTCCGACAGGCCCGGGTATAGTGTGGCTCCTCAGGATTTGCCATTGCCCATCGGCGCCAAACTTGGTCTGGGTCTTCGTTACATGAATGAAAACATGGGTGTGTTCTCAGAATTCAGCCTGTCTAGTCAGATTTTGAATCTGGGTTTGTGTTTTAAGCTCTGACGCCGCCCTGCCATAATGAAGGCCCAGTTCAGCGCTGGACTCAATGGGACTTATTCTTGCTAATCCAGGCTTTGAGATTGTCCTTGGATGAGCTGAACGAAAACAGGTCGTAAGTTTTGTAGAATTCGTCCTGGTCAATGGTTTTGGGATAGGCAAATTTAGCGGCTTCCAGGCGCCGGTCATCAAAGGTGAAGAGTTTCATGAGGCTGATGACCTGGCTGGATTTGAAGTACTCGTGTTCAAAGGCATCTTTCATGCGCTCCACTTTCTCGTCGTCAAAATTTTTGGATTTCACCTCTTCCAGTTTGCGTTTAAACACCTCTTCGCTCATGGCAACCGGTCCCTGGTAGAGTACGGCCACAGCGGCTTCGCTGCGGGCGGGCATCACCGGCGTGGGTGTGGCTACAGCACCCGCAGGTGTACTCACCGCGGTTTCAAGTTCCTTTTCTTCTGTGATGAGTGATTTACTTTGCAGCACCAGCGAGTAGTTTCCCACATTGTCTTTTGCAAGCAAATAGTTTGACAGGTATTTGACCTCACTGCTGATAGTGAAGCTGAGTGCGCCGGAGGCTCCGGCCTGCAGAATTTTCAGGCGATACTGGTTTTCATCCAGACATTTGAAGCTGGCGCTTTGGGCGTAATCGTTGCTCAGGCGCACCCCGTTGAGGGAAACTATAAATGCAGGGCTTGATTTGGAGGCATTGCTGATAACCACTTTGCCGCATTCCTGGGCCCTGAGGGTGATTAAGCCTGCGCTAAGCAACAACAAGAGGATCGATCGTGTTTTCATGTTCCGTAATTTTAAAACGAAAGTAATGAATTGATTTTTCATGAGAAATGAGCCGCATCAGTTTATATGTTGTATAGTTTGAATTCAAAGAATCGAGCCATCTGTCGATAATGAAGGCTATTCCGGTTTAGAGATTTCAAATTCAGTGCTTAATGAGTTTTTTGAAAAACACTCCCTTTTCAGTTTCCACGCTCAAAATATAGATCCCATCCTTTATATCTCCCAATTCAATGGGTGTTTCCTTTTCGTAACCGATCTGACTCCAAACCAGTAAACCCATAGCATTAAAGACCTTGATTTCCATTATCTCAAACTGAGACTGAATAGTGAATTCTGAAGTAAACGGATTGGGAAATACGCGAGATTCATCTAAAAAAGTATTGTTTGTATTCAATGCAGCCGGGGACACGACTACGTATTTACAATACCAGTCATTCGCTGGATTAGCATCCGCCTGTAATCCAGGTGTACTTGTATAAAAGCAAAGTTTCACTACAGAAAAACCATCACTGCCACTCATGTTTATAAACCCAGTTTTCACCTTTACGGAAGCTCCCGGTGCCAGAATTGAATCGTACCATTTCTGCCAGCTCTGATTGCAAATAAACCACAACTCCGTGTTGAGATTAAATCCTCTCACCGTGTCATTTCCTAAATTCTTCACCTCCACTTCCAGGTTGGCATTAAAACAACCTAAACCGTTTTGATAAGCAAAAGGAGATAAGAGCGTGAATGAATTAACTGCCAAATCGTTCTGAAGAGAAAAATTCCCAAACTTTGGAAACCTGAAATACGTTCTAAAATTCATTTTCCAGGTTTGAGCATTTCCGAAATCAGTACTTACATTATGTCCTCTTGAAACCAAATGTACCCTGTTCTTACTGTCTATGTCCAGTGCCTGAGGATAAATACCTTGCAAGCCGTTGTTGGTGTAATAGATTTGGAACAATGCACTATCCAGTATGCTGTAGAACGGTTGTCCGTTTATGACTGAATATCCGGTATAATAGACAGTATCACTCCGGCAAACAAAGTCACTGCAATAAAAATTTCCATAGGTAGCCCCATAAAGTGGACTCAGTAAAGAATTATACCGCCAAATAGTGCCAGTATTACTTAAGGCGTAAATTCTGCCGCTTGGCGACTGGCAAATCTTTTTTAAGGTTATTGCTGAAGGAACTATCTGCACCGTTGAGAATCCAGGACTTAATTCGTAAATATTTGAACTTTCTGAAATAAACAAATTACCATTGTTTAAAACACCTATAGCTTTCAAAGAAACGCTGCCTAAATTATGTTTCGTTAAGAAACCTCCGTTGTTAGAATAGTGTAGGATCTCAGTGGCACTTAATAAGTAATATGTGCCATCAGGATACTGGATAAAATCCACAAGGTAATTGTACTGGCTCGCAATTGTACTAACATTAACACTGAAGATCAGATTTCCTAAGGTATCCAACTTATCAAAGTAAGCATAACCACTTGGATAATCACAAAAATTTTGTGTTTGATAAATACAAGCCAAACCATTGTCTAATGTGTGGATTAATTTTCCTGTCCATTTATTTGAATTAGTGTGAAGCTTTTTTTTCAAAAAAATAGAGCCATTATCTCCCACACCTACGAGATTTAGTGAGTCCAAGGAATGTCCATATTCCCTTCTTTCAAGATAGTAACATTTGTTATTGATGCACACCAAACCAGATACATTATCCTTAAGACCATGTTGGGCAAAATTTATTACTTGCCCATATGATCTTAAAAGATTCAAAAGAATGATCCAAAAAAATAAAAATCTGACTAAGCGAATATCAGGTTGAAATGTATTTCCTTTTCGCTGTAACCTTTTCACTGCCGGATTATTTTTTTTGTGATCAACCTATTTTCTGTTTCCAATTCCAAAAAGTACACACCTGGCGATAGGTCATCGAGGTCCACTACCGGGTTTTGTTTTTCGGGTCGGCTTTCTTTTAATATTGTTCCTGTATAATTATATAAACGCAAATACTCTATCCTTTGTGGACTTTTTATTTGCAATGATTCACTTACAGGGTTAGGAAACAACTTTATTTCAACATGACTAAATTCATATTTAGGTATGCCTGTTAGTAACATGCTCACACTATCGCAATATCTATCGTTTGAAATATTATAATCACCTGGATGTTGTGGTGTACTTGTATAAAAACAAAAAAAAGCTTTTGGATTCCAAACAGGACTGCTTAAATTCAACGACCCCGTGTGAACAATAACGGAAGAACCCCGTTTGATCAGGTTCACACCCTGCATTCTCGAAAGAATGTCTTCGGTGGTGG
>DAOMFS010000029.1:0-34454 GCA_035429925.1 Bacteroidia bacterium | reverse complement strand
GTAATGATAATCATTGAATGCAGTGTAGCTATGATACCCCGTTGTACCAAAACCAGTAATATCAAAGTCCCATTTGTTTTCGTCTTTAATATAGAAATAGCTTAAAAGAATGTCATCGCTTAAAGAGCAGGGGCAAGTTTTATTTAGGCTGTCAAGTATACTGATGCCGTTCAAGGTATATTCTTTCAATTTCCAGTCGCCCAACAATCTTTCTTTTGGTGTTTTCTTTGATTTACCCGGATCTTCAGGGAAACGGTATTCCTTTTTGCAATGGGCCAGCACCAATACAATCACTATAAGGATGATGAAATTAAAACGATGCATTGTTCATTTATGGATCGAGAGCAATCGCAGGAAAAAAACAGGTTTACAAATCCCCTATACTTTTAACTCAAATTCAAATACGGCAACAAACCCTGCAAACCGCCTTCGCGCCCGAAACCGCTTTCCTTATAGCCTCCAAAGGGAGAAGCGGGATCGAATTTGTTGTATGAGTTTGCCCACACCACACCAGCCTTTAGTTTCGCTGCAAGATTCAAAATGCGCGAGCCTTTCTCGGTCCATACTCCTGCGCTGAGGCCGTATGCCGAATTGTTGGCTTTTTCTATGGCTTCTTCAATGGTGCGGAAACTTTGAACCGTTAAAACGGGTCCGAATATTTCTTCCTGCACCACGCGGTTGCTTTGCGCGGCATTCAGCAGTAAAGTAGGCCTGAAGTAATAACCTTTCTCAGGCAGCCTGCAGGCACTCTGGTACACCTCAAGGCCTTCGCCTTTGCCGATCTGCACATAATCCACGATCTTGCTGAGCTGGGCCTTGTTGTTGATGGCGCCTATGTCGGTGTTCTTATCCAGGGGATCGCCCACAATGAGTTTTTCTATACGTGCTTTAAGTTTGGTCACAAATTCCTCCAGCACATTTTCCTGAACCAGCAAACGCGAACCCGCGCAGCACACATGGCCCTGGTTAAAGAAAATACCGTTCACCACGCCTTCCACAGCCTGGTTGATGGCTGCGTCTTCAAATACCAGGTGTGCGGCTTTTCCGCCGAGTTCAAGGCTGAGGTGTTTTTCAGTCCCCGCACTTAGTCTCTGAATTTGTTTACCCACTTCTGTGCTTCCGGTGAAGGCGATCTTATTGACCTGGGGGTGTTTCACCAGCATCTCCCCGGTGTCGCCAAAACCACTGATGATGTTCACCACCCCGGGTGGCAGGTCACAGTCGCGAATGATCTCGGCCAGTTTCATGGCGCTGAGCGTGGTGCTTTCAGCGGGTTTTAAAACCACCGTATTGCCCGTGGCCAGGGCCGGTGCGATCTTCCAGGCGGCCATGAGCAGGGGAAAATTCCAGGGTATGATCTGGGCCGCCACGCCCAGCGATTCGGCCCTGCGGTTCGGAAAAGCATACTCTAGTTTATCGGCCCAGCCCGCGTAATAAAAAAAATGCGCGGCTGCGGCGGGCACATCAAAATCACGGCTCTCGCGTATGGGTTTTCCCCCGTCAATGCTTTCGATCAGGGCCAGCTCCTTGCTGCGTTCCTGTATCATGCGTGCCATGCGAAACAAATACTTGCCCCTTTCGGCGGCATCCATTTTTTTCCAGTATTTGTTGTAGGCTGTGGAAGCCGCCTTCACCGCCTGGTCCACGTCCTTGGCCCCCGCGCGGGCGATCTCCGCCAATTCGGTTTCGGTAGCGGGATTGATGCTGCTGAAATATTTCTTAGCCGAAGGTTTTTTGAATTTGCCCCCAATGAACAAATCGTACCTGTGCCTGAGCTTGATCTGATCAGGGCTTTCAGGTGCCGGTGCGTAGGACCAGCTGAAGTTTTCTCCGGATTTGTTTTCCTTACCCATATCAGTCGGCCGGTATGTAAGTTTTATTGTAATACACGCCGCGCTCTTCTTTGCCAAGCTGCAGCAGGATGTCGTTGGCCAGACTGCTGGCCCCGAAGCGAAAGAGCTCCGGTGTAAGCCAGGCCTCACCCAAAGTTTCGTAAACCAGCACAAGGTATGCCAGGGCGCTTTTGGCGCTGGAAATGCCACCGGCGGGTTTCATGCCAACGCGTTTGCCGTGTAACCTGTAAAAATCGGCTATGGCTTCCAGCATCACCAGGCTCACAACAGGATTAGCGGCCTTGCCCAGCTTGCCTGTGGAAGTTTTGATAAAGTCGGCCCCGGCAGCCATGGCCAGGTCGCTGGCCTTGCGCACATTGCCGAGGGTTGACAGTTCCCCGGTTTCGAGTATGACCTTGAGCCTGTGTTTTCCGCACAGCGCTTTCACCGCGGCAATTTCATCGTACACGGCATTGAAGTTTCCCTTTAAAAATTCGCCCCGGCTGATCACCATGTCCACTTCATCGGCGCCTTCTTCGAGCGCAAATTGAACTTCCTGCAGTTTAAGCGCGAGCGTGCTGTTACCACTCGGAAAAGCTGTGGCCACCGATGCCACGCGCACGCCGCTCTCATGTAAACAGGTTTTTGCCTGGCGTACATGGATGGGATACACGCAGACGGCTGCCACAGAAGGCAAATCCGCAAGCGAGGGATCGGGATGCATGGCCTTTTCGCACAGGGCCTGTATCTTTCCCGAAGTATCCATGCCTTCGAGTGTGGTGAGGTCTATCATGCTGAGGGCAAGGCGCAGGGCCTGCACTTTGGCTGTGTTTTTCAAACTGCGGCTTGAGAGCCGGGCAACCCGTTCTTCCACTGCGGTCTGGTCCACGGGCGGACTATGTTTGGGATTCCATTGCATTCAGCCGGATTGCGATTTGATTTCAAGTGTAAATATTAGCAATTTTAAAGGAAATTCCACCATGCTGCAGGAGGCAATTGTTTACTTTTAAAGTCTATGCTCTGGTTGTGTAAACCCGTCTCCTCCAAAAAACGCTTTGCTCCGAATCGCCAGCTTACCAGAGATTATTCCTTTACCCTCTACGAAAAAGCGGAACAGATTCCAGCCGCCGAATGGCAAGCTCTTTGCGCACCCGGAGAGATATTTCTGGAAAAAGACTACCTGAAAATTGTAGAGGACTGCAGTTACAGTCACCTGCAATGCCGCTACCTGAGTGTATACCACAAGGGCAGGATCTGCGGCATACTTTACTTCCAGGTGATCGATTTCAAAGCAGGGGTGTTCGGTGACCTGATGGTGAACCAACTCGACAACATGCGCAGCCACCGCTGGAAACTTTTTGAACGCTACATCGATTCAAACCGTGACGAAATTCTGCTCAGGCTGTTCACCTGCGGCAATAACCTGATGAGTGGTGAATACGGTTTCAAGTTCAGTGATGATCTGTCGGATAAAAAAAGGTCAGAACTCCTGCTGAGGCTCACCGATATTGTGGCCAGGGAAGAAAAACTGAGGGGGACCATTTCAGCCACCCTGCTCAAGGATTATTACAAGCCCCTGCAACCCGCCAGCCTGCTGCGTTCAGAAGGGTACTCGGAATTTCTGATCGAACCCAACATGATGATACATATTCCGGACGGGATCAAAACGCTGGACGAGTATGTGGCGCTCTTCTCCAAAAAATACCGCAAAAGGGCCAGGGGCATTTTTGAAAGCGGACAGGCTATACAGGAAAGAGAGCTGAGCGCGGCGGATCTCCGCACATACCAGCATACCATGTACGGCCTTTACGAGAACATTTTCGGGAATGCCAAATTCAAGTTGCTGAAATTGTCTGAAGATTATTTTATCCGCGTGAAGGACTTGTTTCCGGAACAGTTTCATGTGAAGGGGTTTTTTCTAGGTGATGAGATGCTGGCCTTTGGTTCCTGTTTCCGCATGCCGGATAAAAGTCTTGAAGCGCATTATATAGGCTTTGATTACGCCCGCAACCAACAGTACAACCTTTACCAGAACCTGCTGTATGCCTTACTGGCCGAAGCTATACGAAGTGGCAGCCGAACAGTTAACCTGGGCCGCACAGCTTCGGAAATCAAAACAACAGTAGGTGCAAAAGCGCATAATCTGTATTGCTACATCAAACCCCAGAATACCGTATCAAGACTGATACAAAAACCCTTCATCACTTTTCTGCAGCCAGAGCCCTGGGTAGCGCGAAATCCTTTTCGCGAAGAAAGCGCCAGTCCCAAAGTAGAAAAATTAAAACAGGCTTGATCAGCCCAGGTCAAACTTTATGCCCTGAGCCAGGGGAAGTGAATCGCCGTAATTGATGGTATTGGTTTGCCGGCGCATGTAGGCCTTCCAGGCATCCGAACCGCTTTCACGTCCCCCGCCCGTTTCTTTTTCGCCCCCAAAAGCCCCGCCGATCTCCGCACCGCTGGTGCCTATGTTCACGTTGGCAATGCCGCAATCGCTGCCCGCGAAACTCAGGAAAAGTTCCGCTTCGCGCAGGTCCTTAGTCATGATGGCGCTTGATAAACCCTGGGGCACGGCGTTTTGCATGGTAATGGCTTCTTCGATCGTTTTGTATTTCAACAAATAAAGAATGGGTGCGAAAGTTTCGTGCTGCACAATGGCCATCTCGTTGCGCGCTTCGGCTATGGCTGGTTTTACATAACATCCGCTTTCGTATCCGGTTCCGCTCAGCACACCGCCTTCCACCACAAATTTGCCGCCTTCGGTCAGTACACTTTTCAGGGCCAGCTCGTATTGGTGCACGGCGGCTTTGTCGATGAGTGGACCAACGTGGTTGTTCTCATCAAGAGGATTGCCAATTTTCAGCTGGGCATAAGCTTTAACCAGGCGCGACTTCACATCTTCATAAATACTTTCGTGGATGATGAGTCGCCGTGTACTGGTGCAACGCTGACCTGCGGTTCCTACAGCCCCGAACACCGCGCCGATGATGGCCATGTTGAGGTCGGCTTTATCGGAAATGATGATGGCGTTGTTGCCGCCCAGTTCGAGTATGCTTTTGCCGAATCGTTCGGCCACCCGCGTCCCCACGAGTTTACCCATGCGGGTTGATCCCGTGGCTGACACCAGGGGTACATGCGTGTCGTTGCTCATGAGTTCGCCGATCTTGTGGTCGCCGTTTACAATCGAAGAGATCCCATCGGGTAAGCCGTTTTCGCGGGCTACTTCGTTCCAGATGTTCTGGCAGGCTATTGAACAGAGTGGCACTTTTTCAGATGGTTTCCATACACATACATTGCCGCAGATCCAGGCCAGGGCTGTGTTCCAACTCCAAACAGCAACGGGAAAATTAAACGCGCTGATGATACCCACAATGCCCAGGGGATGCCACTGCTCCATCATGCGGTGTTTGCGGCGTTCACTTTGTATCTGCAATCCATATAGCTGCCGAGAAAGGCCTACTGCAAAATCACAGATGTCTATCATCTCCTGCACTTCGCCCAGTCCTTCCTGCAGTGATTTACCCATTTCATAGGAAACCAGTTTGCCAAGTTCCGGCTTTTTGGCACGCAGTTTATCCCCAAACTGTCTCACGTACTCGCCGCGCTTCGGCGCTGGGATCTCACGCCAGACCAGAAAAGCTTCGCGGGCTTTCTGAATGATGTGGCGGTAATCCGATTCGCTGGCA
The DNA here is from genome assembly GCA_035429925.1 of Bacteroidia bacterium. Taxonomy (GTDB): domain Bacteria; phylum Bacteroidota; class Bacteroidia; order B-17B0; family Aurantibacillaceae; genus Aurantibacillus. Next base: position 28,939 of record DAOMFS010000029.1, on the reverse strand, counting down.
CATTGTACCGATGCGATGCGCTGGCCATCTACTGGACTGTGGGATTCTATCACCTGGCCATTTGCAAACCAGTTTTGTCCGCTTGAGCAACCCTGGTTCATGTCAAGGATGCCGAGTTTTTGCAATACGTCTTTCATCATGGGCCCAAAATTAGCCATTAATTGGCAGGAGAAAACAATAGCGCCAGGAATCAGAACTTGATAAAACGCTGCAGGGAAAAACCGGATGCGGACTCCAGCCGGAGAATATAGAGCCCGGGCGCGAGGCCAGGGCAGGACACTTCCTCTTCCCCCGCGTCCAGCTGCTGGCGCAGCAGAAGCTCCCCATTCAGACTGAACACGCTGGCCCAAAGCGCTTCCGTATTGCCGCCAAGCCTAAGTTTCAAAAACTCTCCAACTGGATTCAACACAAGGGGAAAACTTTGTTTGGCGCTTATGCCCGCATCATGGGCACAATCGTAAACCTCTACGCTAAGGCTGCTGCTGCCCGTGCAGAAGTTTAGGTCGGTATAAACATACAGCAGGACATGTGTGCCGCTACCCGCGCTGAGGGGGCTGAAGGAATAAGCGTTTACACCAGGACCGCTCAATGATCCGCCCGGGGGTTGCATGAGTGGTATAACGGCATCCTGATTGACGCAAAACACGGTATTGTTGAGACTGAGGCTCGGCTGGGGAAGGCTGTTCACCAATACATGCGCTGTGGCGCTGGCGGTATCAGGGCATCCGGGCGCGGAACCGTAAACCGTATAACTGGAGCTCAGGCTGGGTGAAACCAACGTGCTGCTCGTGTTCGCGCCGTTGCTCCAGAGGTAAGAACTGGCTCCGGAGGCCTGCAAGAGGGCAGATGAACCCTGACAGAGGGTGGCGTTGTTGGCCGTCACCAGCAGGGCACTCACCAGACTCACGGTGCATACAGCCGGATTGGACAGGCAGGATTGGGATGAGGTTCCGCATACCGTGTAGCTGCTGCTTCCCAAAGGACTAATTGTGAACGAACTGCTGTTGCTGCCTGTGCTCCAGGTGTATGTGGATGCTCCGGAAACCGTAAGCGTGGCGGTACCGCCAGTACAGATCAGTGGGGCATTTACCTGCAAACTCGGACTTGGATTCACACTTGGGTTGATCACAGCGGAGGAACTGCCGCAGGCGTTGCTTACCTGTAGAGTATAGGACCCCAGGCCCAGATTGCTGATGGCCGGGCTGGCGGAGAGTGTTGAGGAGAAAGCCGCGGGCCCGCTCCAGGCATAGGAAAAGGGCGGACTGCCCAACACCACAGGAACAGGCCAGATCGTATCCTGGGAACATTGCACACTGTTGTGTGTGAGGCTTTGTACAAAAGGCGGATTGCACAATTGTGTACCCGGACTGAATGCCAGTCCGCGAAAAATGGTGTTGGCTGCAGAGGCAGTAGCCAGTGTGGTTGCCGTGGAAGATGGTCCGGTATCGCTTATGGCCACCAGGCGGTTGTTGCTGGCTTCAGATGTGGTGGCAAACACTTTGGGATAGGTGCCGGAAAAATCGGCCACTACGCCGAAAGCCCCTGCACCGCCGCTGCCGGTTGAGAGGGTATAAGCCAGGGACCAGGTGCCGGCGCTCTTCACCCATTTTTGCACACCGCCCTGGGCCGAGTTGCGCGAATCCGCCACATAACAAATGGTGTTGTAGGCATTAAAGAAAAACTGTCCGGGTTGTGAGGCGTTGCCAGTGTTGATCACGGTTGAAAGTGTTTGTCCCGGACTGGTGGGGGTGCCGTTGCCCACGGCGTAAATGCCGATCACAGAAGGGCTGCCGCTGGCCACCTGTGAAGAAATGTACAATTGAGCATTAAAAATGTGCACGGCCCGAAGATTGGCTTTGCTGTTCTGTACCACGCAGGGGTTGTTAACCGTACCGTAGTATGATGTTCCCTGGCTGGAGCTGCTTCCCCAAAGGTTGAGTGAGTTGGAGGCTGTTGCGGCACGCAGGTCTCCGTTCGCGAAGGAAGAGGCCCCAATGCCGGCCAGGTGATAAACACCGTTGCCATCTACCAGGGCAATGCCCCTGTTGATGCTTGAGGCGGCTGCGCTATTGAGGGCGCTGGAATTGGGCAGGGCCTGCAGGTATGCACCGGCCACCAGAAAATTGGTGTCGGCTGAAAGGGAGAGGTAACCTTCTGAACTCGCGCTGCCGCGAATCACAAGGGCTGTACTGCCCGTTGAAGGCAGACTCATGCTGTAACCCAGGCTGCCGCTGAAGCTGAATTCGCGAAACACAATTGGGTTACCATAACCTGAGAGAGCCGAACTGCCATCACCGGCCTGCAGCACAACCAATCGTCCGGGACTAAACTGGGCTTGGCTTGTGTAAAAGCAGAGCAGCAAAAACAAAACCATGGCCTTTCCTGAGTACATGAACAAGAAGTTGGTTTTCATGATTGGAAACATGTTGCCATCAAAATTATACCCGGCCCGAGCTGAATGGATAAAAACAGCCGGGAAAATTTTACGCCGTAAAATCCGGATTACGGCGTAAAGTGTTTTTGCTCAAAATGACACTCAAGATAAGTTGTGACTGAATTAAATGCCATAACCTGAAAGCACCTGCTTATTATCGGAAGAATGTTACAGGGCAAAAGGAATTACACCCATTAAGGTCAGATTAAAGAATGCCGCGTGAAACACAACAAATGGATGGATATTAAAACAAGGATTTCTTAACGAGCAGGTCATACAAGGTGCAAATTGTTCATGTTTCGGTAACAGCAGAGTAAAGTTAAAGAGAGCACTGAAGCAGACCTTTGCATTGTAAATGAAAACCCATTACAACACCATAGTGCTTTCCGACATACACCTGGGCATAAAAGCCAGCAAGGCCAGGGAAGTACTTCACTTTTTAAAATCCCACCGCTGTGAAACACTTATTCTGAACGGGGACATCATTGACGGTTGGCAATTGCGGAAAAATGGCAAGTGGAAGAAACAACACAGCAACTTTTTTAAGCACATTATCGGATTAACCGCAAAGAACAGAACCAAGGTGATCTACATCCGGGGGAATCACGATGATTTTCTGGAGGAAATCATGCCCTTGAAAATAGGTCAATTCAGCATCAGAAAGTATTATATACATTATGGCGTGCACAAAAAATACTTTGTTACGCATGGTGATATTTTCGATAATGTGACCACAAAACTGAAATGGATAGCCAAACTCGGTGACACCGGTTACACTTTCCTGCTTTGGCTGAACCGACATTACAATGCCTATCGCGAGAAAAGGGGTTTGGGGTATTATTCACTGTCACAAATGGTGAAAGCCAAAGTAAAATCTGCCGTATCCTTTATATCCGATTACGAAAACGAACTGGTAAAAGTGGCTTCAAGCCGGAGATGCCATGGCATCATTTGCGGACATATCCATCAGGCTGCCATCAAACAAATCAACGGACTTGAATACCTGAATTCAGGTGATTGGGTGGAAAGCCTTACGGCTCTCGTAGAAGATTTTGAAGGTCAGTGGAAGATCATTCGATACCAGGATTGGGTGCATACACTCAGGGATCAGGTTCAATCGATGAGCCAAACCATGCCCGAAGCGCTGAGTCTTTTAAAATCTTAATTATGGTCAAAAAATTCATATTTGCCGTCCAGGGCGAGGGCCGTGGACACATGACGCAGGCGATCAGTTTGTATGAAATGCTGGTTGAACAGGGCCATGAGGTGTGCGCGGTGATACTGGGGGTGAGTTCGCGGAGAGAGATTCCGGATTTTTTTCTCGAAAAAATAAAAGCGCCGGTCATCCGGCTCGAAAGCCCCAACTTTGTGACAGACCGCTTCAACAAAAGCATCAACATTCCGGCGACGGTATATAGAAATGTGCTGCGTTGGGGCAGGTATAAAAAAAGCCTGAAGCAGATCGATGCACTTGTGCGGGAACACCAACCCGATGTGATTATAAACTTTTTTGATCTCCTTATGGGCTTGTACTATCGCTTTAAAAAACCAAGTCCTAAATTGGTGTGCATAGCCCACCAGTATATTTACTTTCATCCCGATTTTGAATTTCCCGAAGGGCACTGGTTTGACAGGCATGCCATCAGGTTTTATACCAGGCTCACCACAGCAGGGGGATCTAAAAACCTGGCGCTTTCCTTTTACAAAATCTATACCCATCACGACGAGGTGGTGGTGGTGCCGCCTTTGCTGAGAAAGGAAGTCTTTGAGCTCAAGGCAGGCAATGAAGAATTTTTCCTCGTGTATCTTGTGAACAACGGCTATTTTGAAGAGGTGCTGGAATGGCACCGCAACAACCCGCAAATTCAGATCCATTGTTTTACCGACCAGGCTGAAGCTCTGACCCAAAGCTATAATTTGAAAGACCCCAAATTGCAGGTACACGCCCTCAACGACGTGTTGTTTCTCGAAATGATGAGCAAGGCCAAAGGACTGGCCAGCACAGCGGGATTTGAAAGCGTATGTGAAGCCATGTATCTTGGTAAACCGGTGATGATGGTTCCGGTACAAGGCCATTTTGAACAATTGTGTAATTCAAGGGATGCTTATAAGGTGGGTGCAGGTATATTTGCCGATAAATTCGATCTTGGAAAGCTGAACCAGTTCATTTCGGTTTTCGATAACAACAAAACCTGGTACAGAAACTGGGTTCTGAATGCCAGACAAAGAATTTATAAGGAAGTCACCAGCGCCTGAGATGCAAAGACATCTGCTTTTTATAGTGAACCCCAATGCCGGAAAAAAGAAATCCGGTGAAATCATCAAGGTGATACAAGAGCACATGAACAAGGCCTTTCCTTATCACATCCATGTTTGGGAAAACAAAAATGATTTTGACACCATCAGGAACATGCTTCTGAGCGGGACATTTACCGATGCAGTAGCCGTTGGAGGTGACGGTACGGTGAACAAAGTGGCTTCCGCAATCCGGGGAACAGGCATACGCCTCGGCATTTTACCTGCAGGATCTGGTAACGGACTTGCCCGGACGCTGAACATCTCAATGGATTTCAGGCAGGCCCTGAAACAAATCACATCAGGCCAAAGCCAGAGCATTGACAGCGGGGTCATTAACGGCAGGGATTTTTTCTGCACAAGTGGTGTAGGCTTCGACGCCCACATAGCATTCCTGTTCTCAAAGTCTGTATCGCGTGGTCTATGGAGCTATGTGAAAATCACACTTGGGCAGTTATACCGCTACAAACCTGAGTCATACAGCATACAGCTTAAGGATCAAGTCTTGGAAAAAGAGGCCTTTTTGATCACCGTAGCCAATGCGGGGCAGTATGGCAACGATTTTTACATCGCTCCTGAGGCCAAAACAGATGATGGATTGTTTCATGTTGTTTTGCTGAAACCCTGGAAGTTTTACGAACTGCCATTGCTCTTCACCAAAATACTTTTGAAGAAAGCCCATACCTGCAAACAGATAGAAACCTACACGTCTGACCAGGTTACGATTATCCGCCATTCAGAAGGACCCGTGCATTTTGACGGAGAACCCGACATGCAGGGGCGTACACTGGCATTCAGCCTGCACCACAACACACTGCAGGTGATCTGCGGCTAAGCCTTTTCTTTCAGCCCCTTAGTATATATTCTCAGGATTTTCTTATCAGCAAGCTGAAAAAAAAGCCGGGAACTGAATTCCCGGCTCTGTTGAGGTGTGAAGGTATGCTTTAATGGTTTACCAACAATCGTTTTGTACAGCTGATCCCGTTCACGCGCATTGTTACAAGATATGCTCCGCTTTGGTAAGTGCTTGTGTTCAGCGTCAACTCGTTTTTGCCGGCACCACAGGCAATGTTTGTTTGGCCTGAAATCACTCTACCGCTAAGGTCTTGTACCAAAAGGGTTAGGGTTCCTGCTTCTTTGAGGTTAAGGGAAAACGCCGTTTCGCCATCGCTGGGGTTGGGGTACAGAACCAGTTCAGAATTCAGAACACTGCTTTCCGCAACACCTGCATCAATATCGCCTTTGCCTTGTACGGCAAACTGGTACGCGCTTTCATCGGCATCGTTGCTTTGAATGAACATCGTGGCAGACCTTGTACCGGTGCTAAGCGGCATAAATTGAACCGTTAGGGTAAATGAACCGTTCGATTGAATGCTCAAAGGAAAGGATGGTGCATTCAACACGGTGAATTCGTTTGAATTTGCCCCGTTAAAATGAATGTCTGATATGCTAAGCGTGCCAGTGCCGAGGTTTTGTATCACAAAGCTCCGGCTTGCATTGCTGCCAAGCTGAACGGTACCGAATTGGGTATTGTTAGCTGAGCTAACCAGGGTATTGCCGTTAACAATGCTGAGGGAATTGCCCTGAACGTTGATTTCCGGAACAACCCCTGTACCGCGAACCACGGTGCTGTAGTATTTTTCATCGTAATCGCTGCTCACCACATTTAAAATGGCTGTACGGGTACCGCTCAAAGGCGCACTGAATGTTACCTGAATGGTTTTGTTTGAAGCCGGAGCCAGGGTAAAAGGCAGGGATGCACCTGTGATCATAAAATCGCCGGCATTGGTTCCGCTCATGAAGAGAGAACTTACGATCAGGGTACCGGTGCTGCTGGTATTTTGTATCACAAATGAACGGCTTGTGCTTTGGCCGAGGTTTACAGATCCGAAGTCCGTATTGTTGGTGCTGGCCACCACAGTGTTTCCGCTTGCAATCGATTGTGAATTGCCCTGTAGATTGATCTCGGCATCGGCCTGGGCTGTAAGCGGATTGTAATAGGCAAGCAATTGTCCACCTTCTACCATTGGGGCCGGCAGAGCATAATGGGCCTGATCGGCCAGGAGGAACCAACCGGCTCCCTTGATACCCTGAATGTCGAAGATACCTGAAGTTTCTTCGTCGCTTGTAAGGAAGCTGGGACCCGCCACTTTAAACCGGGTGCTGTCGTGTTGAAGCACTGTGGTCAAGGTATTGTCCGAAATTCTGTATTGGTATACCTTGGCCAGGTAAATGTTGTTGCCCGGATCTTCCTGTAAAAGGGCCTGACCATGGTTGTCAAAACCAATGTTGTCGAGCATTTTTTGACCTTCGGTTCCGTTCAGCACCGTGGTGATGGTTCCACCCAATTCGGGAAAATTGATGTCCGTGAAACGAAGTCTGTACAAACGGCTGGGACCGGAAAATGAATTGGTGGTATTGAAGTAGAAATCGCTGGGGCGGTTGGGGTCCCAGGCGCCGTCTTCAGGGCGCAGAAAATTGCTTACGCCATAGTTGTTGCTGTTGGTGTTTATCACTGATCCGGTTTGGGCCGCAACAGAACCCATGTCGATCAGGTTGAATTTTGTACCTGAAGCAATTACCCCGCTGGACTCGTTCACCAGGCCGAGCACTGCTATCCCGTAAAGTTTTCCACCGAACAAACCTGCTTTTTCAATGGTGTTCCCGTTAAAGTTTTTATTGCCTACATAGCAATATACCTGACCTGCTGGTGAACTGTCGTCCATGAGCATTACCAGGGTTTTGTCCTGTGGATAGGGATTTGCCACAGCGTTTTCCCAGGAGGCTTTGCCCAGATGTGGCAGCTCATAACTTACACCACTTTCCGAACCGGTTACGATGTGTGCAAATGCGCGCCCTTCATTCCCGCTTTCTTCGCCGTTCATGAAAATCCTGTCCTGTGTACCCTTACCGGAGACTGCATTGTAAAATGCTGTTGCAGGGGCCAGCTCACCGGCACAAAAACGATTAAAGGCAGTGAGGGTGGAAGGGTTTGTGGCGTTATATGTGGTATAAGTGCTACCCGTCCAGAGTTTCACATCGTTGATCAGATCGCTGCCGCTGATCACCTGAAAATTGGATTTGTTGATCACCCATTTGGAAATAAAGGCACCAATGGAACCGTGGGCGTGAACATTACCCTGTGTGTTGTTGAATTCGTGATTCATGATGAGCGTAAAAGTAGTGCCACCGTTGTCAATGGCGCCCATACCATCGGGCAATCCGCTCATGGTGTAATTGCCCACCACATCTCCTGAACTCAGAACGGAGATAACCGACGCACCAGAAACACTGGGGTACAGATAAGGTGTAATGCTTGTGCTTGGCCCTGTTTGAAGGGATTGGGCCGTAACGGTACTCATCATACCGAAGCCAAAAAGAATGCTTGTAAGTTTTGTTTTCATGTTGGATAGATTTATAAGGCAAAACTATTTTATCTCCGGGGCCAGGGCATTAAGGCTCAATCACGCTTACATTATATTAACTCTGAAAATAAGGGCAGAGCGATTAAAGATTAATTGACGTCTTAACCTTTATGTAATGGAATTTTAAAAAATAGCGTTCAAGCGTAAACCCGAAAGGGCATAAAGACCACCAAGTCACATACTGCTCAGTGGGGCCTAAAGCGCAGGCAAATCGGCCAAGTTGCTCAGAAAAAGCTTCAGTGCTTCCCGCTTTTTCGCATCCAGATCGTAGCTGATGCGCGCCTGAAGGTAATGTAAAGTTTGTGCTTTGCTGAGTTGCGGAGGGGTCTCACTTTCTTCCACAGCCTTGCTGAGCTGGCTCAAGCCATCTTTCAATACCGTATTGAATTCTTCTATCACACCTTGGTCTTGTTCTTCAACGGCCACCCAGGCCGCAAACACAAAAGGAAGTCCGGTGAGCTTTTTCCATTCTTCGGCCAGGTCGTATTCGTATTCAAATGTGCCGTTCAGGCCAAAACAACGGTCGCCTATCACCACAATGCCATGATCATCTGCCACCGATCTTTCAAATCCGGGTAAGGCGGCTTTGAACTGAACGTTTTGTTTCCAGTGTGCTTTAAATAAAACCCGCACCAGTGCGTTGGAAGTTTTAGACTGGTAATCGAGGCTGATGCTTTTGATCTGCTGCACCGGAACCCTGCTGTATAATTTCACCGTGTCAACCTTGCCTTCGGCTCCAATGCAATAATCACTCACAATTTTATACTTGTCCAGTTCAGGTAAAAGGGCCACCGGAACAAGGGCCAGTTCCACCTGACCGAATTTCAGTTTTTCGGCGCAGATGCTCGGGATGTCTTCCTGCAGATCAATCCTGTTTAAAACCCTGCTTCGTTTCAAAGCCCATTTGAAGGGCAGGGTGTTGGTATAGTTTACTATGGAAACCCTTGTCTTGCCTTGATTCACAGGGCTCAAAATTACACATTCCCGCTCAATCCATTTCCGTATCTTTGGGCTCCTTATGAGCGACAACAAATACCAGTTACGCGGTGTTTCCGCGGGCAAAGAAGATGTGCACGCCGCCATCGCAGGAATCGACAAAGGATTGTTTCCCCAGGCCTTTTGCAAGATCGTACCCGACCAGCTCAGCGGGAGCCCCGATCACTGCCTGGTGATGCATGCCGACGGAGCCGGCACCAAATCTTCACTGGCCTACATGTACTGGAAAGAAACCGGCGACCTCTCTGTCTGGAAAGGCATTGCCCAGGACGCGGTGATCATGAATGTGGACGATCTCATCTGTGTGGGCGCCACACAAAACATTTTACTCTCCTCCACCATAGGCCGCAACAAATCGCTGATTCCTGGCGAGGTGATCAGGGCCATCATACACGGCACCGAAGCGGTGCTGCAGAATTTGCGTGAGCACGGCATCAGCATTTATTCCACAGGAGGCGAAACAGCCGATGTGGGTGATCTGGTGCGTACACTTATTGTAGACAGCACGGTGGTGTGCCGCTTGCCGCGCAAGGATGTGATCTCGAACCACAACATTGCCGCAGGGCAGGTGATCGTGGGTCTGGCCAGCAGCGGACAGGCCAGTTACGAAGACGCGTACAACGGGGGCATGGGGAGCAATGGCCTCACCAGCGCGCGCCACGATGTGTTCAACAAAAGCCTGGCCAAAAAATATCCTGAAAGTTACGATCAGGCCATTCCCGATGCCGTGGTGTACAGCGGCAAGATGAATCTGAGCGATCAGGTAGAGGTGCAGTACAAAAAACCCGGCGGTGAGCTGGTCCATCAAAAAATAGACGCGGCCAAACTGGTGCTTTCACCAACCCGCACCTATGCCCCGGTGATACAGGCCATGCTCAAAGAACAGCGCCAGTCCATCAAAGGTCTGGTGCACTGCAGCGGAGGCGCGCAAACCAAGGTGCTGCATTTTCTGAATGATGGCCTTCATGTGGTGAAGAACAATCTTTTTGAAGTACCGCCTCTGTTCAGGATGATACGCGAACAAAGCGGCACAGATCCCAAAGAACTTTACAAGGTGTTTAACATGGGGCACCGCATGGAAATTTACTGCGAAGAAAAGGCGGCATCAAGCCTCATCGCCATCAGCAAATCCTTTAACATCGACGCCCAGGTTGTTGGTTACGTGGAAAAAGCTCAGGGCAGGTCTGTAAGCCTGCACACGGCCGAGGGGCAATTCGATTATCAGTAGTACAGGCAATTCAGCTTGTTCTGATCCGGCACCAGAAGACAGATCTTTTTTGTTCTGAAGAGATCGTATACCAGGGGAAGCGCAGTGGCTTTGAGTGTGCGTGAAATCTGCTGGGCGGGATCAAAGAGCAACAGATCCTGATGCTCATCCAAACTCATGTAAAAGCTGTGCGTTTCATCCGAGTAAAAATCCAGGGCCTTCTGTTTTTGATTCAAGGGCAGATCGAAAATGCGGTTGCCGTTCAGGTTATAGGCACTTATGCCGGAATGCCCCGCTACAAGCAGGTCGGCGCTCCGGTTCTCATCCACCAGACCAAAACTGTGGTAACTCATTTCTGTGCTGAGGTTCAGGCGCAGGATCTCTTTTTTGTCGTTAAAGGAAATCTTGTTGATGAGGGCGCTCTTGTCGTCAAAATAAATGATCCATGAATTGCGGAGGGAATTGGAGGCATCGATGATAAAGGTCCTGCAATTTGTAAGGCTGCGGTTGCTGAAGCGTATGCGGCCCTCACCCTTGCGGCTGAAGGCATAGATCTGTCCTTCTACATCCATGGCCACCAGGTAATCGCTTTCGCCAATCCTCACATGCTGAACCGGTAAGTTCACCCTGGCATCTGTGCGGTATGGTGTGAAACCTTCCTGGCGTATGCCGTAGAGGGTGTAGTTGTATATCCTGTTGTTCTCGCAGGCAAAGATCAGCCGGTAATCTTTTTTCCCCTCGTAATCGAACAAGCTCAATCCTGAGGTCATGCGGGCCGGGGTTTTGAGCGGATAGGTGTCCACGTATTTGCCGTTGCGGTCGAGCAGGTGTATGGCATTGGCCGTGTTGAAGAGGATCTGGTATTTGTTGTTCCGGAACATGTCTACCATCTGCACTTCGGAAAGTATTTTCCCGTCCAGGTTTTTTTTCCAGATCACCTTGCCCTTGCTGTTCAGCAGGTATAGGGTGTTGCCATCATCCTGCACCAGCACTTCGTGTTCGCCGCTGAGGTGATTCACAAAGGGCCAGGGTTTGCGGCTGCAGCTGCTGTCGAGCTTCAGGGTCCAGAGCATTTTTTCGCCTCCCGCTTCCTTCTCGCTTTCCTGCTGAAGCTGCACACGCAGCTGGTAATCACGCTCACGCGAAATTAGCGACATGGAGGCCTTTTGTATGCCCTCAAGATATTTTGTTTTGGAACCCGTGAGGCCGGGTATGAGTTCGCGCATGTTTTTCAAAAGGGCAGCGGAAGAGGCGTAATACAAAACCTGGTACTCATCCGGAAACTGCTCCCGGGCGTATCGCACAAAGTCCGGGTCCGAATCCAGGCTTGCCCCGTAACGAAGCGCGCTGAGCAGGGTCCGGGCTTCTTCCTCCGAAGGGGCCAGGTAAATGCAGCTGTTGAATACAAAGCCTGCCCTGGCAGAATAGGTGCTCAGGGGAGACAAGAGCTGCAGCCCGCGCCGATTGCCGGATCCCTGAAAATGATAGATTCGTGTGCCCTCGTGTTCCATTGAGCCTGTGCTCATAAAACCCAGGTGTTCCAGGGCCTCCACGCTGTCTTTTACACCGGTCAAAAAACAGGATTGCTCCTGTCCTTCCAGTTCAAATTCACAGAGTCCATCGGAAAGGTTGGCGTAGAAGGCCGATTCAACATTGTACAAGGCGGTATCGGCTGCCCTTGCCCAGAAACTCCGCAGATCTTTGTCCCTGCGGCTTTTCAGATTTTGTCCCAGACTCTGAAAATCATTCACCACAAAGTGTTTAAAGGCTTTGCAGTGAGCGGGCAACACTGAGAACAGTCCGGTGTTTTTGTTTCTCTGGCTCAGCAGTGCAAACAAAATCGAGGTGCTGTCGGGTTTAAAATACCCGTTCAGGCTCAGTTCTGAAGGTTGCACAGACACGTTCGCATAAGTGATGCCCTGCTTCAGCAGACCAAGCCTGGGTTTCTTAGCCGATTTGTAGGCTTCGGCCAGTGCGGGGTTCACGTAAAGGGCCAGCACGGCTTCTTCATCAAAGGTCTTCTGGGCTTCTGCAAAGGCGCGATCATCCATCAGGCGGGCTGTGCCGTTTTCTTCCGCGAGCTGAAGCATGCCGGGTGCATCGCTCAGGCAGACGAGTCCCTTCTGCAAACTCAGAAAAAAGGTTTTGCCCTTGCTGATCTCAAGGCTGTAAAAACCATTTTCTGTTTCTTTGGCCTGAAGGTCCTGTACCAAGGCCGTTCTGAACAGGTTTTCCTGTCCGAGTTCTTTCAGGTTAAAACAAAGCAGAAAGGATTTGTTTTCGGCGTAGAGTGCAAAGTGCATGAGACAGCCCTTCATCAGGCCCTTGATCTCTTCTCCGGCCGAAATGCGCTGATTGGCCTGCTCTATCAGGTCGAGTACTTCGGCAAAACTTTGCAGGTGCGAAAAATCATCAAGGATCAGGCTGCGTGTGTTGAGCCTGTTGTTGAGTTCCGAAAAGTCAGGTGTTCTGGCATAGAACAGGGCGCCCGCGGGCAGGGCCGAAAGGGCTGAGCGCTGTGGCTTTTTGCTGTTCTTCAATTGCAGATAGGCCCAGGTGCCGGCCGCCAGGGCCAGGAGCACAAAGACCAGAAATATAAAACGTTTCAGCAGGGCCACGCCTCACGAAACTAAGGAATTATTCCTGCCATCAAATGCCGTAAACGCAGATGTATTCAACAGCCATTTTTTAAAACGGCTTCAGAGGTCCAGCTCCAGTTGAGCAGGCAACAAGGCAAAACTCATGCGGTGGTGCTCGCAGGCCCCGTGTTCGCGTATGGCTTGCCGGTGCAGGGCTGTGGCGTAGCCCATGTTTTTGTCCCAGTGGTAATGGGGATAAGCCAGGGCCAGTGCTTTCATCCTGTCGTCGCGATAGGTTTTGGCGAGTATGCTGGCGGCGGCAATGCTCAGGTACTGGGCATCGCCTTTGATGATGCAAGCGTGTTCAATGCCCGGGTAGGGTTTAAAACGGTTGCCGTCGATGATCAGAAATTCTGGCCGGGGAATGAGTTGCGCAATGGCCCTGTGCATGGCCAAAAAAGAAGCATTCAGGATGTTGATCTCATCGATCTCGGTATGCGACACCTCGGCTACTGCCCAGGCCAAAGCCTTGCTTTCGATCTCGGGGCGAAGTTCGTAGCGATCGGCCTCCGACAGTTTTTTGCTGTCGTCGAGCCATTTGTTTCGATAATTTTTTGGCAGGATCACCGCCGCCGCAAACACAGGACCGGCCAGGCAGCCCCGCCCGGCCTCATCGCAGCCGGCTTCGCGCAGGACCTTATGGTAAGAGGCTTTTAGCAAGTTTATTTTAATTGCTCAAGGCAGGCTTTGATCGCCTCGAAATTGGGCAGGTCACTGGCCTTTTCAAGCACCTCGGCATAACGCAGCATGCCTGCTTTGTCGATCACAAAGGCCGAACGCTTGCACACGCCCTTCATGCCGAGTATGAATTCAGGATAAAGGCAGTTGTAGGCTGTGGCCACTGTTTTATTGAAATCACTCAGCAGTTCAAAGCCGAGGTTTTGCTCGGCCTTAAAACGCGCAAGGGCAAATACCGAATCAACAGAAATGCCGAAAATCTCAGCATTAAGCGCAGAATAATCAGCCATGCTGTCGCGTACCGAACAGAGTTCTGCGGTGCAGGTGCCCGAAAAGGCCAGGGGAAAAAACAGGAGCAATACATTTTTTCCTTTTAAGGAAGCCAGGTTCACTTCGGTTTTTGTGCTGTTGTAAAGGGTAAAATCAGGCGCGGCCTGGTTCAGGACTATACTCATACTAATATTTGTTAAGTTAAATTTCAGGCAATATTACTCATAATTGGTTTTCTGCGGAATGCATACTTTTACACATCCAATAACATTTAAAATTCAATCATATGTCAAGTTTAGTAGGAAAACAGGCCCCCTCATTTAAGGCGGCAGCCGTTGTAAACGGCGGAGAAGTGCAGGAAAATTTCTCACTCGACCAGTATCTTGGAAAAAAGTACGTGGTCTTCTTTTTTTACCCCAAGGATTTCACCTTTGTGTGCCCCACCGAGCTGCACGCTTTCCAGGAGAAACTGAAAGAATTCGAAAGCCGCAACGTGGCCGTGGTGGCCTGCAGCACAGATACCGAAGAGAGCCACTGGGGCTGGTTGCAAATGGATAAAAAAGCAGGAGGCATCAAAGGCATTACCTATCCCATTGTGGCCGACACCAGCAAAACCATTTCACTGGCTTACGGTACCCTCTTTGGCGATTACGATGTAAACGACAAGGGTGATCTCATTGCCACAGGACCCATGATCGCTTTCAGGGGATTATACCTGATCGACAAAAAGGGCGTGGTGCGTCACCAGCTCATCAACGATCTGCCACTTGGCCGCAATGTGGATGAAACCCTGCGCATGGTGGATGCCCTGCAGTTCTTTGAAGAGAACGGCGAGGTTTGTCCCGCCAACTGGACCAAGGGCAGCGAAGGCATGAAAGAATCTCATGCCGGCGTGGCCGCTTACCTCAGCAAACACTAGACAAAGTCCAGGCCAAATGCCTTCACATTTGAGGCATTAAACCGGCATGCCTGAAAAATCCCTCTGAGCATTCAGGGGGATTTTTTTGACCAAAACCGCTGACGGTAAAATTTCTTGCTTACAAGGGAAATATTACCTAATTTCAAGATATGAAACAAGGCGCCAAATCAGTGAAGGCTATTCCGTCAAGGCTGGGGCACAGCCAGACCCTTAGACTAATTCAGGGTATTGACGTTCCTCCTGCACGAAGAACCAATTATTTTATGATGCTGAAATCCTTAACAGAGTCTGAAGACACTGAGATTTCTGAATGGCTGGGTGTAAGTGAAAAAACCCTGAGGCTTTACAAAAACAGTCACAAGTATGTGAAACCGGCTTTACAGGAACAGGTGATCAGCATACTTTCCCTGTTCACGCACGGCCGGGAAATTTTCGGGTCGGCGGGTCAATTCAAGGCCTGGCTGAAAAAGGAAAATCTTCATTTCAACAGAAAGGCACCTGTGGAGTTCATGGGCACCATCAGCGGGATCAAGTTCATTGACGACAGGCTTACGGGCCTGGAATATGGCGATAATGCCTGAACATGGAGGTCTTCAGGATATCGGGAGCAAAATTTGCAGGACTTTCGGGCTCAGGAAAAGCGGCACGCTGGAACAAAGCCAATCAATTTGTATTGTACACGGGTTCCAGCCGATCCTTATCCGCACTGGAATTACTTGTTCATAAGAACAGCATACAGGCCAGTTTACGATTCAAAGTACTCAGCATTCAAATCAGGGCAAAAGAAGAACTTTATAAAAAGCTGCACATTAAAGATCTTCCGAAAGATTGGCGCTACATGAATGCCTATCCGGAATTACAGGAGATCGGCAGCGTCTGGTATGAAGCCAGGGAAAGTCTGGTTCTTGGCGTTCCTTCTGTACTCATTCCTCAGGAGTACAATTACATCATCAACACACAGCACCCTGAATTCGGCAAAATGGTTCAGATCCGGCACAAGGAAGATTTTTTCTGGGATGAGCGTCTCATGTCTTAACAGAAAATAGTTTTAGGCAATCGGTCACTTCGTGTTGTACATTCAGATTTCAAATCCGCATAAACAGGCAAAAGAACCGGTTTTCGAAAGAAGCTGGTTTTTTTGTGTTCAGCCCCCGGCTTTTTTTGCCTTGTACCCGGCCTTGAGCAGGATCTCGAGCATTTTCTCGCGCTTGTCGCCTTGTATGAGGATATCTCCATCCTTGGCGTTGCCGCCCACCCCGCATTTTTGTTTCAGTTCCTTGGCCAGGGCTTCCAGATCACTCTTGCTGCCCACAAAACCACTCAGGCGACTCAGTAATTTTCCCCCGCCCAAACGGTCGAGATAAATTTTCAGGTTTTGCTGCGCGGGTGCCAGGGTTTGGGCTTCCTCCCCAGGTTCTTCCCTGTACTGAAAATTGGGATTGGTGGAATACACCACGTCAATGCGGGATTTGTCTTTTTTGCTCATGATGGAAGACATTTAGCACAACAGAGCCTTAAAGCATGATGACCTGAAGGCTTTGTGATGACAATTGTAAATTTAAAACTAATTGAAAGGACTGCCAGCGGAATTCTCAATAAAATAGAAGGCCGGCAGGTTGGTGCATCAGTCTGCTCTGTTGAAGCGTTTGAGGCACTATGAGGGGAGCCAGATGAGGAAAGCGTATTTAGCGCAGTGCATAAAGATCTGCGCGAACACTGGAGCTAGTCCGAGGCGCTTTCCAATAAAGAAACGGCTTCTTTCGGTGTCAATACAGGCAGTGAACTTAATTTGAAGTCTTTGGTATTTCGGGTAACTATGAAGTCCATTTTTGGAATTGACCTTGCACAATAGTATTGTATGGCGTCTTCAAAATCTTTGAATTCCGATTTCAGAGATCGCAGAATGGTTTCTTTTTTCACTTCAACCACTTCTGTCCACTCACAAAGTTTATTCAAAATTTTGAGTGTATCCGCATGTGAACTGGACTGGCGAAAAATGTAATACATGTTGTTGTAAGAAACAGCTGAAATGTAGATGAGCAGTTCTTTCCTGACTGCAAGATTAAACAAGCTGGCGGCTTCTGTGGAATAGGGCTTACGGTCAGCAAAGAAGTCGATCAGGACATTGGTATCCAAAAAGAGGGACTTCATGTTCTGTACTTCTTCCTTAGCGCTTTAGCCAGTTCCTTTTTGTAATCATAATTTTCAGGCAGGCTTAAACTTCCCATTAAATTCAGAATTTCAGGTGATATAACTTCGGGCTTCCTGGTTTTGGAAGTTAAAGACATGAGATAATTCTCAACGATATCCGAAAGGCTTTTGCCTTTTTGTTTAGCGTATTTTTTAGCAACTGAAATTACAGCGTCGTCAATTGTCAGGGTGAGTTTTGTGGTCATGATACGTGTAAAACTGTTAACAAATGTACGTGTAAAATAGGATAAATCCAAATCCGTCTAAAGTCGAATGCCGATCACACAAATGTCGTCAACCTGTTCCAGCTCGCCCTTCCAGGCGGCAAAGGCCTTGTTGATGCGCTCGGCCTGTTCGGCCGGGCTGAGATCCTGGTGTTTCAGGAGAAGCTCAGAAAATTGTTTGTATTTGAATTTTTTACCCTGCGGTCCCCCAAACTGATCCGCCAGTCCGTCGGTGAAAAGGTAAAAGGTGCTGTTCGCCTTGTACGCGATCTCATGCGTGCTGAATGGTTTGGGGTGATCTGTTTTGCCTATGGGCTGTTTGTCGGCCTTGATCTCTTTCAGTTCATGGTCCTGTATGTACCAGAGCGGATTGTTGGCCCCACTCCAAAACACCTGCTTCTGCTTCGCGTCAATGCACAAGAGCGAGATGTCCATGCCGTCCTTCACCTCACTGGCGCTTTTCTCAAAGGTTTCTATCACCAGTTCCCGGGTCTTATCCAGAATTTTGCCGGTCACTTTGAGCTGAAATTCCTTCACGGCCCGGTTCAGGGCATTGGAACAGACAATGGAGACCATGGCGCCGGGAACCCCATGCCCCGTGCTGTCGGCCGCCGCAATAAAAAACAGATCCTGGTTTTTTTCGGCCCAGTAAAAATCACCGGCCACAATGTCCTTGGGCTGGTAAAAAATAAAATTGTGTTTTACATGGGCCTTCACAAAATCATGAGGCGGCAAAATGGCTTCTTGCAGCCGTTTGGCATAACTGATGGAATCCACAATTTCTTTTTGCTTTTCTTCCACCAGGTGTTTTTGCTGCTTCAGTTCCAGGGTACGCTCCTGCACTTTTTCTTCCAGCACCTCCAGGGCTTTTTCCTGGGCCTCTTCTTTTTCCTTTTGCATGCGCTTAACCTTGCTGCCCACACCCAGGGTGAGGATGATGAAGAAGAGCAGTATGCCCATGTTCAGACTGGAGAAAATAAAAATGTTGAAGCTGTTGTTGGCGAAAAGCCCGGCACAGATGAGCATCACAGCCACCACAAAGTAGGAGGCTTCCCTGAGTTTGCGTTTCCACAGTATCAGTCCGGCAACAAGCGAAAGTAAAAAAGTAAGCGCTACCACACTTTGTATAAAAATTTCTGGAATGAATTTGAACCCAAAAAAGATGTCGCATTCGAATAAACAGACCAGGAGAATTAAAACGTATTGAATCCGGTTAAACAGGGGCAGACTCTTCTTAAGCTTCAGAAAGGAATTGCTGAACAACATGAAACTGATGAGGAAAACGCCCACATACACCGGAGGAGGCGGGAAATGCTGCACTATGGCTGACGCGATCCAGGGGAAGAGTTTGGTGATGTAAATTTTGAGGCTGGAATTGTTGAAGAGCTCGAAATGCATATCGGCCATCAGGATAAAACACAGGAAGAGGTAGGAAAGGTCTTTGTTGGAAATAAACAAAAAGAAGTTAAAGAGCAGGATGAGGCTGAGTATGCCGTAATAAAAACCCCAGTAAAACACCACCTCTTTCTGCTTGTATTTTTCAGCCGTGCCTTGCCTGATTTCCTGCCAGCGCTGGCCTGAACGGATGAAATCAAAGGCTGTATCCCCATCCAGTATGTAAATATTGGTGAAGCCACAGAGCAGGGCTGTATCCAGGGTATTTAAGGTATTGGCTGTGTCCCTTAACCAGGCGTAGCAGCGGGCTGACCAGAGCAGGTGACCCTGATTTTTGTCGAGGGCATAACAGATTTTCTGCAGTCTGGCCACCGCCGCCCAGTCCTTGTGTTCAAAGGCTTGTTCCAGCAGAAGAAAGGGTTTTTGAGCATCAGCCGTATCGGTTTGTGCCAGGTTTTTGAGGGCAAGCAGAATAAAAAGGAAGCAGAGCAGTTTGCGCATGGCTTGGATTTAATGCCCACAATCTAATGATTTTTACAAAAGGGGGGAAACACCGGCTGAATGGGTGTGTTTTAGTGAGCTCTCAAATAAGCTGCAAAGTTTATTTTTAAGAGGCCCCAAATAAAAATGGGCAGGTTTGAATCACTGAAAAATCTGAATATATGGTCGAAAATTGGCATTAAAAAGCGCTGGCAAAGGCGTTTCGCCGGGGAAGCGAAGGGTGAATTTATTTTTCCTAGAAAATTCTGCGAGGGCGCTTGCGTTTTATTTTGCGCTTCTTTAAAGATGCGATGGCGCAAAATATTTACCTCGCTCGAATTTTTAGAGGGCTGAACGAAAATATGCATTGCATATTTGAGAGAAGAGCCGGCTAGTGGGAAAGCAAGAGCGCGTGGAAGGATCGAAACGCCTTGACTTTTGCGCCACTTTGTGTCAAGACAAAGTGGCGAAAGAAATAAACTACTTTTTGAGGGCCGACTATTTAGGTATAGCTTACAAAACCACACAAACAGATCACAAATCCGCGCAAACAGCCTGGCTTAATTCACCAGGTTTTTCTTCCTGCCCTCAGCAAGGTCAAGCAGGTCCAGCATTTTGACCACACAGATTTTGACCCGGGCCATAAGCTGGTTATACTGCATCATTTGGCTCATGGAGAAGCCCTGGAGTGACACCTCCGCGTAAAGGCTTTGCTTCACCATAAGCCAGTGCTCGTCATCCAGGCTCTTCAACTCCGCCTTCAGGGCATTCCAGGCCTTTCTTTCCTCAGGACTGAAATCATGGCCATCGCTGGCTTTTTTAGCCCTGGGCGCTTTTTTGGGTTTAAGTGCTTTGGGCTTTGGCTTTGCGGCCTGGGTTTTTTTGAGCCTGGGCTTTTGCTTTTTGGCCAGGGCTTTTTTCAGCTTGGGCTTTTGCTTTGGGCTGATGGATTTTTTGGATTTTGCCATGATGCGAATATACAGCTCTTGCTGTTAACGGTTGGCGGCTACCCGAAGGGCGGGACTTTTGCCACAAAACTTAATCTGAAAAACAAAAGTTTGTTTAACCACAAAACTGTCTTTGGAACACGAAACCCCGCCTTTTGGGTAGGTGCTGTTACAAGCTGGCCTTCTGTCTGTCATTGTATTTCTGTTCATTCTTACTAATGTCTTGTTGCGTTGGCTTGGTGGCTCTTTTGTATTTTTTTGCTTGGCTTTGTGCGTTTTGGAAAAATGCAAATGTGCCACCAAGTGCTCTGGCAGTCAATATTCCAGTCTGTCCCGCTCTGCACTCTCGTCCATTCTCTTTGCATCAAATAAATACCCGTCTGAAAGTTTTTTAAATATTTCTGCAACATTGGGATATTTGTTTTTATAATCGTTGCTTAACTTCTTAAAGTATTCAGCATGTCCTCTTTCAATATTTCCACCGTCAAATGGCCCTCTTGTTGAAGAACCTCGTTTGTTGAACATAGCAGAAGAATAATTTCTTTTTAAACTGTCAGAGTTTATTTCTTCAATTAGTTTAAATATTTTTTCCTGTGGCCAGTCTGAAGCATTCTCAGGATATTGTGCTAATACTTGGCCAATGTGCATGTCAGCAACATCCAATCTTCCTTCTGCTTCTGCTAACTTTCTCGTTTCATTTACCCATTTATTTAATTCTGCTTCATCAATTGTATTGTCAGAATTCATACCTGGGATTCTTTTCCATGAATGAAGCAAATGATATACTTGCTTTGCTCTGTTCTGAATTACTTCGTCAGAGATTCCTTTTCTTTCCTCTTCAATTTTCGTTTTGTCCTTAGGTATATATAACCATTTAAGCATGTCGACAAAGAAAATCGGATTTTTTGATAATTCTTCCTGCAAAACTTTCGGATTTCTTCTTGTTCCGTAAGAGTCCAATATAGGAATATATAACCACTCCAAATTAATAAGAGTTGAATGGTCTAAATCGGAACGCTTGTCGAGAGTTTCAAAAATTCTTTCAATCTCATATCCTCTAAAACGAGCCTGTTCACTTGCTTCTTCTGTTGCAGCTTTCTTTAAAAGTTCAGCAAGAATTTCAGTTGGTAATGTTTCCGCAAAATGTGAACTTATGTCAATAGCGGAAAAAAACCTTTTGTTTTCCACAAGTATTTGAACACCGATAACTTTTTCTTCAACAGGAATGTGGTAAAATGTTGGATGCATATTTTGCCAATATTCTTTCTGTATTTCCTTGTCTAAGGTTGAAACAAAATCCCAAAGCTGTTTGGATTGATTTATTGGTAATAGCATGTTTGCAAGAGCTTTGTTGCTGAATCCCTTTTCCTGTAAACTCTTAAATAATCTGGCAATCCATTCAAATTTCTCAATGATTGACTTGCGATAAATAAAACTGTGAATAAATCTAAGTTTTTCTTTGTCATCATTTAAACACTCGCAAACAGATATAATTTCGCCTTCATTTGTTATTACTCTTGCAAAAGTATCGCCTAATGCCCACGGTACTTTAACTGACTCTCTTAATTCTAAAGCCTTCTTTAGACCTATTTCAGCAAGAATAATTTTTAGCGCTTCCGTTCTTGCTCGGTCAATTCTGTTCTGTTGTTGTTCGTGTCTTTTTTCAAATTCATTGTCAACCTCCTTCGTGCCTTGGGTAAAAGCTGGCCAATGATCATTGAATAGCCAAATGTGTTGATTGATTGCGTCAAGAGGCTTCAATTTATTATACAAATCCTCAAATCTTTTCAAGTCACTTTCATTTAATGCCCAGTCCATTTCAGGATGAGACCTGTGATGATTTAGGATTTTTCTAATTGTTTCCCATGTTATGAATTCCGTTTGTTGAATATTTGAGTAAATACTATCAGCCCAATCCAAAACCTTTTTTCTGTCTTGTGGAGATAGCTTTACTGTTTCTTCAATGAGTTGAGAAAACTTTTTTTCATTGTTATCAAATTGGGCTAACAGTAACGAAACAACATATGAATGAGTGTCCCAAATTTCTTGGTAAGTATAATGTAAATTAAGATTCTTATCGAAAATTCTCCAGCGCATTTTATGTGTTGGGTGTCCAACTCTGTGATGGTCAGGAAGCATTCTGATAAGTAAAGTCCATCCTTGTTCTTTTTCCTTTTCGGTAATATATTTCAATATTTCCATCCTCTCTTGAAACGGTGCAAGAGTTTGGTAGTGCCATGATTTGAAAATTTCGGTAATGCTGTTGATTGGTCTGTTAGATAAACTGCCACCAGGGTCAAGGCGTGAAAGTTTTAGTAAAATCAAACTAACATCTCTCAAATATTCAGGTAGCCATGCTAATCCCTCAAGAGCCCACAATAATCCTGTGTGGTGACTTGTAGAATGTAATAAGCCATCAACCTCTTTGAACATATCCATAATTTCAGGCTGTTCTTTTGAAAGCGAATTGCTTGCGGCTTTAAGAAAACTTATTGGAGACGCTTCTGAAATTAGAGGTAGCTCGTGGTCAACTGAAATCCATATTTCGCCACTTGCATTATTTAATAAGTCAAGAACAATACTGTCAACCCAAAGTTGTGGATTTGAAAGGTTAGGAATTTTTAGTCCATCACCGAATCTTCCAACCAAGATTAGAGATTGTGTCAAACCTTCTCTTGCCCAATTGGAAAATTTCCGTGGCTTGTTGTAGAATGCAGCAAAATCATTTTTGTCTTTAGGCTCAATGATAGGATTACCATGTTTAAAAGCGAATGAGAAACATTCTTGAATACTTTGAAAATCTTTTTGCGTGAACTGTGGCGAAAGGGTAGTCCATAAATCTAAAGGAGAAGTCAATCGCCATGTTTCACCTATTTGAATCAATGGAGATTCTTCAAAGTTTTTCCATTTTGCAAGAGTAACTAAATAGTCCGAATACTTGACTCCAGATAATTTCTCAATGAGTTCAATGTCTCCAACAAAGTTCTCACTCCATCTCCCTAACAAAAGTGCTGGAATAATTTCACGAATATTTTCCGTCTCAACCCATTTGGTTTTAGTGTGAGGAAAACCAATTAGTTTTTTCAGGATTGTAATATTTCTTCCCGCTTCTCTTGAGAAATATTTGGCATCATCTTCTGAAATACCACTCTTAATTAAAGAGTTCACTTGACCATCTCTGTCAATCGTTGGAAGGATAATTGTTTCTTGATTAAATGTGTCGTCCGCACCTAATAAGACTAATACATGATGTCCTTTTCCAACAGCAGAATAAAGAGGTTGTGCATCATCAAATCGTGGTATAAGATTTAACGGTGTTACGGTGTTTATTCTTATTCCTCGAAAATTGCCTTCAGTGTCAATTAGCAATGACTTTGAAAAAAACCTTTCTGATTCACTTTTAGGAAATTGTTTAGCAGCAGCAATGATAAAAGCAATTGCTTCATTTTTTGTCGATGCCTTTATTGCTTTTATACTGGCTTGTCCTTGTAAAATGTTTAATAATTGTTTCTGCTCAAACTCTCTTCCTGCTGTAATAACCTCTGGCTGTAAAATTAAACCGTTAGGACCCATTGACCATTCTTCCCAAAATTCATCAGCTGTCATTATACCATCAAAGGGGTAACTTCCTACACGACTTGAAAGCCATCTTGAAACAAATAGTGCAATGTCAAGCCATTGCTCCAAGTTTGAAGAATCATATACCTTTACATCTTTCCAAATTCCTTCTACCTTTTTTGCTTTTATCCATTTGTCTTTTTGTTTCCAGAATCGTAGAGTAACAAATATGTAAACACAATCCTTTTGAGTATAACCTAACGGATCAAGTTTTCTCTTATCATAATCTTTGTCTGCTTTCCCTTTACTGTCTGCCTCTGTTCCAAACTCCCATAGTGAAATTCCTTTGGGAACATAAGCCGTTTCTTCTTCACAGATAACTATACCATCCCAGCCGCCAATATAAGCGGCACTACCTGATGGAAAGTCCGCCTGCGTGCTCACAGGAGTCGTAGCTCTAACTAATCTTGAAATAAGATATGGCAAATCGCCTTTAGAGTCAACCCTCTCAGCCCAATCTTCTAAATGATTTCTTGTAACAAGTTTCATACTTTAATAATTGTCGTTGTGTGTTGGGGCAAAATGAAATGTGCTGCAAATGTGTCGGCTTGTGCGTTGGCTTGCAGCTCTTTTTATTTTGCGAAGGGTTTTCATTTTGTCTGTCGTTTTTATGTTTGTTTGTTGTCGAGCTGTCGGTTTTAGGCTTGCTTGTAACGGTTCGGGTATTGCCAAAAGCGGGGCGTATCAGCACTACTGTTGATTTGAAAAACTAATGTTCGGTTAAGCACAAAAGTGTCATAGAAGTTCGTCACCCCCGCTTTTGGCAATACCTTGTTAGCGGTTCGTTCTTCTTTTCCTGTCGTCAGTTGTCGTGTCATTTTGCAGTGTCGTTGTGCGTTGGCTTGGTGGCTCTTTTGCTTTTTTTTGTTTGGGTTTATGAGTTGGCAAAAAAGCAAATGTGCCACCAAATGCGTTGGCTTAAATGTTGTCAATATACTCGTTTTCAAGTTCAATAAGTTTTGCTCTGTATTTGTCAAGAAACCGCTGAATTCGTTTTTGCATTCCTGGTTTTGAAAAATTAGCTTTATGTAATTCGTCCTTTTGACTATGGCACAAAATGCAAAGACATTGCAAGTTGTTCCTACGCATATTTGCAAGTTCCCAAGCAACAATATGGTCTGTGTGAATAAATTCTCTGTCTTTACGGCTTTCTAACATATCTCCACCAAAGCCGCAATTTTCACAAGTGTAGTTTTGCTCTTTTCTATACTCTTTGCTTATAGTATCCCAGTCAAGCGGTCTGCCAAACATATCAAGTTGTATTTCTCTTGTCGTTTCTTCGACTTCTTGTTGGTCCAATAAACTGAAGAAACCTTCTGTGTCCGAATACTCGTTAATACTTGATTGTCGTTCGCAATTGCCGCACAAGGTAAGGTTTACATTTGCGTGAACTTGTCCATTTGCTCTGTCTTCAATTGTGACGGTTTTGGAATTATGCCAAAAATATCTGCCGTCAAACCTTCCGGTTGCTCTTTGTTCAAGAATTGTCTTGCAGTTTGTAATATGAAATTTTGGTAAGCCAAATCTTGCAACATTTGGGTATTTCAAATACATATATCCTTTGTATTCTTGTCCATTAACTTTTAGATAAATTCCATCATCCCTAAAATCTAAATTTCCTGCTTGTTCTTCTTGGGTAAGGTCACGCTTAATAATCTGAATACCTCTTTGATTGGCGTCAGGGTAACCTCTTTGTGTGAGGAAGGTTGCAAGTCGTTCAAACGTGTAAAGCATTATTTATTTAATTGTTCAATTACTTTTTCAACTAAAATATCACTTGTCGTTACAATTCTAAATTCAACTCGCCTTGATTTATTTGGGTCAATTGCAGTATTGGAATTGAATGTAAGATTACTATTGGCATCAATTGTCCTTCCATAGGAAAGTCCATTTGCTGTCAGCCAATATTGTAACCTCTCCTTTTTGCTTGTTTCAAGTTGAATGATACATTCTTGTTGCCTAAGAAACCCTAAAACATTTCTTGCTCTATTTTGCGATAACTCCATATTGTCAATGTATGGGTCGTTTGTTTTGTTTATGGGCTTTGTATTTGTGTGTCCTTCAATACGGATTTCTGCAATCTTATCTTTGTATTTATCTTGCATAACAACACTTAGATATTTTGGAAGAAACTCTTTCAAAATGTTTTGGAATGTTGGTGTAACATCTGATTTTCCTTCATCAAACAATACTTGTGGGTTTGTAAATTTGATTGACAAGTCATCATCTAATTCAAGGTTCCATCTTTCTTTGTCTTTCTCAAATGTCTGTTTTAGTTCCTTTAATAAATTTTCCTTTGCAAGTTTATATTCTTCAAATATTTTGTCTTGCTCCTTTTTCTGAAATTGCACCAAACCCATATAAGCAAGAGAAATGAACAAAAAGATAACCATCAAAACGGTCATCAAATCTGCATAGGGTATCCAAAAGCTTTCTTTCTTGCTCATTATCTGCGATTAGTTGGGACAAATCTTTGAATACATTGGTCAAGGTTCGTGAGAGTGTCATTCAACCTTTCGTAGAATTCAGAGTTTATATTTTCCAAATCTCCGCCTAAACGGGTGCTTGTTTCTTTTACTATAGAAACTGCTTTATTCATTTCCTTACGATATTTATCCCAAACATCACCGTTGAAATCTCTGAATTCTTCTAACTTGGTAATAAGAATTTGTGCCGCTTCTTTAAAATTCTTTTCGGTCTTAACCCATTCGTTAAGTTTTGACGTTGTTTCATCAAAACTTTCCGTTGTATTTTCAAGTGTTTCAATTGTATTCGTGAGTTTATCGGTGATTTCTTGAAATTTACCGTCCTCTATCATTACTCGTTTTAATTCAGCAACCAGTTGGCTCAACTTACTATCATCGTCTGTAAGTGATTTTGTATTGTCAGCAACTTGTTTCAGAGTAGTCGCTGAAATGGTAAACATTTCAGTCGTCTTTTGGAACTGCTCTGTAAGTTTTTGAACTTGTTCTTTGTTTTGCTTTTGCCAGTCATTTAGACTTTTTACGCTGTTGTTAAGTTCTGCAAAATTCTCTTTCACTAATCGGTTTATCAATTCACTCATTTGCTCATTGAATTGCTCTGTTGCCTTTTTCATTACCTCAACAAGTGCTTCTGTATTATTCTTGCGAAGTAATTCTGAAAACTCGTCAAACTTCTTTGCTGTGAGTTTGTTATTCTCACTCATTGCCTTTATTATTTCATCGGTGTTTTTGTTTGCTTTTTCAGAAGTGGTTTTTTGTTCGTCTCTCAAATTATTAAGTTGCTCTGCCAATTCAATTCTGCTGTTGTTTGCGGTTGTATTTATTTGAGTTAGTCCTTCTGTTGTTGTCTTTTGATTTTCATTTGCTGCTTTTTGAAGATTGACTATTTCTTTTTCAAGTATTGAAAGCTTAGAAGAAACTTTAGTTTCTAAATCTGTTACGAACGATTGAATAAGTTTTTCAATCTGTTTCTGATTGTCATTTTTTAATTCCTTTACTTCAAATGTCAATGCAGAAATTGCGGAAAGTTCGTCTGTTTGTTTAACAGGTCTGTTTGGGTCATCGTCTATTTGCTTTTGAATGATTGCATTTATTTTTTGAAAAATTATCAATCCAATTATTCCTGCCATAGTCGCAAAAAAGGCAAGTCTCAAACCTTCTAATAGAGTAGGAAGACTTTCTTGAATTTTTTCTGTGTCAAAACCTGAAAGCCCGAATGTTATACCGAGGGCTGTGCAAAAAATACCAAGTGTCGGAAACACTGGCGGAATACTGTCAAAAATGTAGCTGTTGTTCCAAAAGCTCTTTTTGTCAGCCGTTGCCGTAGTCTGGTAATGTTTGTATTTCCAAATAAAAACAATGCTAAAAACTGTCCACAGACCAAAGATTATAGCTGCTATTAATAGTTCGTTCATAAGTTAGTGTCTGTTTGTGAATGTCGTGGTGCGTTGGGGCAAAAGCAAATGTGGTGCAATTGTGTGTCGGCTTGTGGGTTGCATTGCACCTCTTTTGATTTTGCTGAAGCGTTGGTTTTTCTTCTCATTTTTTGTCCGTTTGTTTAATGGTTGCACGGTCGTCAATAGAATGACCGCTAACGGTTGGCGGCTATGCGTTCGGCCCGACAGCCTTTTGTCCGGGCGAAGCGATAGCGGAGTCAATTAAAAAAAACAGCGGGCTGACGCCTGAGCCGCTGTTATAGGCTGCCTTTTTATTGAATTTTGAAAATTTTCTGTCCGTTTTCGTCCCATTCATTTGTTTTTTTATATCCTGTCGAAGTGTTTTCTCCGATTTCTTTTACCTGTCCGTTTTCGTGGTAGTAAATTACTAGTCCTAGGTCTTGGCCGTTCTGTCTCGTCCATCTTTTTTCAATGGCCCCCGATTTATAGAAGCTATTAACCACTCCTTCAAACTCACCGTTTATTCTTTCTCCCTCAAATGCGGTTCTTCCATTTCTGTACACCTCCCTGACAGTCCTGTTCATCTTGTTATTGTCAAAATATCGCTCTACCAGCATGTTTTGATTAGGTCGCCAAAAAATATCCTTGCCGTTTTTCTGTCCGTTTTTAAACTCAGTCAACGTCTTAATATACCAGTCAGAATAGAAAGTTATTTGAATATAATTATTGTCTTTTGAATTACGCTTTATTGTTAAAACGCTGTCCTGCTCATGCGAAAAGTCACTAATGTCAAGAGTGGTTGATTTCTCAGGTTGTTGTTTACAAGACACAAGTATAAAAAGGAGAGAAATAATTGTCAGTTGTTTCATAAATTTATTGTCATCTCTTAAGGTTGCCTATAACTAACTGCTAAGGGCCATAATGATTCTCTTATTTACATGATCCATCAAATAGGTATTGCTAATGACACCCAACCAAAATTAAAAATTTAAAGCAAGCGAAGGCGGCTCGCGGTCAGGAAGATGAAGAGAACTTGGAATTTAACATTTGCCGGAGCCAAAATTTTTAAGCGGTATAAATACCGGATTTTACCGGGCCCAAAATTTCCGCTTTTAAGTCTTGTAAATTACATTTCAAATTTTGTAATTTTGATTCGATCATTTTTTACCAAACCCTGGCAACAGGGATAAATGACCAAGGCCAAACCCTGAGATAAGATCTCGGGGTTTTTTTCTCATTTCTGATTCCTTATTTCTGATTTCTAATTCTGGGGTGCAAAAAGGGTTACAGGTTTTGGGAGCATTTCTGATTTCTTATTTCTGATTCCTAATTCTGGGAGGCA
>DAOMFS010000028.1:0-36324 GCA_035429925.1 Bacteroidia bacterium | reverse complement strand
ACAGATCTTCAATACCATTTTGCTCACGGCCGATCACCGAACCGTTATTTTACCGAACGGTCCTCTTTCGAACGGCACAATAGTGAACATCAGCCGGCAGGGGAACTTGCGCATAGACCTTTCTTTTTTTCTCGACCCCAAAACCAGCATTGCCAAGGTTCAAACAACCGTGCATGAGGTTTTGAAAGCCAATCCACTCGTATTAGGTCATCCTAAGGCGCAGGTGTTGTTTGCTGTAAGCGAATCCGGGGCCATACAGCTGAGGGTAAAACCGTATTGCCAAAGCGATCAGGTTGTGCTACTCTCCAGCAGCTTATACCTCGAACTGAAACAGGCCTTTGACCGGAACGGTATTCTAACCGCGGTTCCCCAGCAACGTATACAAACGTCATAAGGATAGAATATGAAACTCAAAAATGCACAAAAGCAGGTTGACAACTGGATCAAAGCACACGGGGTACGCTATTTCAATGAGCTCACCAATACAGCCCTGCTGATGGAAGAAGTGGGCGAGGTGGCGCGTATCATGGCCAGGCGATATGGGGAACAAAGTGAAAAGGAAAGTGATAAGGATAAAGATCTTGGTGATGAAATGGCTGATGTGATGTTTGTTTTGTTCTGCCTGGCCAACCAATGTGGCATTGATCTTGACAAGGCCTTTTCAAAAAATCTGAAGAAGAAAACAAAGCGGGATATAAAACGCCACAAGGCCAATCCTAAACTTTCGAAATCCTGAATGGGCGCAAGCCTATTCCTCTTGTTATAAGCAGCCAGGATTTAGCTCAACGTCGCATGAACAAATTATTTTCCTTAACTTTAATATTCTTCATCCGCTTAAACCTAAAATGATAAACATGAAAGGCTTTAAAATCGCAGTCTTAACCGCATTGCTTGTATATAGCACGGCGTATTTTTCTCAGGACAAATTCAAAAGGGCCCATCATTTGCTAAGAACCGGCACAGCCGGGATACAGCCTGCCGATTTCGCAGCCAGAACCAGTGTGATCAGCAAGC
Organism: Bacteroidia bacterium; assembly: GCA_035429925.1. GTDB lineage: Bacteria > Bacteroidota > Bacteroidia > B-17B0 > Aurantibacillaceae > Aurantibacillus. Next base: position 35,310 of record DAOMFS010000028.1, on the reverse strand, counting down.
CAGGGAAATCCAGAAACTATTACTGGGATAGCGGGGCAAATCTCTGGCAATATGCCGACACCTCCTGGTATACCTACACAGGAACGGGTGATCTGAGTTCCGAGACCCGTCGCGACAGCGGACCTTTATCGCGTGAGCTTAATACTTACGATGCACAGGGCAGGTTGGTGGAATCACGTTTTCAGGTGTGGAATTCCGGCAGCTCAGCCTGGGAAAACAACAACCGTACTGTTTACGTATATAATGCACAGGGCTACCAGTCAGAGTTTCGTTACGAATCGTATAACACCAGCACAAGTCAGTGGGATATACAGTTCGGACAAAAAAACCTGCTGACCTATAATGCCAGCAACCGCATCACCGATAACATTTACCTCTCCTGGAATTCCACCAGCCAGATTTGGGAAAACATGTACAGGGAAACGGCCATACAATATGATGGTAATGGAAACCTTACACAGTATGACGGGCAAATGCCAAATGGAAATCTTTGGGACAACGACAGCCGTTTTAAACTGATTTATGCGCTGAACAATCAACCAACAGAAGCAACGCTTCAAACCTGGACAGGTTCAGCATTCGTGAATTCTGAACGATATCAGAATCTCAGCTTTCACAATTGGTGCGGCTATTATTGCAACGACAATGCCCTGAGCACGGTAACCCTGCAAACATGGGCTTCGGTAAACCCCAATCAATGGGGAACAGATGCGCGTATAAACGTTACGTATGACGCCTTTGGCGGCTCCATTGAGATTGATCAGGATTATAACGGCAGCGGATGGGATAACAATTCTCGATACACAAATGCTTTCGACTCGCATTCCAATAACAAGGGCTATACTGCTGAGGGGTGGAATACAAGCACCTTCGTTTACGACACTGTCGATGCTTCCAAGATCATTTACACCTATGATGCAAACTTTAATATCACCCAAACCATATGGCAGTACTGGGATACCGGAGGTAACACGCTGGTTAATTCCGAAAAAAGAGACTACTTTAATTTCACAAGCATTGTTGGCCTTTCTGAATCTGGGCAAAGCGGTTCAGAGATGCAATTCTTTCCAAATCCCTGCAAGTCATCCTGCACCCTGATTGTACCTGGCTATGCGGGAAGCAGCGATGAGAACAGTCTGCTGAACATCTACAACCTATCAGGCATGTTGTTATACAGTTCCGAAATCAAGTCGGGGTCTGTTCAGGTTGAAGCCGGTGATCTTGAGCCCGGCTTATACTTCTTTACCGTTCAGCAAGGCCAGAGTCTGATGGGCCGCGGCAAATTCATTAAGGAGTAGACTGGTTAAGCAGCTTTCTGTAGGTAGGTTCAGGATGCAACTGAAACCCGGCTTTGATGTATACGGGTTCTCCATCTGAAGTGGCATGCAATTCGAGATGCCGGTAACCCGCGGCCAGTGCTTCTTCGCTTAACAGGTCCACTATGCGGGTGGCAATGCCTTGCTTTCGGAATTCAGGCCGGGTGAACATGTTCATGAGGTAGGCCATTTTACCCGAGGGGTTTTTGAATCCGCCTGGCTGCTCTCTGTAAACCATGCCGCCCACGCCGGCAAGCTGCTCATCCTGATAAGCCAGAAACGAAACATAGCTTCCGTTCTGAAGAGCCTTTTCAAAGTAAACTTCAAGTGCTGTTCGCAGGAGCCTCCTCTGTTCCTCGCTCTGTTTGCCCCAATATTCTTCCAGAAAGTCAAGCCTTAGTTGTACCAGAACTTTGGTATGCTCCGGGCCGGCTTTTATATAACGATAGGGTGATGGATTCAGCAAAACACGTTTCAGAGTGTGCCCCGTTTTTCCTGTTCGCGTTCAATGGATTCGAAAAGCGCCTTGAAATTGCCGGCCCCGAATCCGCGTGCACCCATGCGTTGTATGATTTCGTAGAACAGGGTAGGACGGTCTTCAACAGGTTTTGTGAAGATCTGTAACAGGTAGCCTTCCTCGTCGGCGTCAACCAGTATGCCCAGTTTCTCAAGAACCCGGATATCCTCTTTCATGATCTTCATGTGTTCACCAAGGCGGGCAGGAATTTCATCGTAATACGCCCTGGGGGGAGCTGAAAGAAATTCAACGCCTCTCGCCCTCAGTTCGGTAACGGTAGAAATGATGTCATCGGTGGCTACTGCGATGTGTTGAGCGCCCGGTCCTTCATAAAAATCGATATACTCTTCGATCTGTGATCTTTTTTTGCCTTTGGCGGGCTCGTTGATGGGGAATTTGATGCGACCATTTCCGTTGCTCATCACCTTGCTCATAAGGGCTGAGTATTCGGTGTGGATTTGTTTATCATCAAAACTCAGGAAGTTCACAAAGCCCATCACTTCTTCATACCATTTTACCCAGGTGTTCATTTCGCCCCATCCCACATTGCCCACCATGTGATCGATGAATTTCAGACCAACCGGTTTGGGATTGTAATCCGATTTCCAGTCCTGATAACCCGGCAGAAAAACACCCTTGTAATTTTTTCTCTCCACAAAAAGGTGAACGGTTTCGCCATAGGTGTAAATGCCCGAACGTATGACCTTGCCATGCTCATCTTCTTCCAGGCTTGGCTTCATAAAAGGTTTTGCACCCCGTTTGGTGGTTTCTTCAAATGCCTTCGTGGCGTCTTCCACCCACAGGGCGATTACTTTTACACCGTCGCCATGTTTTTTAACATGCTCACCTATGGGTGAATTGCTGTTCAGGGCCGTGGTAAGCACCAGGCGTATTTTATCCTGTTTCAGCACATACGAAGCGCGGTCCTTTACACCGGTTTCCAGTCCTGCGTAAGCCAGGGACTGAAAGCCAAATGCTGTTTTATAATAATGCGCCGATTGTTTGGCGTTACCGACATAAAATTCTACATAATCTGTTCCCAGAAGGGGCAGAAAATCCTGAGCGCCTTCGAATATTTTTTCGAGGCCGTATTCTACGTTTTTAAGTGGAGTGGTTGACATAATTGAAAAAATAAAATATGAGTTTAATAATCTGACTTGCGTGGTTTGATCGGAAACGCAAACAAGTTCTCAAAACCGCTAACAAAGATAATTATTCAGGCCAATCGGACCAAGTGATTAATGAGCCGCTAAATGGCAAACACTCAAGTAATTCCTCTATCTTTACCCGTTTGGTCAGATAAGCTATGAGGTTACTTTTTTGCATTTCGATTTTGTTTTTATCAATAGCTGGTTACACCCAGGTTAATCTCAATTCTAGCCTCACGGCGTGTTATCAGTTGAACGGAAATGCCAGCGATCCGGTGAGTTCATTGCAGGGAACACTGGCCAATGTAACCGCCACGGTCGACCGCTTTAACAATGCCAATTCCGCATTTGCATTTTCAGGTAGTGCAACAAGCCGTATTGAACTACCTAACAGTCCTCTGCTAAAAGCCAACCAGCTGTCTTTCGCCTGCTGGGTGAAGTTCAATACTGTCGCAATGGGTCAGTTTGTTGTATTTGCTCACAACGGTTGTGGATCATACTTCGAAGGGTATTCATTTGGTTTAGCCAATTTGGGGGGAGGAGTAGTTCGAATTCAGGCTGTAAAATCAAGCAGCGCCTGTTCCGCTGCGGGTCAAGCCATCCTGAATGGGAGTACAGCCATTGTGTCCAACACCTGGTATCATGTAGGCTTCTATGCAGGACCCGATTCCCTGAAGGTTTATGTGAACGGCGCGCTTGATGGGACACTGCTCAACACAAATCCACTAGCCTACAATCCTGTTTCTCTGGTCTATTTTGGCGGATCTAATCTGGGTGTGAACCTTCCTTTGAATGGAAGCATTGACAATGCCCGCTTCTACAACAGAAAATTGAACGGGGCTGAATTCAACCAATTGTATACTTTGGATCCGGCCTGCATCGCGATTCCCTCAGGTTCTTTACCAGGTGTGGCTTATTCCGTTTCAACAGTGAGCCTTTGTGCTGGGGGCACCCTGGCCCTGACGGATCTTTCTACAAACAATCCCACCGCCTGGAACTGGCAATTTCCGGGAGCATCTCCTCCTAACTCCTCTGTGCAGAACCCTACTTTAAGTTTTTCTAACCCCGGAACCTATACCATTTCAATGGTATGTTCCAATTCTGTTGGAGCGAGTAATACCGGCACTCAAAGCATTGTGGTGTTACCAAATCCAATTGTGAGCATAAATGCATCAAGTAATACAGTGTGCATCGGACAAAGCATCAATCTGTATGCTACGGGCGCCAGCAATTACACCTGGAGCACTTCTCAAACCGGCTCCACGTTGACCGTTAACCCGGTTAGCAGCACAACATACTCCCTAACAGGAGCTGACCTGAGTGGATGCCTCGGGAACGCCAGTTATTTTGTGAACGCTCTCCAGCCGCCAGCTGTTGTGATCACAACACCAACTTCGGCAATTTGTATGGGCCAGAGCCTCACCTTGAACGCCAACGGTGCATCCACCTATACCTGGAATAACTTTCAAACCGGGAACAGCATTTCAGTTAACCCGGTGGTGAACACCACGTATTCGGTAACCGGAGAAAATGGCAACGCCTGTACGGGAAACGCGGCACTCACCATAAGCGTTATTGCTTTGCCAAACGTTCTTGCTTCAGCCAATAAAACCCTTGTTTGTGCAGGAAGCCCTGTAATTTTAAGTGGAAGCGGAGCTCAAACATATATCTGGAATAACGCGGTAAACGGTCCCACCATGCAAGTCTACCCGAATTTTAACACCACCTACTCGCTGGTTGGCACAAACAGTTCAGGGTGCAGTAACTCCGCCATAATTAATATTCTGGTAAGTGCATGCCTTGGACAATTGGAAAGCATTCAAAGTACAGAAGCCAAACTGGCTCCTAATCCTGCAAGTGGCATAAGCGAATTAAGTTTTATGAAGGAAAAGAGCGGTGATATTTTACTTTACAATTTCAGCGGAGAACTGATTCTTCATAAAACCATCCAATCTGAGCTTTCTGTGCAACTTGATCTTTCCGATCTGCCAAAAGGTGTTTATGTACTCTTGTTCAGAAGTCAGGAAGAGTTAATCCATAACAGGCTGATAAAAAATTAAAGAAGTGTGGCGTAAAGATCAAAATCACTGGCTTCGCTGATCTTCACCTTCGCGAAATCTCCTGTTCGGAGGTAGGTTTGCGCGTCGGCTTTCACCAACACTTCGTTATCCACTTCAGGACTGTCGAATTCGGTACGCCCTACAAAATAATCGCCATCCTTGCGGTCAACCAGTATTTTGAAGTCATTACCAATTTTGGATTGATTGAGTTGCCATGAGATCTCCTGTTGCAGTTTCATCACCGCATCAGCGCGTTTTTTCTTGAGTTTTTCGGGCACGTCGTCGCGTAAGCTGAAGGCGTGGGTGTTTTCTTCGTGAGAATAAGTGAAAATGCCCAGGCGTTCGAACCTGCTCTGCTCAACCCATTCCAGCATCTCTTCATGGTCCTTTTCCGTTTCGCCCGGATAACCCGCAATAAGTGTGGTGCGTATGGCTATGCCCGGCACCTTATCACGGATGCGGTTCACCAGGTCAATGGTTTTTTGTTTGTTGATACCCCGGCGCATACTGCTCAGCATGGAATCGCTGATGTGTTGGAGGGGCATATCGAGGTACTTGCACACATTCGCCTTAGCATTCATCACATCCAGAACTTCCATCGGGAATGCGCTGGGAAAAGCATAGTGAAGTCTTATCCAATCAATACCCTCCACATCACTCAGGGTATCGATCAAACGGGCCAGGTCTCTTTTTTTATAGAGGTCCAGTCCGTAATAGGTCAGATCCTGCGCGATCAGCAGCAGCTCCCTTGTGCCGTTGGATGCCAGCTTTTTCGCCCGCTGTACGAGGTCTTCAACCGGCACGCTGAGGTGCGTTCCGCGCATGAGGGGAATGGCACAGAAGCTGCAGGGTCTGTCACAGCCTTCGCTGATTTTAAAATACGCGTAATGCTGTGGTGTGGTGAGCAGGCGTTCTCCAACCAGTTCGTGTTTATAATCGGCTTTCAGGGTTTTAAGCAATCTGGGCAGATCACGTGTGCCGAAATAGGCGTCCACTTCAGGAATTTCCTTTTCGAGATCACTTTTATAGCGTTCACTCAGGCAGCCCGTTACGTATAGCTTTTCAAGGGCGCCTTCCTTTTTTGCTTCAGCATACCGCAATATGGTGTCTATGCTTTCCTGTTTGGCACTCTCTACAAACCCGCAGGTATTGATGATCACGATCTGGTGATCGTCGTTCCCGCTTTCGTGCTCCACCTGGAAATGGTTGGCCTTGAGCTGCCCCATAAGCACTTCACTGTCAACCAGGTTTTTGCTGCAGCCGAGGGTGAGCACATTCACCTTGTTCTTTTTGAGACTTTTGGTTTTCATGAGAGGGCACAAAGATACGCTTTTAAGCAAAGTGCGCAGGTGTAGCCATGGGTGCAGGTACGGGATGAGCCTGGCATGATAAAAATCAAGACCAGTTCCGGGGCTATTTTGTACTTTAGCCTGAAAGGCCCCTGCCTTGTGATGCCATGTTCAATATACTAAGGCAATACTACCGCCTGCTGCTGCCTCTGTTTATTCTGTTTGCGCTGGTTTTACTGGGCACTCTGGGTTATATGCTCATTGACGGGTATACCGGTCTGAATGCATTTTACATGACCATCATTACCGTAGCCACCGTAGGTTACGGAGAGGTTCAGCCCCTTTCCGATGCCGGACGAATGTTCACAGCATTTTTAATCATCACCAGTTTTGGTACTTTTGCCCTGGCGGTTTCGAGCATCTCCAAATTTGTGATCGACGGCGAGCTCAACCTCCTCTTTAAGAACAGAAAGTTGAACGCTGCGATCGAAAAACTGAACGAACATGTGATCATTTGCGGTTACGGACGCAACGGTCGTCAGGCAGCACATGTGCTCAAAAACCAAAACAAGCGTTTTGTGGTGATCGAAGAGAACGCTGAACACACCAAAGCGATCAACCACAGATTCTCTGAATTGATCATCACCGGCGACGCCACACAGGATGAGACGCTGATCAAAGCCGGTATCGGCAAAGCAAGCGCCCTGATCACCACGCTGCCTTCCGATTCCGACAACCTATTTATTGTATTAACCGCGCGTAACCTGAATAAAAACCTGGTGATCATTTCACGGGCCAGCGAAGATGGCAGTGACACCAAACTCAAAATTGCCGGCGCCAACAATGTGATCATGCCCGACAAGGTGGGCGGCGCCCATATGGCCAGCCTGGTGATGAAGCCCGACGTGATGGAGTTTTTCGATTACATCACAGCTCAATCGGCCGACAGCAGTAACCTTGAAGAGATCTATTTCAGGGAATTACCGGGTGCGCTTCAGAACAAAACACTCAAAGACCTTGAAATACGTAACAAAAGCGGCGCCAACATCATTGGATTTAAAACTCAGGATGGCAATTACGTCGTAAACCCAAGCCCTGACACGAAGATCATTCCGCTTTCAAAAATATTTGTACTGGGGAATAAGGAACAGATCAAAAAACTAAAAGAGATTCTTCAAACCTGAGACCTTACACCGGGTCAACAACCACGGCCACCCTGTATTTCCAGTTCTTATGCCCGTAACGCAGGTCCTCCAGGGCATTCTGCAGCAGTTCCCGTGTCTTTCCCGCTTTTTCAGAGCGATCCATTTTTATGAGCAGGTTTTTGTGATACTGGTTTCTGATTTTGGCCACCACCGGAAATTCAGGACCCAGCAAACGGCCTTTGAAGGCGGGCTCTAGAAGCTTATACAGAGTTTCACTCAGGTGCGTAGCTTCGTCCTTGTCGGCTGTGATCACACTCAGGCCAATGAGTCTGGAGTATGGCGGGTAATGAAACTGCGAACGTTCAGCCATTACCTCATTGTAAAAATCATTCTGGGTGTTGTTCAGCACATGCTGCAGCACTTTATGCGAGGGCTGCGAGGTTTGCACAAGCACCCTGCCTTTTGTATGGGCTCTTCCTGCCCTGCCCCTGACCTGAGTGATCAGCTGGTACGCGCGTTCAAAGGATCTAAAATCCGGAAAGTTCATGAGGGCGTCCGCATCGAGTATTCCAACAAGACTCACATTATTAAAATCGAGTCCCTTGGTTACCATTTGTGTGCCGATGAGAATATCGATCTGGTGGTTCTCAAAATCATCTATCAGTTGTTTGTACGCGTACTTGCTCCTGGTGCTGTCGAGATCCATGCGCGCGATCCTGGCTCCGGGGAAAAGGATCTCCACGTCTTCTTCAATTTTTTCAGTGCCCAGGCCCTTGTATTGCAAGTGTTCGCTGCCGCAGGCGGAACAGCTTTTGGGCGGTGAAACCGTATAACCACAATAATGACAATTGAGTTTGTCGTTTTGTTTATGGTATATGAGCGACACGTCACATTGCACACAGTGCGGAACGTGCCCGCAATCGCGGCACTCGGTGTAAGGCGCAAAGCCCCTGCGGTTCTGGAAAAGGATGATCTGTTGTTTTTTTTCAAGCGCATCGGTCATGGCCGAAACAAGCGCCCCGCTGAAGGAGCCTTTCATCTGACGGCTTTGCCTGAAGTAATTCATGTCGCACAACTCTATTGTGGTACCACCGCCCTTTACATACTGCTCTTTTAATTCAACCAGGCTGTATTTGTTCTGGCTAACGTTGTAAAGCGATTCTACCGAAGGCGTGGCGCTTCCAAGCAGCACCCTCGCCTTGTGGAGTGTAGCCAGGTACAAGGCCGAATCGCGGGCATGGTAACGCGGCGATGGATCGCGCTGTTTGAATGAGCTGTCGTGTTCCTCATCCACAATGATGAGCCCGAGTTTATGGAAGGGTAGCAGGAGGGCTGAGCGTGCGCCAAGAATCACCTGATAGGTTTTAAAGTTTGTGTGCACCGGCTCTTCCGAAGGCCAGTTCAGCACTTTGGTCCAGATCTCTACGCGTTCGTGCTCGCTGAAGCGGGAGTGGTAAACCCCCACGGCTTCGCCAAAAACCGCGCGAAGGCGTGTGATGAGTTGGGTGGTAAGCGCAATTTCAGGCAGGAGGTAAAGCACCTGCTCGCCGCGTTCAAGCGCTTCCCGTATAAGATGTATGTATATTTCGGTTTTACCGCTGCCGGTAACCCCGCTGAACAGCACCGGTCTCTTCGCATCAAACCCGCTTTTGATCTCATGCAAAGCCTTTGTCTGAAGTGCACTCAGGGCTTTGATCTGCTCTGTCGCCGACTCATACAGCAAACGGTCCACCTCCGTGTCTTTCTGTTCAAACACTCCTTTTTTCACAAGGGTTTTTATGGCGGCATCGCCTTTTTCAACTTTAAGATCCTTGCTTTTCAGCCAGTGAAATTCCCCGTCGGGCCCGGCCAGGCGAGCCTGATCCTTTAAATAATGAAATAAAATTTCCACTTGCTTAAAGGCCTTTTTCTCCAGCGTTTTGATCAGGGTTTTTAATTTTTCTTCGTCATGGTAAATTGCATTAAGCCGGAACACGGTTATCAATTTAGGTTTGTAACGTTCCTTTACATCCTCGTACACAAGCAAGGCTTTTTTCCGGAGTAGTTTATTCACCAGTGCGTGAACAGACTTGAGCTTGAGCAATTCGGCGAGGGCTTCAAAACTCAGGCCGGGTTGGGCGTACAGGGCATCCAGAACCTGGTGTTCGCGTGCTGTGAAATCGCTTCCCGAGCTTTCTTCAAAATTGAATTCGGGGTGAAGTTGTACGTGTGAGGTGCTGGACAATTTAAGTCCTGCCGGTAAAGCCGCATTCATCACCTCGCCTGGCGAAGCCAGATAATAAAAACTTATCCAATCCCAGAAACGCAATTGCAGCGGGCTGAGCACGGGGTGTTCATCGAGAACTGCTTCAAGATACTTGGCGTTGTATTCTTCAGGTGCTTTGTGATGCACGCTGTATATAATGCCTGTGTAAAGTTTCGATTTGCCAAACTGAACCAGCACACGTCTGCCCTGTTCACAGTCTTTTTCCATGTCGCGCGGCGCCCTGTAGGTAAACATTTTAGGCACACCCAGGGGAACAATCACGTCAACAAAAATGGTGGGTGTGTCCATCAGCTGATGAGATAGGCAAGCAGGATACCTACAGTCATGATCAGAATTTTGCTGCGGTTGTATTTGTGCTGTTCGCTGGATTCAAACAAAATGGCCGTAGAAATATGAAGAAAGATGCCGATCACAAGGGCAAATGCCAGTCCGCCAAACATCTGGTAATTTCTGAAACCAAAGTTCTGCAAAAGATAACTGATCAGGTAACCCAAGGGACTCATAAGTGAAAAGCCAAGCAGGAGCAGCCACTTTTTAAGGGTTCCCGTATGGTGTTCTACCAGCAAGGCAACAAAAGCAAGCGTGATGGGGATGTTGTGAAGTGCCAGGCCGAACACCAGTTGCGGGTTTACACTGGAATATCTGTTGAGACTGATATCGTACAAGGGTAAACCCTCAAGCAGGGAATGCAGAAACAAGCCAATAATAATGCCCGAAGGCAAATGTGTTTTACAGTCGTGGCTGTGCAGGTGTACATGCCCGTGCTCAATACCTGTACTGAAAGTGTCAATAAAAAGCTGAACACAAAAGCCCAGTACAATAAATAAACCGCTGAGTTTAGCATTTCCTGCAGAATAAGCCTCAGGCAGCAGGTGCATGATGGCTAACGCAAAGAGGTATGCTGCGCTAAAGGCCAGTATAAGCCGGAGACTGGTCTGGCTGATACGCACCGCCAGCGAAAGGCTTCCCGTGAGAAGTATTGGCGCGACAAGAAAAAGGATATACAAGACTTCCCGCATGGTTATTTCTGAAACAACATGATGAGCCGATCCGAATTCAGGGGATCAAATGGCCCAAGCTGGTAATTACCAAAACTGTTCATGACTTTTAGACCAGCGCTGTGAGCCATGGATTCAAAATCGTCCTTTTCAAGCAGAGACACATTTTCTTCAAAGAAGTAATCTTTCTCTCCGCAACTGAATTCGATGTGTTTCAGTATGCATTTGTTCTGAACCTGTTTCCTGATCCTGAATTCAATGCCTTCGCGTTTTTCGGTGTAATTGCTGTGAAATCCGGCCAGAACTTTTTTTGAATTGAAAAAATCCAGTACAAAAACAGCTTTGGGTTTCAGGGCATCGCGTACGTTCTGAAACACCCTCAGATTGTCACCGGGATTTTCAAAGTAACCAAGGCTGGTGAAGAGATTCAATACCACATCAAAATAATTGATACGGAATGGCAGGCGCATGTCGTGCACGTAAAATTCTAATCCGTCTTCGGCTGAACGAAGGGCTTCCTGAATACTGTTTTCAGAAATATCAGTACCCGTAACATCCAGACCAAGTTTGTGGAGCGCCAGCGAATGCCGGCCTTTTCCGCAGGCCAGGTCCCAGGCTCTCGCGTGAGCGGGTAAGGCCAGGTGCCTGTGCAGGTTTTCTACAAATTTCTGCGCCTCGTCGAAGTTGCGGTGATTGTAAAGTAAATGGTAATAGGGTGAGTTAAACCAGTTGAGAAACCACTCCGGCGATGTCATCACCCAAAAGTACTAAAAGATGCGTATTTGACAGCCCTTACTTAATAAGGGATTTGGCGAACTGGTGTGCTTCGTATTTTTTGCGGCCTATGTTCCAGTCGCCCATGTATTCAGGGCCACCTACCCCTGATTTCAGGGTGAATTTCAGAACCTGGCTTTTTCCTCCGCCCTGTTTAACGGCCTTGACGATGTCTTTTTTGAGTTTATCGGCCCTCAGAGCTGCCAGCTGGGCATTGCTCCGGAAGGCCCTTGTAGGTACGGTTGAGGCGCTGCCTTCAATGAAAATGGCAACCGGACCAGTTTTGCTCCGGGATATAACGGTTTTAATGAAATTGTCCCAGCAGGGGTCAAGCGTATCCTTTTTATTCCGGTTATAGCGGAAATGGATCTCGTACTCGGTGTCTGGTAACAAACAATCTGCGCTGGCGCCCTCCTCCTGGTCGATGCTGATGAGGATCTCTTTGCTAAGCCGTTTTGCCTCTTCAACCAATCCGGTGTTGATGAATTCCTTGTCAGAAGAATAGCCATTCTTGCTGGCCATAATACTGTATCGGCTTTCTGCATTGAGGGGCACATCGCGGCAATACCCGTCGGGTCCGGATTTCAACACACTTTTCTTGCCGTTTGAAGCTACCAGCAATACCTCGGCTTCAGGAACCGGCAAACCTGTCCGCGTATTTTTTACCAGAATATCCATGATGAATTCCTGGCTTGAATATTTTTCGGACTTACCAAAAAGGTAAATCGGCTGGTTGATGATGCGGGCTGTGCTCATGCCAAGGGTGCTGATCACCAGCGGAGCCGATTTTTTATAACTGGTTTCGGCAAACAGGGTGTAGGTTTTATCGCCCTGCAACACCAGTCCGTTGCTGCATCCCAGCGAGTCTGACTCGAGCACTTGTGTTTCACAGGAGTCGCAGGCCAGGGTGATTTTGGCTTTCAGAATTGGGCGCGGATGCCTTTTGCTGTTCATCACCTTCATGTTCAGAACAATATGCTGCTGTTTCACTTTTATCTTACCCACCAGCTTCACAGGTTCAAGATTTACCTCACGGCGGATTTCCTGGTAGGATTGATCGCGGCTCACACTCACATCTTCATTGTAGAATTCTTCACCGGCTTCAGTACGATAGGAGAAGTTGTAATCGCGTCCGGGCGGCAGTATGGTTGAAAAACTGCCGTTCTCCATCCTCGGACGGTATGTTCCCACGATCTCATTGGTTTCCTTATCCCTTACAACAATCACAAGGTGCTCTGGCAATTCTTCGCCTTCTGCCGGCACAAGGCGGCCTTTGAACAAAGCCAGAAATTTCTCTTTGGGTTCGGCAATGGTGATGCGGTAAATATCCTTTTCACCGTAACCGTCTTTTTTAGCCGAAGAAAAGTAACTGCGTTTACCGTCGGGAGATGTCACATAAAAAATATCGTCATCGGTGGTGTTGATGGGATAACCAATGTTGGTCACATTCGAGAATTTATTGTCCTCGTTAAGGCTAGCGTACATGATGTCGTATCCGCCCATGGTTTTAAAGCCGTTAGAGGAAAAGAAAAAGGTTTGTCCGTCGGGATGAATGAAGGCCCCATCCTCATCGTATTCCGAATTGATATTGGAGCCCATATTAAGAGCCTTGCTCCATTCGCCATTGGGCAGTTTTACGCAACGGTAAATATCCTTGCCACCCAATCCGCCCGGGCGGTCCGATACAAAAAAGAGAACAGTTCCATCGGCATTCAGGCAGGCATGCGATTCCCAGAATTCGGTGTTCACATTTGAACCAAATTCGCGCAAGGTACTCCACTGGGTACCATCAAAGGTGGTGTAATAAATGTCGCCGTTGCCGTTGTTGTCCTTAAACACAATGAGGGTTTGCCCATCGGGGGAAAGGTTTATGGAGGCCTCATGTCCCATGGAGTTCACGTTCTCACTCAGGCTCTGAGCCTTGCTCCATTTGCCATTGGCATCGAGCCGGCTTACCACAATGTCCTCAAAATAATCCCCTTCGGGGGTTTTTAATCCGCCTGTGCTGCCTGGCCTGCGTGTGGTGAAGATGAGGGTGTTTTCGTCGGCATTCAGCACAGGACTGTAATCGGGGTAAGGACTGTTAACGCTGTCGCCCAGGTTGGTGATCATCACGTTGATGGGGTTCGCCACCATGGTTTTGGCCAGGGTTGTGCTGGCTTCTTCTTTCTCCAGCATTTTCAGGTATTCCTTATCCTTAGGGTCAACGTAGCGGTTAAATTCGCCGAATTGTTTCAGGGCCTCATCAAACTTGTAATTGATGTGAAGGGCCTGCCCGTAAAAGAAATAGGCCAGGGGAGGAGCGGCTGTTTCAGAAGCCAGATCGGCCTTATACGTGGTTGAAATGTTCCTCACTGCTTTGGCCAGGTGGTACTCTGCCTTCGACTTTTTCATAGCCGATTGCAGGTAACAAATGCCAAGCATGTAATTGATATTGGCCGATGAGGAATCCATGCGGTAGGCGATCTCGAAATTGCGAAGGGCGCCCTGGGGGTCGTTCTCCACCAGAAGATAAGAGCCTTCCTCGAAATAAGTTCGGTAAGTCGGGATCTTGGTTTGCGCGAAAAGATCAAAGCCAATACACAGGCCTAGAAGAGGCAAAAGAAGTCTCTTTTTTTGCATGAACGGCTTAGAATTTATGAGAGTTAAATTTAACGAACATAGCAGGCTGAGTAGCCCCTGACCCGGAATCTTATCAACTGCAAATTGTGATTAGTGGTATAGGGCCGATTACTTGCAAAAACCAGTATCTTTGCCGGCCATTCACCTACCATGACCATTAGCGAAGAGATCAGGAGGCGCAGAACCTTTGCCATCATAGCCCACCCCGATGCGGGCAAAACCACCTTAACCGAAAAACTCCTCCTTTTTGGAGGTGCCATTCACACCGCAGGGGCCGTAAAATCAAACAAAATCCGGAAATCCACCACATCCGACTTCATGGAAATCGAGAAGCAAAGAGGCATTTCGGTATCCACTTCGGTTATGGCCTTTGATTACCGCAACTATAAAGTGAACATCCTCGACACCCCGGGCCACGAAGACTTTGCCGAAGACACCTACCGGACCCTCAGCGCCGTGGATTCCGTGATCATGGTGATCGATTGCGTGAAGGGTGTGGAACCCCAAACCCGCAAATTGCTGGAGGTTTGCCGCATGCGCAACACGCCCGTGATCGTGTTCATCAATAAACTTGACCGCGAAGGACAAAACCCCTTCGACCTGCTCGATGAAATTGAAAAGGAACTCAACATACGCGTGAGGCCCATGACCTGGCCTATAGGCATTGGAAAATCCTTTAAAGGTGTTTACGACCTAAACCGTAAAGCCCTGAATCTTTTCCAGGGCGATAGCAAAACCACCGTAGAAGAGGTGATTACCATCCGCGACATCAACGATAAGCTGATCGACCAGCGCGTGAGCGAAGATTTTGCCAAACAACTGAGAGCCGATGTAGACCTCATAGAAGGGGTTTACGATAAACTCGATGTGAACGCCTATCTGCAAGCAAGCGTATCACCTGTCTTCTTTGGCAGCGCTGTGAACAATTTCGGCGTGCATGAACTGCTCGATTGTTTTGTTGAAATAGCCCCTTCACCCGGAAGCCGCGAGAGTGACCACGGCCAGGTGAACCCTACCGATCCCAAATTCAGCGGATTCGTCTTCAAAATACACGCCAACCTAGATCCCAAACACCGCGACAGAATAGCCTTTTTGAGAATTTGTTCCGGCGTGTTTGAACGAAACAAGTATTACCATCATGTCAGGGATAAGAAACAACTGCGGTTCAGCAACCCCACAGCCTTTATGGCCCAGCAAAAATCGGTGATCGACGAGGCCTTTCCCGGTGACGTGATTGGATTGTACGATGCCGGCAATTTCAAGATCGGGGATACCCTTACCGAAGGCGCGGACTTCCAGTTCAAAGGCATTCCAAGCTTCTCCCCTGAACTTTTCCGTTATGTCACTAACCTCGATCCCATGAAGACCAAACAACTTCAGAAAGGTCTTGAACAACTTACCGACGAAGGTGTGGCCCAGCTCTTCACCAAAAAAGTGGATGGGCGCAAAGTGATCGGAACCGTTGGTGCCCTTCAGTTTGAAGTGATACAGCACCGCCTCAAATCAGAATACAATGCCAGTGCCTCTTTCGATCAGATCGACCTGTACAAGGCTTTGTGGATAAGCTGCGAAGACCGGAAAAAACTGGATCAGTTCATGCAGGACCGCAATGCCCATATCGCTTTTGATAAGGAGGGCAGACCGGTGTTCCTGGCCGAAAGCTCATGGCTTCTGCAAATGGCCCAGGAAAAGTTCCCCGACATACGCTTTCACCAGAAAAGTGAATTTTGAGCAGGCTAAGTACAGGCTGCTTTTCAAATGACACATTTAAGTTTACCTGTAGAGGAGAACGCTGCCGCTTCGGTGTTCCTCTTCTCCTTGAACGGTCAGCAAGTTGAGTATCCAGGTGTAGGCGGCTTGTTCACAAGCCTGACCTTTATAAGTTCCATCCCAGTTCAGGCTTGCATCCCTGCTTTCGAAAAGAAGTGCCCCCCAGCGATCGAATATTTGAAGCGTGTACTTTTTCACACCTCGCATCACTGGGAAGAACACATCATTCAGGCCATCGTTATTCGGGGAAAACGCATTTGGCACATACACATGAAAATCCGGAAGGATCTCAACGGTTTTCAGGATGGTGTCCTTGCAGCTGTATTTGTTTTCCACAAGCAGCGCAACAGGATACAAACCTGCTTCGTCAAAGGTATACGCGGCGTTTTTCGAATTCACGGTGAAGACCTTATCCGTCATGAAGGTCCAGCTCCACTTCACCTGATAGTCGCCGGATGAGGTGTTGGTGAACAATACCGGTCCTTCATTCTCAATTGGCCTGATGGGGCTAAATTCAAAATCAGCCAGTGGTTTGGCATACACTGGAATCACAAAACTGGTTAAGCCCTTGCAATTTCTTTCGTTTTCGTAATTCACCTTCAATTCGTATACCCCGGCTTTGGAAAAACAATATGAGAATACCGGACCACTTGAGGTGTACTGATCCAATTGCCACACCACATTCATGAGGGTGGATACTGAACTCGCCTGCAAACTGTAATTCGAACAAAACGGCGCACAGCCCCCAAGCAAGTCTCCGCCCAGCGCCACGCCGGGTGCCGCGTCAACCTGAACAACACCTGTGGTATAGCCTTTGCAACTAAAGGCGTCGCTAACCATCAGGGAATAGGTTCCGCTCATGCCAATGTTGGAAGCGATGAACACCGGGTTTTGAAGGCTGCTGTAAAAATTCTGCGGACCTGTCCATACATATTGTATACCACCCTGGGCCTGCAAATGAATTTCAGAATTCACGCACATGCGGGGTGTAACTGTAATGACCGGAACAGGCAAAACCCTTGTGCCGACTGTACTGGTGGCCACAGCCGTACAGCCATTCAGGGCTGTGCCAATAACCGTGTAAGTCCAGACCTGGGTGTTGATGGCCGGATCGATCAGTGGATTGGCAATATTGGAACTGAACCCTCCGGGCCCCATCCAGTAATAGGTATCAGCCCCGGTGGCCCCAATTTGAGCGGCCTCCCCGAAACACACCAGGTCGTTACTGGTGCTGAGTGTTGGATTGGGAAGAATGCTGAGATTGCTGGTGGAGCTGTTCTGACAGGTGTTTGCGTCTGTAACAATTACAGTATAAGTGCCGCTTTGTGAAAGGGAACTCGAAGAGATAACCTGGGTCATGAGGCTGGAACTGAATGCAGCCGGACCATACCATGCATAGCTTATGCCGCAATTGTTCACACCCAGTTGCACGTTTTTCCCCTCGCAAACGGGCCCGGTGTTATAGGCTACAGGTTGTGGCAAGGGATGAACCGTGGCCGAATGCGCTGTGCTGGCGGTGCATGGACCTGCTGTAACCAGCAAGGTGTAAAGGCCTGAGGCCGCTACGGAGGCATTTGGTATTTGTGGATTTTGCAGCTGGGAACTGAAGCTGTTGGGTCCAGACCAGCTGTACGTGAGCGCACCGCTAGTGGACGAGGCATTGAAACCCAGGGTTTGCCCGTAACAACGCGGGCTGTTGGATGTAAACGACACAAGAGGCATGGGCGTTACAGAAGCGTTCACCACTGTACTGATGGTACAACCCGGAATGGATGTGGCTTTCACGGTATAATTTCCGCTCGCTGCCACAACCGGGTTGAGCAGAGAAGGATTTTGAACCAGGGCAACAAAGCCATTCGGTCCGGTCCACACGTATGCTGAGCCGGGAAATGAATTCGCGCTCAGGCTAAGCGTTTGATTCACACAAACCGTACCGCCTGAAGCACTTATTGTGGGAGTAGGATTGATGGTGATGGAACCCGAAACACTGGCCGTGCAGGAGTTAGCCGCAGTTACGGTAACCTGATATACACCGCTTTGCGTGGGATGCGAAGCGCTAAGTGTGTTGTTTTGCAGAGCGGATGTATAACTGTTCACGCCAGACCAGAGGAATGCAGTGCCGCCGGTGGCGCCAAAGACCAGTGTGCTGTTCTGGCATTTGGGCGAGTTGGAATTGAACACGGGCGTTGGGAGCGGTTTCAGAATAATGGAGGCCGTTGCAGAGCTGGTGCAGGAAAGGGCTGTGCCAAGAAGGGTGTACTGCGTGCTTACCGCGGGCGATTGACTGAAACTGCTGCCATTGGACGCGGCAGGCAGCCAGGTGTAACTTGTTGCGCCTCCTGCATATAGGGTGCCTGTTTCGAGGGGGCAGATGGACGCGTTGCTGACAGAAAGCGTGGGATTGGGAACATAATCAACCGAAACGGTCTGGCTCGAGGTACAGGAATTTGCGTCGGCACTCAATACGGTGTAAATATAATTTCCGGCAAGGTTTTGAACAGCCGTCCAGGTGTCGCTGAGGGGTCCTCCCGTCCAGGTGTAAGTGTAAGCCGTGCCAGCTCCTGGTGTTCCACCCGAATTGCTTGCTGTGAAAGTAATGCCGGTTCCGGCACAGGTAGTCGGACTGCTGGCTACAATCACCGGATTCAGCGGTAAAGGCTGGGAAATAAAAAAGATGTCGCTGATGGTACAGCCGGTAAGGGCGTCGGTAACGGTCAGCGTCCATAAACCCGAACTTAGGGAATACACCGGCGATGTGGTGAGGGTTTGCGCGCCATTACTCCAGCTATAATACTGACTGCCGGAACCACCTGAAAGATTAATCACCGCACCAGTAGCTGTGGAGGCCGCGTTACAGCTCACACTGCTGGCATGCAACACAGTACCCGTGAGTGGCACAAGCGGTATAAAAGTGGTGCTGGTGGTGAAGGTGGCATTACAACTTGCACTGAAGATCGTGAGGGTGTATGTGCCGGGACTCAGTCCGGTTGCCGCGCTTCCTGTTTGCGCACTCGGGGTCCAAGTATAGGAAAAGGGTCCCGGCATACCGGTCAGGTTTACGGTGGCGGATCCCAGATTCGCGCAGGTAATGGATGTGGTGGCCACATTCAGCTGATAGGGTGGTAATGATGAAGTGAATGTGGTGGTGGTACTGGTAGTGACATTGCAGGATGTACTGGTTACAGAAATGGTATACGTGCCTGGGTTCAACCCGGTAATCACGCTGCTGGTCTGGCCTCCGGGCATCCAGGTGTAGGTAAAGGGGCCTGGCATGCCACCTACGTTCACGGTTGATGATCCGATATTGCCGCAATTGGTGGATTGCGTGTTCACCGCCAGATAAGGTTGTATGCAGGCACAGGAATTGGTGACCACGGCGCAGGTGGTGCTGTAAGGCGCCGCATAATTCCCCACAAATCCGCTACCGGTGACGTGCAGGGTTGAATTGGATTTGTTCAGCTTCAGATCATAAACGTACTGGCTGGCCATGTTTCCGTTTAAAGGTATGGCTGTAAGTGTGCTGAAAGTGGTGCCGTTAAAATTGTAACAGAGTATGGAACTGTTGCCGCCCAGATACAGGTTGTTGCAATCATCCACATCAATTCCACCCTGTTGTTTAAGCGTAAGCCCCGAAACCGTGACGGCAGTGATGAGGTTGCCGTTGGACTTGTTGTAGGCGGCCAGATTGTATCCGTCGTAATAATACAGGTAAAAATTATTGACCGCTAAACACTTGAACCAACTGCATCCGGTTGCGCCTACAGGAAGAGAGCTCCGGCCGCTGACTTCAGTAAACGAACTGAAAGTTGTAGGTTGCGTCCAAATATTGTTTGTATAGCTTGGCGTGAGGGCAACCAATTTGTTAGCTAAAACGTTCATTGGGCCACCTGAACCAAGAAGCACAAAAAAATTCCCGAAGCCATCCCTGGCCTCACACACCACGTCATGGCAGCAACCGGAAATGGTGGGATGAAAGTTTGTGGAAAGCGTTACATTTCCGCTTGGCACATTAATCAGATCAGCCGATGCAAAAGCGCCTCCGAAAAGAATAATGTCTCCATTGCAGGTAAAATCAAGTTCCCCAACTTCTGACATCAGGTTAGCCGGTCCGCTGATGAAGTTATCGTAGTTGCCACTCGCATCGAGGCGAATCACCTTCTGACTGGTGCTCATTTTACCAAAGTAGGTTTTGCCACTTGATTTTTCCACCAGTATACCTACAGGCCAGCCTGTGGCAGACCAGGACGGGGTTACCAGAGTACCTGAAAATGTCCATACCAAAGCTCCGCCAATATTGTATTTCGCCATCTTGAAAGGTGTGGTGCCCCCATAAATGAAAGTGTTACCTGTAGCGTCATAATCCACATCGTAGCCAACATTGCTAGTTGCTAAAGAATTGATCACAGTAATCCAGGGATCTACAACCAGTATACGATCAGGCTGAATGCCTTGCGGAAACTCAAAAGCAATCAGGCCTTTGCGCAAACGGAATTTTGATGCCACAGGTTCCTGATTCTCGTAAAATGAAACCGGGGCGTGTTCTGTTATAACATCTGTAGGGGTTTTGATCAGTATGTCTCCCTGCTCCGTTTCCTGAATATCTTTTACGTCCCCGCTGTAGGCGATCTGCACATCTTCAGGGTGAGCGCCGGGCTGAAGGATAAGATCGTATTTCATGCCACTTTCTTTATCAGCCGGCAAACTGAATTCTATGTCAATATTGGGGTAAACATTTTTATACAATATCTTTTTGAAGGTCCTGGCATTATAGGATTTTTCACCGTAGGTCATGTAATGCGGCTGTTCCGCTCTGCCTTCAGCCTTTAAAGCCGGCATCGCGTTTTTCCAGGTGGTGTAAACGTAGTAGTGTCTGATGTCCTTTTCAGGGTAAGCCTGGCCTTTCTCTTTTGCTTCGCGCTCCTCTTCCTCGAGGTCTTTCTCTTTTTGCTTGTCGCTGAATACGCGTATCAAGCCATTAGGCGTAAAGTAAACCAACTCGCCCAAATGCTCATAAGCATAAAGTATGGTTTCGCCATGTGGAAGTTTGTTTTTGAATTGACCGCGGTTCTCCACAAATACCCTGGTGCCAAAAATATCACGGCTTTGGATAAATCCTGAGGCATTCTTGTTTAGATGACCTGAATTTGTTTGGCTTTGTGCAAACAAAGCTGCCGGCCCTGCGCACAAGCAGGTGAGCACAAGGAGCAAACGCTTATATCCAAAACGAGTCAAATTCTTTTGTGCAGCATGCGTTAAAACGGTCAATAAACACCCTGCTTCTTTTCAAAGAAGTACACAAGCAACTAAGTTAATGCTTATCAGCTTGAATTCCTGATTTTTAACACCCTGATGCCCAGACTTCAATCGTTTATACCCGGGTTCTGCTCATTTCCAATTTCCGGACTTGTTTTTTAAGACTCAAAACCCAGAGCCAGGCTTGTATTTGGTCCATTACGGGGCATTTCGTCTGAGAACTAAGATTAAATAATGATAAAGCCCCGGGAGGCTTGCCTGTATACCCTTTTTGTGGTATTTTTGTAGTCTAATTAGATTTATTCTAATTAATCACGAAGCGTAAACATTTAAAAAATAACGAGTTATGATAACAGTGACCGAAAATGCAAAGCAACATGCGCTTGAACTGATGCGTAATGAAAACCGTCCTGCCGACACCTTTATCCGGGTTGGTGTGGAAGGCGGGGGATGTTCCGGCTTGTCGTACAAACTGGAATTCGATAACCAGATGAAAGATGGTGATCAGGTGTTTGAAGACAAGGGCGTAAAGATTGTGGTGGATCGCAAGAGTTTTCTGTATCTGGTTGGAACGGAACTGGAATTCAGCGGTGGTCTTAATGGAAAAGGATTTGTGTTCAAAAACCCCAATGCCTCAAGAACCTGTGGCTGCGGAGAATCGTTTTCTGTATAACACTTTTAGATTACAGGACGAACTGAATCCCTTGAGGATGCCCTGAGCAAAGTAACAAAACTAAAGCCCCTTTGAACCACAAATAATTGACTAAGCACGCCCATGTCAACTGAAATTCTTGAAGAGCATATTAACAGCGAATACAAATGGGGCTTTATCACCGATATTGAAGCCGATACTTTTCCCAAAGGTCTCAACGAAGAGGTTGTTCGCGCCCTGAGCCTGAAGAAAAAAGAACCCCAATGGCTGCTTGAATTCCGCTTGAAAGCATACAGGCACTGGCTTGGCATGAGAAAGCCAGACAATTGGGCCCATCTGAAGTATCCCGAAATTGATTTTCAGAACATTTCCTATTACTCTGCCCCCAAAAAATTACCTGAACTGCAAAGCCTTGATGAGGTAGACCCCGAATTGCTGAAGACCTTTGAGAAGCTCGGCATATCTCTCGAAGAGCAAAAACGCCTGAGCGGGGTTCAGTCAAATATTGCAGTTGACGCGGTGTTCGACAGCGTTTCGGTGAAGACCACTTTCCGTGAAACACTGGCTGAAAAAGGCATCATTTTCTGCTCCTTCAGTGAAGCGGTCCTCGAGCATCCGGAATTGGTGAAGTTATATATGGGTTCGGTAGTACCTTACACCGACAATTATTTTGCGGCCCTTAACAGTGCGGTGTTCAGCGACGGTTCTTTTTGCTACATACCCAAAGGTGTGCGCTGCCCCATGGAACTTTCCACTTATTTCCGCATAAACGCCGGAGGTACCGGTCAGTTTGAACGTACCCTGATAGTTGCGGATGAAGGTTCATACGTGTCCTACCTCGAAGGCTGCACGGCACCCCGCCGCGATGAAAACCAATTGCATGCCGCCATTGTTGAAATTGTTGCACACAGGGAAGCTGAGGTAAAATACAGCACGGTTCAGAATTGGTATCCCGGCGACAAGGAAGGAAAAGGCGGGATTTTCAATTTTGTGACCAAACGCGGCATTTGCCTTGGCGATCATTCCAAGATCAGCTGGACCCAGGTGGAAACAGGATCGGCCATCACCTGGAAATACCCCTCTGTTTTGCTGAAGGGAAATAATTCCACAGGAGAATTTTATTCTGTGGCCGTCACCAACAATTACCAGGAGGCTGACACAGGAACTAAGATGATTCACATTGGGCGAAATACCCGGAGCACCATTATTTCAAAAGGCATCAGCGCGGGAAAAAGCAACAATTCGTACCGGGGACTGGTTCAGGTGAGAAAGGGCGCCAGCAATGCACGAAATTTTTCACAATGCGACAGCCTGCTTATGGGTGACCAGTGCGGAGCCCACACTTTTCCCTACATCGAAATAAAAGATAAGAGCGCTATTGTAGAACACGAGGCCACCACCAGCAAGATTGGGGAGGATCAGTTGTTTTACTGCAAACAAAGGGGCATAGATATGGAGAAAGCCATTGCGCTAATCGTAAACGGCTACTGCAGGGAAGTACTCAATAAATTGCCCATGGAATTTGCGGTGGAAGCTCAAAAGTTATTGGCCATTAGTCTGGAGGGCAGTGTTGGCTGATTGCTTGCATCCGGTAAATATTCGTACAGCCGTTTAAGTCTTGCAATTATCACTATTGCAGGCTTTGTGGCCTCCTGGTTTTATGTATGGAAAAACAACGCCACCCAATCTGTAAATTTTATTGTGGGCGATGCCGAGTTTTACTACTACTACCTGCAATCTGTTTTTGTAGATCCGTCTGATCTTCATTACGATTGGTTTAAGGCCGGCAGCATCAACACCATCACACACCATCCCATAGGACTTTCGGTGATTTTTCTTCCCTTTTACCTTGCGGCCCAGGGCATCGCGCTCTTATTTGGCATGGAAACCAATGGCATTACCCTGCCTTACCAATTGGGCATATCCCTGGCCGGACTCGCCTCAGCTGTTTTAGGCTGTGCCTATCTCCTGAATTTTTTAAAAGAAGAGGGCATCGGGGAGAAGGCAGCGGCGCTTACAGTATTGATCCTGTATTTCGGCACCACCCTCTTCCAGTACAGCATCATTGAGCCGGGCATGTCGCATGTGTATTCCTTCTGTTTCATCAGCATCTTTCTGTACTATGCATCGCAGTATCGTTCCCGGCAATCAAAATATGCATTTTATCTTTCTGTCTTGTCACTAGGTATGGTCTTACTCATAAGACCCAATAATATTCTGGTGCTTCTGGCCCTGCCTTTTTTGTTCAGGAGTTTGGAGGAGATGAAAACCTTCTTGAAAAATCATCTGGGTTTGAAGCGGGTTTTGTCTGCCCTCGGTATACTGGCCATTTTCGCGCTTTTACAGGTATTCGCCTGGTATCTGAAGGAGGAGAAACTTTTCAGCAACCGGTATGCACCTTATGGCTTTAACTGGCTTCATCCACACTGGAAAGAAATGCTATTTGGTTTTGAGGCAGGCTTTTTTATTTATACCCCAATGTGTCTTCTTTTTCTTTTTGGACTGATCTCAATTTTCAGGGAGAACCGCTTCAGGTTTTATGCTTTGGGAGGTTTTATATTATTCCTGATCTATTTTTTCTCGTCGTACAGCGCATACACCTATTTTGATGGCCTGGGAATCCGTGTACTGGTCGACTACTACGCCGTTTTTGCTTACGCAGGCGCCAAACTTCTGGATACCATACCGGCTATAAAAAGCTTCAGTTATCCGTTTTGGATTATGGCGCTCTTTTTTCTTATGCTCAACCTGGTATATTCTTATCAGAGCAGCAGAGGCATACTGCTTAGGTCGGGCATGAATTTCAACAAATGGAAATACGTGTTCATGAGAACCGGCTACGCTTACAGGGGATGTCTCGGAGGTTCAAACGAGTATGCGCCTTACGCTGTATCCAACCCAGGCCTTGTGTTGTCTGGTGACGCCGGCCTTCAGCATGCGTTTGATTACACTGGAAAAGAATTCGGTGTACTCACGCGATTTGATAGTGTGGGGGTTCAGTCTAAACGCTTATTCCTGGAGCTTGATGTAACACGGCGTGAGCCCGCCGTGAATTCAAGCAGCGAAGCCATGGTTTGTGTTTCACTCGGAAACAAAGAAGGCACAATAACAAAAGCGTACACGCAGTTCAGACTGAATGAAACCCCATCAAATCAATGTTGTGTGAATCAACACTACCATTACACGAGCAACCTGAACGCTGACTTTCAGAAAAGCGACAGGCTGAGTGTTTACATCTGGAACAAGAACAAACAAAACTTTTCGGTGAGCCGTTTCGCCGTTAAACTATACGATTTCAATCAAACCAAAGAATGACAATGATCACGATCAAGAATCTCCATGCCTCTGTGGATGGAAAGCAGATCCTCAAGGGGATCAATCTGGATGTTAAAGCAGGAGAGATCCACGCCATCATGGGCCCAAATGGTTCAGGAAAATCAACACTGTCGAGTGTTCTCGCCGGAAAAAACGAATACGAAGTAACAGAAGGCGAAGTGCTGTTCAACGGAAAGAATCTTCTCGACATGGAAGCCGAAGACCGGGCCAGGGAGGGTTTGTTTCTGGCATTTCAATATCCTGTGGAAATACCCGGCGTGAGCAACATCAACTTCCTCAAAACAGCTATTAATGAAATCAGGGCATACAAGGGATTGGAGGCCATGCCGGCGAAAGACTTTCTGGCCCTGTTAAAGGAAAAACAAAAATTAGTGGAGCTCGATGCGCATCTTGCCAACAGAAGTGTAAACGAGGGATTCAGCGGGGGAGAAAAGAAACGCAACGAGATATTCCAGATGGCCATGCTGGAACCCAAACTGGCCATTTTGGATGAAACCGACAGCGGCCTGGACATCGACGCCCTTAAAATTGTAGCCAGGGGCGTGAACGCCTTGCGGAATAAGGAAAATGCATTCCTGGTGATCACACACTACCAGCGGTTATTGGATTACATTGTGCCTGACTTTGTGCACATCCTCTATAATGGCCGAATCGTAAAATCCGGAGGAAAGGAACTGGCCCTGGAACTGGAAGCAAAGGGCTACGATGAAATTAAAAAGCAATTTGAAAAAGAACAGGCCCTCTGAGCGGCCGGATTGAACCTATGATTGCCGAGAAAACCGCTACCACCCAAATTCTGCTCGATTCGCTCAGCCGCTCATCGGCAAAAGTGCCCTTTATCAACAACGAGATTCTGGCCAGAGCCCTTGCATATCTTGAAAACAAAGGTATACCGGGGAAGTCTCATGAAGAGTACAAGTACTGCAACATGGAAGCCATATTGCGCCGTGAATTCTCCAATTGCAAACAGAAATCAATTCAGCAGGCAGAGACTTCGGCATTTAGATCCCCTTTGTACCTGACCATAGTGCTTTTAAATGGCAGATATGCGCCTGATCTGAGTGATGCCATACCCTCAGATGTTGTGGACGTAAAAGCGTTTTCAGCGCTCGGGCCAAACGAACTTGCGCATCTGGCGTATATCGCCAGGGTTGAGCAGGATGCCTTTATAGCCCTGAACACGGCTTTTACAGGCGATGGCGCGTACATAAAAGTAAAATCCAAAAAAACACCCGCTAAACCAATTCGTGTGCTGAACCTTCTTGGTCATGAAGGTGATTATATACTGAACAGCCGCTATGTGCTCCATCTGGAAGAAGGCGCCCTTGCTGAGCTGGTTGAAGAACAGCGTTTCACCGGCACAGGAAAGGTCTTCAGCAACCTGTTGAGCGAACGTTTGCTCGAGCGCAACACCAAACTAAGAGCTGTGCACCTGCAAATCGGATTTCCGGATTCTTACACTGTAAACAGCACACAGGCACTTCTGGCTCCACAGTCAGAATACACATGTTGTACCTTCTCCAGTGGTGCCCAGTTAATCCGCAACAACCACAATGTGGTGCTTGGCGGAAAAGAATCAGCCGCGCATTTGTATGGTCTCTTTTACGGCAAAAACAATCAACTGATCGACAACCACACGCTGATGGATCATCAGGTTCCGGATTGTCAGAGCAATGAACTTTACAAAGGAATTGGCGATGATAAAAGCACTGCAGTGTTCAATGGCAAAATATATGTGCGCAAAGACGCTCAAAAAACCAATGCCTACCAAAGCAGCAAGAATATTTTGTTGAGTGACGAGGCCGGCATCAATGCCAAGCCACAACTTGAGATTTACGCCAACGATGTAAAATGCTCACATGGCACCTCTACCGGGCGCATCGACGAAACTGCATTGTTTTATCTCCGGAGCAGGGGCATCTCTGAGCAAAGCGCCAGAAAATTGCTGCTACAGGCCTTCGCACAGGAAGTAATAGATTCCATAGAATCGGAAGCTATCAGAAACCTGGTGGGTGAACAGTTCATGGAACACTTGCATGTTGTTTGACCTTCAGCATATCCGAAAAGAGTTTCCCATTCTCCAACGCCAGGTGAATGGAAATCCTTTAGTATACTTTGACAACGGGGCCACCACACAAAAGCCCCTGAAGGTCATTGATGCCATTTCGGAATTCTACCGTCAACACAACGCCAACATCCACCGCGGGGTTCATACACTTAGTCGGGAAGCCACCCAGGCCTATGAATCAGCGCGCAAGAACATCGCGAACTATTTTGGACTGTCGAACGAACAGCAGATCATCTTCACAGCGGGCACAACAGATTCTATAAATCTGGTAGCCCAGGGACTCGCTAAAAAACATTTAAAACCAGGTGACGAAATTATACTCACGGTTTACGAGCACCATTCCAATATATTACCCTGGCAGCTCTGGGCGCAGGAAAACGGAGGTCATCTGAAGATCATTCCGCTTAAATCAAACCAGGAACTGGACCTTGAATACCTGGCTTCACAAATCGGCCCTAAAACCAAACTCATCGCCCTAGCCCAGGTGTCGAATACACTCGGAAACGTGAGTGATGTGAAGGCGATATGTGCCCGGGCTAAAAAAGCAGGAATTCCGGTTTTGATTGACGGGGCGCAGTCTGCACCGCACATGAAAGTCGATCTATTCGATCTTGGCGCAGATTTTTTTGTTTGCAGCGCGCATAAAATGTATGGACCTACGGGAATTGGCCTGCTCTGCCTCAGCGAAAAGTGGATGAAGGATCTGCCGCAGACCCGTACGGGAGGCGGCACTATAAAAACGGTGAGCTTTGAGAAGACCGAATATGCAGAGGGTGCTCTGCGGTTTGAAGCGGGTACACCGGATATTGCCGGGGCTATAGGTTTTTCAGAAGCTATACATTTTATCAGGGCATGCGGAATAGAGAATATACAAAGGCATGAAGAACAATTGTTGAACCATGCATTGAGCGGGCTGAAACAGATTCCGGAAATCGAACTTTACGGCTCTTCAGAACACAAGGCCGGCGTGATTTCATTTAATGTAAAAGGACAGCACCCGTTTGATGTTGGTACACTACTGGACAAATATGGTATTGCGGTACGAACCGGACACCATTGCACACAACCCTTGATGCAAAGTTTAGGAATTCAGGGAACCGTTAGAATGTCCTTTGCTGTATACAATACATTGGAGGAAGTGGATTATTTTATGGAAAAATTGCGGCGCTGTATTCAGTTGTTGAATTAGAAGAGATTGGTTGGAGTTGGGAGTCGAAAGTCGAGAGTCGAAAGTCGAGAGTCGGGAGTCGAAAGTCGAGAGTCGGGAGTCGAGAGTCGAAAGTCGAAAGTCGAGAGTCGAAAGTCGAGAGTCGAGAGTCGAGAGTCGAGAGTCGAGAGTCGGGAGTCGAAAGTCGAGAGTTGGGAGTCGGGAGTCGGGAGTCGGGAGTCGAAAGTCGGGAGTCGGGAGTCGAAAGTCGGGAGTCGAAAGGAGGGATTTAATAGTTATAGTTGGAAACCTTATAAAATAAATTGATTGGCAAGCATAAAAAGATTTGAAGATATTGTGGCCTGGCAGAAAGCCAGAGACCTTAGCAAAAAAATTTACAAAATCTCTTCCACCGGGACTTTGTCAAAGGATATTGGCTTAAGGGAACAGGCACGCAGAAGCTCGGTATCTATCATGGCAAACATTGCTGAGGGTTATGAAAGAAAAACCGATAAAGAATTTGTACGTTTTCTGAATATTTCTAAGGGATCATTGGCGGAATTAAAATCACATCTTTATCTGGCGAAAGAGGTGGATTACATTACTGTGAAACTATTGAATGAATTATTATCGGAATGCGATGAAATAAGCAAGATACTAAGTGGCTTGATCAATTATTTAAAAAAAGAAAGAACGAAAAAACGCAATACCTCAATTCACCCAAACACAAAGCCAATAGACTCAAGACTCAAGACTAAGGACTCAAGACTCTAGACCTAGGACTAAGGACTATCGACTCAAGACTAAGGACTATCGACTCAAGACTAAAGACTATCGACTCAAGACTAAAGACTATCGACTCAAGACTAAAGACTATCGACTCAAGACTAAGGACTATCGACTCAAGACTAAGGACTATCGACTCAAGACTAAGGACTATCGACTCAAGACTAAGGACTAACGACTCAAGACTTAAAACCAAACAATCCACTCCAACCAAAACCTGTCCTCACTATAACACATGAATATCCAGCAAATAGAAGAAGATATCACTCAGGAATTCGAGGTCTTCGGTTCGGATTGGGAGTCGAAGTACGAGTACCTGATTGACCTGGGTAAGAACTTGCCTTTGATTAACCCTTCCCTGAAAACAGAGGATCGCCTGATCAAAGGCTGTCAAAGCAGGGTATGGCTGAACAGTGAATTCAGGGACGGAAAAGTGATTTTTACCGCCGACAGCGACGCGATCATTACCAAAGGTCTGGTAGCCCTGATGGTAAGAGTACTTTCTGATCAGCTGCCGGAAGACATCGTGAAGGCAGAATTGAAATTTATTGACCGCATCGGGCTAAAAGAACACTTGAGTCCAACCCGGGCCAATGGCCTGCTCAGCATGATACAGCGCATGAAACAAGAGTCGTTGAAATTTACCCGTACAAACAATTAGTACAAAAACACACTATCCATAAACCAAAACCTGAAACCTCTAACCTGCAACCTGCAACCTGTAACCTGAAACCTGTAACTAAATACCCAAGCCACAATCTAACACCATACTCATGCCGGCCATTATAGTAAGCAAAAACACCGAGCTCATGCAAAAAGTGATCGACGAGATAAAAACCTGTTTCGATCCGGAGATTCCTGTTGATATTTGGGAACTGGGGCTCATATATGAGTTACATCTTGATGAGCAAAACCATCTTAAAGTGGTGATGACACTCACCTCCCCCAATTGTCCTGTTGCGGAGAGCCTGCCCGCTGAAGTTGAAAACAAGCTCAAATTGCTTCCCGGAATTGCCTCAGCTGAACTCAAACTAACCTTTGAGCCACCCTGGGAAAAGGACATGATGAGCGAAGTGGCACAGCTGGAGCTGGGTTTCATGTGAGGAGCAGACCTTTGCCTATGAACGCGCTTAGAATACAGGATGTTTGCCTGAGGGATGCGAAAGGTTCAGCTCTTTTTTAATCTGAGGCGAAGCCCAGATTAAAAAAAGCCGGAGCGAAGCGAAGCCTGGAGCAGCCCGACCCATGTGCCGGTTGACCGGGCAGACGTTTAGGACCGGCACATGGGGCAGGCCCAAACACCAGGCACAGTGAACGTGAAAGCTTAAACTGAATTTTATACCTTTGCATAACTGAAATGGCAAAAGACACCAGCATACGCTGTTCCCTTTGCGGGAGAGATAAGAAAGAAAGCAAGATCCTGATTGCAGGCATTAACGGGCATGTGTGCGACGCCTGCATACAACAAGCCTATAATATCATCAAGGAAGAAAGCGCGGGCGAACAAAAGCAGCAACTGCAACAGGCCATGACCCTGCTTAAACCCCAGGCCATAAAACAAAGGCTGGATGAATATGTGATCGGGCAGGATGAAGCCAAAAAAGTGCTGAGTGTGGCGGTGTACAATCATTTTAAACGCATTTCGCACACCGCGAAAAATAACAGGGAAGAAGTTGAGATCGACAAGTCCAATCTGATCCTGGTGGGCGAAACCGGCACGGGTAAAACACTCCTGGCACGTACTATAGCCAATATGCTGCACGTACCTTTTTGTATTGCCGATGCCACGGTGCTTACCGAGGCCGGTTATGTGGGTGAAGATGTGGAGAGTATTCTAACCAGACTTTTGCAAGCCGCGGATTACGATGTGGCGGCTGCTGAGCGCGGCATTGTGTTCATAGATGAGATCGACAAGATTGCCCGCAAAAGCGATAACCCCTCCATTACCCGCGATGTCAGCGGTGAAGGCGTTCAGCAAGCCATGCTTAAATTACTGGAAGGCACTGTGGTGAATGTGCCTCCGCAGGGTGGACGCAAGCATCCCGATGCTAAAATGATACAGGTGAATACGCGTAACATTCTGTTCATCTGCGGAGGCGCTTTTGACGGCATTGAAAAAAAGATTGCCAAACGCCTTAACACACAGGCCGTCGGCTTTTCAGCTTCAGTAAACAAAAATCAGATCGACAAAGCCCATTTGCTGCAGTATGTTTCGCCTCAGGACCTCAAAGCCTATGGACTCATTCCTGAGCTTATTGGCCGTTTGCCCGTACTTACCTACCTGAAACCACTTGACCGGGCTGCGCTAAGAGCCATTCTGACTGAACCTAAAAATTCCCTCATCAAACAATACAAGCAACTTTTCAAAATGGAGGGGACAAAGATTGATTTTGATGAAAATGTGCTTGACCTGATTGTAGACAAGGCCATTGAGTTTAAACTGGGGGCCCGTGGTTTGCGAGGCATTTGTGAAGCCATCATGACCGACATCATGTACAGTCTGCCTTCGGAAGAGAAACCGGTGAAACAATTTTCGGTGACCATGGATTATGCCCTCGACAAACTGAGCAGTGCCAGGCTGAGTCAATTGCGTGTAGCATAGTGGTGGCTGGCAACCAAATGCTTTCAACATATACCAACTTACTACCTTACTGCCTTTCCGGTTAACGGAAACTGAATGGGCTTTTCCTTATCATCAGCGAAATCAAATCTGGCAGAATGCCGTTCCAATAACACGCCGGAATTGTTTTAAAAGCAGCCCTAATGATCATTTCTTTATATTTGAAAAACCTATGGATTTTTCAAATTACAATTTCACAGTAACCGAGCGGTTTATACGATACGCAAAGATCGATACACAATCCGATCCCAATTCTCAAACTTGTCCCAGTACCGAAAAACAAAAAGACCTCTCTCGTCTTTTGGTTCAGGAACTGAAAGACATGGGCATTGAAGATGCCGAGCTAGACGAACACGGTTATGTGTATGCAAGCATAAAAAGCAATACCAGTAAAGATGTCCCGGTCATTTGCTTTTGCTCACATGTCGACACTTCACCCGATTGCAGCGGCGAAAATGTGAAACCCGTTATTCACAAAAACTACAAGGGCCAGGATTTGATTTTGCCCGGAGACGTGTCGCAGGTGATACGTTTAAGCGAACATTCCGCACTAAAAGAACAGATCGGATCGGACATCATCAGCAGCGATGGCACAACTCTGCTGGGTGCAGATAACAAAGCTGGGGTAGCCGAAATCATGGATGCCGCAGAATATCTGATGAAACATCCAGAGGTAAAACATGGCAAGATCCGCATTCTGTTCACCCCCGACGAGGAGATCGGCCGTGGCGCGGATAAAGTGAACATCAAAAAACTTGGAGCCGAATTCGGGTATACGGTTGACGGAGAAACACTGGGTCATCTGGAAAATGAAACTTTCAGTGCCGATGGGGTGAGCCTAAAAATAAAAGGTTTTCCAACCCACCCTGGTTTTGCAAAAGACAAAATGCAACACGCCATGAAAATAGCCGGAGAAATACTCGGCAAACTCCCCCCGGAAAAATCACCTGAGCGCACAGAGAAGAAACAGCCTTTTATGCATCCTGTTTCCATACAGGGCGGACTGGATGAAGTAGAGATCAAATTCATCATCCGCGCATTCGATACCGATACCCTTCACCAGTTGGAAGAAGAACTCCGACAGATCACCGTGAAGGTGCTTGCCAATTACAACAAATGCGCCTATGAATTTAAAGTGAGTGAACAGTACCGTAACATGAAGCAGGTGTTGGACAAATGCCCTCAGGTGGTGGATTACGCCCTGCTGGCCATTGAACGCTCTGGCGTGAAGCCTGTGCTCAGCAGCATACGCGGGGGAACTGATGGTTCAAGGTTGTCTTATATGGGTCTGCCTTGTCCGAATATGTTCGCGGGAGAACACGCTTTTCATAGTAAGCAGGAATGGGTGAGTGTGCAGGACATGGAGAAAGCCGTGATGAGTATAGTGAACCTTTGCGCGGTGTGGGAGGAGAAAAGTTGACTATTCTGAACAAATACTTCAAAATTTAAAAATTATCATTTAACCTCTACAATTAATTTCTCTTTAGCTATTAAATTGCCTTTTTCATCATTTAGTTGAAGAACAAACACCCCGTTATTTACATTTTCGAGATTAATTTCATATTCGTTTATAGAATCAATTCTTTTTGTAAGAATGGCTCTGCCTAAAATATCCCAAATAGTTATTGTTCCAATAAATGCATAGTCTAAATTCACTGTAATTTTGCCTTCTGATGGATTAGGAGAAACTAAATGAACGTTATTGTTTAACTCATCCTCGTTTATTGATGTACAATTCTCCACAGTAACGACAACAGTATCTACGCTTTTACAAGATTCACCAAGGGCACCAATTACTGTATATGTTGAAGTAGTTAATGGGCAAACGTTATACGATTGACTTGTAACTGATCCAGGCATCCACGTGTAATTAATTGCACCTATAACGTTAAGTGAAACACATTCATATTTACAAATCACTGGACTAAAGTCGGTTTGAATATTTATAAAACACTTTCCCAATTTCAAAACAAATGCCTCATCCCCACCAAAAGGCAAAATTATATTTTGTTGAAAGTCTGGATTTATATCCACTGCCCCATTGTACAAACCAGAAATATAAACACTATTCTTCTCATTTACTGAAACAAAATTGCCACTGAAAGAACTATTCAGATTAATTCCTTTGAGTTGTCGAGCCCATTTAAAAGAACCTGTTGAATCTAATTTTAAAATGTAAGAATTAACAACTCCGGTACAATTGTAAATACAAGTGTTTGGTCCAGAATCTAAATCAACTGTAGACGTAAATACACCAATTGAAATAACATTGCTACTATCATCAATTGAAAAGTGTTTTCCATAGTCAGTGCCAATTCCTCCAAAAGTCTTACACCAAATAATACCTCCCAGTGGGTTTAACTTAGAAAGAAAGATATCAAAATCACCATTTGAACTAATGTTAAGAACATTGGATCCCGGATCGAAATCACAATTGTTCTGAAAGGAGCCGTTAACAAAAATATTGCCGCTATTATCCAGTTGCAAAAAAGAAGGAAGCTCCCTTCCAGTACTCCCAAAACTTTTTGCCCAGATAAAACTTCCATTTATGTCTAATTTTGATATAAAAACATCTTCCA
Organism: Bacteroidia bacterium; assembly: GCA_035429925.1. GTDB lineage: Bacteria > Bacteroidota > Bacteroidia > B-17B0 > Aurantibacillaceae > Aurantibacillus. The sequence goes on along the minus strand of DAOMFS010000028.1, from coordinate 964 downwards.
TTCCAATTGAAGAAAGTGTAAAGACGCCAGGGCCAGGGTCAAAGTCTATTTGCTGTGTAGCAGAGCTTTCAAAAGACCCAAGAGTAAACACATTTCCAAACGAATCTTCTTTCACTGATTTACCACCTCCAGAAATACCGCTATTAGGTGGGGCTACAAACCCCTTTGCCCAGATAAAATTACCAGCTGTATCCCATTTGCAGACGAATGGATTAGCATAAAACCCAGAACTTAATATAGAGGTTCCTGGTCCAGGATCAAAATCTAAAGGTGAAAATCCATAAGTGCAAAAACTCCCTGTGAAATAAAGTGAACCTCCTGCTCCCAAAGAAATTTCAGTACCCGAAACTTGTGTGCCTATTCCACCTAATGATTTCCCCCAAACGTAATTCCCAAGAGAATCTAATTTTATTAAAAAGAGATTGGCGCCATTTCCTGAATAGGGTAGGTTGGCGACAGAAGGACCTGGATCAAAATCTATAGGTGCAACAAATTGACCAATAATATAGATGGACATCTCTCCATCCATAGCCATACTAGAAGCAGCAATTGCACCTGGTCCGCCAATTTGCTTTGACCATTTGTAATTACCCAACGAGTCTGTTACAATAAGAAAAATATCTCCTGGATAGTATGGGCTTTGTGCAACATGATTATAAACTGGAGGGCCAATATCAAAATCAACAGTATCTCTAAAATAACCTAGTGTATAAAGGTTCCCATGCGCATCAGAAAGCACAGAAATAGCACCATCATCACTCTTACCCCCAACAGTAAAAGCCCAGTTAAATGATTGGGAAAATGATGAATAGGTAAGAATTAAAAAAACTAATATAGAAATGATTAACTTCATAAGTAGAATCAGGTCCAAACAAAGCTAGTAACTAAATGTAGTATGAAAAGTAATAGTGTAATACTCCCCAATCCTTGGACCAAAGGTTCGTTCATCTAAGTTAATATTTAA
>DAOMFS010000027.1:0-36750 GCA_035429925.1 Bacteroidia bacterium | reverse complement strand
TGAGCAGCCTTCTGCATCTCCTGCCATTCACACACAACTACTTGATCGGGATTTTACACGTTTTGATCTGGCTGTCCTATTTCATCACACCTTCATTGATCTATCTTTTACTGAAAAGAATTGATTTGCCCCCATACGTTTTGATACCGGTGTCTCTTGCAGTTAGTTTTCTTTCCCCGCAGTTTTACAGACTCTATGCAGGGCATTATGCACTTGCATACAATTGCCTGATCCCGTTATTGTTTCTCCTGCTCTTCAGATATTGGGAGAATAAAAGTTATTACAGGTTAAGCCTGATATTTCTTTTCAACTTCGCTTTGTTTTTTATTCATCCGTATTACGGACTGGGATTTTCACTTTTTAGTTTATCCGCCTTGTTCGCATATGGGTTATTCGACCGGTCTATTTTTCTTAAAGAGTTGCTGAGCAGTCTTATTACCGGTATTCTTCCTGTATTGTTGTTTCAGGTGATTATGCACTTCAGCGATGAGCATCCAGATCGCACGACTGAACCTTTTGGTAATGCAGAATTCATTAGCAACAGGGCCAGTTTCTTTGTCCCCTTTTTCGGACCTTTTAAGAAATTTCTTGAATCGCTTGTTCAATCTGAACCGGCTCATTTTGAAGGTTATTGTTACCTGGGCCTTGCCACCCTTGCTCTCGCTGTACCCTGCATTTCAGCACTTCCCTTTCTTTACAGGAAGAACCTTGTTCATAAAGGATTACTCAGTATTTTTCTGAGCTCTTTGGTTTTTCTTTTCCTTTCTGTGGGTTTGCACCTGCAAGTTCTGGACTTGTTGCACCTCAAAATTCCTGCACTCAACCAGTTCAGAGCCATGGGTCGGTTCAGTTGGTTTCTTTATTTCTCTCTACCTATGCTTTTGTTTGCCCTTCTGTATAAGGGGCTTGAAAGCCGTCTTAAACCGAAATTGCTGCGCGGGATTATGATCCTGCTGAGTTTTACATTTCTGGCAAGTCATGCTGTGGAGGCCCGGTATTATTTCACAATGTACGGGGATGCGTATTGGCATGACAGAAACTTTTTTAATCCTGCACTTCTGAACAATCAGGAAAAAAGTATCATACGAAATATGCAGCATAAATCTGTGCAGGCCATCTTACCTCTACCGACTTTTTTCCTTGGTTCAGAAGTATACGACCGCAGCACGTGTGCCTTTCCGTTGATCGTTTCTACTTTATATTCTTATCACACAGGAGTGCCGATCCTGAGTTCATACTCATCGCGCTCTTCAATTTCTGAAACCAAAGCAGGTATTAATCTGTTGAATTGTTATAACAAAGACAACCCTTATTGGAAATTCCTCAACGATCGTCCCCTGTTGGTCTTCAAAACCAATGAATCGCTTTTGCCAGATGAGGAACGCATGGCTTCCAAATTAAAATTTCAGGCAAGGAATGATTCTGTACAATTTGGTTTTTTCAGCAAAAGAGAATTGCTGCAACCCGTTTTGGATCAAAACATTTTCACTTTGAATGGTGATTCTATCAGCAAATTGGACAGCATTGGTCTGATCTGCATTCCAAATAAGAAAGGGAGTCCATACACCAAAGCCAATTTTATGAATTATGAAATGGCTTACGTTCTGGATTCCAATAAAATTCCTTCGGGTCAATATGTTGTGAGCATACACTTTTATCCTTCAGGTCTCACGTTTCACGAAATGGGAGCTGGATTTATCATCACCAAACAGAAAGGAAAAGAATACATATGGCAGGACATGCTGCCTTTTAAACTGCAGTCAGCTTTTTACGAGCAGTTTGGCGTTCTGGAAAGATACGTTGAGTTAGAACGGCACGCGCGGTATGAATTCATGATCAAAGGCGGAGAAAATATTGAATACCGGGTATCTCACTTTCTGCTTCGCCCGGTCGGCACCAGTGTGCGCCTTATACAGAAAACCGATACGCTCCTGAACAACTTTCCGGTTCACTCAAACTTTGCGAAGCAGGATAACTGAGAACAAATTCACAGTTTCCTGGGCCAGCACTTTCAGACGCATTTTACTAAAACGAACACCTGTCTTCAGTTCTACGGGAACCGGCCTCACTTTAATTTCCCCAGTTTTGGAACATCTGTAAATAAACTCGAAATCGAATAAATATCTGTTTATCCTTGTCTTTAAAAACTCTTGTTTTCCTTTCTGGTTAAACGCTTTAAGTCCACACTGAGTATCTGTAATCGTCATTCTAAGAAAAACCCTGAGAATAAATCTGAAGGCCTTTGAGAGTATTTTTCTGAATCCGCTCATTGAATGCCTGTAATATGTACTGTCTCTGTCTCCGGCAATCACATCAGCGTCTCCGGTCTGTATGAGTTCAATAACCCTCATCATGCTATCATTGGTAAATGGGAAATCCACATCCGTGTATACAATTTGGTCCATAGATGAGGCTTCAACACCTTTTCGCAACGCATAACCCTTCCCCATGTTTGCAGTATAACTGATAAAGCGGAAGGGTACTTTCTCCTTTTCCAGTAATGGTAAGGCCTTCTCGAATTCGAGATTGGTTGAGCCGTCGTTCACAAGAATAAAGTGAACATGTACTTTCTGCCGGGCATGGTTGTAAAACTTCAGCAGCTCTGCAAACCAGTCATTAGGTGGATTATAACATGGCAATACTATTTCTACGGAACCGGGCAATAGTTATGGCTTAATGTTTGAGTCTGTATACTGTTAATCCACGGTGTGTGAGCACAATTTCAGAAGCAAAGTGGTAGGGGTAAACACTTCTGAACCTGCCCGTGTCATTTAATATCAGGTACTTGCTTTTCTCCCATTGAATCAGTTCCTTGATTTTCAAACTATCGTGCGCCGTGGAGATTGGTATGCCAATCTGGTTCATCAGATACAAACTGCTGCAGAAAGTATCATCAAATCCACTGATGGTGAGATCCGTTCGCTTGATACCTGCAGCCCTCAGTCTTGGTTCAAGATCAAAATAGGGCCTGAAATCCCCTGCCCAGTAATAAATCTCATTGCTGTACCGGTTTTCGTAATTTCTCCTGCAATTCAGTGCGGCTTCCTTAAAATTGAACAAGATCAAAAGAAACAAGATGGGTCTCAAGGCCAGAAAATATACGTTTGAAAATCGCAACAAGGCATCCGCCATGGTAAGGAACAGAAAAAACACCAGGGGCAGAATTGAAATAATATAATAGTCGTGGTTGATGAATTGGTTCAGAAAGAAAAACACAAACGCAAGATTTCCCAGGAAAAAAAGCAAAGTGATAGAAAAAAGCAAGCGGCTGACATATCTGGCAAATACCAGGAGTACCAGGACTGAAATACCCATCAGCACATAGGATTCGTAGGCATAATAATGATAAAGCCAAAGTTGCTTAACATTCTGAACCAAAGCGTTCCATGTGCCTTCATCACCCATTTCGGGTTTTAATGAAAAAGTCTCATTGTGATAAGCTTTTGCAAGCCAGTTGGCATAGGTGTACCACAACAAGACAAGCAGGATACAAATAACAGCCTGAGTCAGAACCCGCCAGGGTTTTTTAAAGATGCGATTTTGTTCGGCAGTTTTATAGAATCCTATCCGATCAAGGATCAAAATACAAAGTAAGGCGATAACTGAGATCAGCGCCACTACTTTGATAAGGGCTGCGAGGCAGGCGAAAACAAAAAAGGCCAGAAGGTATTTTTCTTTTGGATTCCGGTAATACCTGAAAAAATAATACCAGGAAGCCAGAACAAGCGCCACACTCGGAGCATCTGGCATAAAATTGGGCGTATAAAACAGAAATGCCGGTGAAGCGGCTCCCGAGAGCACAACAAACATGGCGAAAATGCGGTTATTCAGCCATCTTGCCGCCAGTAGATAAAACATCAGTAAGCCGAACGAAACCACCAGCAAACTGAACAGGCGCGCGTAGTTTTCATGAAATCCAAAACACTTGTAGATCAAAGCGTCGGCATAGTACATGATGGGGAATTCCACACCGGTTACGCCACCCATCTCCGAGTACTTTTGTACCCTGGGTTTGAAAAAATCCATGGAAGTTTCGTAATAATTCAGAGCAATGGAAGCTCTCTGGCATTGTGCAGATGAATGAATTGAGCAGGGTCTTACATTAATATAAGCATACATGCCGACATAGTCGTAAAACCAATTGATGGCGAATAGAAAAAGCAGCAGGGTGATCAGTTTTCCGGCCAAGGGTTTTTGAATAGCAAACTTTTCCAGCCATATACGTTGCCTGCTGTTCCACAATTTTACATTTTCCAAAATCGCCTGCATCAAAGTTCCTGCCGTTGTTTAAGAGTAATCTTGAGTGTATCGAAGTCCAGATGTTCCTGTTTGGAGTCGCCGAGGAACGGAAAAACCCTGATCGTGGAGTAATGCGCCCCGTTGATCCAGCCGGTAAGGCGCAGTGAATCCCTGAATGCATTCCATTCGTTCAGCTTCTCAATGTGTGGAGATAAAGGCAAAGTCCACCAGCAAACCTGAGCTTTGTGCATATCGTAAGCCGTGAAGACCAATACACCTTTGGATTGCACATAGTTGCTTCTGACACGGCCTTCAAACACCAGATCGTAGTCTTTTCCCTGCATCTCCTCAGGCATTTCAAAATGCCAGTACATTCCCATATCAGAAGCGTGTCGTAATCTGGAAAAGCTGAGATGGTTGAGAGAATCATATATCACCGTGTCTTGCATGTGGTAAGGACTGACGGCGGGTATCAGGAATTCTTCACGCACCGGAACTGAAGTCTGCCTGCACGAAATCAGGCTAAACATACAAAGAAGGAAAACAAGCGCGTTTGTTCTCTTCATGTTAAACAGTCATTTCAGGCACTTCCCGGTCAATAATCAATTTACCTGCTGTCGCTTGTCTGATCTGTTCAATGCTTATACCCGGCGCCCTCTCAAGCAGCCTGAATCCGCCTTCAGGAATGATATCGTAAACACCCAGTTCTGTGACAATTTTTTTCACGCACTTTACACCCGTGAGGGGGAGTTCGCATTTAGTCAGAAATTTAGACTGTCCAGCCTTGTTCACCTGCTGCATGGCAACGATTATGTTTTTGGCGCTGGCCACAAGATCCATGGCGCCACCCATTCCTTTCACCATTTTACCCGGGATCTTCCAGTTGGCTATATCGCCCTGCTCGCTAACTTCCATGGCACCTAAAATGGTAAGGTCAACTTTCTGAGAACGAATCATGCCAAAACTCATGGCGCTGTCAAATATGCTGCTCCCTTTCAGCAAGGTAATGGTTTGTTTACCGGCGTTGATAAGGTCGGCGTCTTCTTCACCTTCATAAGGGAATGGGCCCATACCCAGTATTCCATTCTCCGATTGCAGTACCACATTAAAACCTTCCGGAATATAATTGGCCACCAGTGTAGGTATACCAATACCCAGGTTGACGAACATTCCATCTTTAACTTCCTTTGCAATCCGTTTTGCGATTCCTGTTTTGTCGAGCATGATCAATACGCGTTATAGTAATAGTTGTTGAATTGTTGTTTCAGGTGTTTCGCCAGATTCTTTCCAACTATCATCCGGCCTTTGTACCCATAATGTTCAGTTGTCCAGTCCTGATCCGTAAATTCCTTTCCCGGCACAAGATCCATATTGTCTACTACGGAACAGATGCCTTTGTTGTATCTTTTCATGAGGAAATCTCTGTTTCTGTGCATCAAGTACACCAGGTCCTTTCCAACAAGACTATCGGCATACTGGACATTCTCGGCCATGAGGTTAAGGTACAATTTTATTCTATTTTTCTCGCACCACTGAACGATGTTGTCAAAGTCTTTTATGCGGGGGTTGTCTTCCCGGATTGTTAATGCATAGGCCTTTATATAATGGCATGCCAGTGTGCTTTTGGCAACATCCCAGGTACCATCTGATTTCAGGTGACCGCCGTGTGCCATGGCAAAATCCCAATCCAAAACGGTTTTGTACTTAGAAGGATGGGGTAAACTGATTTTTTCATTCTGCCACTCAGCACGAAGCAATTTGTCTCTTTGCTGCTCGGTAATGTTGTCAAATATTTTGAGCGAAAGCAGAAACCTGTTGAACAGATTCGGAAAAGGATATGTAAACACAAGAGACTCCTGCAACTGTGCCTCCATTTTAGAATGTATCCAGGCCGCATTGAAGGAGCGCATGTTTAGTGTAACCACTAGCGCTTTGAGTTTTGATTCCGAAGGATCGATCTCATTCAACCATTTCAGAAAGGTACCTGCATGCGAAGCGGGTTTGTTGATGGCCGTAAATTTGAGCCTGGGAAAGAACAAATGACTGATCTCTGAAATCGAGTTTTGTATAGAATCCCCTTTCTTTGTGCTAAAATTGGAGGACTCGGCAAAATAGTACAAATCTGTTTCCGCCTGCGTTTTTCTGATCTCCAGTATCTCCGGACTCAGGTTTTCCATGTCACGGGGAAACAATGTGTAGGTGTATACACGGTCTAGTACAACAAAGAATATCAAAACCAAAACCAACCTTATCGTCACGCGCCTTAACATCAGAACTGGAAATAAATGAAATTAAATTTCTGTATCCCGGCAAACATTAGCAAGCCGCCAAAAAGGATAAAGTAAATAGACCAGCGCGGTAATACAGGCAAAGTGTTCATTCTGGATTCGAATCTCGAACCGTAAAGGAAGATATCAAGAAGTGCCATAAGCACACCAATGCTTCCCACTTTAACCAGCATCACGTAATAGCTGTCGGTGTCCCACCTGTTTAACAGCGCCCTGAAAACATCTCCTGCCTGCTGAAATGATTCTGCCCTGAAAAACACCCAAATAAAAGAGGTGATCAGAAAGGTCTTTGCACATAGCAGAACGTTCAAAAACGACCAGCCCGGTTTGATCTCGAATCTAAACAGGCGTGAACTGAAGCGTTCGAGTAAAAGCATCAAACCATGTAAGGCACCCCAAACTACAAAGGTCCAGTTTGCACCGTGCCAAAGACCACTAACCATAAACACGATCATGATGTTTAGGGCCCAGCGCGGAACTTTCACACGGTTTCCACCCAAAGGGATATACAGATAATCGCGAAACCAGGTGCTCAGTGAAATGTGCCATCGGGTCCAGAATTCCGAAACACTTTTCGACAGGTATGGCGTTTTAAAGTTATCCATGATGGTTATTCCAAGCATTCTGGCAGCGCCCAGTGCAATAGTAGAATAGCTGAAGAAGTCGGCATAAATCTGAAAGGAGAAGGCGAATATCGCGCCCAGAACATCGAGTGAACTGTGTTTTTCCGGGGCGGCAAAAATATCGTTTACGAATGGTGCGAGATTGTCGGCTATGGTCATCTTCACAAACAAGCCAAAGAAAACCAGCTTTAAACCATTTGTTATGTTGGTGTAAACGGGTACATGAACGGCTTTCAGTTCCTGACCAAGAGAGGCATACCGCTCAATTGGTCCGGCTACCATTTGCGGGAAAAAGAGCACATAATTGGCAAAATATCCCAGGTGTCTTTCGGCCTTTTGCCTGCCCCTGTATACTTCTATGGTGTAACTCATGGACTGAAAGGTGTGGAAGGACAGACCAATTGGCAGGATAATATCGAGATTAACCCTGTGGTATTCTTTTCCGAAAAAACTGAATACAAATTCAAGATTGTCGTTCAGGAAATTGAAGTACTTGAAGAAGGCCAGCAAAAGAATGTTCGAGCTCAGGCTGGCCAAAAGATAAAAGCGCTTCAGCTTTCCCTGTACCTGCTCTATGGTGAGTGCCGAAATATAATCGATCAGAATGATCAGAAAGAGCACGAGAATATACTTTGGCACAAAGGCCATATAGAAGTAACAGCTCGCGATAAAAATGAGGATCCAGCGATAATTGTGCGCCGTGAAATAATACAGGCTTACAACCAGTGGGAGAAAAAAAAGAAAATGGAGGGAGTTGAATAACATTATTTCACTGCTTGGTCTCTTTTTCTAATACTAAGTTTATTCTAATTCAAATCCTGTTTGAATTTATTGACCTTATAGAGATGATTTAAGGCATTCTCAGACTGGTATACAAGTTCGCAATTCGATTCAATAAATTGCTGGGTTGGCAAATACCCTTCTTCCTTGAAACGCTTGATGTCTCCGAAAACATAAACGTAATCAGGTGTATTCTCGTCAATGATATTATTTTGAACAGAGAGTAAATAATACAAAAGGTCCTTTTTCCACACTATTGGAAACCACCGGAGCACGGCCTCATAATTATCCATCAGAACAGGCGAATTGTATATTCCCAAATAACTAGAATAATGTTGTTCATACCACATATGAGACAGGTTAATAGAATGTACCAGAGAATGATCAGGTATATACTTTCCTGTTTCAATCACACTTCTTACAACTGGCTCAGCTTCTTTGAACATCTTACTTCTTACTAACATTAAGTTTAAAAATACGACAAAACAAATGATCAATGAACCAGCAAAAAACAACATTTTCCACTCAAGTTTTATAATAATCCAGAGAATAGCAAAATAAAAAATGATGAAAAATAGTCGACGAGAAAACATACCGCCAAAATCCCCGTCTTTGCTAATAAATACCAAGAAAATGCTACATAAAGACACAACTAAAAATATATTTATACTGAATAGTTGTTTCAATTTGCGCAAGAAAACCCTTCTTCCGCCAGCAATAAATCCCATTGAAAAACATAACAGTATTGTTATGAGGCTTGTATATGGTATTTCATTTTGTGTATCAAAAGTAGCACCTATATCAAAACAAATCAAACTGATAACCTTATCAAATTGCGACATATCGTAGTTGTAGTTTGAAATAGAAGTAGAGCTCAAAAAAAATATTCCCATCACAAGTCCTGGTAGAAAGGTCAAGAGATAGATGAAGTTCTTTAATTTTAATTTTTCACTTGAATTGTAATGCACAAAACTCCAAATTGTGATTATCAGGAACGTTAATGCGAAAACAAGTAGATTAGAATAATATAACAGAACTCCATTTAACGTAGCATATATTACTCCCGATATTTTACCTTGTGTGTTTTTGTATTTAAAAAATATCACCATGGCGAAATTCATGAAAGCAAATGCTGCTATAAAATTATAAAACCCGTTTTGAAGAAGTTTATTGAACGGCAACAAAAAAATCAAGAACGTAAAATAGCCAAAGTCTCCACGCATAACTAAAACCAAATGGCGAGTAGAAAAAGTCAGCAAGATCAGAATTGAACTTATAAGTATTTTCTCAGCTATAAGTGGATCAAAAAAGTTCAGTAAAATCCCTGTGAATACGTGTGAGCAATAGTTTGGTAAGTACGGGTATTGAACGCTGTAGTATTTTGAAAGTGCTTCGCCGATGTTAATATCAAGAAGCAGCTTAGAATTATAAAGGTGAGAAGGCCCGTCCAGAGTTATAAAAGCATATTGAGCCCAGATATGATTTAGTGAAATAAGAGAAAACAAAATAAACAAACCTGGCTCTCCCCATCTACGGATAACTTCTTCTAAAAGCCGGGAAGAGGATAAAATACCCCTCAGATAATTCATCATTCCTGATCTCGCTTCCTTACCGTCCTTTGTTCTATTCGCTTCTCATAGTTCTTACCCTGAAAAATGCGATGTACATATATGCCTGGTGTATGGATCTGGTCGGGATCGAGTTCTCCCGCGGGAACCAGGTGCTCCACCTCGGCTACCGTAATTCTACCTGCCATGGCCATCATGGGATTAAAATTCCGCGCCGTGCTGCGGTATATAAGATTTCCGGCCTCATCGCCCTTCCATGCCTTAACCAGAGCAAAATCAGCTTCAAATGCCATCTCCATCAGGTAGTCCTTCTCTTCTCCGTTAAACCTGAACTTCCGCACTTCTTTCCCCTGAGCAATCTCGGTGCCAACTCCCGCCGGCGTAAAAATGGCCGGCATGCCGTAGCCTGCCGCCAGGCATCGTGTGGCCAGGGTGCCCTGCGGAACCAGATCCACTTCCAGTTCTCCGCTCAACATCTGACGCTCAAATTCGTCGTTTTCACCAACATAACTCGAGATCATTTTGCGTATTTGCTTGGTTTGCAAAAGCAATCCCAGTCCGAAATTGTCAACGCCGGCGTTGTTGGATATACAGGTCAGATTTTTGACGCCCATGCGCACCAGCTGGGCAATACTGTTCTCGGGAATACCGCATAAACCAAAACCACCAACCATCAGGGTCATACCGTCTTTCACATCCCTGAGCGCTTCTTCAGCATCTTTTACCACGCGTTTTATCATAGTTTGTTAATGTAAAGTGTCGCGGACAAATATATTGATTTTATCCTGTTTGAAGGGAAACCAACGCGTGAACCCGTAGCTTTTCAAGGGCCTGAAACCCTGTTCTGCCTTAAACTGTATCAGGTAGTCAAAGGATTGCAGACTGGTGTATTCCGACCACCAGGTGGGAGCACCTTCATTCCAGCAGTTGATCTCAAAACCGGCGTTGATCCGTTTTGGATTAATCCGCTTTTCATCCCGTAAAAAAGCGTACGCTTCCTGTTTTCTTCGGTTGAGTTCAAGGTAATCTCTGGTCCCCGCCAGACTCAGGTACACCTGAGCCATAAACAAAATCAGTCCTGCATAAAACAGCAAGGTACCTCGTCGCACAGCGCCTGCACTCAATACAATCACTGCAGTGGTTAAAGGAATGGCGTAGCGGTCAAAATACGTTTCAGGAACAAGTAATATGGCTATGTATGCGAAAACAAACACCCATAACAAGCCATTCATGGGTATCAACTTTTCTTCTTTTCGTCTGAAGAGAGCCGGTAAACCGAGAATGCATGTTAATCCTGTGGCACCCGCGCAAATCGGTTTCAGAATTTCAAAAAAACTTCGAAAGGTTTCCGAATAGGTGTGCGGTATATAGGTTTGACTCGATTCGTAAAAGGTTTCCGCGCCAAGGTTCATGTTCAGGAAGATATTCTTGAATGGAAATGGTGTTTCTCTGAAGGAGAAATACACAGCAATAAAACTAAGTGCCGTCAGGCTTAAGACCAGCCAGGTCTTGTGTTTCCTGATGAGCTCCGGTAGAATAAGAAAACAGGGAATCGAAGCGTACATCATCACCTGCAGAAGTATAATCCTGAAATAGGTGTGAAAGTGGTTCATGTAAGCGATAATGAATCTCTCGTCCCTGAGGTTTATCTGCCCCGAATATTTATATGTACCGCCTGTTGAGAACCAATGCGGGATCATGTGTTCATACCATTTCAAAACGGCAAACACTAAAATCAAACCAACAAACGTATACAAGATCCTGCGTGGTTCTGTTCTCCATCCGCTGATGGCGTAAAGAAATAATGCCAATGGGAGCGTTATGCCAAACTGCCTGATGAGAACAAGTAACACGCACAGGGCATACACCAGTAACAACCTGGGCCAGGTGCTTTTTTGGTAATACCGAAAAATCGTGTAGAGGGCGAATATGAACAAGGTGTTGAAGTTCACATCAGTCATATAGGTGTTGCTAAGACAAAACAACAATGGGTTGAACATGAGAAGCAATGTGAGCAGAAATGCTGTTCCCTCTGAGCTTATAAGTGATCGTAGTAATTTATTAAATACCAGTGCACCTGCCAAAGAAGAGATAAGGGTTGAAAGGCGCAGGGCAAAAAAAGAAAAACCGGTCAATTTGGTGAAAACAATCCCCCAAAGCAAATGCACCACAAGGCTCATCGCCCCAAAATCACCGATTTCGAGTTTGCCGCTTTGATGAAACAGGTAAACCGATTTGGAATAAGACCAATCGTCGTTCAGCGGGAACTCTCCCCAGGGATTTACTAGGCATTCTGCCGTCAGAAATACAACAAACAGCAGGATAGTATACCTTTTAGCGGTCCACAAAGGGTAAAGAGACTTCATGCGCCAGTGATTCAGGGCAGGGGTTTCAATCGAACTCATTCTCCTCAACCGGATCTTCAGTAATCTGATTGTCGAATTTAGAACAATCCATGTCCAGATTGGGGTCGTAACTGGCGGGTTTGGGAAATTCACCCTGGCTCACTTTAAGCGACTTGTCGGCATACACCTTGTTGAAGAATTTTCCCCAGATGGGCAGAGCCATGGTGGCACCCTGGCCCTCAACCATTGAATTGAAGTGTATGCTTCTGTCTTCACCGCCCACCCAAACGCCGGCTACCAGTTCCGGTGTAAGTCCCATGAACCAACCGTCGGCGTTACGTTGCGTGGTACCCGTTTTGCCGGCTATGGGATTGTATAGTTTATAGCGGGTGCGCAAACGGGTGCCCGTTCCGCCATCAACCACACCCCGCATAAGTTGTATCATGGCGTAGGCTTTTTCCTCGCTGAAAACCTCATCGGTGTTCGGCACGAATTCTTCCAGCACTTTTCCATTCTGGTCCTCAATTCGGGTGAGGAAAGTGGGTTGTATGTATGTGCCTTTGTTTACAAAAGCCGCATTGGCCCCAACCATTTCAAACACACTAATGTCTGGTGTTCCCAAACAGATAGAAGGTACCTCGGGTATTTCGGATGTAATACCCAGTCGTTTCACCAGGTCAACAACAGCTCTGGGCCCATATTGCTTCATCACCCAGGCTGTCACATAATTGATCGACAGGGCCAGGGCTCTTTTCAGCGTGATCATTTTCCCGACATTCTTGTCATTCGGACCATCCGAATTTTCCGGGCACCAGTCCTTTCCATCTTCGCCAAGGATGCAGGTCCTCACATTCGGAACCTGGTGACAGGGCGTCAGTCCTTCCTGAATGGCCAGCGCGTAAACAAAGGGCTTAAACGTTGATCCCACCTGGCGCTTGCTCACTTTCACATGGTCATACTGAAAATGTTTGTGATTGATACCGCCCACCCAGGCCTTGATGTAGCCGGTTTGCGGCTCCATGGCCATGAATCCGGTTTGCAAAAAACTTTTGTAGTATCGAATGCTGTCATAAGGCGTAAGCACTGTGTCGATGTCTCCACGAAGGCTGTAAACACGCATTTTAACAGGCTTTTTAAAGGTACCCAGAATCTGTAATTCGTTCAGGCCATCTTCCTTCAGGAGCCGGTAACGGTCGCTGCGCTTCATGGAAGCATACATCATGTTGTCGATTTCCTGCCTGCTTACGTTCCATGCAAAAGGCGCGTTGCGCTTATTCAGGCACTCCTTGCTGAAGAGTTTCTGAAGATCACGCATGTGTTCTGTAACCGATTCTTCGGCATACTGCTGCATACGCGAATCCAGAGTAGTAAATATCTTAAGGCCGTCTTTGTATATATTGTAAGGTTTGCCTGTTTCAGGATTGATATGTCTTTTACACCAGTCGTTCAGAAAGTTATCGCGCAAATATTCCCTGAAATAGGTAGCGAGTCCTTCGTTGTGGTCTTCAGGTCTGAACTCGAGTGAAAGCGGTAGTGCTTTGAGGCTGTCGAACCTGGGTTTATCCAGATAACCGTATTTCAGCATCTGGCCCAGTACAACATTCCGGCGCTGAAGTGAGCGTTCTTCAAATCGTATGGGGTTGAAGTAAGCCGGGTTTTTTGCCATGCCTACCAGTAGGGCGGCCTGTTCGATCTTCAGGCTGTCCTGGCTGCGGTTAAAATAGATCTGGGCCGCAGACTTAATGCCAACAGCAAGATTCAGAAAATCGAATTTGTTAAGATATAGTGCCAGAATTTCTTCTTTCGTGTAATACTTCTCGAGACGTGTTGCAATAATCCACTCTTTGAATTTCCGGATGATAAGCGCTGGTTTACTGAGTTTTTCACGGGGGAACATCATTTTAGCCAATTGTTGCGTGATGGTGCTTCCACCCCCTTTGCCACCGGTAAACACACCAAAAACAGAACGTCCCAGTGCTTTTACATCCACGCCGCTGTGTTCATAAAACCTAGCATCCTCTGTGGCGATCAATGCATTTACGACGTCCTGGTCCAGTTCCTTGAAGTCCACGTTCACGCGGTTTTCACTGTAATACTTGCCAAGTATCTTCATATCGCCGCTGTAAACAATGGTGGCGAGGTTATTCTTGGGATTAAGCAATTCGTGCACTTCGGGGAGAGATCCAAACAATTCGGCACCCACTAACCCAAGCAAGAGAGCAATGAACAGAAACGGACCCAGGATAATGAGCCACACCCAGTATATATATTTTGATGTTGTTTGTTGCACCTTGATCAAGTATTCAAAATTAACAAAAAGGGTACAGACAGCCCTAAAAATAAGCAGTTCAACGGAAACAAGGTTTTCATCGTAATATCAATAGACGGTTTGCGTCGAGTTTGATAAATATAAAAAGCAGGATCGTAAAGGACCACAAAGACGAACCCCCGTAACTGAAAAACGGAAGGGGTATTCCAATTACCGGCATTAAGCCAATTGTCATGCCTATGTTCACGGCCACATGAAAAAACAAAACGGCCGAAACGCCATAACCATATATCCGGCTGAAATCTGACCGCTGCCTTTCTGCCAGAACAATAAGCCGCAGAATAAGGAACAATTCAAGAAATATCACAATGGTGCTTCCTGCAAATCCCCATTCTTCACCAACCGTACAGAAAATAAAATCCGTATCCTGTTCAGGAACAAAATCATATTTGGTTTGCGTGCCTTGCAGGTAACCTTTTCCGAGAAAACCTCCACTGCCAATGGCAATTTTCGCCTGATTCACATTATAGCCTTCCTTTTTCATGTTAACCTCCCCCCGGCCGAGTAATACATCTATTCTCACTTTCTGGTGCGGCTCCAGGTGATTGTAGGCGTAATTGGTACCCATCACAACAAATGTTGCCGCCAGGTATACAAGCGACACAGCGATGATATTCCCCCGGTTGCGCTTCATGAACAAGAGTGAAGAACTGGCCACAGCAGCTAGCACAGCCAGCAATCCATATATCTGGCTTACGGCCAGAGACACCACAAATAATATTGCCGTCAGAATGCCGAAAATGATAAAGCCAACATTCAGCCCTTCCCTGTACATCACAATGATAAAAGCAATAAAGACCAGAGCCAGACCGGTTTCGTCTTGTAAAAACTTGATGATAAAGAGCGGTGCAATAATGATGGCAAGCGCCAAAATGGTGTTCCGGTAATGTTTAATTATTTGTCGAAGTTTCAGTCCTGTGCGTTGAATTACCATAATGTTCTGGTTGCTCAGAAATTTAGCCAGGGCAAGGTTTGTGGCAAACTTCATGAACTCGGCTGGTTGAATGCCAAAGCCTCCGAATCCATACCACGAACGGCTTCCTTTGATTTCACGTCCAATATAAATCACCAGAATATTCGCGAGGATCAGAAAGGCATAAAAGCCATAAGCAAATGCTGTGTAAAAATTGGCGTCAATAAGTAAAATGCAGAATGCGATCACAGCCGCGCTCAGAATCCAGATCACCTGCTTGCCATACTTTTGTGTGGTGTCGAAAATACTCTGGTGATCTTCATTGTATACTGCTGCATAAATGTTGAGCCAACCCATAAACACAAGTAGGATATACAGGATAACCGAAAGGCGATCCACACCATAAAACAAACTATTTTGATTACGACGCTGTACCATCAGTGGTATTCCGTTGAGATCAGATTTTTGTTCCGGATAAGGTCAACATCCATCATGCGTTTCTCCAGTTCGGGTCGCGTCACTTTTCCGGTGATGTATTTTTCAATCATGAGGCTCACGATTGGGGCCGACCAGGTGCCTCCCCATCCGGCGTTTTCAATCAAACAGGCAATTACAATCTGAGGTTTTTCCCTGGGTGCAAAAGCCATGAACACTGCGTGGGATTTTCCGTGCGGGTTTTCAGCCGTTCCCGTTTTTCCGCAAGCCACTACCCCCGGTACCCTTGAATAGTAAGCTGTTCCGGCATCGAAACACTGTTGCATGCCGTCGATGACGTTGGTGTAAGCTTCCTCATTCTGCACGCCAACGTAATGCTTAACGTGGAATTTTTTGTCTTGTTTTTTTTCGAGACCTACCCCTCTGATACAATGTGGTACATAATAAAAACCTTTGTTGGCAATGGTTGCCACCACATTGGCCATCTGCAGGGGTACCAGTAACAACTCCGCCTGCCCGATACCGAGAGATACAATGGTATTGCTGCGCCACCCGTTTGTTCCGAATACTTTGTTATAATACTCTACTGAAGGCACATTGCCTGGCTTGTCATAAGGCAGGTCGGTACCCAGGTGTGTGCCAGGACCAAAGGTCATGACGGTGTTTCGCCAGTGATTGTATCCGTCAATGAATCGCGGGTATTTTGCCTGGTCAACAATCTCCCTGAAAACATAGCTATAATATGAGTTGCAGGATTGCGCCACAGACCCGATCAGGTCAACCGGTGCGTGCGGATGACACTTGGGCTTTCCGCCCATTGGAGGGTAACCCCTTGCACAGGGAAAAACCGTGCTGCGTTTGATCACCCCGTCATTCTGGGCGATGAGTGCATCAATGAGTTTAAAGGTTGAGCCGGGAGGATACATGGCTTGTATTGCCCGGTTAAAAAGGGGTGAGTTTGTATCGGCATACAAACGGGCAAAATTTCTCGCGCGTTCTTTTCCTCCAACCAAAAGATTGGGATCATAACCCGGGGCTGAAATCAGACAGATGATCTCACCGGTTGAGGGTTCCAGAGCCACCAACGCACCCCGCTTGCCCTGCATGAGTCTTTCCCCGTATTCCTGAAGATCTCTGTCGATGGTGCAATACAAGGGCTTGCCCTGTATCGCCATGGTATCGTATTTTCCATCGGCGTACTTGCCAATGATCTTGTTATGTACATCCGTTATGGCAATTTGAATTCCCTTTTTGCCCCGCAGTTCTTCCTCATAGCTTCGTTCTATACCACTTACACCGATATAATCTCCTTCCTTGTAATAAGGATCGGTCTCTGCCTTGTTTTTGCTCACCTCACCCACATAACCCAGCAAATGGGCGGCAACCGGACGAGGATATTTTCTAACGGCCCTTTTCTGTACGAAAAAACCCTTGAAGCGGTACATTTTTTCCTGCAATTCCGCGTAGGTAGCAGCCGAAAGCTGCTTTTCAAACATGCTTTGCTTTCTTGGAGAATTGGGTGCCTGGCAGGCCCTTTTAAGTCGTTTCAGGTACTCTGCTTTATTGATCCGGAGCACTTCGCAAAGTGAAAGTGTATCACAACCTTTTGTTTCCCTTGGGATCACCATCAGATCGTATGATGGTTCGTTGTACACAAGTAGTTTGCCATTGCGGTCGTAGATATAACCCCGCATGGGGTATTCCGTCAGATATCGGAACGCGTTATTCTGAGCATCGAGTTTATACTTATCGTTGATCACCTGAATGTAAAACAGGCGTAACACATAAATAAATGCTATAAGAATGAAGAATCCTCCAATGATGTATTTTCTCTGGCTCAGCTGGGCACTGTTGCTCATTTCCTTGATGGATTGGGAATGAATATGATCTGCAGCGCACAGATCAGTCCAAAACTGGCCAGGCTACTCAGCACAACCCTCAGTAGCGTGTGAAAGAATTCACTGAACCTGAATATCTCGAGAAAAAACACAAAAGTGTGATGAGCTATCACAAGTGTTCCGGCAAAGCGTAAGAACCATTCCAAACCCATATCCTGTATGGTTGGCTGCACGCCGCTATCATAGCCGTCGCGCGGGGCAATGTACTCCAGCACGTAGGGTCTTATGAAACCAATGAGTGAACACGCTGAGGTATGTATTCCGGCTGAGTCGTAAAAAAAATCCATGCAAAGGCCCATCATAAATGACAGGAAGAGCACCAGGTGTTTGTTGGTCTCGAATGGCAGCATGATCACAAAGAGTATGTAAGGAAACAATATCACATACCCGCTCAGGTTGATGTTCTGCACAATGAGCACTTGCGCAAGTAACAGCACAAAAAACCGAAGTGTATTACGAATGATCTCAGTCGTCACCTTGCTGCTGGGTTTTTAATTCAAGAGAATCCCGTTCCTCCTTGAATTGGTTCTTGATCACATATACGTGGTTCACTTTCTTTAAATCGGCGCTCAGCTTTACCCTTAACGTGTAGAAAGACTCGTTCTGTCTGCGCTCATAACTTTCTACCGTGCCCACCATTAAACCTTCAGGAAAGATCCCGGATAGTTCACTGGTTATAACGGTATCACCTGTTTTAATTTTCAGATGAGTGGGGATGTCGGTAAGTATACAGTGGCGGTAATCCACCATATCCCAAACCAAAGGCCCAAAACTGCCTTCCCGTTTGAGTTTACAGTTTATTTTAAGGTCCTTATGCAAGAGGCTCATCACGCTGGAGAAATTGCCCGATACATCCGTAACTATTCCTACTATGCCATTGCTGCTCATTACACCCATGTCGCGGCGAATTCCCATATCCCCTCCAACATTTATGGTCATGTAATTCCGGCGTTTGTTCACAGAAGAATTCACTACCTTACCTGCGATGTATGAATACTGTTGCCGGTAAAGGGTGTCACGGATCTTATATACTTTAAGCGGGAGAACATAAAGGTTTGATTTCAGCGCGTTGCGCAGTACTTTGTTTTCCATGGCTAGCCTGTCGTTCTCCTGCCGCAAACCGAAATATTCCGATGCATTGGCCGACATCTGGTAGATTCCAGCCACAACTTTGTTAGATGAATTCAGAATATTGGAACCCTGATAAGACCCGTTCTTGAACATCAGCCAGAAGGCCATCACCTGAAGAAGCAGGAAGAGAAAGATAAAATTGTGTCGGACGATAAAGGTGAATAAATTCCTCATGCCTGGCTGGTTCTGCCTTTATTTTCGTGCTGGTTCTGTTGAATACGTTTATACTGACATGGGCTGACCGAATGGAATTGAACGGAGAGCGCCTTTGGTTATTTAATCAGGAATGGGAATTTGTGTACATTTTTCAAAGCTATACCGGTACCTCTGGCCACCGCCCTGAGGGGATCTTCGCATACATGCACCGGGAGTTTGGTTTTGGAGGAGATGCGTTTGTCAAGGCCTCTCAATAGTGATCCGCCGCCTGCCATAAAAATTCCTTTTCGGTAAATATCCGCCGCCAGTTCCGGTGGTGTCATTTCCAGAGCATTGAGAATGGCCTCCTCAATTTTTGAAATAGATTTATCGAGGCAATGCGCGATTTCAACATAACTGATATACACTTCCTTTGGGATTCCGCTCATGAGATCCCGTCCCTGTACCGCATAATCAGCCGGAGGATTGTCTATTTCTGTCATCGCTGCGCCAACTTCTATTTTCACGCGTTCTGCGCTGCGTTCACCAATCAGAATATTGTGCTGGCGCCGCATATACTCTTCGATGTTGGCATTAAAATCGTCTCCCGCAATGCGGATGGATTTATCACAAACAATTCCACCCAGGGCAATCACCGCAATTTCTGAGGTTCCACCCCCGATGTCAATGATCATGTTCCCCATGGGTTCTTCCACGTCTATTCCCATACCTATCGCGGCAGCCATGGGCTCATGAATCATATACACCTCTTTCGCCCCGGCGTGTTCGGCGCTGTCGCGAACCGCCCGCTTTTCCACTTCTGTGATTCCACTCGGTATACAAATTACCATTCGAAGTGAAGGCTTGAAGAACCTGCTGCCCGGATTGATCATTTTGATCATGCCTTTGATCATTTCTTCAGCAGCCTGGAAGTCAGCAATTACACCATCCTTAAGTGGACGAATGGTTTTGATGTTCTCATGCGTTTTGCCGTGCATCATTTGCGCCTGACGACCCACTGCAATAATCTTTCCACTGGTTCTGTCCATGGCTACAATACTCGGTTCATCCACCACCACTTTGTCATGGTTTATAATGATAGTGTTGGCGGTGCCCAGGTCAATCGCAATATCCTGGGTTAAAAAATCAAATAATGCCATAAACTGTACTTAGGAATAAGATGGTAAAGTTAGAAAAATAGCCCGTTTTAAGGTACCTGCGGACTCCATTTTGGGCAAAGATGTTAACAGATTCCGGTGTCTAATATCCCAGAATCTTCAGCATGCTTTTGTAACTCTGTTCCTTCGCAAAAAGTCTTGTGCTGATCTCTCCGTTTTCATCACGGTCTATCAACACATGTTTCGGCGCCGGTATCAGACAATGCTGCGTGCCACCATAGCCACTAAGGGCTTCCTGATATGCACCCGTGTGGAAAAACCCTATGTAAAGGGGCTCTTTCTGGTTTTTTTCCACCACCGGAAGGAATACCTGATTGGTGTGGGCCTCTGTGTTGTAGTAGTCCATGCTGTCGCAGGTGAGCCCACCCAGGTTTACGGGTATGTATGGTTTATCCCATTGGTTTATGGCCAGAAGTATAAACCTTTGGTTGATCCCCCAGGTATCAGGCAGGGTGGTGATGAACGAACTGTCGATCATATACCAGGTTTCGCGGTCGTTCTGCTGCTTCTGGTCGATCACAGAATACAAAGTGGCTCCGCTTTCTCCAACTGTAAACGACCCAAACTCAGTAAATATATTGGGTTCGGTCAAATCGTTCTGCAGGCAAAACATTTTGATCTGCGCCACAATTTCCTCAATCATATATTCGTAATCGTAATCAAAACCCAACGAAGTGCGTATGGGCATCCCGCCGCCAATATTAAGGGAGTCCAGTTCAGGGCAAACAGCCTTCAGTTCCTTGTAAATACTCAAACACTTGTTCAGCTCGGTCCAGTAATAAATGGTGTCTTTGATCCCTGTATTGATAAAAAAGTGCAGAAGTTTGAGTTTGAACTTGGGATTTGGTTTTATCTTATCCCTGTAAAGGCTCATGATCTCACTGTTCCGTATGCCCAAACGCGAAGTATAGAACGCAAAAGAGGGTTCCTCCTCTGTGCTGATCCTTATGCCGAGATTCACTTGATCCTGTTTAGCATGCTTTTTATAATATTCTATTTCCTCCAGGTGATCCAGAACCGGAATCACATTAAAACCCTCGTTGATCAGCTCACAGATGTTCTGCTTGTAGAGCTGCCGCTTGTACCCGTTACAAATAATATACGTATCTTTGTTCAGTGCCTTTTTCTGGTACTGCTCTTTGATGATCTGAAGGTCAAAGGCCGATGAGGTTTCGATGTGCACATCGTTTTTCAATACCTCGTCGAGCACAAAACTGAAGTGCGAACTTTTGGTACAATAGCAATACACATACTTGCCCTTATAATCCACCTTTGCCATAGCCACATGAAACAAACGCTTGGCCTTTTGTATCTGGGCTGAAATTTTAGGCAAATAGCTGATTCTTAATGGTGTACCATATTGTTTGATCACGTCCATGAGTGGTATTTCATTGAAATACAGTTCGTTATCCTTTACATCGAATCCCTCTATCGGGAATGAAAAGGTTTGATTGATCAGATTAGAGTAGTTTAAGTCCATTTTTAGGAATGTAAGTGATTTACTTTGGAGATTTTATACGCAAGTAAGTAACTTAGGTTAAACAAAAATACAGGTTAAAATTAAGAATACATTGTCTTTTATGACCAAACCCGTTAATATGATCAAGCCCATCAAGATCGTAGAAGTGAAGAGTGAGATTGGGGCAGGTACCCGGGGCGCCAGCATGGGTGTGGATGCCATAAAAATTGCGGCCCTGGACTTTGGAAGTCCGTTTTTTAAGCGCTTTAAGTCCGTTGAAGTTCCGAATGAAAACAACCTGCTGCTTGAACCGGTTGTGCATGACTACGCGAAAAGGATCAAGGGCATCTATAACCTAAATGACAGACTCAGCAAGGAAATCCAGAAAACCCTGAAGGCAGATGAGATCCCAATAGTATTGGCCGGTGATCACAGTTCAGCTCTGGGCACCATAAGCGGTATCCGTATGGCTCACCCAGATAAAAGACTCGGCGTGATCTGGATTGACGCCCATGCCGACATGCACAGTCCTTACACCACCCCCAGCGGCAACATGCACGGCATGCCCCTCTGCTGCGTCTTAGGTGAAGATAACCGCGAGCGTCAGCAAAATAAACCAGATGACGAAACCATAGAGTATTGGGAAAAACTTAAAAATCTCGGTGGCATTTGCCCCAAAATTCATTATAACGACCTTGTATTCATTGCCTTGCGCGATTTTGAGGCACCTGAAGAGTTTTTGATCAAAAAAAACAAAGTGCGTGTTTTTAACCTGCAGGAAATCCGCAAAAAGGCTGTTGAGCGCGTGGCCATTGATTCCCTGAATTATCTCGAGCACTGTGACCTCATTTATGTGAGTTTTGATGTGGACAGTATGGATTCGCGAATCTCCAGCGGAACCGGAACTCCTGTACCCAACGGCGTATCCGAAAAAGAAGCCGGCAATTTGATCTATTACCTCATGAGAAGTAAAAAAATTGTTTGCTTCGAAATGGTGGAGATCAATCCTACCCTTGATAAGGAAAACCTTATGGCAGAAAATGCCTTTGAAATCCTGCAGAAGGCCACGAACCAATTAAGTCACGACTTTTAAAGATTCAAACTATGGCCTACATCCTGACGCAACAATACGAAAACCTGAGGATTCTAACCTTTAACCGTCCCGATAAATTCAACTCCTTTAACCGCGAGATGGCGCTCGCCCTTCAGCTTGAACTCGACAAAGCAGCTCTTGATCATTCTGTTCGGGCAGTTTTGCTCACCGGCGAAGGCAAGGCTTTTTGCGCAGGGCAGGACCTCGCCGAAGCTATTGATCCCAATGGACCTGGACTGAAAACAATTGTGGATGAACATTACAATCCCATTATTTTGAAACTGCGTTCACTGCCTAAACCAGTGATAGCGGGTTTGAACGGTGTTGCTGCCGGGGCCGGCGCCAATATAGCCCTGGCCTGTGATATTGTTCTGGCCTGCAAATCGGCTTCTTTTATTCAGGCCTTTAGTAAAATTGGTTTGATCCCCGACAGCGGAGGTACCTATACCCTGCCCCGCATGTTGGGCTTGCAACTGGCCTCAGCACTGATGATTACCGGAGACAAGTTGAGTGCCGATGAAGCAAAACAATTTGGTCTGGTGTACAAGGTGTTTGATGATGCTGAATTCGCGGAGAAAAGCAAGGCCTTCGCCCAGGGCATTTCACAAATGCCCACCAAAGCCATAGCCCTCACCAAACAATTGCTGAACGAGAGTTTTAAAAACACGCTTTCCCAGCAATTGGAAATGGAGAGTCGCTTACAAGTTGAATCTGCGAACTCTCAGGACTACAAAGAAGGCGTTAACGCATTTCTCGAAAAACGAAAAGCCCAATTTAAAGGGGAGTAGTCAATTCATTAAGCGGATCTAAATGGCACCTGCTTTATCGGCGCCTTATCGCGCTTTACGCTGCAAGCCTGCTTATACCCTGTTGTGTTTGTCAGGCTCCGGGGTCTTTCGCCCCAAAGGGCAAAAGCCTCCTCGCGCCGTCAAACAACACACAGGCTACTGCGCAGGGCTTAGCGCTTCAATCGCGGGCGCATTCCCAAAATATAACTGTTTCGGCATTCAAGGCTGTTTAATCAACTGTAAAATGCCGATAATGCCCTGATGCAGACTTTAAATCCATCGAATATAAAGTTGAGTATTTCAGGTAAACAACCTTTAGAGCCCAGGGTACTGTGTGAGTGATTGTGGTTGTAGACGAAGGTGCGGGTGACACTTTAGGGGAACCTTTTGTGAGGAATGCAGTGGAGCGCCCCACGGCGTGAAGTTTTTAGCAAATGAACAGGCTCAATCTTGCCGGAACGCCCGATTTTTTTCCATCACTTAAACCAGGAACTATATTTTAAATAGTTGTTCGCGATTCGGCCAATCTCACCATGTATAAGCGCTTCGGAAATATCCTTTACCTTTTTGGCTGGCACCCCGGCAAATATACAAGCACCGGGCACTATCGTTCCCTCGGTTACTACCGCTCCTGCTGCAATAATGCTGTTGGAGCCGATCACACAGTTGTCCATCACTATTGCCCCCATGCCGATCAAAACATTGTCGTGTACGGTGCAGCCATGCACAATTGCATTATGACCAATTGAAACATTATGACCCAGGTTCACTTTTGTTTTCTCGAATGTGCAGTGCAGCACAGCGCCATCCTGTATGTTCACTTTATTACCGATCCTGATGCTGTTCACATCTCCGCGCACAACGGCATTGAACCAAACGCTGCAGTCGTCTCCCATCTGAACATCTCCAACAATTGTTGCATTGGGTGCAATAAAACAATTCTCTCCAAATTGTGGTGAAATCCCGTTCACCGGTAGTATTACAGGCATAGATGTCTTTTAGTTTAGAGTCCTGGCAAAATTCCACTTGCTGCTTTCTTCATTTCCTCTTCAAATACTTTATCGGCTTCAGCAACTGCTTTGTTGAAAGTAAGCATCAGGTGTTTCCGTAGGGCTTCTGCATCTCCATGTTGCAGGGCCGGGGCGATGTCCAGACTGATGAGTTTGCGGTTCCCGTTCATTTCCACTTTTACATCACCACCCGCGCCCTCGGCATGAATTCGGTTGTGCTCCAGAGCTTGTTTCACCTCTTCAGCCTTTTGTTTCATTTCCCCGATACGGCTCATCATATCTCCCAGTTTGCCAAACATATCTTTCGTTTTATATTCTTGTCTTTACTTGATTATCATTTGCCGTTTGGTTCATGGCTATTTAAAAACTTTTATCACTTTGCTCCAGACTTTGCACTCAATTTGTTTTACCGAAGTTCAAACCTTCCTATCACCTGAATGCTTTTGGGATCATGCAAACCGGTATGGGTTCCATTTTATGCCGGTTGGCCGTATGACGTTTCCTGTATATCTCCAGAACAGTTTGCTGGCGGGGGTTCAGATCCTTGGTATCACCCCTGCGATCATATTCCATTGCCCATTCAAGTTCTGGGTAACTCGCTCCAATTTCGTCTTCATCGCTCCTGCCATCTTCAAACAAACCATCTGTTGGCCTGGCATCAAGAATAGCCTGTGCAATGCCTAAAGTTTTTCCCAGCTCGTACACCTCCGATTTATTCAGATCTGCAATGGGACTCAGGTCTACACCCCCGTCTCCGTATTTTGTGAAAAAACCAACTCCGAAATCTTCCACCTTGTTTCCGGTTCCGGCCACAAGCAATTTATGGTGCGTTGCAAATGCATACAAACTGGTCATCCGAAGCCTTGATCTTGTGTTTGCCATTGTTAGCTGGTCTTGTATAACCAGAGGCAATTGTTTGCTGAGGCATTCGAGTACAGGGCTCAGATCCACTGTTGCGTCTTCCACATTCGAATGATGCTGTTTAAGCCAGCTGATGTGTAAATTGCTGAGTTCAATCTGTGTGCGGAATTGTCGGATGGGTAAGTTTAAGGCAATCACCCTTAATCCGGTCAGGGCGCAAAGGCTGGATGTTACGGCGCTATCTATACCTCCTGAAACGCCAATCACAAAACCCCTAGTTCCTGCCTTTTCGGAATAAGAGCTCAGCCAATTTACAATGTGTTTTATTACTTTTTCAGCATGCATTCCACGCCACTTTGTTGGTAAAAGTACAAAATGAAGCCCTATAACTGAAGCCGCTTTCCTATTTTTAGGCTGTGAATCATCGGGATATCCAGTTTAAACGAAATTCAGAAGTCCTCTCAAAGTACATCCCTGAATTATCTGTGCCGCTAATTGCGCGCTGGATTGTTGAATATGATTTTAAGCTCAAAATCAAGCGGGAACGGAGCAGCCGGCTGGGCGATTATACCCCGCCCCTGCATGGCTCCAACCACCTCATCACCATTAATCACAACCTCAACAAATATGCGTTTCTGATCACACTTGTGCACGAGATCGCCCATCTTGAAACCTTTAACCGGCACAGGAACACAGTGTTTCCGCATGGTAAAGAATGGAAGCAGTGTTTCAGGGAACTCATGCAGCCATTTCTCAATACCGACATTTTTCCTTTAGAGGTGTTTGCAGCATTAAGGTCTTATCTTCAGAATCCGGCTGCTTCCAGTTGCAGCGATCATGCTTTGCTGAAAACGCTGAAACTTCATGACGAATCCAATGACCGGGTCCTGCTTGAATATCTGCCGCGTCATACGGTTTTCCTCTACAATGGTTCCAGATTATTTAAAAAGGGCGAAAAGCTGAGGACCCGCTTTAAGTGCACAGAGCTTAAAACCGGGCATACGTATTTCTTTCATGCCCTGACCGAAGTGGAGATGTTTAGTGAAGACCCCCATCCGGTTTCCCGCTGAAGGGATAAAGCCGGGAAGCTCATATTTTTAATCAAATAATTTCAGCTTTCAAATCCTAAGCGATACCTTTCGGTAAAATACGGATTATGAAAGTTTCTTCGCTGGCTGAACACATCATCGGTTCAGAAATCATCAAACTGGCAGCTGAGGTCAATGAAAAAATCAGAAAGGGTGAACACATTTATAATTTCACCATTGGAGATTTTAATCCTGTAGAGTTTCCAATTCCTGCTGAACTGAAACAGTATATCCGGGAGGCCTACCAGGACGATCAAACCAATTATCCGGCAGCCGATGGCATGGCCGACTTGCGCAAAGCTGTGAGTCAATTGCTTAAAGAACGGGGCGGCTTGCACTACAGCATTGATGAAATACTTATTGCCGGTGGTGCCCGGCCACTCATATACAGCATCTACCGCACCATAGTAGATCCGGGCGACGCGGTCATTTTCGCCACACCTTCATGGAACAACAACCACTACACTTATCTGCATGGGGCCAGGCCTGTTGTAATTGAAACATTGCCCGAAAACCATTTCATGCCTACAGCAGTATCAATTGCACCGCATGTCAGGGACGCCAGCCTGTTGGCTTTGTGTTCGCCTCAGAACCCAACCGGTACCGTGTTCTCTAAAAAGGACCTCTCCGAAATATGCGAACTTGTTCTTTCAGAAAACAAAAGAAGAGGACCTGATCAAAAACCACTCTATATGATGTATGACCAGATATACTGGGCACTCACGCAGGATGGCATTGAACACCATGACCCTGTTTCTCTTTTTCCGGAGATGCGTGACTATACCATTTACGTGGATGGCATTTCAAAATCTCTTTCGGCAACAGGAGTGCGTGTAGGCTGGAGTGCAGGACCCAGGTTTCTGATCGATAAAATGAAATCCATTCTTTCTCATGTTGGCGCATGGGCACCAAAAGCCGAACAAGTAGCGGTGGCCCGTTACCTGAGTGATCTGAGTGCTTACGACGCTTTTATAAATGAACAGCGGAACAAACTCAAGATTCGTCTCCATGGTATATTTAAGGGGATTCAGGACCTGAAACGGGATGGTTTCCGGGTTGATGCCGTAAGCCCGCAGGCAGCCATTTACCTCACAGTTCAGTTTGCCCTGCATGGCATGAAAAAACCAGATGGACAGGTGCTTCAGACCACACGCGATGTAACTGCCTATCTTTTGGATGAAGCCCGATTGGCCATTGTGCCGTTTTACGCGTTTGGTAGTTCAGAGGATTCGAGCTGGTACCGTTTATCTGTTGGTACTTGCGCTGTGCAGGATATTCCATCTGTCTTGAGCAGTTTGCGCACAGCCCTTAAAAAACTCAGTTAGTTATTTCCTTCTTGTCAATAAAAAAGCCGCTTCGTTTGGAAGCGGCTTCTTTTGATATGACATGTGTTATTTTATTCCACGATGAGTTTTTTGGTACTGCTGGCGTTACCAACATTCACCTTCACCATGTAAACACCTCTTTCTAAACCATTCAGATCTATGTTGATCTGGTTTTCACCTTTCTGTCCGTCGGCTACAAAAGCTTTAACCATTTGGCCCATCAAATTGTAAACCGCAATACCTATGCGGGTTTCTTCCTTGATTGAGAGTGCGAGTTGCGTGCTGTTTGTGGCAGGGTTAGGGTACAGCATGCTGGTTTCAGCTGCTTCCATGGCGTTTTCTGAAATGGATACCCATGCCGGGGGAGCACCAAGATAGAAGGTCAGTTCTGCCGCATCAAACCAGTGCGTGTTGGAAATCAACTGGGTATAGCCCTGGCTGTTCGTAACGGTGAAGGGCAGTTTGGCTGCTACAGCTGTGGATGTTCCCGGGGCAGTAAGCGTGGAAGCATTTGAACTGATGGAAGACATATAATGGAAGAAAGCGCGGCTGGCCACGTTTGGGTTTGCACCGGTGGTCGGACTCGAAATGTTGATTTCCTGAGGGAATACCGTGTTGTTGTCAACAGAGTAAGCGCGAACCTTGATGTTGGGCAACACGTTCCATTTTACAGCACTGCTGGTAAAATTTGTATCGGACTCAGTCCAGGAATAGAAAATAAACTTGCCATCAGGCGTACGGCTGGTTTGCAAACGCGCATCCAGGCGGGGTTTATCTGATCCATTCAAATCCCAGGGATTCACGTTGAATCCGTTGCCGGTAGAAAGTCCGGCAGGACCCTCTGTTGACATGGAATCCACGGTAATATAAGACCAGCCGGCTGTTCCATCAGTCATAAAGTCATAAAGGTATGGTCTCAGGCCCGGAATATGCAACCAGCGATACCCTTCAGAACCGAATTGGGCAGTATAAAACAATGAATCTACATGATCGCTGTAATGCCCAACTGGCACCGAAAACAAATGCAGTTTGTTATTGGCATCAACAGACATGTCAAATCCTTCCAGCCAAAGGAAGTTAGGAACTTCCAGGGTTGATGTGGTTACCGAAGTGAGATTGTGCTTCAAAGCCGTGTATGATGCAGAATTGAAGTCAATTCCGGGCAGAAGTGCCCAGGATGCTCCGCTGTTGGTGGTTTTCCACACCATAGGTTGGAGACCAACATTACAACCAGAGGCACCAATACGGCTACCCATTACGGCCACATAGCCCACGGTACCTAAATCGTTCCAGGCCATGGCAGGGCGTGATACCCAATTGTCACTTCCATCAGATTGGAATGTTGCTGGCGGATTGAATACAGTTCCGGAGTACGCGAAAACACCCGAATTAAATGTTCCGGTGATCATCATCACGGCAGTATCCTGTCCAGCCGCATCGTCAGTGATGCCTGCAAGACAACGTACTTTGCCGTCATCAGAAGCGTTAAAGGCATAAGCGGCAAAATCGTGACGGCCGATGTTAGGATCGGGATTTGTGATGTCTTTCCATTGCTGTGCACCTGGTGTTGTACTGGCAACATTGGTAAAAGCGTTTAATTGTTTGCTGGCATAGAAGTTTCCAGGCCATCCACCTGCAGCAGCCGTGGTTGGGCCATGGCCCACAATATAAGCTGCGGAAAGCGTGCTGTTTCCGGGGGGGTTATAGATTCCACCGCCAGGATAACGACCCCAGTTATTGTCATCATTCCAGATGAGTGTGCTGTCCCAGTTGTTGCCCCAGTTGGATGAAATGGAGGCGATCATCAATCCGCTGGCAGCCGTGGCTGCTGGAGCGGGGGATGCCACGTAGGAAGTTGGTTTCCTGTGAACAAAGGATACCGCGTTCAATTCATTGTTATATCCCAGTGGATTACAATAACTGATCAAAACACCGTAAATGTTAGGTGAGGTCGAAAAATTAACCCAGTTGTTGAAGGTCGAGGTTTTTGCGGACTGGGTAGTCTGGTTATTCGCGCCCGACTGGCCATTCTGGCTTGCAGCTGTTGCAGCTGGTTCGTTCATCTGGAGTTTCATCAGTGGTCTGGTGTTCTCCTTTCCGGAACTTTCCGGCTTCATTTTGCCGCTCTGCGGAAATGCACAAATAGAAGTGCAAAGTGCCGCCGTTAAAAATAGTTGTCTTTTCATGTGAGTAAATTTGGTTTGATCTTAAGGCTAAGTTAGGGATATTTTTCCTTAACAAGCTCTGTTTTTTCCTTTTATCCCGATTTTTTACCCCTGGTAGACTTATTCTCTTAAGTGGTGCACCTTAATTTATTGGTAATGACAGGACTCTCGGCAATATTTTGTACTCGGTTAAACATCCTCGGTTTTCTGATCTGTAAGGTCATTGCAAAAAAAAACCGCCTCAGTTTTGAGGCGGTTTTCAAAATCAGGTGAATATTTTATTCGATGATGAGTTTTTTGGTGCTGCTTGCGTTTCCGGAGCTGATTTTCACCATGTAAATGCCTGCATTCAGACCCTGAAGATCAAGAGAAATGTTGTTCTCGCCCAAATTGGCCTGAACTGACATGGCTTTTATCTCTTGTCCAACTAGGTTGTAAATACCTATGTTCACATTAGCTTTTTCGTTTGCATGCAAGCTGAGCACAGCTGAGTTTTTAGCCGGGTTAGGGAAAATCACAGTTCTGTCAATATTGCTCAGGTTGCTCTCCTGCACACCATCAATAACAAGGCATCCTGCACCAAATGTGTACTGCAGGGTAGCAGTTGTGTACCACGTAGTGTTATTGGTCAGCTGAGAATAGGGATTACTGTTTGTAACCGTAAAAGGCGTTTTAACTTGTATAACGCGGTCTTGTGCATTTAAGGTGGAAGAACAGGCAATTACAGCAGAACTGGTGGTTGGTGACATATAATGCAGTGTCGCACGGGTGATTACGGCATTGTTGGGAGGTCCAACTGAAGCCGGGTATTGGGTCACATTTTGTTCTGTTGGCGAAACAACATACATATTTGTTCCCGAACCAATGCTCATTAATCTTGCTTTAATGTTTGGCAGATTGTTCCATTTTCTTGCAGAACTGGTGAAGTTGGTGTCTGACTCAACCCAGGAGAATGTAACGTAATCTCCTGTGGGTGTGCGTCCCACCTGAATTCTGGGATCCACTTCGATTTTGGCTCCACCTGTTCCGGTCGGATCCCAGGGGTTATCCTGGAAGCCATTTCCGGTTGGGCTTGAACTTGGACCTTCAGTTGACAGAGAATCTACAGTAACGACCTTCCAAGAAGCGGTTCCGTCACCAATAAAGTCATACAGATAAGGGCGATTTCCGGGTGTGTGTGCCCAGTGGTAAGTTTCACCCCCATTGTCAAATCCGGCCACAAAACCAATGGAATCGTCATCGGCACTGAATGTGCTCATCAGGATCGCGCCAATGTGTAGTTTGTTGTCCGCATCCACGGTCATATCATAATCTCCAAACAGAGCCGGGATGGTAAGTGTAGTGTTGTGAACACCTGCCAGGTGGTCCAATACAACTGACATGGCTGGAGCATTAAAATCGATGCCATTAACGAGGGCCCAGCTTGTACCGGAGTTGGTGGTTTTATAAACTATGGGCTGGAATCCGCGGTTGGCTCCTGTAGCACTCGCAAGTGCACCAGGTATAACCACATAACCTACAGTTCCTGCTTCGTTCCAGGCCATCTGAACCCCTGAAGAAAACATTTGTTTGGCACCGGTATTGTCTATAATACAAGCTGGAACCAGGGTATCAGAAGTCCAGGTAAATGTGCCGGCATTGAATGTGCCTTTGATCACAGCCACACCACGGCAGTCGCCCAGAGTGGTAGGGTCATTCTCAAGCAATGAAAGTGAACGTACAACACCATCATCGGTGGCGCTGAATCCATGACGAGACCAACTGTGTTTGGCTAATCCCGGCAAGCTGCTGAATGGCACAAATTGCATGGCACCAACAGCAGGATCAGGTATATTATTATAAAGTGTTGATCCCTGAGCGGCCAGTTTCTTGCTGGCATACCAGTCACCGGTAAAGGTTCCGTTTACGGTTGGACCACTTCCAACTACATAAGCATTGGAAAGGCTGCTGTTACCTGGTCCTGCGTAAATAGCACCTTGCGGGTAGCGTCCGGCATCGGCGTTGGCATATATACAGGTACTGTCCCAGTTAGTGCCCCAGTTGCCACTGATTTCTGCAACGATAGTACCTGAATTGCTGTTGGCATTAGCCTGATATGTATCGCTTTTACGGTGAAGAAACGACACCGCGTTCACATTATCATTATACTGCAGTGGTCTGGATTGGGAAACAAGCATCCCGTAAGTATTCATCGATCCGCAAAGCAGATCCCAGTGAATGCTGCTGGCGTTAGTACTCGCGGTTTTCTCATTTGAAACCGTGTTTTGTGCCGGCTGGTATTCAGGTCCTACCAGCTTTTTAACTGCACCTGGTGACTGGTTTTCCTTCAAGTTGAAGTAAGCCGTTTTGGCTGCCTTCTGATTGAACATTGCCGTTGGTTTCGGATGAGTTCCAGGAGCCTGAGGAAATGCGTAGAGCATCCCCAGCATCGCGGCTCCTAATACTACTTGTTTTTTCATTTTGTTACGTTTTGGTTAATAGTTAGTAATTAAAATTTCCATTCCATTGGTTCTGAAAAAGGGATTAAACTTTGTTCCTTGCCAAGAGAGATATAATTTGAAAAATCAGGATTTAAAGGTAATGCAAAAAAAGAACAATCAAGAATTCAGAACCCTAAAAACAAAAAAAAGGCTGTCTTTTGCAAGACAGCCCTTATACAGTGTCGGGAGGAAATTATTTTCCTTTGTTCACTGAACCAGAGAGTTCAGCGCCGGCTTTGAATTTCACCACTTTTTTAGCGGCAATTTTAATTTCTTTTCCGGTTTGAGGGTTACGGCCTACACGGGCAGCACGCTTTGAAACGGAGAAAGAACCAAAACCTACCAGACCGATACGGTCACCTTTTTTGAGGGCTTTGTGAATGCTTTCGATAGTTGCATCCAGCGCACGTCCGGCATCAGCTTTGGTCAATTTTGCATTGGAAGCGATTGAATCGATTAATTCTGCTTTGTTCATTTTGTTTTTGTTTTAAAGGGTTAAACAATTATTACGGTACAAATATATATACGAAAATCCTTATTTGTCAAGTGTTTCAGCTAAAAAAGCGGCTGTATTGTTGATAAATCGCCGTTTTGTTAATAACTGATCTCCGGAACGGCCTAAAACAGGGGGTTTCAGAGCCAAATGCCCCCGCTTTTAACAATTTGCAAGGCCTATACGCAATCAAAGTCCCGGAAACCAAGCCCATAGGCTAATTCCCCTTGTCAAGCTTTAAGCCTTTTTTAAACTTGTATCCCATCAAAAATGCCTCGGCCTGCATCCTTTTCTTTCCTTCCAGTTGCAATTCCTTTATTCTTAGCACTCCTCCCCCGCATTTCACCAAAATGGTATTGTCATTTTCGGTAAATAGAGAACCGTTAGCAAGTTGAACATCAGATGTAGATTCAAATGAAGAACTGAAAATTTTTAGTTGCAGGGTTTTACCTGCAGGATCAGTGAAAGTGGTAAATGCTGCGGGATATGGACTGAGGCCCCTGATCAGGTTCTGTATGCTCCGGGCATCACTGTTCCAGTTTATCCTGCAGGTTTCTTTACTCAATTTGGGCGCATGACTCACATGCTGCTCATCCTGTTGAATGAATGGTACGTCTTTTCCTTCCCGTTTGCATTCTTCTATCAGGCGAATGGTCTTCAGCAAAACTTGTGCTCCTTTTTCCATCAAGAGATCGTGAAGTTCACCGGCTGTGGTATCCGGACCAATGACCTGCCTTTCCTGCAATACAATTTTACCAGAATCAATGGCATGCTTAAGCCTGAATGTGGTTACACCAGTCTCCTTTTCTCCGTTAATGATGGCCCAGTTGATGGGAGCCGCACCACGGTAGCTGGGCAAGAGTGAAGCGTGCAGGTTATAGGTTCCCAGCTCCGGCATGTTCCATACGGCTTCTGGTAGCATGCGAAATGCCACCACCACATGCAAATCAGCATGACATACCCTGAGTTCATTCAGAAATGCCGGATCTTTTAAGTTCATGGGTTGCAAAATTTTCAGGCCTTTCTCGAGTGCATATCGCTTAACATCCGAACACTGTAACTGGCGACCACGGCCCGCGGGTTTGTCAGGTGCCGTCACCACGGCTACCACCTCAACACCTGAATTCAGAAGCAGGTCCAGGCTGGGCACAGCAAACTGAGGGGTGCCCATAAAAACAATTCTCATGCCTCAATATTACATAAAAAAGCCGTCCCGGTTCTCCGGGACGGCCATTCATACAGTTAAGAGAAGTCTTATTCTATTACGATCTTCCTTGTAATTTTAGTTGACGTAGATTCCACTTTAAGGAAATATACCCCTTTGGCTTGATTCGCAACCTGGATGTTCAATTTTTCGCCGGTATTGGCTGCTTTATTGTTTTCATAAACCACAGCGCCCAGTACATTCAAAAGGCTCACTTTATATGAGTCTTTGGTATCAGGCACAATTACCGTGAATTCATCACGGGCTGGGTTTGGATAAACCTCCAGTTCGGATGTAGCAGTAGCATTTTCAAACAAGCCCACGCAATTATCCACCACTATTGTTTGAACGGCCTGGTTGGTTCCAGAGGCGTTGGATGCTTTGAGCGTAATGGTGTAAGTACCTGCAATAGTGAAAGTGTAGGTTTTGTTACCCCCCGCAGCGTTGATCTGGAACACACCGGTGTTTGGCACGTTAGACCAAGTGTAGCTGGTTGCACCAGAAAGCGCATTGGAAGTGGTGATGGGGCTCAGAGATGCACAGGTTGCTGCCGGAATAGTGAAAGACACTACAGGCGTGCAATTGGCCACATTAACGGTCTGACTGGTTTGCGCTGTTCCTGAGGCGTTGCTGGCCAGCAAGCTGATAGTATACGTGCCAGGCGTGCTGATGTTAATAGAAGGGTTGGCCGCATTAGGACTAGGTAAGAACAAAACGCCACCGGAAGGTGAAGCGCTCCAGTTGTACAGCGGAGTTGGTGCACCTGAACTGGTATTGGAAGTGGTGAAGGTAATGTTGTTGCAAGGGTTAGCTGCTGTAGTAAATGCAGCTGTTGGTGAGCTGCAGGACTGCACTGTAATCACCTGTGAAGAGGTGTTGGTACCATTGCTGTTTGTTACCAGCAGCGTAATGGTGTAAGTGTTGTTCGCAGAGAATGTGATTACAGGAGCGCTGGCTGTCAAGCTGGAGAACAGCACACCGCTTGGAGAAGCTGACCAAAGGTAGGACAAGGTGGCAGAACCTGTAGAGGTGTTGTTCGGCACAACTGTAGCAGATGGTCCGCTCAAACACAAATCAGAAGGAATGGTGAAAACTGAGGTGGGGCTCAATGTACCGCTGAAAGCCGGTCCGCTGTATTTCCAAACACCACCAATTGATGCCACAGTCTGATCACTGAAAGAACCTGACCAGCCGGTTGTATTGTCTGCAAAGTCAGAAACCAGATAACGCACACCGGTGCTGCCAAAATCGGTCCAGGTGGCTCCGTTGTTATTGGAATATGATATTCTCATGTTGGCATTATCGCAGGAAATATATGTATTGGATCCCGGTACAGCGCTAATATCATTGGCGCCAACATTTGCAGGCACAGGTGTGATCTGGGTCCAGGAGGCACCGCCATTGGTTGTGAAGTAGAGTTCCAGCAAACCGCCATTGCTAGCATAAGCCACACCGTTGTTTGGGGTGGTAAAGGCCACATCAGTGATGAATGAGCTGGTGGTTCCAACCACGCCAACATTCCAGGTTATACCACCATCGTTGGTATAATACATCCGGCCTTGATTTGTTCCGAACCAGAGATTGGAATTGCCTTGTTTGCAATAAACATCAACAATGCCATACTCGCCGGCTGAAAGGGGATTGGGAATGTTTGCGCCGGGAACCTGAGACCAGGTAGCGCCGCCGTTTGTGGTTCTCCATATCTCGAACTCACCATTCACCGGGTCACCCATGGTGATTCCGATTGAAGGCGTGAAGAAAGAAACGATATCCGTAAACGCTGCTGCGTTTGTGAACATGCTGCCATTGTTCATGTTCGACCAGGTAAGTCCGCCGTTTGTGGTTTTATACACCGTGCCCTGCGCCTGTACGCTTTTGGTATACATGGATACCCAGGCTGTGTTGGCGTCTACCCCTTCCATGTTTGCAAGTACATAGGTATTGGTGTCAGGCAGGATGTTGCCTGCTGTAAAAGTGGATCCGCCATTTATGGTTCTTGAGAACCAGTTGTAATTGCGGCTGGGAGAGATGCCATCATATCCGGTCACCCAAAGTACGCTTGGTGACACGGCATCCATGAATTTTATACCTGCCGCAGTCTGTGTAAAAGCCGCGTTCTGCGAGATCGACCAGGTCGGGGCAGGATTTTGTTGAGCCCAGGTAGCACCTGCTGTAATCAGGGCAACGAAGGTGAGTAATTGTTTTTTCATTGTCTTTTTGGTTTTAGAGTGATAAAGATAGTGATTTTTAAATAGGTTCATCAAGAAAATTTTATGTTCTGCCATTTACACAAAACCTTCGCATCAGGCTCAATCCAGCCTTTTGAAATATTCAGATTCATCGGAAAAAACAGTGCTTTGAACACTACACCAGAAACCGGTACGAGCTTTATACCATGCAGGCCAGAACTCAGACAGCCTGAAACCGGCAGGTCTTCGCTTCATTCTGATAACAGAAACCTGATCCAAAGTGTTCTGACCAGTATCTGGCGAGGTATTCCTGTTCAGGTTGTCCTGGGGTTGGAATCAGGATAATTTTGGTTTCACCAGAGGCATGCAGATCCATAAGGGTACTATATCCGCTCCTGCAAATCACGGTTTTCGCATTTGACAGATAAGGCGCCAGTTCCTTTTCATCCAGAAAATCATGTATGCGGATACTGTAATCTCCGGCCTGAAACTTCGTACAACTGCCTCTGATCAATATTGTACCTGACCCGCTGTGCCCAAATCTTTCAAGCAGAATTTTCTCCAATATGCTGCGTTGGGGCTCTGGTCCGGATAATAGCAATAGCAATTCTACGGTTTCGGATTGATAGCCCTTTACTGAAATCCCTGAAAAAAGACTCAGAGGGCCAATAAAACGAAGAGGGGGCTTAATTGCTCTGGGTTCGCTAAGCTGTCCGGATAATCGTTTTGATCC
>DAOMFS010000026.1:28117-38766 GCA_035429925.1 Bacteroidia bacterium | reverse complement strand
CATCCGGCATTGCCAGTGTGGGTTCAGCAGGCACCAACAG
The DNA here is from genome assembly GCA_035429925.1 of Bacteroidia bacterium. Taxonomy (GTDB): domain Bacteria; phylum Bacteroidota; class Bacteroidia; order B-17B0; family Aurantibacillaceae; genus Aurantibacillus. Next base: position 38,726 of record DAOMFS010000026.1, on the reverse strand, counting down.
TTTTAACGTGACCGTTCCCGGTCCTTCATTGAGTGTGAGTGGTTCATCATTGACGGTGACTCAGGGCACAGCTGTGAGCACAGTTACTTTGGCAACTCCCGTAACACCAACCATTACAGGAACAGGTGTAGCCACAGCAGGTACCATATCACCCAATTCCTTCACAGTTGATGTACCAGCTCCTAGCTATAACAATAACACCGGTGCCTTTACAACAGGTACAAACGTCATCACAGTTGCGCCTACACTTTCTTTGACTGGAAATGTATTGAGTTCTGGTCCAGGTTCGAACTCCGTAACACTGCCTTCAGCGGTTACGCCTACCATCAACGGTCTGGGTGCAGCCACAGCAGGCACCAGTGCGGCGAATGTTTACACCGTGAATGTACCACCAACCAATGTGACATCTTCCGGTCTGGGCACTGTAACTTCAGCGGGAACCAACAGCTTCAATATCAATGTTCCTGCACCTGTTCTGACCAGCAACAGCAATACCATTACTGTTACACAGGGCACAGCTGTTTCAAGTGCAACGGTTCCATCCGCGCCGAACACCTCTTTGATTTCGACGGGAGCGGCAACTACAGCCACACTGGCGACAAATTCATTTAGCATCAATGTTCCCCAATCTACACTGACGTCTTCAGGCATTGGAACAATCACCAGTGCTGGTACGAACAGCTTTAACATCAACATACCCCAGACCAGTTTAACCGGTTCAGGTACCGCGGTTGTAAGCGGTTCATTCCCGAATTACACCATTACCACACCATCTATTCCATCTCCTACGGTAATAGGCACAGGAGCTGCAGTTGTTTCGCCAACAACAGGGCTTAACTTTACGGTGAATGTGCCTCAAAGCACCCTGACCTCATCTGGTGTTGGAACGATTACAACTGCCGGCACCAACAGTTTTGATATCAATGTTCCGGCAACAGGAATTGTGATCACTACAACTGCTGGCTCGGCAGGTGTAAGCACCTTAAGCACTAATAATTTTAACATCAATATTCCGGCTGCCATCAATACCTCACTGGTATCTTCCGGCGCTGCCACCACAGCTACCCTGGGCACCAATTCGTATAGCATCAATGTGCCTCAGGGCGCACTTACTTCCTCCGGGATAGGTACTGTTACAACGGCGGGTACGAACAGTTTCAACATCAATATTCCGGCTCCGGTTCTGAGCAGTAGCAGCAATACGATCACCATCACTCAGGGCACCGCAGTTACTACAGCAACTGTCCCTTCGACCCCGAACACAAGTCTGGTATCCTCTGGTGCAGCCACCACGGCGACCCTTGCGACCAATTCCTTCAGTATTAATGTACCACAGGGGGCACTCACATCTTCAGGAATTGGTACTGTTACAACTGCGGGCACCAACAGTTTTAACATCAACATTCCTGCTCCTGTTTTAACAAGCAACAGCAATACGATCACCATAACCCAGGGCACTGCTGTGACTACCGCAACGGTTCCTTCGACACCGAACACAAGTTTGGTTTCTTCAGGCGCAGCCAGCACTGCCACTTTGGCCACCAATTCCTTCAGTATTAATGTACCTCAGGGTGCACTCACATCTTCAGGAATTGGTACTGTTACAACTGCGGGCACCAACAGTTTTAACATCAACATTCCTGCTCCTGTTTTAACAAGCAACAGCAATACGATCACCATAACCCAGGGTACGGCTGTTACCACCGCAACGGTGCCTTCGACGCCGAACACAAGTTTGGTTTCTTCAGGTGCAGCAACTACAGCTACCCTTGCCACCAATTCCTTCAGCATCAATGTGCCCCAGGGAACACTGACATCGTCTGGCATTGGAACAGTTACGACAGCCGGCACTAACAGCTTCAATATTAATATTCCGGCTCCAAGCATTGCAGTGACCACAACAGCAGGCGCGGCAGGCGTAAGCAGTGCCAGCCCGGCGAGCTTCAGCATCAATATTCCACCCGCTGCCAACTCCTGGTCAGTAGGTGGTAATTCCATCACTACCCCCGCCACAGAGTATTTTGGTTCATCCAATGCCAGCGACGTGCAGTTTAAAACCAATAACACTTACCGCATGATGATGAAGAGCGGAGGCGGAATTCTGGTGAACGGCTTGACCACAAATCCAGCTATAGCCACTGGTCTTAATATTCAAGGCGCGGAAGATGTCAATTTTGGACAGATGGCCGTTAGAGGACCTTCCATTGGCGTTACCTCCAGAGGATTTATGTCGTTTACCGACAATAACCCGAGCCGAATCGGTATCATTGGTGACTTCCAGGCTGCCAACTCAGATATGTATGTGATCGGTGATAACAACATGCGTTTAGGTGCCGGTATCGCAAACTATAATATGATCTACCTTGAAGGCGCCAGCGGCAGGGTAGGTGTGAACCAAACCGCACCAGGTGCTACCCTTGATGTGAACGGCACATTTAAAATGACCGACGGTTCGCAAGGACTTGGCAAGGTTCTCACTTCCGATGCAGCAGGTTTGGCGTCATGGGCCAGTCCGACCAGTTTTGCCTGGAGCACCACCGGTAATGCAGGAACAGGGGTCTCAAACTTCCTTGGTACCAGCGACGCCCAACCTTTAATGATCCGGACAAACAGTGTGGAGGTGATGCGAATCAACGTGGCCGGAAATGTTGGTATAGGCTCAAGCGCCCCTGCTGAAGATCTTCAGCTCGAACGCGCGGGTAACACCAATCTTTCCATCATTTCAGGAGCAGCCAGTATTTCGGCTCTGCGCCTGGGTAACACCACTACACATGCCAACGGTGTATTGCGTTACGACAACAGCACCAACCTGATGAGTTTCGGTACCAGTGGCACCAATAACCGTATGGTGATAGATGCCTCAGGAAATGTGGGAATTGGTTTAACAGCACCTACCGCTAAACTGAATGTGGATGCAGGTCAGATACTCATCAGCAATAACGCGAGTGGATTCCAGCATACCAATCTCGGTGTTAGCTTCCTAAGCCAGGTTACCGCAGCAGGCGCCTGGTTAGGAACCATCACCAACCATTCGATGATGCTTTATACCAATAACGGTGCGCCGGCCATGACAATTGGCACTGGCATACAGGTAACCGCTAACGGCAATATGCTTGTAACCGGTGAACTTGCTGCCGACAATACTGGTTTGAATACCGGAAGTACCACTAACAGCCTGCGCTTTGGCTCAGCGGTTTCCGGCGAAGCCATTGCATCAAAACGGAGTGCAACCGGTAATCAATTCGGACTGGACTTCTACACCGCCTCCACCAACAGAATGGCCATAAGCAATGCTGGTAACGTTGGTATCGCAAATACAGCCCCAACTGAAAAACTGGATGTAGTTGGCAACGTTAAATTCTCTGGTGCACTAATGCCGAATAACGCTCCCGGTACATCCGGACAGGTGCTGATGTCGTCTGGTGCAGGGCTTGCTCCTACATGGGCCAGCCCAAATGGTATCAATTGGACACTGCTCGGCAATACCGGTACAAGCACGCTGACCAATTGGATTGGCACGAATGATGCTAACTCCCTCCTTTTCAAAACCAATGGCATCCAGAGAATGTTGATCGAAAGTGGAGGAAATGTATATGTGGGTGTGCCTTCCAATCCCGAGCCTGATGCAAAACTTGATGTGGTAGGAAGTAATGCGTTAACAAACGGCCTAAATGGCGTTTTCCTAGATATTCAAAACAGCAGCAACACCACTAACAATTTAACCGGTATTCGTTTTACCGGTAGTTCTGCTGCCAACTGGTATACAAAAACAGCGATATTGGTTCCATATACCAACGGAGCGTTTGGTGTGAGCGACATGGTTTTCGCACTAAATAACGTGAACGCCATAGGCGCGGTGAGCATGGCTGATGCGAGGATGATCATCAAATCAAACGGAAATGTGGGTATTGGCACAACTTCACCAAACTTCTATGGTGGTACCGGAAAGTACCTCTCGGTTAGTTCTACTTCTGTATATTCTGCGAATCAAACTGCAGTTGTTGAGTTACAAGGTGCTTCAACCTCGGCTGCAGTTCCGGTAGCTAAATTGGATTTTAACTCTGTCTTTACCGCAGGTTCTCCAACAAACACCGCAAGAATAGCCCTGCACGCACCCGGAAGCATCTTCCAGGGTGAATTGGCCTTTTCTACGCACAATGGAACCTCGTTGAATGAGGTTTTGAGGTTAACCAAGGATGGGGCAGTTGGAATTGGTACAACCACGCCTACTTATAAATTTGTAATGTCTGGCGCTACCGGAAGTGCATTCAATGGCCCCAACATGAGCTTTGTAACAAGTGAGGACAACTATCCAGCCATGCATGTATTGAATTGGAACCATGGTGAACAATGGCTAATGTTCAACTCCTATTATGATGGTTCTTTCAGGAGTTCCAGCGCCAGTCACAACTTTGCCATAGCATCATATTATGGCGTCCTGAATTTCAATTATGAATCTGGTGTTGCTTCTGGAGGAGGCATTTCCTGGACCTCTGGTATGACTATGATGAACAATGGCAGGGTTGGTATTAATACCTCTGCGCCCACTGCATCACTTCATGTAAATGGTACTACCCGTCTTGTTGATGGAACACAGGGTACTGATAAAGTCCTGACATCCGATGCCACAGGCAACGCGAGTTGGCAGAATGGAAGTAGAAATACAGGTTTTTCTGTATACTCTAGCGTAAGTCAGACAGTTGCTTCTGGCATTTTTACTCAACTTACATTTAATGGTGAAGATTATGATGACGGAAATGATTTTGCGTCTAACCAATATGTTTGTCCAACAGCTGGTGTTTATCAGTTTAACACAACTGTATCCTGGTCAGCAATGGCTAACTCTACGAGTTACGTGTTTGTTGCCTTTTTTGTGAACGGTGTAGCGGCTAAGTACCAGATGGCGCCAAGTCACACCAACTATTATTCTCAGGATCTGAGCGTAACCATGAAATGCAATGCCTCAGATGTGATTACGGTTCGGGTTGAACATTTTCAAGCTGGCGTAGAGTCAACCTATGGGTTTAGCAACTTGTACACTCATTTCAGCGGGTTTAGAGTATATTAATTTTAGAATAAATGCGACACATACTATATAAAATATTTCTTGGGTTAATCTTAATCAACCTTGATTCTGTCGCCCAGCTCTCCCCCCAGGTCATCAACTCGGCCGGAGGCGACAGGCCAGCCTCCAATGGCGTGTTGCTTACCGACAACGTGGGTGAGCCCTTCATACAAAAAGTGGATGCCAGCAGCGGCAATTTTATGATCACCGAAGGATTCCTCCAGGAATTCAACATGGGCCCCATGAAACTGAATATCCTCCACCAGGATGTGTCATGCTCCTTTAACAAAGACGGCTGGATCAGGGCTGAACTCTCGAACGTCGCGCCCAATTACACCGTGAATTTCATTTGGTCAGATACCACACTTTGTCTCAAACACAAATGCAGCGTGCGCGATTCCCAGTCGGTTGACGGCCTCTTCAAAGTGCATCAGGTTGACAGTTTACCGGCCATGACCGTTTACCTGAAAGTGGCTGTGATCAGGCCTGTGAGCGGGGGAACCATTACCGATACCATTCGTTCAAACGCCATCACCATAGTTGATTCCAAGAAGCCCTGCAAGGTTACCGTGTTCACCGGTGTAACAGCTAACAACGACGGAGTGAACGACTATTTCTACATCAAGAACATAGAACTCTTCCCGAGCAACAGGCTCACCATTTACAACCGCTGGGGTAATCGCCTCTTCGACCGCAACGGTTACGACAATTACCTGGTGCGCTGGCCCGATGAAGGCGACCTCAGAACCCTGACCTCTGGTACTTATTTCTATATCCTTGAACTCGATGACCCTGAAAAAACAGTCATGAAAGGCTGGATTGAATTGCTAAAAAACTAAAGCATGAGAAAACAACTCTTACTCCTGATCGCCCTGGCGCCGCTTCTGCTGATCTCCCAACAGGATCCGCAATACAGCCTTTACCAGTTCAATCAACTGATCATCAATCCAGCTTACGCGGGCGCGCGGAACGGCCTGTCGGCCACAGGCTCTGTGCGCCAGCAATGGGCCGGCGTGGAAGGCTCGCCCATGACCTCCTGCTTCAGCGCACACACCCCTCTGCAGGATAAAAACCTGGGTGTGGGCGGCACCCTGATCTACGATCAGCTCGGACCTAAAAGCACCATTGGCTTATACGGCACCGCGGCCTATATTTTGAACTTCGCCAAGGAATGGAAACTCTCTTTCGGCATCAGCGCAGGTTATAACAGATACCAGTTCAGAACCGACCAGATCACCATGTTCGTGGCCGAAAATTCAAATGTGTTCACCCAGGACCTCGTAACCAATTCACTCGACCTGGGCAGCGGATTTTATTTGCGCCGTGAGAACTTCTTCATCGGCATTAGCGGCACACACCTCAATTCCCCAAAGGTTTATGACTACTCGGTTAAATCCGGTTCTATGATTTACGATGTACGCCTCAAAACCCACATGTTCGTGACCGCCGGCTATTCCTTTAAACTGAACGATGAATTCATCTTTGCCCCTACCACACTGGTGAAATTTGTGAACGGACAGGCCGGTGTTGACCTCAACCTCAACTTCCTCTTCAATAAAAAACTTTGGATGGGTCTTTTCTTCAGGGCGGGCTACGGCCCCGGTGCTCTGCTGCAATACCACATCACACAACAGTTTCGTATCGCGTACTCTTATGATACCGGAATCAAAGACGCCCGCCGACTCGGTGGCAGTCATGAGATCGTACTTGGTTTCGACATGGGACCCAAAAAAGTGAAAATTGTTAATCCACGATTTTTGTAAAAATTTATGCTGAAGAAACAGATTAAGCTGGCCGGTATTCTTATTCTGATCTTGCCCGTTATGGCGACGGCGCAGATGAATAAGGGAGACAAGAATTTTGAACTGGGGCGTTACAAGGAGGCCATTGCGGCCTACAGAACAGAAACCGGTTCAAAGAGCAAGAACCGGCAGCTGGCCTATGTTAAGATAGGGAATTGCCACAAGGCCATAAACGATTACGACCAGGCTGAGAAAGCCTATGAAACGGCCTACAACATCAGTCTCGACAGTGTGAAAGGCCAGGAAATGCCCGCGGAGTTTTATTCCGATTACGCCCAAATCCTGAAAGCCAAGGGTAAATACGCCGATGCTGCTGAGCAGTATAGGAATTACCTCAAGGTCCGCCCCGAAGATGTTACCGCGCAAAAATCGCTGAAGTTCTGTGAAGACATACAGAACATTGCCACCATGCCCGTGGAATACGCTGTACAGAATGTGAGCGGCATCAATACCGTGAAATCGGAATTCGCGCCTCAGTATCTCAACGGAAAATTACTCTTTGCCGCAGAGCGTGATGAGTTTGACCTGAACAACAACAGCGCCAACAATGCCGAGCCATTCCTCAATATTTTTATATCAGATGTGAATGGGGCAACAGGCAGCAAGGCCAAAAAATTCGATCCCGAACTGAACTCACCTTACCACGATGGTCCTGCGTGTCTGTCACCTGACGGAAACACATTGTATCTCACCCGCACCGTGAAAGTAAAGGGCAAGGCTTCGGTGTACAATGCCCGTTTATATGTCCTGACCAAAGCCGGCAAATCCTGGGGCAAACCTGTGGAATTTCAGCACAACAGCAACGATTACTCCACGGCCCATGCCAGCATCAGCAGCGACAACAGCATGCTCTTTTTCACCAGCGATATGCCCGGCGGTTACGGGGCTAAGGACATTTGGATGTGCAGGCGCGACAGCGGAGGCTGGTCACAGCCGGTGAACCTTGGTCCGGAAGTGAACACCAGTGGAAACGAAATGTTCCCTTATTATTCTCCAAAAGGCAAATTGTATTTTTCATCCAATGGTCTACCGGGTTTCGGGGGCCTTGATATTTACACGGCCAAAATGGAGAACGGGCGCTGGATATTGCTGCGTAACGAGGGCCTCAACATGAACAGCAGCACCGACGATTTTGGTGTGACGATGGTGAGCGATACCACCGGCTATTTCTCTTCCGATCGCGAGGGCGGCAAGGGCCGCGATGATATTTACCGTTACCGTTACACCGATAAATCACTTGTGGTATCGGGACGAGTGCTCATGACAGAAGACGTGCGCGACTTTGCCAAGCAGAAAAAGGTGAAACTGCTCGATGCCAACGGCAACGTGATCGACAGCATGTACACCAATGAAAAAGGATACTTCGCATTCAAGAACCTGGAGGCCGACAAAAAATACATGGCCCTGATTGAGGAAGATGATCCCGAGCTGGCCGACAAGGCCCGCTTTTACATGACCCTGAACGATACCGTGGTGCAAAAGGTAACCAATAAATATGGCGACAAACGCTTCGCCTTTAAAAACCTGCCCATGGACCCCAACGCCCTGCCCGACCTATACACAGAAGATGACCTGGTGTTCGCGGGTAACCTTTTGTTCGGCGACAGTCCTTCCACGGCGCTGAAGAACACCAAACTGAAACTGATCGGCGAACATGGTGACGTGATAGAAGAAACCACCACCAACGAATTCGGCGCCTTTGCTTTCCGCAAGATCCCATCAGACCAGAACTATATGGTGAGCATGGAAGACACGGAATTCGACCTGCCCGAAGGCACCAAAGTAACCCTTACCAATAAAACGGGAAAGGTGGTACAAACCTATTATACCGGCAAGGAGAAATTCGCATTTAAGATCCTGAGTTCAGACCGCACTACTTTAACGGAAATGGATGCTGAGGATGTGAACCTGGTGATGGATGTGTACGGCACCATTTACAACCAGGACAAGAACCCCATTGGGAACCTGAAGGTCTTCATCAAGGATGAGGAAGGCAATACCTTACAAAAACTGGTGACCACCCAGGCCGGTAAATTCAATTTCAAAAACCTGCCTGCCGACAAAAACTATTTGTTTGAAACGGAAGAGAACGATCCGGCCCTGGAAGGCGTAACACGGATCTATATTGCCGACAACAAGGGCGTGATCTATAAAGTGATAGAAATCTTCAATGGCAAATTCACCTTTAAGGTGATGGAGGCCGACAAAACCATGCTCGGCGAATTTGTGGTGGAAGATCCCTGGCTGAAAATAGCGGAGCTTGAAAATCCCAAGCAGTACAGCACCAAGGCGCCGGAGAAGACCAAGAAGAAAAAGGAGAAAAAACCAGAGGTGGTGCAGCCTGAGGAACGTGAAGACGAGTCGGAACTGTCCCTCACCATTATTCAGAACATCTATTATGCTTACGGGGATTATAATCTCGACGCGGCCGCCCAGACCATTATGAACAAGGCTGTAGAGGTTTTGCTGGAGAACCCCAAATTTGTGATGGAGATCAAATCGCATACCGATTCACAGTCCAGCGCGGGCTTTAACATGTGGTTATCGAAAAAGAGGGCCCAGACCGCCGTGGATTACCTGGTGAGCAAGGGCATTGACAGAAGTCGCCTCAAAGCCACAGGATACGGTGAAACGCGTTTGCTGAACCATTGCAAGGATGGGGTGGGCTGTACGGATGAAGAGCACCAGATCAACCGGAGAACAGAATTCAAGATCACCAAACCGGTTAAGCGCTGATGCATGAATGCTGTACTGTTTGACCGCGAGGAGACCTGGACCAGTTTATTACCCTTTACATTCACCCGGCCGGTAGCGGAGATCCGCAATGGCATACTCACGGTGCGCGAGCGCTGGGAGAAAGCTTTGGGCCAGGCCTGCAGCAGTCTGAGCAGGGATTATTTGGCTCAGAAATACCCAGCCAGGATCACAACAGACAATGTTTTTATCGCCAGCCATGTGCACCCCAATGCGGAGCTTGTGGTAGAGATCAAAGACCTGGGTATGCAGGAGGCCCTGTTCAGCGGCAAGGATCTGATAGCCTTTAGGGCCGGAATATTCGAACTCAAAAACATTTCAGCTTATAAACGCCGGGAAAGCAGCGCGGCACCCGTGACATTCGAAAAAGCCTGGGACCTCTTCAGGCAATGCGGGGAGCGGATCAGGGAGGATTGCGAAATATTAGTTCATTCCAAAATATTTAGCAGATTAAGCGATACCGTTACCGTGATCGGGCCGCGCGATCTGGTATTTCTGGAAGAAGGGGCAAGGGCTGAGGCCTGTGTGCTCAATACCACGGGTGGTCCCATTTACCTGGGAAAGGATGCTGAAGTGATGGAAGGCTGCCTGGTGCGGGGACCATTTGCGCTGGGTGAACACAGCACGCTGAAAATGGGGGCGAAAGTGTACGGCCCTTCGGTGATAGGTCCGCATTGCAAGGTTGGGGGTGAATTCAGTAATTCTCTGATGTTCGGATACAGCAACAAGGCCCACGATGGCTTTGTGGGCAATTCGGTGATAGGGGAGTGGTGCAACCTGGGAGCAGATACCAATTGCAGCAATCTGAAGAACAATTACGGCAATGTAAAAGTGTATTCCTATGCGAAGAAGGGCATGGAAGACAGCGGCCTGCAGTTTTGCGGGCTTATGATGGGTGATTTTTCGCGCAGCGGCATCAACACCATGTTTAACACCGGTACTGTGGTGGGTGTAGGCTGCAATATATTTGGCGGGGGATTTCCGCCCG
>DAOMFS010000026.1:0-28107 GCA_035429925.1 Bacteroidia bacterium | reverse complement strand
ATAGGCAATTTTAGCTGGGGAGGGGCCGAGGGCATAGAAAAGTACAAACTGGACAAGCTCTTCGAAACCGCCGAAAAAGTGTATGAGCGCCGTGAGCTGAAGTTTACTGAGCAGGACAGGGCTCTGCTGCTTTACCTTGAGAAACATTATCGTTCATAAGCGATAAAAGGAATTTTAAATCTATTGTAAGTACTTGTAAGCGCTTGTAAGCATTTGAATCGGTTTTATGGCGCTTATAAGGTAGTTATGCGGCAGCTTAAAGACGACCGAACATGTAAAAACGAATAGACAAAAAATATGATACCAGACTACCAATCGTTAATGCTTCCTTTAATGAAACTTGTTTCAGACGGACAGGAACATAAATATCGTGACCTCATTGAAAAATTAGCAATTGAATTTCAAGTTACAGACGAAGAACGAAAAGAACTTTTGGCAAGTGGCAACCAAGCAATTTTTGACAACCGAGTTGGCTGGGCAAAGACATATTTAAAAAAGGCAGGACTTCTCGACTCGCCAAAACGAGCAACTTTTATTATCACAGACCTTGGTCGACAAACATTAGCAAAAAAGCCTGACCGAATTGATGCAAAATATTTACGACAGTTTCCAGCGTTTTTAGAATTTCAGAATGCATCTCGTAACGACAACGAAACCGAAGAGGAAACCACGACCGTTGCAGTTAATGAACAGACACCAGAGGAAAGTTTAGATAAGGCTTATCAAAGAATCCGAAGGGCTTTGGCGTCTGAACTTTTAAACAAAGTAGTTGACCTATCTCCAGCCTTTTTCGAGCGACTTGTAGTGGAGCTTTTAGTAAAAATGGGTTACGGTGGTTCAATCAAGGACGCTGGAAAAGCAATGGGCAAAAGCGGTGACGAAGGAATTGACGGCACAATAAAAGAGGATAAACTCGGACTTGACATTATTTACATTCAAGCCAAGCGTTGGAAACCTGGTAATGTTGTTGGAAGACCCGAACTTCAAAAATTCGTTGGTGCACTTGCAGGACAAGGAGCTAAAAAAGGAATTTTCATAACGACTTCTAATTTCACTAAAGAAGCATTGGAATACACACCGAGAAACGAAACCAAAATTGTTCTCATAGACGGTGAACAGTTAGCTCAACTGATGATTGACTACAATCTTGGTTGCACACTACAGCAGACATATGAACTTAAAAAAATAGACAGCGACTATTTTGGCGAAGAATAATTGATTATAAATGGCAAATAGATGGGGAATACCAAAAGATGTTGAAGAGCACGTAAAATCTAGAGACGCGAGTTGTGTATACTGCGGAATTTCATTTACTAATTCAGTATTTACACACAAGACTAGGCCGACTTGGGAACATATAATTAATGACATAAAAATAAACGGACCCGACAACATTGCACTTTGCTGTGGTTCGTGTAATGCAAGTAAAGGGACAAAAATTTTGGAAATCTGGCTTGCAGGAAAGTATTGTAGGACAAAAGGAATAACAAAAGATAATGTAGCGCAGGTAGTTAAGGAATATTTAAACAGAACAAAAAAGCCGACCGCATAACAGCAGCCTCGCTCAATTGCCGCTATAACGCTTAAATTCAGCTTTGTTTTACGCTTTCATCATTTATCTTAGTACGACAGATTTTCGTCACACAGACGGCAACTGAGCAAGGCTGCAAAACGTTATCGGCAACCCTATCAGACATTAATGAATACAGACCTAATAAAATATTACAAGGACAGAGCAAAAGAATATGAAAATATTTATTTAAAACCTGAGCGACAGGACGACCTGAAAAACGTAACGACGCTTTTACAAAATGTATTTACAGACAAAGCCGTTTTCGAAATTGCATGCGGCACAGGATTCTGGACAGAAAAAATTGCACAAACTGCAACCAAGGTTTTTGCAACTGACATAAACAAAACTGTCATTGACATAGCCCAACAAAAGCAGTATAAAAAAAACAATGTAACGTTTGGACTTGCGGACATTTTTATACTTCCAAACAAAATCAAGTACGAGAGTTTATTTGGCGGTTTTATTTGGAGCCACATAAAATTGCAGGATCTCGACAACTTCTTAAACACGGTAAACAATCTGACTCCACCAGGTGGAATGGTAGTGTTTATTGACAACAATTTTGTTGAAGGTAGTAATCATTCAATTGTAAATACAGACCAAAACGGTAATACATACCAGTCAAGAAAACTCGAAGACGGAACAACGCATCTTGTTTTGAAAAATTTCCCTACTGAAAGCTTTTTGCGGACAATACTCGCAGACATTGCGACCGATTTAAAAATTATAAATTTCAAATATTATTGGGTGTTGACCTACAATACTCGGACAGAAAAGGGCAACCGCTAACGGCGGTCTTGCGCCAGCCGTCCTTTTTTTATATTTGCCTTCGCTACGCTGCCCCGGCGGACAAGCCTATGCTCCGGCAGCTAGCTTCGGCGGACAACTAAGACAGGGCCAGCCGGCGGCAGTGCGCCAAACATTACTAGTAATGGTGGGACGGCTCCGAATGGCATTTCGGGGAAATTAGTATCTTTGAATTGTCAATGAAACTGATCACTTTAAATATCGACACAATTAAGGCTCTTTGTGATAAATATCACGTTAAGACCTTATTTGCTTTTGGCTCGGTGACAAGGGACGAGCTTAAGCCAACGAGTGACATTGACCTTGTTGTTGACATAGACAGTATTGATCCTTTATCCTATTCAGAAAACTATTTTGGCTTAAAGTTCCAACTTGAACAATTGCTCAAAAGAAACATCGACTTGCTTGAGCTCCGCGCTATTAAAAATCAATATTTGAAACAAAATATTGAAGGCTCTAAAGTTCTTGTTTATGGAAAAGGAAATTAAGGTTTGGCTTTCGGACATTAAGCAGGCTATCTCCGAAATAAATCAATTTCTTCCCGACAAAAAAGTATTCGAGGACTTTCAAAAAGATCTCAAGGCCAAGCGTGCTATCGAACGGAACATTGAAATCATTGGCGAAGCTGTTAATAAAATTTTAAGCCAAAATCCCCATATTGAAATTAGCAACTCCCGAAAAATCGTCGACACAAGAAATAGGATTTCTCATGGCTATGACAGTGTTTCTGACGACATCATCTGGGCGATTGTAATTCGGGACATTCCTAAATTCAAATTGAAATTGACATCTTGCTAGACAAGAACTAAATCTGTGTGCCCGCCACATACTGGTAACAGCAGTCTTGCGCCAGCCGGACAGAAGCTTTTCGTAAGCATGCCCTGTTTATTAAAGCGGTGCCTCCCGCGACGCGACGGTCGGGGCAGGTCGGCGGGACAGTCCCCGATGAAAGAAAATGCAGAATCCCTTTTAGTTTAGCATTTTCTTCATCGGGGTCTAAGTACAAGTAAGGCTGCCACCAAGACCCTTATAAAGCAACCTAACTTGTACTAAGCGTGGCGGGCCTGCTTCAACCATTTTAACATCCGGACGCTTTTCTTATCTTTAACTTCAGACTGGTTTGCGTAATTCGGCGGCGCCAGTTGGCAATACGTTATAAGGCTTTTTAGAGAACATACAATACAATGACAAAATCAAAAAATTCATTAGTCAAAATATGGAGAAACAACAATTTTTCTTAAAACTCAATCCCCCGCGTCCCTCGTTTATGATGGATATGACTGGGGATGAAAAGGCCATCATGCAAAAACATGTGGCTTATTGGTCCGGACTACTCCAGGAAAAGATCGCCATTGTATTTGGACCGGTCCTTGACCCGAAAGGGGGCTACGGCGCAGGGGTTGTATCGGTGGACAATGAAGAACATTTGAAGCAAATCCTTGCGAAGGATCCGGCAAATGGGTTGAACCAATATGAGTATCATCCAATGAGGGCAGTTTTCAGGCAAGCTTAAGTTATGGCGACAATAAAACTTAAAGACGGTGATTTTTGCAAGGTAATAGCAGGGGCACACAAAGGAAAATCGGGCTATGTACAAGATATAAAAACAAGCAAAACCGGGCATATTACAATTACGGTTTCGCAGAAGAACGGAGTCAGGTTTAAAACACTTGGTAAAAACGTAGAAGTAAGAACAGAGGAATAATCTGACCTATATGAGGCTTTTGGCAGAATGCTGAGTGATTGCTTAATTGAAGCTTGTGCTTCGTATGAAGCTCGGTGCTGTCAGATTGTATAGTGCTTAGAAACCGCCAGGTTCTTAAACCAGCAAACCCTCATTTGAGCTACGAACAAGAAAAATCAACTATTGGAATGAATTCGCCGAAAAACACTGAATTATTTAAAGGACAATTTATTGGAATGTACGACATGAATGGAAAAGCCATTCATGAGGGTGATTCTGTCAGGCTCTATTACAAGGGTGAACTTGTGATTTGCAAGGTCATTTATGTCCCTGATTGGGCCATGTTTTGCCTTCAGTGGCCTGATGGCTATAAAAATAAATTCCCTATGAATCCGGAAAAATACCAGGTACAGGTGTAGGCGCTGCATGTGTTTTGCTGACCAGTCTGGTAGGGGCGGCGCATCAAGTCTTTTTATCATCCGGATGAATATTCTACCTTTAAGGATCAACAGACTTGCCGTAAATGGCGGAGACCGATAGGCAAAACCTTAGCAGACAGACGAAATCAACCAAGACAATTCAGGACAAAGTCGAGTCAAAAGTGAATAAAAGTACAAAAACAACCTTTGCTTGCAGGAATACAACTGTAAGTATCCTAAAAGCAACCAAATGTAGCGGTGCAGATTTGCAATGCCAAAGGACCACAAAATAACTTTGTAGCATCCAAAAACATAAAAACATGATGCTCAATTCAAGATCAATTGGCCTTAAAATTGCCCAGGCCAGAAAGAAAATGGGACTCTCTCAGGCCGAACTGGCACAGCAGGTTTCAATCAGTCCACAGGCTGTAGGTAAATGGGAACGCGGCGAATCCATGCCAGACATTGCAACATTGAACCGGCTGGCAGAGATATTTAGCCTGGACCTGAATTACTTCTCCGACAGCTTTCAGACCGAAGAAATTGCAAGGCCTTTGACCGAAAATTCCGGTAAGCAAACAATAGAGATTCCAAAAACTAAGCCAGGGAAAAAGTTTGACTGGAACTGGGATATGTCTCAGGGTAACTGGACAGATGCGGATTTTTCGGGTCTGAAAAACCTGAAGGAAAAATTCAGCTCTTCAAACATTAAAAACTGCAAGTTCATGAATTCTGATCTGTCCGGACTGATCCTCGGAAAAAACAACATTGAAGGCTGTGATTTTTCGGCCTCGGATATCAGGGACAGCAGGATCCAGTCCTCAAATCTTTTAAATAATCAATTCAGTAAATGCTCCTTTATTGACGCCAGTATCATCAAAAGCAATATTGAAAAATGCGATTTTTCAGAAGCGGACTTTAGCGGGGCAGAAATTCAGGAATCAAATTTAGAGGGGATCATCGTGAAGGATGTGATTTGGAAGTTCACGACATTTTTGAGGTCAAATCTGAGTCAGCTTGTGTTTACGGGTTTATTTGAGGATTGTCATTTTGAACATTGTGCATTTTATAGCGTTAAATTTCAAGATGCGACCATAATAAATACTTTTTTTAAGTACAACGACAGATTTAAAAAAGTTCAGTTTGTGAACTGCAAGGTGGATCGTATCACTTATGCATTTTTGAAGAATAACCAGGCTAACCTGGAAGGTATTACGATCATATCCTGACAAGGGTGGGTAAGCTAGGATTTAATTATACTGGGTAATCTTCAGTCAATGGAAGTTATGGTGCGAAACCATTAGAAAACCCACAGATAAATGTTCTCTTTGTAAAACAAATCCTTCTGATCACTGGGAACATTCGTACATTTATCTTTACACAAGAGACACATGCGCCAGATCGGCTATGGCTATAGGCCATCCTTACAGACATCATGAGCAATAAAGATATAGAAAAGGTTGTAAAGCATTTTGACAAATATCTTCCTTTGGGCGACGTGGAAAAGGAAGCACTGACAAGTCGCCTGACGGAGCGTAAAGTAAAACGCAGGCAGTTTATTTTGCAGGAGGGCGATATTTGTAAGTATTTCAGCTTTGTGGCTGAGGGCTGTTTCAAAATGTATGGGGTAGACCATTCAGGAACAGAACACAATCTGGCGTTTACCGCCGAAGACGACTGGATAACGGACATTGACAGCTTGCACAAGGAGAGACCTTCAAAATTA
Source organism: Bacteroidia bacterium (assembly GCA_035429925.1). GTDB lineage: Bacteria > Bacteroidota > Bacteroidia > B-17B0 > Aurantibacillaceae > Aurantibacillus. The sequence continues at coordinate 21,898 of DAOMFS010000026.1, read as the reverse complement.
TTCATTGAGGCCATTGAACCTTCTACCATACTACAGATCTCTAAAGGTGATCTCTGGTATTTATATACCAATTATCCTAAGTTTGACAGAAATTTCCGTGTAATCATAGAAGACAAGTATATTGAGCTTCAAAACCGGCTACTTCAGACTTTCAGTACCACGGCCTACGAACGCTATGAAAGTTTCCTGGAACAATATCCGAAACTTGCCAGGCGATTGCCCAATACGCAAATCGCGTCGTATCTGGGCGTGACCCCTGAATTTCTGAGCAAAATAAGGCATGAAAGAAGCCTTAAGTAAATTACCCTTAAACTACATTAAGCCTATTTCTTAAACAAGCTTATAGGCATATTCTGCTCGTTCATCCCAGCTTTGTGGTGTCAATTATGACAAACAATCTTAAACCAAAAAACGATGAACAATTCAACACCTAAAACAAAAGTGGCCATTATTGGATTAGGCCATATTGGCAAGGCAGTCGCCAGCAATTTAATAAGGGGTAAGCATCCGGTGATGCTCGCTTCAAGAGAATTGGAAAGATCCAAAGCTTTTGCCAGGACCTTAGGGGATTTGGCTACAGCTAAAGAAACGGCCGAAGCAATAAAGGCAGCAGAGCTGATCATTCCAGCTATTCCCTTTGGATCATTAAAGGATTTTTTCAAAGCTTATTCTGCAGAACTGGAAGGAAAGATCATTATAGACGTCTCTAATCCAATTGCACCGGATGGAAAGGGCGGCTTTAAAAAGATCATAGGCGAAAAGGAATCGGCTGCGAAAATATTGCATGAATTCATTCCTAAAAACGCTAAGCTGGTCAAAGCTTTTGGCACCTTAGGCGCTGGAGCACTGTTAAGTGATGCATTTGCAGAACCTGAACAAAAAGTTTTGTTCTATGCATCTGACAACACCAACAGCAACCATAAAATTGAGGCATTAATACGCCATAGCGGATTTGATCCCCTTCATGTAGGTGGTTTGGACACAGCCATCAGAATTGAAGTATTTGGCGACCTGCACCAGTTTGGTGGTTTGGGAAAAACACTTACGCTTAGAGAAGCAAAAAATGAACTGACTATGGCCTGATAAAATAATAAAAATGAAAAAGATAATCTTCAGCGCCATACTGCTTACAGCTGTATTGGCATGCCAGCATCAAACAGAACAGCATTCAAACAATTCAAATCAAACCAACATGGAACAAACTACAGAAAAAGCAGCAATTGAGAAATTACTTTTCGCTTACCGTGATGCCTTAAACGCATCGGATGTAAATAAAGTATTAACGCTGTATACCGCAGACGGTGTATTTATGCCATCAAATGCCCCATCGGCAATAGGACAGGAACAGGTAAAAGCATCTTACGCCTTTGTTTTTAAAACCATTCAACTGAAGATCGAATTTTTTATTGACGAGATCGTGATGCATGGAGACTATGCATTTGCCCGGACAACTTCGAAAGGAACCACCTTGATCCACGCCAACGGGCAAACCGTTCCGGAAGAAAACAGAGAACTTTTCGTTCTGCAAAAAGTAAGCGGACAATGGAAAATTGCCCGATATATGTTCAACAAAATGAAATAAGCCGAAAATAGGGTTAGTGTAAAAGCGGTATAGCGTCAGGCGGGGTTTAATGCTTCGTTTGACGCTTTTTGAATATATTTGAATAGGAGCTACGTATCAATTGAGCTGTAATTACCCGCCCTAAGGCCTAAGACTAAAAGGTTTATGAACATTTGAAGAGAAAAATAAAGAATAGATCAGAACAGCCTGGCCATGACAAAAAGCAAACTCATACAAATGCACAATGTGGGCATAGTGGTTAAATCTCTTGATAAAGCCATTGCATTTTTTGCAGAGATCGGGCTGATACTGGAGGGCAGAAGCATGGTTGAGGGGGAATGGGCGGGCAGGGTCACCGGTCTTGCTAATCAATCCGTGGAGATCGCCATGATGGTGACACCGGACGGGCACAGCAGGCTGGAACTTTCACGCTTTCTTGAACCCGCTGTGATTTCAGATCACAGAAGGGCGCCTGTGAACACGATTGGTTACCTGAGGGTGATGTTTCAGGTTACAAACATTGACGAATTGATATCGAGGCTACAAAAACAGGGTGCTGAGCTTGTTGGCGAAGTGGTGAATTACGAGAACATTTATAGACTCTGTTACATCAGGGGTGTTGAAGGAATACTGATAGGCCTCTCAGAAGACATAAGGAATAAAAAGTAGTGCTTTTCAATCCGGTTTTTTTACCTTCTGAGCCCTGAACGCATAAACTATGATCAGGCAGATGGAATGCCCTGATCAGGACAAGGAGGGAAGGAAAGAACGATCATACTTAAGATGCACCTTCATGAAAGAATACATGCTTTATATCCGGAACAAAAAGGACGCGAAAGAAGCCTTAAGCAAAGATCAGCATCTGGCTTTTGTAAAGCAATGCGAGGTTTACATCGGCCAACTGAAGGCTGGACATAAACTGATTGCCGCTCAACCCATACTCAGAGAAGGCGTGGTTTTAAGCAAATCGGGCCAAATTTGGATAGAAAGGGACATCCGGGCGGATGCTGAAACACAGGTAGGTTATTACCACATCAGGGCCAATGACCTGCAGGAAGCCATACAAATGGCCAGGGAGAATCCTGAATTCGCCTATGTGCCTTCGGCCAGTATAGAAGTGAGACCAATCAAAACCCTTGAACCAGAGACCGGATTCATTTACCCTGAAGGATCACAACAAGTTTAACCTGGCATGAACTGTAAATTTTTATTACTGACAATACTGTCCTATTTGCTGGCATTCCCGGTGGCTTTGGCACAAAGGCCGGAAACCATTTACGGTAAAAACAAGGTTTTAAAACCTAACGCGTATTATTTACAACAGGCAGATTTGTGGAAGCTGGAGACAGAAAAAGACCCTAAAAACGCGAATGCCTGGCTCAATTATTACAGGGCCAGCAGAAATGCCTATGTACAGGGTGAAGACGATGATTCCCCGGAAACCAAAGGCCAGAAGCGCTTTATGCGTTTGAATCATATTGTGGAAGATATGGAGAAACAGGTTCCGGATTCGTACGAATACAATTTTGTGAAATGGCTGAATGGTAACAATGATCTGAATTTGTATCCCTTCCTCGAAAAAGCCCACCGCCTATCTCCCGCATCACCTGATCCCATCATGAGCCTGATCTTTTACCATGAGATCAAAGGCCAATACACGGAAAGAGACGGGTATATTGAAGCTTACTGCAAACTGGGTGACTACTCACCGGGGCTCCTGAACTACGGTTATAACCTGCTCTCAGGTCTGGAAAAGAATGCCATTGTACTAACAGAAGGTGACAAGGATACGGAAGCCATGCTCTTATTGACAGTGGGACGAAAACACAGGGCTGATGTGCGTGTGCTGAACCTGAACCTGCTTCTGATCAAGACATACAGGGATAGGGTATTTCAGGAACTGCAGGTATCAGCCTTTGATTTTAATCCTCTGGGCAATGCTGATAACTTTCGCTCTTATCAGGCCTTGATCCTCAGGAGTCTTGCAGAGAATAAAAAAGGCCGGCCGCTTTGTGCGGCGCTGACGGTTGGCAAAGCCTATACGGCTCCTGTGCAACAAAATCTTTACCTCACCGGTCTGGCTTATGCATACAGTCTTGGTTCAATGAACAACACGGTTCTTCTGAAAAAAAATCTGGAGGACCTGTATTTACTGGATTACATTCGGGAATACTTTCCGGCCGACATCTCTGTTGGAAACGTAAACGACATGAATGGCAATTATCTTTTGCCCTTTGCCACATTGAGTGCACATTACGTACAGGCTGGTGATACAGCCAAAGCCAATCGCTACAAGCAACTGGCCTATCTGGTAGCAAACAAGTCTGACCGACTGGAAGAATTTAAAATGTATTTTCAAGAGCCCTGATCCAAAATAACACCTAGCCTGAATATGAAAGCAACGATCACCTCAATTGAATTAAAAGGCCCCTTTCATTTTTTCGCGCTGTCTGCAAGTGCCCTGAAAATTGTAAAGCAGCTCAAGGCCACGGAATACAAAGATTTTAAGAAGCGTGGCATCTGGACCAAACACTTCACCATGACCCTCTGGAATACGGAGGAGGAGCTCAAAGCCTTCGCGCGCAGCGGGGCCCATTTGGAGGCCATGAAAAAAAGCAGGAGCATAGCGAAAGAAATACGAAGCATTACCATCGACGCGGAAAAACTGCCTTCATGGAAAGAGGCGGAACGTCTTTTACTAAATGCAAAAGTGATAAAGTACTAATTGGCGTTTTGTTTTTGAGGAAAGACGCACCGGAATGCTTACAGATATGAAACCGAACATAGATTCCTTACACAAGAGACAGAGACTTTACTTCTGGATACTGTTTATTCTGTTCCTGCAGGTTATGAATGCTCAAACCCGCAACATAAGGGTGAACACCAGGTACATGATCAGTGACAGTCTTATTGAGGGTCGTCTTAACTCACAAGCCGAGAACCTCGACCATTGCTCCATTCAAATTCTGGATTCAGCGCAAAACGAAGTTCTCAGAGATCGCTATCCCAGGGCTGTACAAAAGCCGGGCATAAAGCAATGGACCGAACTAAAAACGCCAATTTGGAGCCTGGCTCCTGGAAGCTATACCATGGTGGTGTACCTCGGAAAAGAGGAAATGGAGAAGGTGCGGTTTACAAAATCGCTTAAGAACTTAAAACAGGTAAACTGAGTTCACTCAGGTATCTCCCGTATATTTGTTAGTAGCAGAAACTGAATTTTATGAAACATTTCAATAAAAAATAATGAACACCATTAAAGTTATTCTTACAGGAGCCACAGGCATGGTAGGCGAAGGCGTTTTGCTCGAGTGCCTGAAAAACGAACAGGTGAGCCAGGTGCTCATGATCAACAGAAGATCTTCCACCTGGAAGCACAATAAATTAAAGGAACTTATTGTGCCTGATTTTTTAAAACTTGAAAATTACGCCGAACAACTGAAGGGCTATGATGCCTGTTTTTTCTGCGCGGGCATCAGTTCTGTGGGTATGAATGAAGCAGACTACACCCGTGTGACCTACGATACCACCCTGCACGTGGGTAAAACGCTGCTGGCGCTGAATCCGGGACTGGTCTTCACCTATGTGTCGGGTATGAGTACCGACAGCACAGAGAAAGGCCGCATGATGTGGGCCAGGGTTAAAGGCAAAACCGAAAACGACCTGATGAAGCTGCCTTTCAAAGGCGAATACAATTTCAGGCCCGGCATCATGAAGCCCTTTAAGGAGCAGCAGCATGTAAAAACACTGTTTAAGGTGTTCAGTTTTCTTATACCCATCTTCTTCTCTGGAAGCACCCTCACACTCGAACAGGTGGGCAGGGCCATGATCCATGCCGTGACAAAGGGATATGACAAACAAGTGCTCGAAGTTTCCGACATCCGCAAGCTGGCCGCATAAGGCCCCGTCCATCTTTCTCAGAGAATACTGTGTTTCGGTATGACCTAGGTCATGGCGTTTCAGGGTTAAGCTTCAGAACTTTGTTACATGATACCGGGAAAAAACGTTTTCTCCCGGCTTAATTGCTCATCCATGGAAAGAAAACTCAAACCCGAAAGCCTGATGATGTCCTATGGTTACAAGCCGGCCTTATCGGAGGGCGCCATCAAATGTCCCATTTTTCAAACCTCAACCTTTGTATTCCGGAGCGCAGAGGAGGGGAAAGCATTTTTTGAACTGGCCTATGGCCTGAGGCAGAAAAAGAAAGGCGAGGAAGCCGGCCTGATCTACAGCCGCATCAACAATCCCGACCTCGAAATTCTCGAAAACAGGCTTTGTTTATGGGATGAGGCGGAAGACTGCGCGGTGTTTGAAAGCGGCATGTCGGCCATCAGCACGGTACTGCTCGAATTTCTGGCGCCGGGTGACCTGCTTCTTTTCAGCAGTCCCTTATACGGGGGCAGCGATCACTTCATCAAAAAGATACTGCCCAAATTCGGCATACAGGTCATGGAATTTAGCGTGGGTCAGAGCACAGAAGAGATCAGCCGCATGCTTGAAGCCTCAGGTCAAGCACACCGCCTGAAAATGGTGTACATAGAAACACCGGCCAATCCCACCAACGACCTCATTGACATAGAAGAAAGCAAGGCCCTGGCGAAAAAATTCTCTGAACCCGGCCGGGAGGTTTTGCTGGCTGTTGACAATACTTACATGGGACCGCTCTGGCAGCATCCCCTGAAACACGGGGCCGACCTGGTGCTCTACTCGGCCACCAAATACATTGGCGGGCACAGCGATGTGATCGCGGGTGCATGCCTGGGTTCAGCCGCCCTCATCAAACAGGTGAAAACCCTGCGCACTTTTTTAGGCAATATGGCCGGTCCCAATACAGGCTGGTTGCTCATGCGCAGCCTTGAAACCCTGAAAGTGCGCATGGACGCGATCGCTGAGAACGCTGAAAAGATTGCGGCTTACCTGAACGGACACCCGGCTGTGGAGAAGGTGTATTATCTGGGCAATCTGGGTGTGCACAACAACAGGCAATATGCCATACGGCAAAAACAATGCCTCTCCAACGGGGGCATGATATCCTTTGATCTCAGAGGCGGGGAGAAGGAGGCCTTTTTATTTCTGAACCATCTGCACATGATCAAGCTGGCCGTGAGCCTGGGTGGTACCGAGAGCCTGGCCGAACATCCGGCCACCATGACCCATGCCGATGTGGAAGAACACAGCAAGCGTGAACTGGGCATCAGCGAAAAAATGATCAGGCTTTCAGTGGGCATAGAAAATGCGGAAGACATCATTTACGATATAGACCAGGCTTTGCATGCCGTATATCAAACGGAATCTGCTCTGGTGTAAAAAGTTTTACTGGACAGGGATTCAGTATCCGTCAACATAATCCATCTGGTCTGTAGAAGTCCCTTTGGAAGGACCAAGCGGAATGTAGCGACCTTTGCCAGAACGCAGGAAATGCCTCAGCAGGTCCTGGTGATCGGGGTAATCTTTGCCGTAGCGCACATGGCCTTTGATTTCTTCAAGTGAAAGGATTTGCTCATGCTGTTCGAAATAGCCGTACCCCTGGTAACGGTTGTTCTCCACCAGTATCAGGGAGTACTCATCCTTGTGGCGTCCTTTGTCAACCAAAGCAAAATCAGGCCGGGGAAATCTGTACTGCGCCAGGATCTTTTCAACCCTGTGGTTGTACACAGAAACTTCTTCTTCTCCGCAGCAAATGCCTTTGCACTTGCGGATCTGGTGATGAAAACATACCGCTTCGCCGGAGGTGAGTCCGCAATACCTCAGGCAGAGTTCCTGTTCTTCTATCCATGCATCGAGTCTTTGCCTGGCTGCCCCGTATGAACTGAAGCAGGCCAGGGCTTCGCGGCTGCCGTCGTTCTCGCAGATCGAGAGATTGAGTATGCCCAGTTCGTCCTGCTCGCAAACTATGCAGTGGCTGAAAGTTTCGACCTTGCGCGAGCGATTGAATTTAGGCTGGTGCTTTTTGATCTCTTCAGATTCCAGCAAAAGTGCGATGAGTTCGCTGCCTGTGGGCACAAAATCCACATTATAGAGTTCGGCCAGCATGCGCTTGCTCTTCTTCAGGTCGCTGTTAAAATGCGCTATGGCCCGCTGGTACACGTTGTTGCTTTTGCCAATGTAAATAATCTGGCCTTCGCGGTTCAGGAAATAATACACCCCGCATTCTTCGGGCAGTTTTTTGAGCACATAGGCCTTGATCTTGTCAATGCGGCGGCTCATGAGCTCGTCGAGACCCATGTTTTTATACTGGCTGTGCTGGCTTTTGAGCAGCATGAGCCTGTCGAAGAGCTGGGCCGTGGCCACGGCATCGCCTTCGGCCCTGTGCCGGCCGAATATCTCTATGCCCAACGCGGCGCAGAGGTGACCCAGGCTGTATGAAATCCGGCCCGGAATGAGTTTGCGGCTAAGCCTTACAGTGCACAGTGTGTCGCGCCTGTACTTGTAACCCAGTGAATTGAATTCGTCCTTGATAAAACCATAATCAAAACCCACGTTGTGGGCTACAAACACGCAGCCCTCTGTCATCTCGATGATCTTGGCGGCTACTTCGTGGAATTTTGGCGCGTCTTCCACCATTTCGTTTGTGATGCCGGTGAGGTTTGAAAAATAGTGTGAAATGTGGCACTCGGGATTGATGAGGCTGCTGAACTTGTCAATCACGCTCAGGCCATCGTGTTTCAGGATGCAAATTTCGGTGATACGCCCTTTTCTGAATTCAAAAGAGCCTCCGCAGGTCTCAATATCAATGATGGCAAACATGCTTCAAATGGGGTGCAGAAAAGGCAGTACAAGTTTACAGAGAATAAAAAGAGTAAGGTGCTATAAAATGTAGCAAGGTATTGCCAGAGCCTGAACTACATTCGTGTATGCAAAGCACAGTAAGAGTTCCGGAACAGTCGTTTTTCAAGGGAAGAGGCACGGCCTTTAATCCACCGAATCGTTTTCAGAAAGGGGAAAGCCTGGGTGTTTTTCCGGAGGGTCTGGATGAGGGACTGCTCTCCAACAGCGCCACGGAAATTCTCTACTCCTATCCCAGGAGCGTGATCAACAAGGTGGAGAGCTCGGATATAGGTCTGGAGTATTCCCTGAACCCATACCAGGGCTGCGAACACGGCTGCACCTATTGTTATGCCCGGAACACGCATGAGTACTGGGGTTACAGTGCGGGACTGGATTTTGAACGCAAGATCATTGTGAAAAAGAATGTGATCGAACTGCTGGAAAAGCAGCTCAGCAGCAAGAAGTGGGTGCCCAAGCCCATCATGTTATCCGGAAACACGGATTGTTACCAGCCCATTGAACGGGAGATGGGCATCACGCGCAGGATACTGCAGACCCTTCTGAAATTCAGGCATCCCGTGGCCATCATCACCAAGAATAACCTGATCCGGAGAGATCTGGATTTGCTGCAGGAACTGGCTGAACACAATCTGGTGCATGTGATGATATCCATCACCGGCACAGATGAAAAACTGAGGCAATTGCTTGAGCCACGCACAGCCACTTACAAATCCAGGCTCGAAACCATTGCGCTTCTGAGCAGCCATGGCATTCCCTGTGGTGTGATGATGGCCCCTGTGATCCCGGGATTAAACAACCACGAGATCCCGGGTGTGCTGGAGGAAGCGGGCAAGGCAGGCGCAGGCCGGGCCGGCATGACCATAGTAAGACTGAACGGTAAAGTGGAGGTTTTGTTCAAACACTGGCTGGAAGAAAATTTTCCGGATAAAGCCGATAAGGTGTGGGGCCAGATCATGGGCTGCCACGGCGGTAAGGTAGGCGACAGCAGGGCAGGGGTGCGGCTGCGCGGAGAAGGCAAGATCGCTGAATCCATTTCACAACTCTTCAAATTATCACGCAAAACATTTATTCCGGAACAAGCTTTTGAATTCAACTGCAATGACTTTAATCATAAGGCCGCTAAAACACAACTCTGTTTATTCTGAACGGGGGCAATAAGACTTAACTTTGTCTCGTTCTTGTGTAGAATTCAATACCAAAGATCATGACAAAAAAAATCACCCTCCTGGCAGGCATACTCTTCGGCGCCTCAAGCCTCTTAAAATCCCAGGACATCAGCAACACGCCGGTTAGCAAAGTTCAAGTCTGCGAAGTGAATGTGCTCTTCGGCGGTGGAGCCAATTTTAACCAGAACAGCACCATAGCCGATTTCCAGAAACTGGCTCCCCAGTCCAAACTGCTGAAAGAGGATTTCAGCAATTACCAGTCCTCTTCCTTTTATGGCATGGGCTCCAATGGCATGTTTTCCGTGATGATGGGTTTGCGTTTTGCCAAAGCGGATAAAAGCGCGTATCGCGGCAATCCCATTCTGCGTATGGGTTTTTCATACATCACCAGCAACAATTTCGCCAGCAGTTATTACCAGGAGAAGACCAAGCGTTACGACACCCTGGTTTCGGTGAGCAATGGACAGATCTATTACCTCGACTCAACCCTGACCAAAACCTACAACATGAACTACAGGTCTGAACAGTTGCGCCTCGACCTGAGCCTGATCTACCGCACCGACCACAAGGCCCGCTGGCAATTTTATTCTGGCATTGGCCTGAATGCCGGCATTTCACTTAACGCCTCAACCAACATCAGTTATCTGCCCTACAATGGGGTCAGCAACAATGGGTATTACAATTACTACCCCTATCCTTATCCCTACCAGCAGGGTGTGCAAAGCACCAGCGAAACCTTCAGGAACGCGAGCAATTTTGGTGTATCGGCCTATGTGCCCCTGGGCATAGATTTCCGCATGGGTAAAAAAAGACCATTCTGGCAGCGTACACATTTGTTCTTCGAAATGCGTCCCGGTGTGAACGTGAACTCCATTCCTGAGTTGGGAACCTTTGCCGACGGGTACTTTCAAAGTGCCTTCGGTATTAAAGTGAACTGGGAAGAATTGCAATAAAGCGCTTGAGGTTCTGAGAAGGTGCTTGAAAAGTATTATATCTTTTACATACTAGCCTTCATTGCCGAAGTGCTCGGAACCATCAGCGGCTTCGGGTCATCGATACTCTTTGTTCCCCTCGCTTCCATTTTTTTTGACTTTCATCTTATCCTGGGCATCACGGCAGTGTTTCATGTCTTCAGCAATTTGTCCAAGATCATACTCTTCCGTAAGGGCGTTGACAAAAGAATTGTGCTGCAGCTGGGCATACCCGCGGTGATCTTTGTGGTGCTGGGAGCCTGGGTGAGCAAACTGGTACCCATCCGTGAAATGGAACTTGTGCTGAGTTTGCTTCTGGCCGGCACCTCGGTATTCATACTCCTCTACTCAAGCAAGCCGCTTGAACAATCTCTGCGCAACCTGGTGGGCGGAGGCATCGCTTCGGGCTTCATAGCAGGACTCGTCGGCACCGGGGGAGCCATACGGGGTTTGGTGATGAGGGCATTTGAACTGGAGAAAGAGATTTTTGTGGCCAGTTCGGCCTTTATTGATATGGGTGTTGACAGCAGCAGGGCTTTGGTGTATTACCTGAACGGTTACATGAACCGCGATCTTCTTTATCTTTTACCTGCACTCATCCTCATCAGCTTTGTCGGCACCCTGGCCGGTAAACGCATTCTGAACCGCATCCCGCAGAATGTGTTCATGTATATCGTGGTGGGTCTGGTACTGATCACATCTCTGTTTCAGGCCTTCAGGTTCTTCTACAGCACCTGAAATCCCGCCGCAGGCGTTCAAAAATGCCCGGAATAATCCGGGGGCTTTTTGCTATTTTGCACACGCAAATCCTTGTAATTTTTATGGAACAAATCATAGAATGCGTGCCCAATTTCAGTGAAGGCAGAGATCTTCAGGTTATCGAACAGATCAAAATGGAAATAGAATCGGTAGACGGTGTGAAATTACTCAATGTGGATCCGGGTAAAGCCACCAACCGCACTGTGGTAACCTTTGTTGGCGCGCCGGGTCCGGTTACAGAAGCCGCATTCAGGGCCATCAAAAAAGCAGGCGAACTCATAGACATGAGCAAGCATAAGGGCGAGCACCCGCGCATGGGTGCCACCGATGTGTGTCCGCTTATTCCGATTTCGGGCATCAGCATGCAGGAAACAGCGGAATACGCAAAGAAACTGGCGAAAAGAGTGGGCGAAGAACTTCAAATACCGGTTTACCTTTATGAGGAAGCCCAGGCCAATAAATCACGCAGCAATCTTTCGGTGATCAGGGCTGGTGAATACGAAGGTTTTTTCAAGAAGATCAATCTGCCGGAGTGGAAACCTGATTTTGGTCCGGCTGTGTTCGATACCAAACGCGGCGCCACAGTGATTGGCGCCAGGGATTTTCTCGTGGCCTACAATGTAAACCTGAACACCACGTCCACACGGCGGGCCAACGCGGTAGCCTTCGATGTGAGAGAAGCCGGACGTGTGCAGCGCGAAGGAAACCCCATCACCGGAAAAATTGTAATGGGAGCGGATGGCAAACCAAAATTCACACCGGGCAGTCTCAAATGCGTGAAAGCCATTGGCTGGTATATTGAAGAATACGGCATCGCCCAGATCTCTATGAACCTCACCAACATTTCTGTCACACCTGTACATGTGGCCTTTGATGAGGTCTGTGAAAAAGCCAGGGCCAGGGGACTGCGCGTTACAGGCTCGGAACTGGTGGGTTTGATCCCGCTCCAGTCTATTCTCGATGCGGGGCGTTATTTTCTGAAAAAACAGGAACGCTCTGTGGGCGTAAGTGAATCAGAGCTGATCAAGATCGCGGTAAAATCACTTGGCCTCGATGAACTGGGACCCTTTAAACCGGAGGAACGCATCATTGAATACAAAATGCGTGACAAGGCCTCGAGCCGGCTTCTGCGCATGGACCTGGAAGCTTTTGCCGATGAAACGGCGAGTGAAAGTCCAGCACCCGGAGGCGGTTCTGTTTCGGCCTATGTAGCCGCCCTTGGTGTGAGTTTGGGTACCATGGTGGCTAACCTGAGTTCACACAAAAAAGGATGGGACGCGCAGTGGGAGGAATTCAGCAACTGGGCTGAACAGGGACAGGTGATCAAAAACGAGTTGCTGAAACTGGTGGACGAGGATACCGCAGCATTTGCCCGCATCATGTCGGCATTCGCCCTGCCCAAAGGCAGTGATGAAGAGAAGGCAGCCAGGAGCAAGGCCATTCAGGACGCCACCCGCTACGCGATCGAAGTGCCATTCCGCACCATGGAACTGGCAACACGCAGTTTAGCGATCATACGCGCTATGGTAGAGAAGGGTAATCCGAATTCGGTGACCGATGCGGGTGTAGGTGCCTTGTGCGCGCGCAGCGCGGTGATAGGCGCTTTTATGAACGTGCGCATCAATGCCGGTGGTTACAACGACAAGGCCTTTGTGGAAGACCTGGTGACAAAGGGCAGGGCACTTCAAGAAGCAGCCATCCGGGCGGAGCAGGATATTATTGCTATGGTGAACCAAAAGATCGGGGACAATTAGCATAACAAAACAAGATTGCACAACACATGAAAAAAGCGCTGAGTTATATTCTGTTGATCGCCTTGTTCACGGCTTTAACCTGGCTGGTGATACATTTCGGGGAACAGATCCCAGGCAAGCCGGCGGCACATCTTGATACCGGAACAACACTGGGCTTCGCTGATAAGGCCCGGCCCGTGCTCATCAACTCTCCACAGAATCTACTTGAACAGTTTCTGGGCAACATCAAATACCCCATCAGCATACTGCTGTTGCAGGTGATCGTGATTCTGCTCCTGTCGCGGTTTTTCGGCAGCTTGTTCCGTTTGCTAGGGCAGCAAAGCGTGATAGGGGAGATCATTGCTGGAATTTTTCTCGGTCCTTCCATACTGGGATGGCTGTGGCCTGAACTCTCGCATTTTCTTTTTCCCCAATCATCCTTTCTCTCCTTGCAGTTCCTGAGCCAGATCGGTTTGGCCTTTTTCATGTTTGTGATCGGCATGGATCTGGACCTGAGTAAAATCCGCGACAAAACGCATGACGCGGTGATCATCAGCCACGTGAGCATCATCTTTCCTTTTTTCCTGGGTTCAGTGCTGTCTTATTTTATTTATACCGACATGGCCCCAGCCGGCATTGCTTTTATGCCCTTTGCCTTATTCATGGGCATTGCCATGAGCATCACGGCCTTTCCGGTGCTGGCTAGAATCATCCGTGAGCGCGGCATGGCCAAATCTCCACTCGGGGTCCTGGCCATAACCTGCGCCGCGGCCGACGATGTCACCGCCTGGTGCCTGCTGGCTGCTGTTATCGCGATTGTGAAAGCAGGAAGCATTACCAGCTCCCTGTTCACCATTAGCCTGGCCATACTGTATATACTCACCATGCTTTTCTTTGTCAAACCACTTTTACAAAAGTTGGCCGATAAAAAAATTTCGGAAGGAAATCCAGGCAAGACCTTTATTGGCATGTCTTTTTTTATTTTACTCCTATCAGCCTATTTCACTGAGATCATCGGCATTCACGCCTTGTTTGGTTCCTTCATTGCAGGCGTGATTATGCCAAACACTGTGCGCTTTAAAGAAATTCTCACCGAGAAGGTGGAAGACCTGAGTACCATACTGCTCTTACCAATATTCTTTGCGTTTACCGGATTAAGAACCCAGATCGGTTTGCTGAGTCAGGGGCATCTCTGGGGAATCTGTGGGATTGTTGTGCTGGTTGCAATTGGTGGCAAGCTGCTTGGAAGTACGGTTACAGCGAAACTCATAGGCAGATCCTGGAAAGACGCGCTTTCCATCGGTGTGCTGATGAACACCAGAGGACTTATGGAACTTGTTGTTCTGAATATTGGTTATGACCTGGGCATACTGGGGCCTGAGATCTTCGCCATCATGGTTGTGATGGCACTCCTGACCACTTTTATGACAGGTCCCTTGCTTGACCTGATCGAAAAACTATTTCACAAGGACATCAAACTGGAAGCGAAAGAACTGCGGCACAGCGCCTGAAATACCTCTACGTATAACGACCTGAGACAAACACCATGAATCCACTTTGGACACAAATAGTCATTCAAACCACGCTTCGCAAAAGTAAACGCCAGGCGGAAGGTGAGAACAAGACCTTCTCTGATTTCAGACTGGCCAAAGGTTACCGTGAATTGAAGATCATGGCAAGACGATACACAAAGGATATGTTGTTTATCTGCACCGGTATTTTTTCAGCCTCATTTGGATTCAAAGGATTTCTGCTTACCAATCATTTTATTGATGGCGGGGCAACGGGCATTTCCCTGCTCATTAACGCCCTCTCCGACGTGCCCTTATACCAGTTGATTATGGCCGTTAACATTCCATTCATCATTTTGGCTTATGTGGTGATGGGAAGGGTCTTTGCACTCAAGACCATACTGGCTATTTGCGGACTCGCACTCTGCCTGGCCACGGTTGATTTTCCGAACGTCACGAACGAGAACATTCTGGTGGCGGGTTTCGGCGGATTTTTTCTGGGCGCGGGTATTGGCCTTACGGTGAGAGGCGGGGCGGTGATAGACGGTACCGAAGTGCTGGCCATATACCTGAGCCGGAAGTTCGGTACAACCATTGGGGACATTGTTCTGCTGATCAACATTGTTATTTTTAGTGTGGCTGCTTATTTCCTGGGCGTTGAGATTGCCTTGTATTCTATTGTCACTTATCTGGCCGCGTCCAGAACCCTTGATTTTCTGGTTGACGGCATCGATGAATACACGGGTGTAACCATTATTTCAGCGCACAGCGAAGACATCAGACAGATGATCATAGAGAACATGGGTCGTGGTGTTACCGTGTACAATGGTAAACGGGGCTTTGGCAAGAAAGGCGAGAGCCGTGAAATAGACATTGTATACAGCGTGGTCACCCGCTTGGAGTTACACAAACTCAACACCGAAATAGAGAAGATCGATCCCAATGCTTTTGTGGTGATGAACAGCATCAAAGACACCCGTGGCGGGATGATCAAAAAGAAACCCCTTCAGTAAACCTGAGCAGTTGAGGGCATAGGCTTTTTTATCTGAAATATCCTATCTTCGTTTTGCTCTGAATCCAAATCCTTAATTTCAATGCAATGGAGATAACGCTCAAAAGGCCCTGGTTCAACCTCGTTATGGCGCCCCTTTGGTTCCTGGTACTTGTGCTGATCTTCTCGGCATTTTACCTGAACCGTGGTGTGGCCGAAGATCAGGTACCGGTTTTGGTTTCTGAACAGGCTTCCCTTATCCTGTTTCTGGCTCAGCTCCTTATGCTGCTGAGTCTGATCCGCAGCAGCAGAAAAGACAGATTCAATATTTTTTCCAGGGGCTGGACACTTTACAGTTCACTCAGCAACGAACTCATTCGCGGATTGCTTACCGGAGCGGCGCTCGCAGGGCTTTACCTCTGCTTGCTTGTCCCTTTGCAGCAATATTTGCAAACAACACTGGGCGACTATGTTCCGGCCGGTGAAACCATGCGCGCCCTTTCAAAGGGCAGTCTGTTTTTTTTCATGGCCAATGTGATCCTGGCGCCATTTGTGGAAGAGAGTCTTTACCGGAATTACACACTCACACGCTTTGCCGAACGTTACAGTAAAAGCATGGCACTGAGCCTCAACGTCGTGTTCTTCGCTTTGCTGCATTGGACGGGAGGACTCTGGTACATGTGCATATGCGGCCTCTTTGTGGGTTTACCCTTTGCCCTCATTACTATGCATCGCAAAAGCCTGGTGTTGGTTTACATCGCACATTTAAGCCTCAACACCATAGAGTTTATTTATGTGCTGAAACAATATTCACCCCAACATGCCTGATCAGGTCACCAGACCATGTTTTTGCGATTCGAAACACTGAACCAACTGAGGCTAGCAGGCATGTGCAAAGTCATGTCCTTCACACAAAACACCACGCATGACTTGTGGAGAAGCTTTATGCCACTGCGCAAAACCATTTTGAACCAGAAAAGCGAGAATCTGTACTCTCTTGAAATTTATCCCGATGCGGATTATTTCAAATCTTTTGATCCGGAAAGGGCATTTGAAAAATGGGCTGCTGTGGAAGTTCAGGATCAGCACGATCTGCCGGAAGGCATCTCCCCATTGCTTGTGCCGGCTGGAGAATACGCGGTGTTTCTGCACAAAGGGCCGGCCAGTGAAGGTGCAAAAACCTACACCTGGATCTTTATGGAATGGCTGCCCAGTTCGGGCTTTGAAGCGGATCACAGGCCGCATTTTGCGGTAATGGACAAGCGTTACAAATACGAGGACCCCGGCTCAGAGGAAGAAATTTGGATCCCAATAAAAAGCAATAAAATAGTTTAAACTTGTTGAACCATAACTATCAATCGAGACACACGCATGAAACTAAACCTTCTGGCCATCTTGCTGAGTGCAACCTGGATATCGGTCTCAGAATTTTTCAGAAATCAATTCATCCTCCAGAAAAACTGGACCGCACACTACACTTCATTGGGACTTGAATTTCCAGCCGGTCCGTTTAATGGGGCTGTATGGGGCGTCTGGTCGCTTTGTCTCGCCTGGGGCATTTTTATGCTGAGCAGACGATTCGGCTTTCTGATGACAACGATTCTGGTCTGGTTCTTCGCCTTTGTGCTCATGTGGCTTGTGATCGGCAATCTCGCGGTATTGCCGCTCTCAATTTTACCGCTTGCTATTCCGCTGAGTATACTGGAAGTTGTGCTGGCTGTATTCATTACGCGGCGTATCAGCCCGGCCAGCTGAATTTGCAATATCAAAGCACAAAGTCTAACTTAGAGAGTGCCAACACGGCGTTCTTATTTCTTCCTGCTTGTTTTTCTCTCAGGCGGTTTTTCCGGAATTCTCTTTCCGCAGATCAGTTTTGCGCCTCAGGTCAGCTCTTCCCTGGGTTCCTGGCCTGAAGTGGTATGCATTGAAGACGTGAACAACGACGGTTTGAAAGATATTGTGGTGGGCATGGGTGAGTATTTTGATGCGCTGAACGATTTTAGCGTAAAAGTTTTGTTGCAGAATGCCTCCGGAGATCTTGAGGCACCCCTGCGCTACAGCTTCCCATCGGTGAATGCGCGCATTACCTGTATAGACGTGAAGGATTTGAATAACGACAACAGGCAGGACGTGGCCGTTGGTTTCGGGGATAACATCGCCATTTTTTTTCAGAACAGCGGCGGCACTTTGAATGCACCACAAATCTATTACAGTGGCACGGGTGTAGATGGTTTAAAATGCGGGGACCTGAACAACGATGGCTTAAATGATATTTTGGTGAGCCACTGGAACCAAACACTCATTCGTGTATTCACCCAAACGGTTGTGGGATTTCAATCCATGACCTACCCAAAGCCGGCGGCTGGTTACGATGAGGTAGAGATAGGTGATCTGAACTCCGATGGAAAAAATGATGCCGTATTCATGGCCGGTCAACTCTCAGGAGGCGTGCACGTATATTACCAGAACAACAATGGTTTGCTGAACAACTACATTTCTTATATGCCAACGTTCGGTTCTTTTCCCCAATACCACGGTATAGCTATTGGGGACCTGAACAGTGATGACAAAAATGATCTGGTGATTGCAAGAGGCGGCAACCGTCCCGATTCGAAAATAAGGATACACTGGCAGGATGCTTCCAGCAGCACGCTCAGTTTCAGTTCGCAGGAATTTGACGCGTATGATATTCCCGAAGCTGTTGAAATCGCTGATCTTGATTGCAATGGCGAGAATGAGATCATTACAGCGCACGGAGGCTGGTCAAGCATATCCATATTCAGCCGGACGAGCAACGGCAGCTATACCACAGAACTTAAACTGGATGTGCCGTATTCTTCCCATTATAAATCACAGGGACTTGCATTAGGAGATTTTAATAACGATGGCAAAAAAGACATAGCCCTGACGGGATACGCAGGCCTCACCTTGCTGCGGAACACAAGTTATAAGCCCGTGGGGTTGAGTTATGACACCCTGATCACAAGAGACACCATCAGCACTTCGGTATTCAGGGACAGCACTGGCTTTAGCAGAACGTTCAGGATTCTAAGGGCGGGATATGATCTGACACAGGTGGATTCTTTTATACTGCGCCGGACCTGGCAACATCTTCAAATCAGGACTCTCACCACAATCACATATTCGTATTCGATGTGTGACCGACCCCAGGTGGACACATCATGTATTGAGAGCTTTTCTGAATCGAATCTTTTACTGCATACCGATTCGGTGTTGGTAAGAACCTGGATCAGCAGCTTAAACAATCCGGTGCAATACCCCTGTGTTTACCCTAACCCAACCTTTGGTGAAGTATGTATTGACCTGCCCAGTCCTTATGACTTTTCAACGACAATAATGCTTTGGGATCATTTGGGAAAACGATTGCTGGAGAAACACTATACCGAAAGGGTCAACAAACGTTTTCTGGATCTATCTTCACTGGCTTCCGGAGAATACGATCTCTGGGTGGAATCGGAAATGGCTAAGGACAGACTGGTGTTCAGAATTGTGAAGCAGGAATAAGCCTTTCCAGGCATGTTCAGTTTCAATAACACCTTTGATTTTTTGTGCAGGGTTTTCAATTTCTTCATATAAACACTATATTTAAGCTTGTTTCAAAAGAGTGCTTAATAATACAGTCCGCGTAATATGAATAGGATTCAGGGTCAATCCTTTGCCAGCCAAGTTCAGGTGAAAGATCTGTCTACTACAAAGGTGGAATATTCAGATCATATCATTTACCTGCGGCTCAAAGAAGACGCTGAGTTTACACTTGAGAATACCCTTGAACAGCATCAGGCCCAGGATGAACTGACAAAAGACCAGGTATACGCGGTACTGGTAGATGCCAGAAATCACGTGTCCATTACCAAAGAGAGCCGTGAATTTATGGCGAACTATGCGAATCCCCGGCGCAAAGCCACTGCAATACTCATGAACCGCAATTCAGCCATGCTCATCATGGCCAATTTTTACATGAAGGTGAACAAACCCCGTATACCCACAAAATTATTCAATACGGAAGAGGAAGCTGTGCGCTGGCTGAGAGACATGTTGACAAAGGCCTGATGCGGGCTTGTGAAGCATCAAGCCCTTGAAGAAAGTGTACTGGTATCGTAACTGTCCTGCTTAAACAATTGCTGTGATGAAAACCATACTCGTCTTATTATTCCTGCTTCATGCCCTGATACACCTTATCGGGACCAAACGATTCAGAACCTTTGCAGATCAAAACACTAAACCGGGTGCGGGGCGTTTCATTTCAGTCTTATGGCTTGTTGCGGCCATTTTGTTTGGTTTGTCGGCTGTTCAATTGTATTTTTTCAATACCAAATGGTGGTATGCCGCATTAGCTGCACTGCCGCTGTCACAACTTCTCATCAGCCTGCACTGGAAAGAGGCCAGATTCGGTACTGCATTGAATATATTGATCCTCTTACTCATCTATGTTGGCTATTCAGGCTGGAAATTTGAAAATCAATTCGCCACGGATTACCAGGATCTTCTGAAACACAGTAAACAGTCTGATACGAGCTTGCTTCGGGAATCCGATCTCGCGGAACTTCCCGGTCCTGTTCGAAAATACATCCGCCAGTCCGGAGCCCTGGGACAGGCCAGGGTGCACACCTTCAGGCTCAAGTTAAAAGGAAAGATTCGCAGGAATGAGAACTCGGAATGGATGCCACTCACCTGCGAGCAATACAGTGATCTGGATCAGGGTAAGCGTCTGTTTTTCATGAAAGCCAAAATGATGAAACTGCCTGTAACGGGTTACCACAGGTATCTGAATGGTGAAGCCAGTATGGACATTCGATTGCTCTCAACTCTGCCTGTACAGCACATGAACGGGGAAGAGATGAATGTGGCTGAAACAGTGACATTTTTTAACGACATGTGCTGCATGGCGCCTGCAAGCCTGATAGATAAACGCATAGCGTGGCATGAGACCGACAGCAACACTGTGCAGGCTACATTCACTCTGAACAGCATAAGGATTCACGCCATACTTTATTTTAACGGGGCAGGCGAGCTTATCAATTTCAGATCGGATGAGCGCTATTCGGCTGACGCGAAAAAACGGCTGCCCTGGTGGACCCCATTGTATGATTATAAATCTTTCGGACAGGCAAGACTGGCCTCACGCGCGAGTCTGCTTTATACTTACCCGGAAGGTGAGGTAAAGTATGGTGAATTTGAAACGCTAAGCGTAGAATACAATGTAAAGTTTACCGAGTGAATGAGGTTTTTTCCTCAGGAAATCAGTTCATCAAAGCTCAAAGCACATTGTTCAATTGCTCTTTCAGTTTCTCCAGTTCATCTTTCATCATCACCACCAGTTTTTGAATGGACGCGTCGTTGGCCTTTGAACCAATGGTGTTGATCTCCCGGCCGATTTCCTGGCTGATGAATCCAAGTTTCCGGCCCGGACTGTTTTCAGCCGAGGTTTCCCTGAAATAATTGAGGTGTGTTTTTAACCTGACCTTTTCTTCGTTGATATCCAGTTTCTCTAGGTAGTAAATGAGCTCCTGTTCAAAACGGTTCTGATCAATATTGCTTCGTCCAATCGTTTCCTCCAGGTTTGTACGCAAACGATTTTTGAGGTTATCGAGGCGTTTCGAATCCAGTTTGGTGATTTCGCTGAGTGCGGCTTCAATGTTGCTGAGGCGTTGTTCAAGATCGGCGTGAAGTGCTTCTCCCTCCTTTTCTCTGAATTGCCTGAGTTGTTGAATGGCGTCTTGCAAGGCAGCTTTCACCAGCTTAAATTCTTCTTCTCCGCTTTCCTTTCGCTCTGTTTTAAGGATGTCGGGCATTTTCAGAATAAGGGAAATGCTGTCGCGGAGCGGTTCATTCAGTTCCAGGGCCAGATTGCGCAACTGATCATGATAGGCTTTCGCCAGCTCAAGATTGACCTCACCTGGTGTTTCAGTTTTTTTGGATTCCAGGTAAATGCCAAGATCAATTTTACCCCGTTCAAGCTGGCGAATCAGCTCATTGCGCAATTCAGCTTCATAATTCCGGAGAGAGGAAGAAACCCGCAAACTGATGTCGGCTGATTTACTGTTCAGAGAGCGTATCTCCACGTTGATGATTTTATCACCGCTCTCACGCTGGGCTTTTCCAAAGCCGGTCATGGATTTAATCATAGTTTGCTGTTTTGGATTTCATGTTGATCAGGTATAACCCGGTAATGATAAGTCCTCCTGAGAATAATTTGGTGAATGTGAGCTGGTCCTTACCGAGCAAAATGGCGAACATACCCGCCAGAAAAGGTTGCAGGTAAATGTAGGCGCTAACCGTATTCGGACTCAGGTGTTGAAGTCCGTATATGTTTAAAAGATATGCGAAGAAGGTGGTGGCAATAACCACAAAACACACTGCAAACACGGCATGTGGTGTGAATTCTGCCCACTGTATGCT
>DAOMFS010000025.1:2809-39845 GCA_035429925.1 Bacteroidia bacterium | reverse complement strand
AGTCCATTTACTTTTTTGTCTAACGAGATTTGTTCGCCCACTTACCCATAACGTTTTGCGGCCTTGCGCTGTTGCCGACTGCGGAACGTTTAATTGTCGTGCTAAGATAAAAATAAATGCGAAGAGTAATGCTGAATTTAGCAAGTTAACGGCAATAGCGCGAGACCGTTGTTAGCGGTTCGGGCTTTTTTTCGCAGCAACCTTGATTTCTTTTTCTAGCAGTAAAATGATGTAAGAGTTTGTTCCAGTATTAAAAACTCCACCACTCACATCGTCACTTGTGTTCATGCTTTTTACTTCCCAGCCTTTCGCAGATAGAGCGTTCAATTTCTTCTCTATTTTTTCAAGAGCATCTTTGGTTTGTGTCTCCTCGTATAGAATTTTATATTCTTTCATATTTTAGTCCTGTTGGTTGAGTTGTCAATTTGAAAAATGGGACTTGAGATAGAATCAAAATTATTCCTGATGATGCCCGTCCAATATAGTTTTGATTTATATAATCACGGCTTATTGATCCGTCCACCAGCAGTTTATTTATTGCCTGCTTAAATATCTCAATTTTAATTTTTCCTTTGTTTCCTTTGGAAGTAATGCGTTCGATTTCACTCCAATTTACCTTTGTAATTTCATTTGTTTCTCCGCTTTCTCTAGTCAAAGTTTTGCCCTGCAATGGAATAATATACTTTTCCCATATTTCGTCAAAAGTATTGTCACTATTAGTCTTTTTGACTGTTGGCAATGGAGCTGAGTCGTTAATATTTAGCACTTCAATTTTCAATTTGTTAGCAACTTCTAAAGCGTCAGGAAGTAAAACCCCGTCTGTTGCAAGGACTGCTTTTGAACAATCGAAATAGTCTTTTGCTCCGTGAAGCTCCATTACCATTTGTCGGTTTATTTTTCTTGTTCCTCTACCGTACATTTTTGCTTGAACCGCAATTTTCTCTTTCCCTTTGGTTGCAAATACGTCTACTCCATAGTCGTTGCTATATGAAGTCGTTTCAGCTTCATATCCTTTTCGTCTGAAGTGCTCGCATACTAATTCTTCAAATTGTTTCGGGGTCATTAGTCTTTAAGATTTGCAAACGGTCTGTAACCGTAAATTGATACAAATTGTCGAATGAGGTCTGCTTCATACTCTCTTGGGTCGGTATTCAATGCTTTCCAACATACGATTAAGTCTTTTGAGTATTTCAGTTGCCAAATAAGTCTGCCACCGTAATGACCAATGTTTTTGCCTTGTCCGAAGCCGAAGTATTGCCTTAGCCTTATTTTAAGTGACGTAGCTTTACCAATATAAACAACTTTGGTGTTGTCTACCCAATTAGCCTTTAACTCGTTTATTGAAACATTTGGATCTTTTCCTTTGAAGTGTCCGCCTGAACCGACTGTTAAAAAGTCTCCGGGTTTATTGTCTGCATTTAGCACAAGATAAACTCCGTTACTGTCGGGAAGCATTGAACTGTCAAGAAAAAGGTCACCCACTTTTTTGAAGCCTGTAAATCCAGCTTTTTGAATGTCATTAATGTTATTGAAGTCCATTTGTTTAGTGAAAAGTTGGTTTTACGCAGTCGTCATAGCCTGACCGCTAACTACCCTATAGGCGCTCGTTTATCAGTCTTATTTGCCAAAAACGGCTGGCTTGGTCTGTGTTTGTCACCCAAGGGTGAATTAAAGTTACATGCTTTTTCATAATGTGTCAAATGGACTCACTATTTTTTGTATGCTCTTGTTACTTACATGCGTGTAGATCTCCGTGGTTCTGCTCCTGCTATGCCCTAAAATCTCCTGTATATAACGCAAATCAGTACCATTCTCCAACAAATGCGTGGCATAACTGTGCCTGAGCCAGTGCAAACTCACCGGTTTATTGATCTTACACTTTTCAAGGGCCTGCTTTAAAACACTCTGCAGACTCCTCTCATCATAAGGCTGCTGGCCCTTCTGCCCTTCAAATAACCATATCCTGGGCTTGCAGGCTGCGTAATACGCCCTGAGCAGTTCAAGTATCTTCTCCGACAAAGGGGCTACCCGGTCCTTCTTTCCTTTGCCCTGTCTTATGATCACCAGTCCCCGCTTCGAATCTATATCACCCACTTTCAGATTCAGCAGTTCACCTCGCCGTAAACCACAACTGTAGATCAAACTGAGCATGGCCCTGTGTTTGATGTTGTGATGAGCACTGAGTATAAGCTTAATTTCTTCCTTGCTCAATACATTAGGTAAGGGCTTTTCGGGCCGGGGCCTGTGAATGAGCTCAGGATTCAGGCGCCTGGTTTCAACGATCTGAAAAAAAAGCTTTACCGCGTTCACCACCTGGTTTTGAAAAGAAGATGATAAGCGGTTCTTATGAATATATTCGGTATTGAAACGGATCAGATCCTCATTATCGATGTCTGATACGGGTTTGGGTATGCAAAAACGCAGGAATGTTTTTAAGGCATCACTGTAAGTGTTAATGGTTGACGCACTGTAACGCTTCGATACCATCCAGTTTCTGAACCTGTTTAGTTTCTCAGTTGTATCGGCATCTGCCTCCTGAAGCTGCCTGTCCGGCCGCGTCAGAGTTTTGGCCTCCGGCCTTTGAACAAGCGGTTTGGGCATGCACTCACCAGATTCAGACAAAGCGGAATAATCCACCCATGCCAAACCACGAACCAGGGCCAAAACTTCTTTCACCAGGCCCGCACGATAAGGCACATACCAGCAAGCCATGGTTTTGCTCCAGAGCATGCCCTTTAATGCCCGCAATTCCTTAAATAAAATCTCATGGCGTTCAAAATGCAATTGAACAACGGCATTTCCCCTGTGAAATGATTTTTTAAGGCGTACTTCAACCATTTGCATGATCAAATTTAGTACCGCCTGTAAAGGAGTCTTGCTATAAAATGTAGAAAGTGAATTTAAAGGACACTTAGGTGCTGCTCAATACCCTGATCAGTTCCTCCAGCTCCGGCCTGATGCGCTGATGGTGCTTAACCGCCTCACGGAAGGGTGTATAATGAACCTTGCGGTTCACAAGCCCCACCATCACTTGTTTATGACCCAGTAACAAGGCCTGTACAGCATGGTAACCAATGGTTCCGGCATTTACGCGTTCCATGGCCGAGGGATTTCCGCCCCGCTGTATGTGCCCCAGTATGCTGACCCGGACTTCCGCTTTCGGTAATTCAGCTTTTATGAGTTCGGCAATTTTATAAGCGCCTCCATTTTCATCGCCCTCGGCCACCACCACGATGCGGCTGCCTGGTGCCCCGGCCCAAAGCAAAAGTTTGGCTTTCAGGTCTTGCAGATCGTGCCTGAGTTCCGGTATCAGTACCGCGTCGGCCCCGGCTGCTATGGCGGTTCTCAGGGCTATCAATCCTGCATCACGGCCCATGACCTCCACCACAAAAATCCTGTCGTGGCTCTGGGCCGTATCCCTTATGCGGTCAATGGCTTCGGTGGCAGTGTTTATGGCCGTGTCATAACCAATGGTGAAATCGGTGCCCACCAGATCGTTGTCAATGGTGCCTGCACATCCTACTATGGGTATGTCAATCTCCTCGTTTAGGGCAATGGCCCCCCTGAAACTGCCGTCGCCGCCGATGATAATCATGCCCTCAACACCTTCGCGCCTCAGATGTTCTGCTGCCTGTTTTCGATAACGGAGTTCCATGAACCTGGCGCTGCGTGCGGTTTTCAGAATGGTGCCTCCCCGGTGTACGATATCACGCACCTGATCCACGCCCAGCTCGCTGAACCGGTTGTCAATCAAGCCTTCGTAGCCCCTGTAATAGGCGTTCACCCTGATCTTTTTTTCTGCGGCACTCAGCACCACAGCTCTTATGCAGGCGTTCATACCGGGCGAGTCTCCACCTGAAGTGAGTAGGGCCATTTTTTTCAT
Organism: Bacteroidia bacterium; assembly: GCA_035429925.1. GTDB lineage: Bacteria > Bacteroidota > Bacteroidia > B-17B0 > Aurantibacillaceae > Aurantibacillus. The sequence continues at coordinate 35,962 of DAOMFS010000025.1, read as the reverse complement.
CACGCTAATTTATGTATTTTTCGTATCGGCATGGGACGCATTCTGGCAATAGATTATGGTACCAAACGTTGCGGACTGGCCGTAAGCGATCCTCTGCGCATCATTGCCGGCGGCCTCGATACACTGCATAGCAAAGACCTCATGGCCTTTCTAAAGACATACATCCCCAAAGAAGGTGTTGACCTGCTGGTTGTAGGCGAACCAAAGACCCTCATGAACGTGAACAGCTCCAGTGCACGCCAGATAGAACCTTTTGTTAAACACCTACGATCGGTATTTCCCAACCTGCGCATCGAGCGTTACGATGAACGTTTCACTTCTTCGATCGCAAAACAAAGCATGCTTGAAGGTGGTATGAAAAAGAAAGACCGGCAGAACAAATCCACCATCGACAAGATCAGCGCCACCATATTGCTTCAGGATTTTATGGAACACCTCAGCCACCGGGCATGAATGTGTTCATAGCAGACATACAGGATTCTCAGGCTTTTCTGAATGCAGAAGAAAGCTGGCATTGCTGCAAGGTTTTGCGGCACAAGGCCGGTGATACCATCGGCATCATCAACGGCAAAGGCATGCACTACGAAGCCAGGCTTGAACTGGTGAACGAAAAAGCCTGCAGGGCCAGGCTGACCGGGCAGGGCAGGGCGGAACCCAAAAGGCCCTGCTACCTGCACATGGCTGTGGCGCCCACTAAACAAATCGACAGAAGCGAATGGATGCTTGAGAAAATGGTGGAGATAGGCATAGACGAGATCAGTTTTATGCAGTGCAAAAATTCCGAACGCCTGAAGATCAATCCCGAACGCATGAGCAGGATCTCGGAATCGGCTGTGAAACAGAGCCAGCGCGCCACGATACCACTGCTGCACGGGATGCGCGATTTTAAAAACCTCTGCGCCGAACAGGATTATACCCTGAAACTAATAGCCCATTGCGAACCCGGTATCAAAGTGGATTTGCGTGAGTTGTCCTTTAATCATCAAAAGATACTTTGCCTCATTGGTCCCGAAGGTGATTTCAGTCCGGATGAAGTGGACTTTGCCCTGAAGCAGGGTTTTAAACCGGTGACACTGGGGCCACATCGCCTGCGCACTGAGACCGCCGCGCTATACCTGTGCCAGGCCGCGGCACTGCTTTCCTGATTTAGAGTTTGGAAGTGATCTCCTCCGAAAGAGGTTCAACAGAACTTTTGTAGAATTGCATGATCCTGCCGTTTTCGTCGATCAGGTACTTGCAGAAATTCCAGCCCGGTGAGTTGTCGCAACTGCCGTTGGCTTCCTTGTTGCTCAGCCACTGGTACAAGGGATGCATGTCTTTGCCTTTTACACTGATCTTTTCCATTACCTGAAAGGTTACGCCGTAATGCTTGGTGCAGAAGGCTTTGATCTCCTGGTTACTGCCGGGTTCCTGGGCGCCGAAATTGTTGGCCGGAAAGGCTATCACAACAAGTTTGTCCTTGTACTTTTTGTGCAATTCTTCCAGACCGGCATATTGGGGGGTGTAACCGCATTCACTGGCCACATTTACGATCAGCATTTTTTTGCCTTTGTATTTTGAGAGACTTAATTCTTCCCCGTCAATGGTTTTGAGTTTGAAATCGTAAATGCTTTTGTAAGCCTGCAGGTCTTTGCCGGAAGGTTGGGCGGAGAAACTCAGTTTGAGGATGCTCAGTAAGCCCAGAAGTATGCGTTTTGGTTTCATAAGTGCTTTGAACATGAAAGGTATGGTTTTTTAACGACTCAGAAGAAGGGCGTGCGATGGAGTTGTGTTGTTCAGTGAGCATTAAAGTATAAAAAATTGGAAATGAATTGCTGGAATTGCTTCGGCTGCCCTCGACTGGCTCAGGGCAAGCTGTTAAGCCTCGTAATGATGCGGCAGGGTGGCTTCACTTTGCATGTGTTAACTGGTTATGGGTTTATTGCTGTCAAAAACCTCGCGTCTTTGCGAGGAGGGCCTTGCCCGACGAAGCAATTTGTACTGTTTGCTTGGTAACGATTCGAAGAGATTGCTTCGGCTTCGCTGCCCTTCGACTGGCTCAGGGCAAACTGCTCAGCCTCGCAATGACGCGGTAGGGTGGCTTCGCGATGATAACAGGTCCGTCATTGCGAGGCTATCGGGAGAAATAGGGCCGAAGCAATCTGTACCGAAGGTGTTATTTTTTGACGAAGAATGTAGACCTATACTAAATTGATCTGGAAGACCATGCTGCTGCCAGTATCGGGATTGTTTCATAGTTCGTCAAAAAGGTCATTCCAATCCGGGTTCAGAGCATTTATCAAGTTTATCTTTTTTTCTCTGGACCCAGCTTTTATTTGTTTTTCTCTGTGAATAGCTTCTTTAATAGTGTGAAATCCTTCATAGTACACCACTTTGTGCAATTTATATCTTGCGGTAAAAGAGTATGGGTTTGTGTGTGTTTTGTGTTGAGAGACCCTTCTTTTTAGATCAGCACTCACTCCAACATACAGAGTAGTGTTTCTTTCATTGGTCATAATATAAACAGCACCACCTCTAATCATTGTATTGAAAATTGATCCAAAAGTAATAAAGCGAATGAATCAATACATGGAGAAAATAGCAAAGTGATACATTGAATAAGAAGTTGCAAGGAACTGAATTATTGTATTCCTTACCATGCGATGAGATTGCTTCGCTTTGCTCGCAATGACGCGGTAGGGTACGCGGCTATAAAAAATCCGCGTCTTTGCGAGGAGGGCCTTGCCCGACGAAGCAATTTGTGCTGTTTGCCTGGTAACGATTCGAAGAGATTGCTTCGGCTTCGCTGCCTTTCGACTGGCACAGGGCAAGATGCTAAGCCTCACCATAACGCCATGGGGTATACATGTAATGACGCGGTTGGATGGCTTGGCGTTCAGGCCAGGTTTGTTTATTCGCAAATATTTCAGAGGCGAAGAAGGTGAATAGGTATTAAAAAAAAAGTTACAAAGACCAAGCCATCAGACGAAGGTTTAATCTTTTTTCTCCTTCAGTTTGTTATACTCATTCTCAACTGAATTTGAGGGAAAATAGGCACCCATGTATTGAAAGGCCAGTCCAATTCCCCAGCCCAGCATGGGCCAAATCGGCCAGGGCATACCCGATTCTGTTTTGTGCTCTTCGCCGGCAAACCAAATGGCCCAGAAGAATGCATTAACGATCAGGTAAGTGAAGGCATGACGTTTGAAGGCCACACGGGCTTTTGCCAATTTCCAGAGGGCCTTGTCTTTTTCGTTTTCCATGTTATGTTTTGATGTAGGGTTTTAAATTGTTTACGTAATCTTCAAAGGCTTTGAGTCCTTTTTTGCTGATGCTGCAAATGGTAAGGGGATAATTGTCCCTGAACTTTTTTTCCACTTCAATGTATCCTGCTTCTTTCAGCTTCTGCACCTGTACACTCAGGTTGCCGGCGGTGGCCCCGGTTTGTTCTTTCAGGTGCGTGAATTCGGCTTTTTTCACACTCACCAGAATGGCCATGATGGCCAGACGCAGCTGAGAATGCAGCAAAGGATCAAGATCCCTGAACATGGTTCTCAGATTTATAACGGGCCTGCAGCAAATGCCCCGGTATGATGTAGGAAGATAGCATGGATAAAGCCAGGCAGAGTAATACTTCACGCGGTTCAACAAAGGCAGAGAGCAGGGCAATAGCAAAAGAGAAGATGCCACCGATGATCAGGGGTCTGAAATTCAGTAATCCTCCGGAAATAAAAGTTGCCATGCCATACAAGAGCATCAGAAAGAAGTAAGAGGCTTCCAGGCCGTGTTTACCCATCATGATCAAACACAGGCTAAGGGCAATGCCGAAGGCTATCCAGAGAAAGGTGAGGTAATGCTCAACATAGGTTCTCACTTTGTCATTTCTGCGGCTCTTTCTGCTATAGACCAGGGTCACAATTGCACCGAGGGGCATGAGCACGGGCCAGCTCAGCGATCCCAGATCCGATCCGAGAAGCAGGGAAACATAAGTGAGAACAGAGGCCGAAAATACAAGCCAGCCCCAGAGTATGATGTAAAATCCATTATCGGCCAGTTTGTTCTTGGCCTGTGTCATCAGCCCCTGTATCAGGGCCAAACTTTCTTCGGGTCGCAGGGTTTTGTCTTCCATGGTGTTTAATTTTCTACAAATATAAAGTAGTTTATAATATAAACCAAACTATTGAAGCAAAAAAGAAACGAGACAGGTTTAACCGCCTCGTTTCCAATATGAAAAAAATCAGGCTTTGTTTTTGGCGGCTTCTTGAGCAGCCTTGATCTTGGCCTTGATATTATCCGTGGTGAGTGAACCCGGCCGTTCTATAGGCGAGCCTGTGGCACGGTCCCAGATAAGACTGGCCAGTACACCCAATGCGCGGCTTACGCCGAACAATACGGTGTAAAAATCAAATTCGTACATGCCATAATGTACCAGCAGGGCACCGGAGTGCGCGTCGACATTGGGCCATGGATTTTTGATCTTGCCCGTGCTTTCCAGTATGGGAGGGGCCACTTCATAGATCATCTGCACGATCTCACAAATGTCGTCGTGTTTGATGTAGGTTCTGTAAAAATCCTGCTGTGCGCTGAAGCGCGGATCGGTTTTGCGAAGCACAGCGTGGCCATAACCCGGCACCACCTTGCCCTCGCTCAGGGTCTTTTTAATGTACTCGGCAATCTGTTCTTTGGTAGGCAGGCCACCACCAAGGCTCTCTTTCAATTCCATGATCCAGTGCAGTACCTCCTGGTTAGCGAGTCCGTGCAAGGGTCCGGCCAGGCCATTCATGCCGGCCGCAAAGGCCAGGTAAGGGTCGCTGAGCGCAGAGCCTACCAGATGCGTGGCGTGAGCCGATACGTTTCCGCCTTCATGGTCTACATGAATGGTGAGGTACAGGCGCATGAGCCGTTTCATGTCAAAAGCCTCATAACCCAGCATGTGGGCAAAATTAGCGGCCCAGTCGAGTTTGTGATTGGGTTCGATGTGTATGCCGCCCTTGTATTTGCGGCGGTATATATAGGCTGCAACCAGCGGCAGGCGCGCGATCAGGTTCATGCTGTCTTCATAAGCATAATCCCAGTAATCTTTTTTGTTCATGCCTGCAGCATAAGCCCTGGCAAATTCCGATTCGCGCTGCATGGCCATGATGCCGATCACAAACTGGGTCATGGGATGCATGTCAACCGGTAATTTTTCGATCACGTCGAAAACGTGCTTGGGTACATTGTTACGCTTGGTCCATTCGGTGGTGATAAAGGCCACATCTTCCTGTGTAGGCAATTCGCCAACCAGCATCAGATAAAATATGCCTTCGGGCAGGGGCTCAGTGCCACCGGGCGCCTTAGGCAATTGTTTGCGCAATTCAGGAATGGAATAACCTCTGAAGCGGATGCCTTCTTCAGGATCGAGGCGCGATGTTTCCGTGACCATGCCCACCATGCCGCGCATGCCCTGGTAAACCTGGGCAACGGTAATCTCACCCAGCTTCAGATCACCGTGGTTCTTGATGATATCTTTGATCTCGGCGGAAAGCACTTCGGCTTTCTCTTTGAATTTTTCCTTGAGAGGATCTTTTAGTGTTAACATAGCAGGTATAAAATTACAATCTGGTGAATAATAATACAAGGCGCCGAATGCCCTGTATCAGGGGATGAATTTAAAGGCACGACCCGGGTAATATGCCGCGCCTCCCAATTGTTCTTCAATTCTTAACAATTGGTTGTATTTGGCTACCCTGTCGCTGCGGGAGGCTGAGCCTGTTTTGATCTGACCGCAGGCCAGGCCAACGGCAAGGTCGGCAATGGTGGTGTCTTCGGTTTCTCCGCTACGGTGACTCATTACCGAAGTGTAACTGTTAAACTGAGCCAGTTTAACTGCTTTTATGGTTTCACTGAGGGTGCCTATCTGATTCACTTTTACAAGGATGGAGTTGGCCACACCTTTTTTGATGCCTTCGGCAAGACGGCTTTCGTTGGTAACAAAAAGATCGTCGCCAACCAATTGCACTTTGGATCCCAACTGGGCTGTGAGTTTTTTCCACCCGGTCCAGTCGTCTTCAGCCAAACCGTCTTCAATAGAAAGTATGGGGTATTTTTTACACCAGTCGCTCCAGAAATTCACCATCTGGTCGCTGCTGAGTTTTTCTCCGTTTGATTTTTTGAATTCGTATACCTTTTCCTTAGCGTTGTAAAATTCAGACGCAGCGGCGTCCATAGCGATGAACACATCGTGACCGGGTTTATAGCCGGCCTTTTCAATGGCCTGAAGCACGGCTTTGATGGCTTCTTCATTATTTTTTAGATCGGGAGCAAATCCACCCTCGTCGCCCACATTGGTTCCCAGTTTTTTTGATTTCAACACAGCCTTAAGATTGTGAAATATCTCTGTGCCCATGCGGAGAGCTTCGCTGAACGATTCTGCACCCACAGGCATGATCATGAATTCCTGGAAATCGATTCCGTTGTCGGCATGAGCACCTCCGTTCAGGATATTCATCATGGGAATGGGCAGGGTGTTTGAATTGATGCCGCCCACATAACGAAACAATGGGAGACGAGATTCTTCGGCTGCGGCCTTGGCCACGGCCAGCGATACACCAAGTATGGCGTTGGCACCGAGGTTGGATTTGTTCGGTGAACCGTCCAGTTCTATCATTTTGGCGTCGATCTCGCCCTGGTCCATCACATAAGCACCTTTCAGGTTTTCGCGCAGGGTGGTGTTTACATTGTTCACCGCCCTGTACACGCTTTTACCCATGTAATGTGTTTTTTCGTTGTCGCGGAGTTCAACGGCCTCATGTGTTCCGGTTGAGGCCCCTGAAGGTACGGCGGCACGACCCAGCACGCCCGTTTCGGTAACCACATCCACTTCAATTGTAGGATTTCCGCGCGAATCGAGGATCTGGCGCGCAGTGATGTTATTGATGTATGACATACGTTCTGAAGATTAATACGGTTTGAAATTAGACATTAATTCTCAATTCCATTTAAATTCTTGATATGATTTACATCGCCTGCGCGCGGTTAAATCACAGACCAATGCTGAAAACTCTGGTAATTTGAAACCATAAATTTTGTAAATTTGGTAAAACAGCTCTAATCAAACTCCAATGAAAAAAATATACATTTTGATCTTACTGTCGGTAGGCCTGATTCAGATAAACCTTGCCCAGTGCCCATTCACAGGACTTTTGCCTAATTATTGCGTGAATTCTCCTACTTCGGCGCTCAGTTCTACAGTACCCGGTGGAACCTTTTCCGGTCCCGGTGTTTTGGGTTCTGTGTTTTCACCCTCCCTCGCAGGCCCGGGTACGCACACCATCACTTACAGCTTCTGTTCTCCAACATATACGCAAACCAGTGCCGGTTATTCGCCCATTGCAACACCCACTGCCAATGCCGAAAACGCGGTGTTTCTGAGCGACGATCAAACCTCTTCGGCTTTCAACATTGGATTTAATTTCAGGTTTTTCTGTAATGTGTATACCCAATTTTATATCAGTTCCAACGGCTATATCATGTTCAACAATGGACCCAATGGTTGCTGCAGCGGACAGAGCTTACCCAATGCCACCACACCCAACGATGTGATAGCACTTTGCTGGGAAGATTTTAATCCCGGGGCAGGCGGAACTATTTCATATGTTACAATTGGCACCGCGCCAAACAGGGTCTTGATAGTGAAATTTACCGGGGTGCCACATTTTGGAGGCGGGGGAGGGGCTCTGACCGGGCAATTGCAATTGTTTGAAACCACAAATGTGATCGAAGCACACATCGCCAGCATGGTTACAGACGGCGGCGCACATACCCAGGGCATTGAAAACTCAAACGGAACCGCAGCATACACTCCGGTTGGGCGCAACGCCGCTTCCTGGAGCGCGTCAAACGATATGGTGCGCTGGACCCCTATGGCCGCTTGTTCCTCAACACAGGTAACCACAGTTAGCCCTTCAACTATTACAGTAGTTGGAAACAACTCCATCTGCATTGGTGCAAGCAGTACACTTTCGGCAAGCGGTAACAACACCTACACCTGGAGTACCGGTTCAAATGCTTCAAGCATAGTGGATAACCCTTCTGTTACCACCACGTACACCGTTGGAGGAACAAATTCATTCGGTTGTATAGCGCAAAGTGCCATCACTGTTACGGTTGACAATACGCCTACGGTAACAGCAGTAAGCAGCACTGGTAACAGCGGGGTATGCCCTGGTGCAACCATTGCCCTCACGGGTTCTGGTGCCACTTCTTATACCTGGACGGGCGGTGTGAGCAACGGTATATCATTCACAACCTCAACTACAAATACCTATGTGGTAACCGGGGCGAATGCCTGCGGAACTTCTACGGCCGCAGTATCTGTCTCCATACACCCAATACCGCCTGTTACAGCTTCTGCCACGCAACCCTCGGTGTGTACCGGAAACACGGTGGCTTTGCTCGGGGGCGGGGCTCTTACCTACACCTGGTCTAACGCTATTCCAAACGGTCAGGCCTTCTTTCCGGCCACTACCGCGAATTATACCGTTACCGGCACATCAGCCCTGGGTTGCACAGCCTCTGCGGTTACAGGGGTCACGGCAGTTACCACACCGGTATTAGCGCCTTTGGCAACACCCAGTCTGATCTGCATCGGTTCTTCCGGAACCATATCGGCTCAGGGCGCCACCAATTACACCTGGCTTCCGGGAAACCTGAGTACTGGCACCATTGTGGTCTCGCCAACCATCACCACAACCTATACGCTTATAAAATCCAACTCCAATTGTGTTGATACCAAAACCATCACCTTGTTTGTAAATCAGCTTCCCAATGTGTTTGCCATTGTTCAACCCACAGTGGTTTGCGTGGGAAGCACGGCAACGCTTTCCGGAGGAGGCGCCTTTTCCTATACCTGGACACCGAGTGGCTTTAACCTCATAGGTGCCAATGTGGTGGTAAGTCCTACTGCCAATACCATTTACACCTGCACGGGTAATGACGGAACCTGCACGGCCACATACACGGTACTGCTTTCCACCAATCCTGTGCCAACCATACAGGCCCAGGCATCCAGCTCAGCCATTTGCGCCGGACAAAGCGTCACCCTCACGGCCAACGGCGCCCTGAATTACACCTGGTCGCCAGGTACCTTTACAGGCTCAGTGGTGGTTGATGTGCCTGCAGGTCCAACCTCCTATAATGTAGTGGGCACCAATTCATACAATTGTTCAAGCCAGAACAATGTAGCCGTGATCGTGTATCCCAATCCAACCCTGTCCGCCATTCCCAACAGAACACTGGTGTGCGTAAACGGACCATCTACTATTACGGCCACCGGGGCCAATACATACAGCTGGAACACTGGCTCACTCACCAATACCGTGGTGGTGTATCCGGGCACTACAACCATATACACCGTTACGGGCACCTATACCAACAGTGGTTGTTCAAGCACCAAAACAGTGATGGTGAGCACCTATTTTCCGGTTACGGGCATTACCGGCCCAACAGCGGTGTGCATAGGATCTTCAATTACCATTGGTTCGGCGCCGGCAAACTCCTATACCTGGACTTTGAACGGCAATCTGATCTCCAACCAGCCCAACATACTCATCAATCCCGTGGTGAACACAACCTATTCGCTTTCCACCACCAGCACCAGCAACAATGTGAATTGTGTGGGCGGTAATTCAGTGACCATACAGGTTAACCCACTGCCCGTGATCACAGCCAGCACAACACGTTCGGTGATCTGCAGAACTTTTGAATTCACGACCCTTACCGCTGCAGGAGGTGTAAGCTACAATTGGATATTCCTGGGAAGCGGCACTAGTGTGACCGTTTCGCCTAATGCCCAGACCACCTATACGGTTGAAGGAACCGACGCCAACGGTTGCGTAAATACAGCCACCATACTGATTAAGGTTTCAGCTTGCCTGGGTCTGGAAGAAAATCCGGGCCAGGAGAGGGCCTTCAGTGTTTATCCGAATCCCAGCAATGGTTCATTTACCATTCGTTCTGCCGAATCCATGCGTCTCAGCTTAACCAATGTCACAGGCCAGCTTATTCAGGAGATGGAACTGAACGCTGAAAACAATTATACGCTAAAGGTGACAGACCTGGCCAGGGGGCTCTATTTCATAAAAAAGGTCTCAACCCGGGGTACCAGCGGCTACAAGCTGATTGTGGATTAAACCATATAAGTTGACTCAAGCCGGGTTTTTTTGCACCCGGCTTTTTTATGCGAAGAGGGATACTAAACCTTAAGCCAAAGCGTTTATCTTTGCGCCTCCCCGTGAAAGACCGTTTCATAATTCCGGTTGTATTGCTTTGCCTGATCTTATCCGGTGCTGTTTCCTGTAAAAAAGACAGCCTGAACACAGACCCTTCGGCCAAAATAGAGCTTTCGCAGGATTCTCTGCTTTTTGATACCGTGTTCTCCACCATAGGATCAGCCACCAAAAACATCAGGATACGGAATAAAAACAGCCAGCGCATAAAAATCAGTTCCATTAACCTTGAGGGTGGAAGTGCTTCACAATTTATAGTGAATGTTGACGGGGTTCCTGGTACCAGTTTCAAAGACATTGAGCTTGCGGCCAAGGACAGCATGTATATCTTTATTCAGGTGAACGTCAATCCCACCAACCAGAACTCTCCACTGATCATAAACGACAGACTGGTGTTCAGCGTAAACGGCAATATCCAGTACCTTAACCTCGAGGCCTGGGGCCAGGACGCCTATTACCACAGGCCCACCAATGCCATTAAATTCAAAGACGGATCATATTTGCCCTACAGCAGGATCTCAGAAAACGATAATGCGGTGGTAACCTGGATCAAGGACAAACCGCATGTGATTTACGGCTACCTTGCCGTAGATTCAACACAAAAACTCATCATCAATGCGGGAGTAAGGGTGTACTTTAATTACAAGGCCGGCCTTTGGGTATACCGTTATGGCGAATTGCAGGTCAAGGGTCAGAAAGGCAATGAGGTGATCTTTCAGGGCGCCCGCCGGGAGAAGGATTACGCCGATGAACCCGGGCAGTGGGACAGGATCTGGATCAACGAAGGCAGCAACAACAATTCCATTGATTACGCCATCATCAAAAACGCTTATGTGGGTTTGCAGGCAGAAGTGTTCGGCAATACCATTGGCTTGCCAGGAAGACTGAAACTTACCAATACAAAAATTCAAAACATGAGTCTTTGGGGCCTGTACGCACTGGCCTATAATATCTACGGCGGAAACAACGTGATCAGCAATTGCCAGGAACACAGCCTGAACATACTTCTGGGCGGTAAGTACACCTTTTTGCACTGCAGTTTCAGCAATTTCTGGTCTAAGGACAAGTCGCGTGATAAAAGCACGGTGAACATCAGCAATTACACCGAAAGCCAGGTGCTGCCCATGGATTCGTGTTATTTCGGCAACTGCATCATAGACGGGACCCTCGACAATGAACTGGTGCTGGATGTGAAGAGCTCAGGAACAACGGTCCCACACTACACCTTTAGTTCATGCTGGATTCGCAGCAATTCCGATCTATCCGATGCCAGCCTTTATCCCGATGTGCGTAAGGGCAGTTCGGCCTTAGAATACAAGGACATAGGGGCTTACGATTTTGAAACAAAAGATGACGAGGCACGGATAAAAGGCTTCAACAGCAGCAGGGCAGTGGGCGATGCGGGTAAATTTCCTTTCGACATCAACCAGAAATCACGCTCAGCATCTATTTCAAACGGCAGCATAAGTGCCGGGGCTTTTGATAAGTAAAACATGAGAATACACCGGGCTTAAGCTTTTCGCTTTACCTTTGCAGCTGTTTTATGAATCCTGTTTCCAACTCCGCACACAAACCTGTTATATACTGGCTGCTCAGTGGTTGCCTGCTCATTTACATCATGGTGCTGGTGGGCGGCCTGACCCGGCTTACGCATTCCGGATTATCGATCACCGACTGGTCGTTCATGGGCTCGGTGCCACCGCTTAACGAAAGCATGTGGATGGAACGTTTTCAAAAGTACCAGCAAAGCCCTGAATTCATCAAGGTGAATTACACCATGAGCCTGGAGGAGTTTAAACCGATCTTTCTCTGGGAATACGTACATCGCATGATAGGCCGTACCATGATGTATGTTTTTTTGATTGGGTTTATATATTTCTTCATCCGCAATAAAATCAACAAGTCCATGTGGCCTTCTTTTCTCCTTCTCTTTCTGATGGGCGCCCTTCAGGGCCTTATCGGCTGGTGGATGGTATACAGCGGATTGCAGAAACAACCGGCCGTGAGCCATTACCGTCTGGCCACACACCTGCTCAGCGCCTTCACACTCTTTGCCTTCACGTTCTGGTTCGCGCTTAAGCTCACTTACCCCCTTGAGCAGCAACAGGCCGCAGAAGGTCGCAAACTCTTGTTTCCGGGACTGGTTTTTTTTGTGTTGCTTGTGTTGCAGATTATTTACGGGGCTTTTACGGCGGGATTTGTAGAGCACGACGCCGTGCGGTTCAGGCCTGGCCACATATTCAACACCTGGCCAAAAATGGGCGAATACTGGATACCCGAACAGGTTTACATGCGCGACACCTGGTTTGAAAACCTGTTTGAAAATCCCAGTGGCATACAGTTTGTGCACCGCAGTCTGGCCCTGATGCTAGTTTTGTGCCTGATCTGGATCTGGGTAAAGGCTTCTCGCCTCAAGCTCAGTTCGGTTCAGAATCTTTCGGTAACCCTGTTGATTTATGGTTTAACCGCGCAGTTTGTACTGGGGGTTTATACACTGATAAATCAGGTGCCTGTGTTTCTGGGCGCCTTACACCAAACTGGCGCTTTTTTTCTCTTTGCCGCTTCCATTTATTTTATGTTTCATAATTTCAGACCAAAACCCACATCTTGAATTCAGAACCAACAGACCAGTCCGCCGGGCAAACATCCTTTGCTTACCCGCCAAAGCCCGTTCTGGTGGAGCAGGGGCAAAATGCCCTTCGCCGTTCACTGATCGGTCTACTGGTATATGCCCTTTTGTTTTATTTCATCTTTGATCAGAACCTGGCCTACATCGCCGCTATACTCCTGGTCATCATCGTGCACGAAATGGGGCACTTCCTGTTTATGCGATTGTTTGACTACAAAAACGTGAAGATATTCATAGTGCCCCTGCTTGGTGCCTTCACCACCGGTAAAAAGCAACATGTATCACAATGGCAATTGGCCCTAATCATCCTTGCAGGGCCCATACCAGGTATTATACTGGGTTCTTTGCTTTATATCTTTAATCTTCAATGGCACAATACATCGGTGCAGATGCTGGCCAATTCCTTTCTCGTGATCAATGTACTCAACAGCCTGCCCGTATATCCACTTGATGGTGGCAGGCTGATCGAAACCCTTTTCTTCAAAGAGAACCATATTATTCGTCTGGTGTTCGGCATCATCTCCATCATTGTGCTTCTCATCCTGTGCATAGCCCTCTTCAGTCCGCTTCTGCTGGTTATTCCCCTGCTCATAGGGCTTGAACTGTACAACGAAAACAAGCACCAGAAAATAAGGGAATACCTTCGCCAGGAAAAGATCAATTATTTTACCGATTATCCGAACCTGCCTGACCGTGACTATTGGCTGATCAGGGACTGCCTGATATTCTCATTCCCAAAGAAATATTCCGCCATCACACCCGGCAAAGCTGAGTATTCAGCATTTGAACCATTGCTGGTGCAACACATCAATTCGGTATTACAGGTGAACCTGAAATTTGATCTCGGCTTGCCCGGTAAAATACTGGTCCTTTTGCTGTACCTCATCAGCTTCATAGCGCCCATAATGATGGTACTCGCGTTCCGCCAGGCAGGCTGAACTCAAGCCTTGATTTTGAAACGCATGCCGGCATAAAGCATACGGCCGTAAACCGGTCCCCAAACCATGCTGGCATCAAAGTATGGCCCGAATGGTTTATCGCTGGCCACAATAGGATCGTGTTGCTTGTAGTTCAACAGATTTTCCACACCAAGGTATACATGCAGGTCGTGACCTTTTATTTTTTGCAGATAGGTGATCTGGCCCAGCAAATTAAAATACGCCGGTGAGTAATCGGCTCGCCTGTACTCCTGTGGGTTGCTTTGTGTACCGGGCAGGCGTTTTGGGCCGTTCCACTGTGTGGTAAAATCAAGCTGCCAGTGTTTGTTGCGGGTTTCGTAGCTCAGGTTCACAAAGGCCCTGTGCATGGAAACCATGGCTTTTTGCATCAGGCCGCTCTTAAAACTCACTTTGGTATCAACATAACGATAGGCGGTTTTAAAAAAGAAACGTTTTTTAGGTTCTACATTAAATTCAAATTGCATGGTGTTGGAATAGGAGGGGCCGTTCAGATTGTAAAAATGCACCTCGCGTGGACTCTGATCCACATCCACCACCACCTGATTGATGAATTCGGTGCGGTAAACATCAAGCGTAACGTAAGCATCGCGGTAATTGAGCTTGAATTTCTGCGTAAAGTTCATGCCGTAATTCCAGGCTGTTTCGGGCTTCAGACCATAAGGCAGTTTGGCATCACCAGGTTCAATGCGCCAGGCTCGGGAAGAGGCCAGATAACTGGCATTATCGGTAAAAAGAGATGCCGTGCGCAAAGCCCGGCCTGCGCTTAGCCGGAATACAGAGCGGGGATTAAACGCGTACCGGAAATGCACCCTGGGTGTACAAAAGAGCCCGTACAGATTGTGGTAATCGGCTCTTAATCCAAGCACCAGATTCAGTTTCTCGCCGCGGTTATAGGCGTATTCCGTAAAGAGACCGGCCACACTTTCCAATCTTGAAAAACGCAGACTGTCCATGCGCTCAGCCACCTGATCATTCATATAACTTACACCGCCTTTGATGGTGTTGATGGTGGAGTTGAGATAGGTTTCAAAGATACCGTTGGCGTAAAAGGTTTTCTGAGCGCCCTGGTAATGGCGCAGGCCATAATCACCCAACTGGTCGTGATCGAGGTAAGACAACTGAAGCCCCATACTGGTGGCAGGCCTCTTTTTAAAAATGTACCCTGTTTTACTGTATAGTTCCCATTTCTCGTTGTGAATACCGATTTTGTAAAGCGGTATGCTGTCGTTCAATGGTTTCACCGTTTCCTGGAATTGTCCACCCTGACGCTGATCCTTCAGGTAGGCTCCGCCGAACTGGGCTTCGAACCCGGTTTTGGGATTGGAATAGGTGTACTTATTCATGAAATTGATCTGACTTCCGGTAGGAATATCGGCAAAACCATCTCCGTTCAAATCCTGTACCAGGGGGTTAAAACTCATATGGCTCAGCAATCCGGTTGAAAGGTTCTGGTTGAGTTTTTGCCTTAGGTTCAGGTTGTATTCGTTTCTGGCGTTCTCGTTCACGTAGGCGTTAAAATTTAATCTGTCGCTCTTGGCGGGGTTTTGCAATTCGGTGTTGATCTGCCCCGTGAAGCTTTCATAGCCGTTTATTACAGATCCGGCGCCTTTACCCAGTTGTATGGATTGTATCCAGGTGCCCGGGACAAAACTGAGTCCGTAATTGTTGGCGATACCCCTCAGATATGGCATATTCTCCTTGGTGATCTGGGCGTATTGCCCGGCAAGACCCAGCATTTGTATCTGCCGGGTACCGCTAACGGCATCGGTGAAATTCACATCAATGCTGGGATTTGTTTCGAAACTTTCAGAAAGGTTGCAACAGGCAGCCTTCATCAGCGAACGCTCGTTGAGTATTTCGGTCTTTATTGGATTGAGGTAGGATATTTCGGTGCCGGAGGTATAGTACACCACTTCGATCTCATTCAGTAGGCTGCTGCTCTTGAGCCGTATCCAGAGAAAAACGCTGCTGTCGCGTATGGCGACTTCCCTTTTCTCATATCCAACCGAAGTGATGAGCAGGGTATTCTGGCCGGCAGAGCGCGGCAGACTGAAACGGCCTTCAGCATCGGTGCTGACAGCCACAGCGGTGTTTTTCCAGTTGAGTACAGCACCTGGCACGCCCAGGGTATCGTTTCCGTTGATCTCTATCACCCGGCCTCTCACCTGCGCCCATGCACCTGCGCTACTGAGCAAAGTTGCCAGCACAAACAAAATGGTAGTCCTCATGGTCTATTTCTTGTGCAGACCTTCGGTATTACCCCTGTATTGGCAGCATTTGGGTAATTTGTAGTAAGCCGTTTCGCTGGCTTTCAGGTGCTCAGTGTCATATCCTTTGTTGGCTATGGCTTGTTCGATCTTTTCCAGACTCACTTTGCTCTCGTCGTAGGTGATCACCGCTTGCTGGCTTTTGCTGTTCCACACACAGAGCTTCACACCTTTGATGTCGGCAGCGTTCTCGATATTGGCCTTGCACTCGTCGCAATCGCCGCTTACACCAAGGGTTACGGTTTTAACGCTGTTTTGCTGCGCACTGAGGTTAAGACTTAAAATAAAAACTGTGATGATAAATGCTAATGTTCTCATGATTACAAAATAAAATGAATAAAAATTTAAACCTGGTTTGAATACAAGACCACAAGTCTAAATTCTGAGAACAAAAGTGGAGATCAGCTGGAGTCTGTGATTGGGCGGGGGATTTTCGAAAGGAAGCAGTTGAGGAGCGGTGTACACTGGTCTGAATGCCAGGTTCAGGAATCCTACAGGAAGGACCAGCACATCGCATGCATTAAGTTTTTTAAGTTGTTCAAGTGGCTTGAGTAAGGCCTCGTTGGTGCCTTTCAGAACAATCTGCTCGTCTTTACAACAATCCATGGCGTCTGAATCCTGACCTGAATCGTCGCTGCAGCAGGTTTTTCCCTTGCTGAGTATGTTGATCTGTTCAAGCGTGCCATCGCAGTAGTGAAAATACACCGGCACACCGAGCATACTGAAACTGTAAGCCAGCAGGAGCGCAGAAAGCAGATATGACTTAGCCTTTTTGACAAAACAAATATCGGTATAATTTGAATTCAGGTGCATGCTTTTGATCAGGATCGGAGATCTGATGTCTTAAAAATCGCAAATTTGAATGGACTTGATTTTTGTACCCTTGGGCAAACGAGCGGGGGAAAGCGCAGCAATTGATTTTTGGGTATTCGCTTTTTAATTTGTTTATTTGAAGAAACACTTCTGTATTTTATGTCCAATCTATTCAGAACCAAAGATCTCAACAAGCTCTTGCAGGATGCCACATCAGGTGAACATGGCCTCAAGAAAACGCTGGGGATGTGGTCATTGATTGCGCTCGGCGTTGGCGCCATTATCGGCGCGGGTTTATTTGTGAGAACAGCGGCCGCTGCTTCTGAATGCGCAGGCTCAGGGGTAACCATGTCATTTATTGTGGCAGCCATTGGTTGCGCCTTCGCTGGATTGTGTTACGCGGAATTTGCGGCCATGATACCCATTGCCGGAAGTGCTTACACGTATGCATACACCACCATGGGTGAGCTCGTAGCCTGGATAATCGGCTGGGCTCTGATCATGGAATATGCCCTGGGTGCTGCAACCGTGTCCATTGCCTGGAGTGAATACCTGAACAATTTGCTGGGAGGCGCCATACCTTATGAATGGTGCCATTCGCCTTTTGAACACAGCCACAGGGTCATTGGCCAGGCCATCGCGGCCTTTCCGGCAGAACTGGCAGCTACTGCAAAAAACGGTGTACTTATCCTTTCCGATGCCGCTTATTCTGTCCTCAGTCCTGAATTGCAGGCCAGTGTAGATACTCATTCAGGCATCCTGAATCTCCCGGCTCTGTTCATCCTGCTCATCCTGACGCTTCTGCTCATCAAAGGCACACAGGAATCGGCGATTGTGAACGGCATCATTGTATTTATTAAAGTGGCCATCGTTTTGGCCTTTATAGCTATAGGCTGGCAGTTCATTAAACCGGAGAACCATCACCCCATGCTCATACCGGAGGGGACCCCCGGACACGAAGGGTATTTTAAATGGGGTTTCGGCGGGGTGATCGGAGGCGCTGCCATTGTGTTCTTTGCCTTTATCGGTTTCGATGCCGTGTCTACTGCAGCCCAGGAAGCCAAGAATCCCAAACGTGATATGCCCATAGGCATTTTGGGTTCACTGGTGGTGTGCACAATTTTATACATCCTGTTTTCGCACGTGCTCACCGGTGTAGCCCACTGGAGCGAATACGCCGCTGCCGGTAAAGAAGCCTCTGTAGCCTTTGCCATTGAAAAGTACATGATTGGTTACCATTGGCTGGCCACCAGCGTAACCATTGCCATCCTGGCCGGATTTTCTTCGGTGATCCTGGTGATGCTCATGGGCCAATCGAGGGTGTTCTTCTCCATGTCAAAAGACGGTTTACTGCCTTCGGTGTTCTCACACCTGCACCCCAGTTTCAGAACACCTTATAAATCCAACATGATTCTTTTCCTGTTTGTTGGGCTCTTTGCAGCCTTCGTACCAGGCAGTGTAGCGGGTGACCTTACCTCTTTCGGAACACTTTTCGCGTTCGTATTGGTATGCGCCGGAATCTGGATCATGCGCAGAAAAAATCCTGAGATTCCACGCTCATTCAAAACACCTCTGGTTCCCCTTGTACCGATCCTGGGTATTTTAGTGTGCTCTTTCATGATCATTGCGCTGGACAAATTCACCCTGATGGCGGCCGGTATATGGATGGCCATGGGTTTGTGCATTTATTTTATTTACAGCAGAAACACCTCACATTTAAACAAGGTCTGAATTTCTGAACGCCGGTACATCCGCTACTCTTCAGGAAGAGCTGGCAGGCATCATTGTCTGCGGCACCAGGCTCGCATTAAGCTTGAGCCTGGTCTTCCTGCTTCACCTCCGAAAATTTACAATTGGCCTACTTTTCAATTGACTTTTCCTATCTTGGTTTACATTCGCAAAAGAATCAATTCACATTACCATGATTAAAACAATTCAGGTACTTTCAAGCGTTCTTCTGATTTTCTGTATTAACCTCAGTTCTCAAGCACAGCAATGGGACGGACTCACGCTATACAGCAATGGCAATTCCACAACGGCCCAACTGGTCGATACCAATAACGTAGTTGTAAAGACCTGGTCGGGTTTAAGCGGAGGAACAGGATACTCCTCTTACCTCGAACCCGGTGGAACACTGGTAAGAAGTGTCCGGGTCATGAATTCTGTGTTTATGGGCGGAGGGGCCTGCGGCCGAATTCAGAAAGTAGATTACAATGGTAATCTGATTTGGGATTACACTTATTCTTCCAGCACATATTATTCTCACCACGATCACTGTGTGCTACCCAATGGCAATGTGCTGCTCATCGCCTACGAAGTGAAAACAGGTGCCGAGCTGGCTGCCGCCGGTGGAACCCTTGGGCTGGCAAGCATCTGGCCCGATAAGATCGTTGAAATACAACCAACCGGTCTGAACACGGGTACCATTGTTTGGGAGTGGCACGTTTGGGATCATCTTGTGCAGAATGTGGATCCCAGCAAGGCCAATTACCAGACTTCCATTGTGGATAATCCGGAATTACTCAACATCAATTACCTTACCGCCAAAGACTGGTTGCACAGCAATGGTTTGGACTATAATCCGGTTCTCGACCAGATCGCACTCAGCTCGCATTTCATGAACGAGTGGTATATCATTGACCACAGTACCACCACAGCCGAAGCCGCTTCACACAGCGGGGGAAAAGCAGGAAAAGGGGGAGATTTTCTGTATCGCTGGGGCAATCCACAGGCTTACCAGGCCAGCGGCACAAAAATACTTAACACAACCCATGATGTGCATTGGATTCCCGAAGGCCATCCCAATGCCTGGCACATGGTGGGATTCAACAACCAGGGTGTATCCAACAATGTCTCCTCTGTAGATGAGATCAGCCTGCCCCGCCAGGATTTGAATTACACCATCACACCCGGATCGGCTTTCACGCCGGCTTCTTATCTGAGTCGCCTATCAGGATTTGGTTACAGCAGCAACGAAGGCAGTTCAGAGCAATATCCAAACGGGAATCAATTGGTGTGTGTGGCACTGTCGGGAAAAATCTATGAAGTGAACCCCGCAGGTGTGCCCATTTTCACCATTACCACTGGCGCACAGACCGCGCAAGCTCACCGGTATTCCACTTGTTATGTGAATAACACAGCACCAGCACAACCCAGCATTACACAGAATGCCAATATTCTGCAGTCCAGTCCGGCTGCTTCCTACCAATGGTATCTGAACGGCAATATGATAAACGGCGCCACGTCTCAAACCTATGCCCCAACGGGAAGCGGTTTGTATGTGGTGAGGATAGGTGATGCGAATGGCTGTTTGTTCGCGTATTCCACCATGTTTTCCTATACCCTCCTGGATACCTCTCTGCCTGAACAAAACCTTGGACAAGTCTCTTTAAAACCAAATCCAAGCCAGGGTATTGTTGAACTTGATTTTGCTTCAGGACTGGCTGGCTCTCTTCAAATTAGTGTTTACGATGCACTGGGTAAACAGGTGAAACAGTTCTTCAACCAAACCCAACTTGATCTCAGCGATCTCAGCAATGGTGTTTACACCATAGGCATTTCATCCGAAAGATCATGGCCTGTTTACACCAAAATAATCCTTCAGCATTAAAAAATATGAAAAAGAATATTCTTTTTATTCTCGTATTCGGCCTCTCTCAGGCTTTGAATGCGCGTATGGTCAGGTTTTCGGTGGACATGAGTTCGCATACGGTCAGCCCCAATGGGGTTCACCTGGTGGGTGATTTCCAGGCCCTGGTAGGCCATGGTCCTGACTGGGACCCCGGCACCCTGAGCATGACGCCAATAGGCAGCGGATCCATTTACCAGGTGGTGCTGAATTTACCGGCATTTAAAAAATACGAATATCTGTTTGTTAACGGCGACTTAAGCTATGAATCAGAATTTGTTCCCGAAGCCTCACGTGTGGGTTATAATTTTGTCGACAACCGCTGGATCTACGTGGATTCACTCAGCAACGACACCCTGAACATTGGAGCGATACGGTTTGGTGAGAATGCGCCGGCTGGTAAAGTGCTGCTGCGTTACAAAATAGACATGAGCGATCTGGGTTCTTCTTCCGCGAATGGGGTGCATGTGGGTACGAGCTACCAGGCAACGGTCTTTAATCCCCAGCAATACCGTTTATACAGTTTTGATGGTTTTGTGCACGAGGTTATACATTATATAGACACTGCCCAGATCCATCAGCTCAGTTATATATTTTACAATGGAAATACTGCGGGGACTACTGAAACGGTGCCTTCCGCCTGTCAGCTTAACGGAAAACGATCCCTTACCATTCTGCGCGACACTGTACTTCCCCAGGTTTGTTTTTCGAGTTGCAGCGCCTGCCTCACCACGGGCCTGAAATTTAGTGAAGCTGGTTTGTCTTCATTTAAACTGTTTCCCAATCCCATGCAGGATCAGTTCAGCATCGAATCCACGAATCTTGAAAAATTTGAACTGCTGATACTGGACCCCCTGGGACGCTGTGTCTTTGATCAAAGGTATGAAGGTTTAAAACAGAATATTAGTCCAGGTCATTTGTCTGCTGGTGTTTATATGCTTGTCATCCGCACAGAAAATGGAAAGGCCGGAGCCCGAAAACTGCTAGTGAATTGATTCCATGAAGGCGCTGGCGGGGTTGTTTGTATCTGTAATTTTCCTGACCGCTTCATTGCGCGGACAGGATTTTTACGACACCGCCAAAGTACAGATCATTGAACTTCACTTTGCGCAGAGTAACTGGGATTATATGCTGGACACAGCCAAGGCCGGACAAGACGGATATCTTATGGCATCCTGGGCAAAAATAAACGGGCAGCAGTTCGACAGCGTAGGGGTGAAATACAAGGGAAGCAGTTCATATGATTCCAGTTACAAAAAAAATCCCATGCACATTGAACTGAACACATTCAGAAATCAATCTTACCAAACTTATACGGATGTAAAACTGGGTAATGGATACGCCGATCCCTCCCTGATCAGGGAAGTGCTTTCATACAACCTCCTGCGCAATTATATGGATTGTCCGCGTTCTAATTTTGCGAAACTTTACGTCAATGGGGTTTATATGGGCGTTTATGCCAACGATGAGGCCATCAACAAACAGTTTTGCAGAGAACATTTCTTTGACGATAAGGGAACACTGGTGAAATGTAACCCCAAACTCACGCCTTCACCCGCTGTGAAAAGCAATTTGAAATACAATACCAATTCAGACAGCAGCTGGTACCAGAATTATTACGAGATGAAATCAGACTACGGCTGGAAAAATCTGGAAGCCCTTTGCGATTCAGTGAGCAACCACCCCGATAACATGAACCAGACGCTCGATCTCGACCGGGCCCTGTGGATGCTGGCCTTCAACACACTTTTTGTGAATCTGGACAGTTACAACGGCGCCTTTGCACAGAATTACTATCTCTACAGAACGGCTCAGAAGCGATTTGTGCCTATTGTCTGGGACCTGAACATGAGTTTTGGAGGATTCCCTTTTCTGGGAAATGCTAATACCAGCCTTTCAGGTCTGAGCATATCCGGCATGCAAACCATGCCGGCCAACATTCACTCTGGCGATGCCTACTGGCCGCTCATTAAGGGAATTCAATCCAATGCCAGGTTCAGGAAAATGTATAATGCGCACCTTAAAACCATGACAGAGGAGTGTTTTGCCTCGAACCTTTACCTGAACCTTTATCAGGCTTTTTATAATCTGATTGATACATCTGTGCAGGCTGATACCAAAAAATTTTACACCACAGCGCAGTTTCAGACCGCGCTCTCATCAAACCATTCTGTAGGTTCTTATTCCGTGCCGGGCATTCAAACACTGGCCTCAGCCCGGAGCACATTTTTGCTGGCCTCTGCCGACTTAAGTCTTAGTGCGCCTTACATTTCAAATGTGAACCCAGTTCAATCACCCGCCTTAAACAACCCCCTTACATTCACGGCACAAGTCAGCAATGCAAATTCAAATGGAGTTTTTCTGGCTTACCGTTTTCACCTGGCCGAGTCCTTCGTGAAAACGCCCATGTTCGACGACGGACAGCACGGCGACGGGGCTGCCTCTGACCAGGTATTCGGTGCAAGCCTCACGTTTACTGCCAATCGCATGCAATATTATTTATATGCTGAAAATGCTTCGGCGGGCATTTTTTCGCCAGTGCGCGCCGAACACGAGTTTTATGAGGTCACAGCTATACCCAGGGCTCAGCCAGGTCAGGTGAGCATCAATGAATTTCTGGCCGACAACAAAAGCGATGTGCGCAACGAGTATAACATGCACGCCGATTGGATAGAACTTTACAACACCAGCAACCAGGTGCTCAGTCTGGATGATTATTACCTGAGCAATTCCTATTCCGACCGGGTCAAGTTTCGTTTTCCTTCCTCGGCCACCATAGCGCCACATGCCTTCCTGCCGGTTTGGGCTGACGAGATCCTGCAAGGCGGAAATCAGTTTCACGCCAATTTCAAACTGAACAACCATGGTGATCAGATCATTTTTGGCGATGGTTTAAAAACGGTGCTCGACAGCCTGAGTTTTGGCGAGCAGCAGGCGGATGAGTCTTTTGGCCGATGCCCCGACGGGTTTGGAACCTTCAGGGTTCTGGCATATCCCTCCTATGGCATGTCGAATTGCATAGTGGGGCTTGAGGAATTGGCCGGAAGCGGATCGGGACTGAAGGTATACCCTAATCCGGCACGATCAGACATCACGATACAGAGCTACGGTCAGGCGGAAAAGGACCTGATCATTCTGGATCAAACGGGGCGATTGATCCTTACAACAAGATTCAGCGGATACATGAATCTGGATGTTTCTGAGTGGTCCGATGGGCTTTACCTGCTCAGCTGCGGATCGCAACACAGCAAATTAATACTTATCAGATAATATGAAATACAAAATAAAATGGATCGCGCTCCTGCTTGCAGTAGAATTGATGCAATTCAGCGCCTGTAAAAAGGCGCCCGGTGAAGGAGGCAAGGCCAGCATACATGGCAAAATCTGGGTGGAGGACTGGAACGCCGCTTTTACAATTAAAAACGGAGAGTATGCCGGTTACGACAGAGACGTGTATATCGTATACGGTGATGTGAGCGGTTACAGCGACCGCATTAAGGCCGATTACAAAGGGGAGTTTGAATTCCGTTATCTGCGCAAGGGCAATTATACGGTGTATGTTTATTCAAAAGACAGTAGCCTGAATTCCAAATCTGGAGATACAGCATTTGTTCAAAAGCTTGAGATCAGCAGCAAAAAACAAAACTTAACTTTAAACACTTTTACGGTATTCGAATGAGGCAAAAACTTTATATCGCTTTAATTTTTCTGTTTTGTTTACCCCTGATGCAGATAAAGGCCCAGAAAAAAAAGGATATTAAAAAATATGGCATTCGCAGTGTAATCGTGCTGGACACCGAGAACGGAAAAACGATCACTGACACCAAAACAATGTATGACCAGAATGGGCAGGTGATAGAAGAACAGAATTACAACAAAGATGGAGTTCTGAAGACCACCACACGCTTTAAATACAATAAGAGCGGCGATGTGATTGAAGAAATTGAGTTGAATGAAAAGGGGGAGCTTAACGCGAAAAAACAGTACATCTACAACGCCCTTGGCGAAAAAACGGAGGAGCTTAGTTACGATAAAGACAACAAGCTGCTTAAACACAGTTATTATACATACGACTCCTGGGGATTTAAGACTGAGAAAAGGGTTATGGACGCGAACGGAAAATTCATTTCATCCAAAAAATATAGCTATAGTGGCAAATAATGCCTGACGACGTATCACATATGCTGCTGGAATTTGAAGCCCTGAGCCTCAAACAACTCGACTCGGTGAAATTACTCAACCGGCAGGATACCAAATATCTGTTCAACAGAGCACGCCTGCCGGACATACTTGAACATCTGCAAAAAGACTACGCCATTCTTGACATCAAGGGCAGGCGACTGAATTCATACAGAACCCTGTATTTTGATACAAGTGATTTCAGCTTATACAGGAAACACCACAACGGCAACCTGAACAGACTTAAGGTGCGTCAAAGGATCTATTCAGACACCGGTTTGTTATACCTTGAGGTGAAATTCAAAAACAACAAGGGCCGCACGATGAAGGAAAGGCTTAAACTTAATTCCCTGTCCTGGCCCTTCGGA
This sequence comes from Bacteroidia bacterium, assembly GCA_035429925.1. Lineage (GTDB taxonomy): Bacteria > Bacteroidota > Bacteroidia > B-17B0 > Aurantibacillaceae > Aurantibacillus. The sequence continues at coordinate 10,872 of DAOMFS010000025.1, read as the reverse complement.
CAATCAGAGATTGAATTTCTAAGCACCTTGACCGGTCTTGATCCTGCAGCTTTACAGCCCCAGGTTTGGGTGAATTATCAGCGCCTGACACTCAGTGGCAAGCAGGGACCCGAGCGGGTAACGCTTGACATCAATCTCGAAATAGAGCGCGACCATCGCACACACAAGTGGCCGGGCCTGGTGATTGCGGAAGTGAAGCAGGACAAAAAAACGTTTTCAGCCTTTTCTGAGCTGATGCGACGCAAGCACATACAGGGCGATTCGCTGAGTAAGTATTGTATGGCAATGGCCAGCACCAATTCGAATTTGAAGCAAAACCATTTTAAAGAAAAACTCAATTTACTTAAGCAATATCAGCATCATGAGCATTTTGCAAGCCACCACTGAACTGGTTACGGCATCTGAAACGGCCGAACTCAGCAAAACAGTCCTGAAATTCATTTCCAGGTTCTGCATCGATTTTCTGTCGGTATTTGTCCTCCTTCGTTTCATTTATTACCGCAATTACAAACACAGCGAACTGTTTTTCACCTTTTTCATTTTTAACCTGGTTATTTTTCTCATCTGCTTTTTACTCAACAAGGTCGATCTGAGCATGGGCGCTGCGTTTGGCTTATTCGCCGTGTTCAGTATGCTGCGTTACCGCACAGATGATATCAGCATTAAAGACATGACCTATCTTTTTCTGGTGATCGCCCTGGGCCTGATTGCGGCAGTGACCAAAATAAAGGACACCTCAGATGTCTACGAGTACATGTTCATCGGGCTCATTAACCTGCTTATTCTTATTGTGACCTTTGTATTTGAAAGCAATTTGTTTTTCAGAAAAGAAAGCGTAAAAATAATACTGTATGAAAGGATAGAACTGATCAAGCCTGAAAGACATGCTGAATTGATAGAAGACCTTAAAAACCGCACGGGTATTGCCATTCACCGGATCAGCATCGGCAAAATAGATTTTTTAAAAGACGCTACACAGATCAGGATCTATTACTATGAATAGAAAGGGTCATGTATTAATTCTGTTTTTTCTGCTTATGTGGTTTGGTTTGAAAGCCCAGTATGTGGAAAACGACGCGCGTTTCTGGTTTTATCTGAAGCTAAACGCCAGGCTCAGTCCAAGACTTAAAGCCGAATTAAACCTGCAAAACCGTTTCAACAACAATGTGAGCGAATACAGTCAGATCAACATCAATCCCGAACTCAATTACAAGATCAACAAAACGCTGAAGTTAACCGGTGGGGTGGTTTTGGGAAAGATCAGGGGGCTGGATGGACTCTACAACAACCGGCAACAGGTGTATCTTGGCTTCAATTTACGTCAACGCGTGGGCAGAGCAATTTTTATATACAGGAATCTGGTGCAGGGGCAAACCACCAATTGGCACAGCAGTGATAAAGGGCAGTTTATACGTTATATTGACCGGAATAAATTCACTGTTAAATATGATCTCAGCAAGCGTGCACAAGTATACATGGCCGAGGAACTCACCTTTCCCTTTTACCGCACGGCCGACATAGGCATATACCGGTACAGGACATTTGCCGGTACCAAGTATGATCTCAGCCGGGATACCTATCTGGAAGCCTATTTTATACTCCAGGCCAAGCTCGGATTTAAAGGTATGCCCGAACACAGCTATATTTACGGACTCACGTATTCTTACACCTTTTAACACAGCTTACGGTCGTCATCTGCCAATTCAAAAATTACTTTACATTTGTTTTGTAAAAAACCAAATTATGACCGTGAAAACCATATTTCTTGCCTTACCACTGGCTCTTTTGCTGGACTCATGCGGTAGCAGTTCTGCCGATGAACACCAATCGATGTCGGATTCGCTGGCAGCCGGCACCAAAACAGAAGATTCAGGACCCGTGAACGATACCACCAAATTCAAGTTTGATTTTGCGCTGGCCAATATTCCTTCACCAGCCAACCGCATGCAGGACATTGTGGCACTGGGCCAGCCATACGATAACACCATCATGCACAGCCCGGCAAAAGCGAACGCATACAACAATGAGTTCAAGCGCGGCCTAAACATGGGCATTTACAACATGGACATGGCATACGCCATGATGAACAATGCCGGTCAGGACGTTCTCAATTACATGCGTACCATCATCGGGCTCAGCGAAGCACTGGGCATGCAAAGTTCTATCAATGCCATGGTTGGCAAACGTTTCGAAAGCAATATTGGCAACCGCGACAGTTTATTCAGTGTGTGGGATGAGATCCTGATCAAGAGCGATACATACCTGAGGTCCAACGAGAGAATCTACACCGCTTCCCTTGTGTTCACAGGCAGCTGGCTCGAGAGCCTTTACCTGAGCTGTAAGATAGGGGAGAAGGACCAGGATCCCGCACATCGCGAAAAAATACGCACCAATCTCTGGGAGCAACGCATGCACCTGGGTAATCTTGTAAAACTCTTCAACGATTATAAAGACAAGAAAGAATGCTCCGACTTGCTGAAGGATCTGGATCCCATTTACCAGGAGATCATTTCCAACAGGCAACCCTCTGAGCTTAGTGATGAGGATATGAAATCCATCTCCGCCAAACTTTACGCCCTTCGCGAGAAGATCATTTCCTGAACCACTAAAAAAGGGGCTCCGGTCCCTTTTTTTTATACCAGACCGTTTACACCCAAACCGAATAACGCAAAATCGTATTTTACCGGATCCTCTGCATTCAGGCCGCGTAACACAAAGGTAAGTTCTTCAACTGCCTTCCAGTCGTTCTGGTGCCGTTCAAGCAGGCCCAGATTACGGGCCACGCGTCCGCTGTGCACATCAAGGGGTATGCACAATTCTGAAGCCTGTATACTCTTCCAGATGCCGAAATCAACGCCCCGCTTGTCCTGCCTCACCATCCAGCGCAGAAACATGCAGAGCCTTTTACAGGCTGAGTTTCTGAAGGGATCAGACAAGTGTTTTTCGGATCTGGAAGCATGGCTGGTTTCAAGAAAACGTGTTCTGAAGGCGTGCAGACGACTGGCCAGGGTTTTTCCCATTTCGGTTTCTGAATATGAGAAGGCCATTTCGAGTCCGCCTTGTGTACTGTAAATGGCCCGTAGTGAGCGGATGAAAAAGAGCAGATCTTCGGACTGGAACGTGCGGTGCACGAATTTCCGAAAGGGTTTCAGGTCTGATGTGCTGTGGTTGAGAATAAATGCGTATGGACTCTCGTCGAACATCGTCATCAGTTTGGCGGCGTTCTTTAAGATCGTGGGGCGTTGTCCCCAGGCCAGTGTAGCGCTGAAAAAACCTGCAATCTCTATGTCTTCTTTTCGGCTGAACCGGTGAGGAATGGCAATGGGGTCAGTGGTGATAAAGTTCTTTGAATTATAGGTCATAACAGCTTCGTCCAGAATGTTCCTGATGTTTTCAGGCACCGCTGATTTCATAGCTTGCTGATGTCGAGTTTTTTCAGATCAGGGTTCAGTTTATGAACACCCAGCACAACCATTATGGTCATGGCTCCGCCGAACACAATGGAAGGCACAAGACCCATCAGGCGTGCAGCAACACCGCTTTCAAACGCGCCGATTTCGTTGCTGCTGCCTATAAAAATGCTGTTGATGGCGCTTACACGGCCCCTCATATGATCGGGTGTCATGAGCTGAAGTATGCTGTGCCTCACAACCACACTCACATTGTCAAAGGCCCCTGTGCAGAACAGCATCAGAAAGGCCAGCCAGTAATTGGTGCTTAGAGCAAACAATATGGTGAAGAGGCCAAAGGCTGTTACCGACCAAAGCAGGGCTTTTCCGGCCCTATGACCGGGCGGATAAAATACAAGTATCAGGGCCATCAACACAGCGCCAATGGCCGGAGCGGTGCGCAGCAAGCCATATGCTTCTGGACCCAGGCCAAGTATTTTGTCGGTGAAGGCGGGTATAAGAGCCACGGCACCTCCAAACAATACGGCGAAAAGATCAAGTGAAATGGCGCTCAGCAGCATTTTACTCCTGTAAACAAAGCGCAATCCCACCCGCATGCTCTGAAATATATTTTCCTCGTGTTCATGTTTCTGAGGCAAACCTTTGTTCCTGATCTGCAACAGAAAAACAAAAGCCAAAAGAAAACTCAGCAATTCCAGGAAGTGGCATGGCGCCGCGTTATAATGCCCCCTGTAACCATATACCAGTCCTGCTATTACCGGACCAAGTATGCAGGCCAGGTGCCAGGCTGTGCTGTTCCAGGTGGCGGCATGCGCGTATTCCTTCCTTGGGATGAGCTGACTGAGAAAGGGATTGGAACTGGCCGCAAGGAACGACCGGATGATGCCAAAAACAAACACCACAAAAAAAAGAGCACTCAAGCCAAGAGACCTGAGTAACATGATCTGGCTGCTGGCATTGAGAAGGAGGAAGAGCGCGCCCGACATGAGTAAAATAGTGCCTATGAGTATAATGTTCCTTTTGCGGTGGTGATCGGCATAATGCCCGCTGAAAAGGGAGACAAGGATAAAGGGTACGGCTTCAGAAAGACCAATCATGCCAAGCATAAACTCTTCACGCGTATACTCATAATACACCTGCAGGTAAATGGTGCTGAATTGCATCTGAATGGCCAGGGTGAGGAAAAATCGCGCGCAGATAAAAAGTCGGAAATCCTTATTCCTGAACATTTGCAGCGATTCACCTTTGAAGAGCGACATAAGGGGCTAAGTTAGGAAAAGGAATAGGGGATTGGAAATCAATTCCGTATTTTAGGCCTGTGAAGTCAGCAGAAAACAGGCTAACCATGAAGAGTCTGGCTGAAGATGATCAGCCCAGGGAAAAACTCTTACGTTTGGGAAGACAAAATCTCAGTGACGCAGAATTGTTGGCCATTGTGATGGCATCGGGTAACAGTTCTGAAACGGCCGTTCAACTGGCCCAGCGCATGCTGGCTGAGAGCGGAAACAATCTGAGTAAGCTGGCTCGGCTTTCGATTCAGGAATATCAGAAATTCAAAGGCGTTGGTAAAGTAAAAGCCCTCACCATTGCTGCCGCCTTCGAGCTCGGGCGCAGACGAAAAGAATCGGATCCCATTGAGCGTATGCGTATCAACAGCAGCCGACAGGCTTATGAAGCCATTCAACACAAGCTCAGTGATCAGCCCCACGAAGAATTCTGGATATTGATACTGGACCGTGCCAATCAGGTGCTCCGCGAAATACACATGAGCAAAGGCGGTATCTCGGGCACCGTGGTGGATGTCAGGCTCATCTGCAGGGCCGCCATTGAAAACAACGCCAGCGGCATCATTCTGGCTCACAACCATCCCAGCGGACAGCTCAAGCCCAGTGAGCAGGACAGGCAGATCACCCGCAAAGTGAGAGAAGCGCTTCACATTTTTGACATTGCCCTGCTTGATCACATCATCGTGGGTGACCAGAATTATTTTAGTTTTGCCGACGAAAATCTGCTCTGAACCTTACATGTTAAAAATACTCACCATCATCGGGGCACGACCCCAGATCATCAAGGCTGCAGCTTTAAGCCGTGCGATAAAAAATCAATATTCAGGACGTATCCAAGAAGTGATCGTGCACACGGGCCAGCATTACGACGCCAACATGAGCCAGGTGTTCTTCGATGAACTGGGGATCCCGGTTCCGGATTACAACCTTAATGTCGGCAGCGGCTCGCATGGAAAACAAACTGCAGCCATGATCGCTGGTATCGAAGAGATCCTTCAAACTGAAAAACCGGGAGCCATAGTCTTGTACGGTGACACCAACTCCACCTTGGCCGGGGCAGTGGCAGCATCCAAAATCCATATTCCTGTTGTTCACATTGAGGCGGGTTTAAGATCCTTCAACAAAAGCATGCCCGAAGAACTGAACCGCATACTTTGCGACCATGTGAGTACTTTGCTGTTCTCGCCAACCCAAACGGGTTACCGTAATCTGCTTAGAGAAGGCTTTCCCGAAAACAACAATGGACCCTATACAGCGGATAATCCAAAGATTTACCATTGCGGGGACGTGATGTACGACAACAGCCTTTACTTCAGCGCTATGGCGGAGCAAAAAACCGACATTATGAAAAGACTGGATCTGCTGAAAAACAATTTTGTTCTGGCTACCGTTCACCGCAACAACAACACCGATGAGCCCGATCGCCTGAATGCCTTGTTCAGGGCCTTGAATGAAATTTCTGAACATTACGCTCTGAAAGTGGTCCTTCCTTTGCATCCGCGAACTGCAAAACTGCTTGAACAGAATCTCGATCCGGTGCTACTAAGAAAAATACGGGACAATAAAAAGTTCATCATCACCCAACCGGCTTCCTTTCTTGAAATGACAGAACTGGAAAAAAACTGTAGATTGGTGATGACCGACAGCGGGGGTGTGCAAAAAGAGGCTTTTTATTTTAAAAAACCCTGCATCATACTCCGGCCTGAAACCGAGTGGCTCGAACTGGTTGAATGCGGCTCGGCTATGGTTACAGATGCTGACGAACAACGTATATTGCATGCGTTCGCACATTTTGAATCGAACAAATCCCTGGTATTTCCTGAATTTTACGGGAATGGCCGGGCGGCTGAATTCATCTGCACCGAAATGCTGAAGCACCTGGCCCAGGCTTAAAATTTTGGGCAACTAACCAGTACGCGCCTGCTGCGCTTTTTCTTTTTGGCTACTTCATACACCATTGACAATTCATGTGAGCCCAGGGAGTTGTTGAATCCAAGTCTGGATAGCGTGATGTCGTAACTGTAACCCACCCTGAAGTTTTTATCCGGTATTTCAATACCAACCAGGATGGCGATACTCTCACGGTTCGTGTAACCCGGGGCGTAGCGTTTCAGAGGAAGGCCCCTGTACCACAAGCCTACATTCATGATGTTTTTGTAATAATAACCACCAATGTCAAGTTGGTCATAATTTTCCTGGTGCCTGTAATGAAGGCTGGCGCTGATGAATTCATCCAGCTTGGTTTTGCCTGCGCCGTGCGCTTCAATGATGTGGCGGTATCCGCCATGCACACTGATGTAGGTGGGTAAAATGGTGTTGGCCCCGTCGATCATGCTGGTATTGGGCTGATTAAGGTGTTTAGCCGAGAGACCCAGCCAGAAATTTGTGGTGTTGTAAAGGGCGCCCATGCCCAGGTCAAAATAATTCACTTTTTGCGCCGCGCCGGCTTCAGCCGAAGTGCCCGAACCGGTGACCAGCTGATCGTTGAAGATCAGGCCTGAATTGTCAATTTTCTTTGAGCCCATGGCAATGGAAATACCGGCCCGGGCTTCGGAGTACTTGTTGATTTTAACCCGGTAAGCATAATTAAAACACCTCAGATTAGAGATCAGGTTTGAGGTGCCGGCCACATCCTGCAAAACATAAATGCCTATTCCGCTGTTCAGGTTGCTGATGTTGTAGTCGTATGCCGCCATGTAGGTCACATAGGTTCTTTGAATGCCGGGCCATTGGTTACGGTAATTCAGGGAGAACCGGTGTTCGTAGGTGAGTCCTGTAAAAGCGGGATTCAGAAAAAGCGGTGTGGCGTAAAACTGCGTGAAATGGGGCTCCTGAGCAAATACCGATTTGCAGAAAAAGATCAGCAGAAATATGACAGTAAATTTATTCCGCACGGTTTTTTTTGAGTTGTATGATGAGTTCGGACTCTTCTTTATTCAGCACTGCAGCCTTGAGTTCCATTCGCACATCTTCACAGCCTTCGGTTTCTATGAACATGCTGTATTCCCTATAAGGATTGATGGCCAGAATAAACTGTCCGTTGGCTGGGTTGGAACTGTATGTGCCCTGCAACTGATTTCCCGGTTTTTCGAAGAGTGTTATCTTGGATCGTTTCGGGATGGTGTCTAAACTTACCCGGCCTCGCGTTACTTTTAGTTCGTTCGGTTTAAAACGCGTGTCGATGGTGTAGATGTCTGTTCCGCCGTAATTACCGGACCGGGCCGAAGAGTAATAAGCCGTTCTTCCATCCAGGCTCAATACGAAAAAGATGTCGTTGCTGATGTCGTTTATCGGGTAACCCAGATTTTTGGCCTTGCTGAATGCGTTGCTGTCGGCATCATATTTTCTCGAGATCCACCCATCATTT
>DAOMFS010000025.1:0-2799 GCA_035429925.1 Bacteroidia bacterium | reverse complement strand
AGAGAACACATCATAATTTCCCATGCAATCGTGTCCCTTGCTGCTGAAAAAGAGTGTCCGGCCATCGGGGTGCAAAAAAGGTGCGTCCTCATCCTGCGCGCTGTTTACTTCAGGTCCGAGATTGTAAGCCCATGACCAGTCCTGATTGGGTAAACGTTTGATCCTGTAAATATCCTTACCGCCAAATCCCCCGGGGCGGTTGCTTGAAAAAAAAATCTCGCTGCTGTCGGTACTGAAACAGGCGCTGCTTTCCACAAATGAAGAATTAATGGATTCACCCAGTTTCTGAAGTTCACCCCACTGGTTTTTATCGTTAATTCTGCTTAAATACAGGTCACCGCTTACCTGGTCGTCAGATGTTCTGTAAACCAGCATGCTGTGCCCGTCGTAACTTAGGGCCACACAGGCATCATTGGTTTCTGAATTGATGGGTGGACCCACATTCTCAGCTTTCTGCCAAACGCCGTTCACCTTTCGTGAGCAGTACACATCTTCGAAAAAATTACGGTCGGTGTTAAGCAGATCCCCGGTACTGCCTTCCCGTTTGGATGTGAAATAGAGAAGGCTTTCGTCCAGATTCACCACCGGCACATAATCATCAAATTTGCTGTTAATGGCCTCACCCATATTGCTGATGTGCGCCTCACCGGGATGTGCCATAAATTCTTTCGCGTTAAGAGACAAACCCAAACGGTAATTCACTTCTGTATCTGTTATCAGGCGTTTGCTCTCCTTCAGTTTGCGGTAGTTCTGAAGCAAGAGTATGGCCTCATCAAATTTTCTTTGCTGGTGCTTTATAAGCGCCAGATAAAAGTTCGCGTCTGGTTGCCTGGAATTGGTGAGGTTTTCGAGCAGGAACATGGTACTGTCGACCGGGTAAGCCAGTTTCTGCATACATATGGCTGAGTTGGTACCGGCTCTTTCATTCAGGGGGTCAATGGCCAGGCATTGCCTGTAGTATTGCAGGGCCATATAATAATCGTCCATATCCAGGTAGGCCTGGGCCTCCCGCGTAAGCATTTTCACCTTCTTTTTTTCAGCCCTGGATAATTCCTGGGCCTTGAACGCCTGTGAAAGCAAGATCAAAAATGATATGAAAACCAAATACCTCATCGTTTATCGCAGTAAAAGCACATCACCGGTTTTAGTCATCGCTTTTCCGTCGAGGAATGTAGCTTTAAGTTTCCACACATATACATCCTGTGTACAGAGTTTGCCTTTATAATAACCATCCCAACCTTCGTTAGGGTTTTTGGTATCATAAAGCAATTCACCCCAGCGTGAAAAAATGCTCAGTTCGTAGGTTTCTGCTCCACGCACAACAGGATGAAAAATATCATTGCTCAGGTCATTGGGATCGTACACATTGCCTGGTGATCCAAGTGTGTTGGGTGTAAAGGCATTGGGGATCACAATGTCTGATTCGTCGAGTGCCTTTACTTTCTCCGGTAGTTCAAAGGTGTCTTTGCAGCCCCTGTCGTTAGCCGCTATGAGAGTGATCACGTATTCACCCGGCTTGGTGTAAAGGTGTGATGGTTCAAATTCCTCTGAACTGCCCCCGTCGCCGAAATCCCATTTGAACTGTGTGCCATTGCTCGATAAGTTCGCAAAATAAGTGGGCTGTGTGGGCACATACACACTGGTTGGCGCTGCGGTGAATTTGGCCGTTGGCCTGGGAAACACCTTAATGACATGGCTATTCGTGTCTGCACAACCGAACTTATCTTTCGCGATCAACACAACTGAATACAATTTGTCTATCACGCCTGTATTGATAAAACTGTGGTTCACGTTTCCGGTGTTTGCCGCCGCGCCATCTCCAAATTGCCAGAGGTACGAGGCTACCCCCACAACCTGCGGGAAAAAGACCGACAGCACTGTGCAACCACTGTCTGGAAAAGCCGAAAACTCAAAATTGGGTTTGGCGTGCAGGGTAAGCATTGTGCTGGACGAATCGCTGCAACCTGAGGCATTTGTCGCTTTCAGTGTAATCGGGTATGTTTGGTCAAAGGCAGATGGACTTGAATACAGATGCACTGGCGCGCTGAATGTGGAAGTGGACCCGTCACCCAGGTTCCAGTCATAGCTGCTTGCGCCTGTTGTTGTATTTGTAAAGGTCATCACCTTGGGCGAGCAGGCCGGTGTATCCAGCTGGAATGAGGCCTTAGGCTGGGCATACAAGAGCAGACTCTTTTCAATGGAGTCTTTACAATTGTTCACACTGGCTACCACCAGACGAATGGTAAAAGTTTGTGAAGGGCTTCCTGCCACATGGGTATAAGTACTGGAAGGCGATGAAAAACCTGAGCTGAGCCCGTTGCCGAAATTCCAGTTACTGCTGCTGAAATTGCTGCTGGTATTCGTAAACGTGAGGTTAAATGGCGTGCACCCTGCTTGTGGATTAAATGTGAAGTCTGCATAGGATCTCGGAAACACAATAGGGTAGCCGTAATTGGAGTCGAGACAACCAAAACCGTTCAGCGCAACCAGCTTTACGGTGAACGTTTTATTAGCAGTGGTTGTGTTCGTGAAAACGTGGGTGGTGGGCGTGGTGATGACCAGTGGAAACGAGGCGTCGCCAAAATTCCAGGTGTATGAAATAACGCCGGGTACCGAAGGGAAAGTGACCTGTAAGGGTGTGCAGCCACTTGCCGGTATCATGGTGAAATTGGTGAAAGGCTGGGGAAAGATGAGAATGTTTTTTTGTACAGTGTCAGAACAATTCACCGAATTGCTGGCTACCATGGTGATGGTTCGTGTTATCAGCAGGAGGGTGTTGTTGGTGTATGAATGCACTGG
>DAOMFS010000024.1:0-43762 GCA_035429925.1 Bacteroidia bacterium | reverse complement strand
ACGATGACGGGATTTGGTAGGCTGTAATTGAAACCCAGAAGATTAACAGTTGTATAGGATGAACAGGAGTTGCTGGCGGTGATCAGGACGGTATAATTTCCGGTTTGACCTGCCGTTACACCTTGCAAAAAGATGTTTTGATTCGAAGATAAAAAAGAATTTGGGCCATTCCACAAATAGGAGACACCACCGGATGCGCTCAGATTCACGTTCCCTCCCAAACAAACCGTGGCACCCGTGGCAATTGGTATAGGATTTGAAAGAACATTCACATTAACAAGTGTATCACCTGTACAACCATTTACATCAGTTACATTTACGCTGTATTGACCCGCATTTGAAAAACTCACAGACGACAAGGTGGGATTTTGTGAATTGCTGCTGAACCCCTGAGGACCTGACCAGGTATAACTTTGGGCCGGACTTACGGAAAGCATCAGATTATTTAATTCACAGAGCGGCGTGTTGTAGGACGCATAGGGTTGGGGTAAGGGATTTACCTGAATGTTTAATGCTGTTGTTAAAGTACAGGGTCCTGTGATGGCTGTTAGTGACCAGGTCCCGGTATTACTGAAGCTAAGTGCACTGAGTGATGGGTTTTGCAAAGTAGAGTAAAAGCCATTAGGACCCTGCCAAATATAGTTTGTGCCGCCAAAGCCAGATAAATGCAGGGTGCCGCCCAAACATTTTGGATTACTGGCTGTGATAGATATGGCAGGAGCTGCTGTTATATTCACCAGTGCGGTGGCGGTACTGCTGCAATTTTGCAAGCTGTTCGCCGTTACCTGATAAACGCCACTAAGGGATGCGGCCGGGCTCGCAACAACCGTACCCTGAAAAGCAGAACTGTAGCCATTTGGTCCATTCCACAAGTATGTTGCGCCTGGAACAGAGAAAGCCATAAGGCTCATGCTTTGGGTTGAACACACTGTACTTCCGATAGCAGTAAGCGTAGGGTTGGGATGGACCGTGACATTAATACTTGCAGATGCAGTGCAAGAATTGACTCCTGTAACAGTTACCGTATAAACACCAGATTGAATGGGGTTGACTGAAGGAATCAAGACAGCGGAAGAACCCGAAACGAAACCTAATACACCGGACCATTGATAAACACTCCCGCCAGAAGCCGTTAAGCTAAGTGTTTGACCATTACAAAGTGGAGCATTTGTAGTAATACTTGGGGATGGTGAGGTTTTTAACACTATTGATGCCGTTGCGGAAGCATTACATGAAAAAGCTGAACCAACTACAGTAAATTGTTGTGTACTGGCTGGTGACTGGGTAAAGCTATTACCAGTAATAAGTCCCGGATACCATGTATAGGAACTCGCCCCTGTAGCTGTTAAGGTGGCAACTTGTAAAGGACATATGGATACCGAATTCAAACTCAGGGTAGGCAGAGGTACTACAGTTAACAAAATACTTTGTGTAGCAGCGCAGGAATTGGCATCAATGCTCCATACTGTGTGAATAAGGCTCCCAGCTATTGAGGGTGTACTTGAGTAAACAGAACCGGTAGAACCGGACGACCAGGAATAAGTGTAAGCGGGACCTGCTGTGAAAGGGGTTCCCCCATTGTTTGTGGCTGTAAAACTGGCGACACCACCAGCACATATTGAAGCTGAGCTTGCTGAAATCACAAGTGTGTTCGCCGGAGGTTGCAGAATGGTAAACACTGAATTAATCTGACAGGCGGTCAATGCGTCAGTAACAGTTACGGTCCATTGACCTGCACTCAGGTTTGTTGGTGATGAAACGGAGGTGCTCATGGTACCATTAGTCCATAAATAATTTTGACTGGCAGAACCGCCTGAAATATTTAAAACCGCTGCAGTTCCACTTGAAGCACCGGGGCAGGTGATGCTTTGTGAATTTGCAAGTATACCGGATAAGGGAATAAGTGAATTAAACACCTGGACAGTTGAGGTGCTGCAGCCTGTACCCAGATCATGGACAATTATACTGTAAGTATTGGGATTTAACCCGTTTACAACCGAACTGGTCTGTAAACCAGGCAACCATGTATAAGTAAATGGGCCAATGCCTCCTGACGTCATAACAATTGCTGAGCCCAGACTGGCACATGTAATGGATTGGCTGATAAGGTTTAGTAATGGGACTTGCAAAACACTAAGAGTGGAATTAATACTCGATGTGCAGCCATTTATGGCCATACCAAGAACAGTGTACACAACCGAGGCTGTGGGTGAGACAACCAAAGAGTTTCCTGTAACAGCTGATGGAAGCCAGGTATAGCTATTGGCTCCTGATACGCTAAGTGAAGCTGAACCTCCGGGGCAAATCGAATTATTAGGAGCATTTAATGTCGGATTGGCTGCAACCGTGATGCTGACTGTTCCGCTCGAGACACAATTGTTTGCATCCGTCACAACAATAGTTTCATTGGCAATTCCGGTTGTGTAGCTTACTGAATAAGCCGGATTTTGAGGACCTCCAGTCCAGCTGTAGGTGTATGGGGCGGTACCTCCGTTTGTATTTGCGTTAAGTACCAAAGTACTGTTAGCGCATACACTCGGATTAAAAGGACTCACTGTAACACTAGGTTGTGATGTTACACTCAAAGTTATAACACTATAGCTCATGCAATTTGAACTACTGAGACCCTGAATTGTATAGCTAGTGGTAACAGATGGACTCACTACGATAAATGCTGAGTTGCTGTTGTTGCTCCAGGTGTAACTGCTAATTGCATTTGTACTTAGTGTCGCGGTGTTACCAATGCAAATGGGATTGGAAGAACTGACGAGGCTAATTGCGTTGCACAAATAAGTGAGTGTTACCCTGCCATGACCGGAATTGACCCCGCTTGTATTCACTTGGTTCAACCCTGTATTAAGTGAGCCACCGCCACCACCTCCGGCTTTCACACCATTCACACAAGTATTTGCTTCCTGGCCCCCGGCACCTCCGGAATACCCTCCTCCTCCGCCTCCACCTAGTGCACATTGTTGTACACCGCCACCCCCTCCGAATCCTCCCGGTGCCACAATGTACATTGTTGAAGTTGGGCCTGCTGCGCCACCAATTCCTCCATTCAAAAATGAGGTTCCACCTGTCATAAATAGGCCTTGTCCATTGCCTGATGAACCAGCTAAAAAACCACCACCCGCTCCTCCGCTACCTGGTACAGGACAGGTTTGTCCTCCAAGACCCATACTTCCGCCAAGGACCGCGTTCAAAGAACACATGGTACCATTTATCGAAACGGTACCACTCACACCATTTTGCTGTGTAGAGCAGCCTCCTCCACCACCTGCCGCTAGTATTAAGCTTCCATTTTTTAAAACATAACTTCCGCCACCCCCACTACCGGTACACGAATTTGTTCCCCTCTGGCCAACTAATATTTGCAACAGGTCTCCGGAATTAAGTAAAAACTGCCCTTTCATTATAGCCCCCAATCCGCCAAATTTGAAAGAAAAATAATCACCACCAGAGCCACCTGCCGCCTCAATTTCGTACAATCCTGTCGTTGGTACAGTCCAACTCTGTATCCCTGCACTCACAGTAACAGCTGTACTTAAGCTTGTGCTGGCATAAGCGGAATTGACCATAGCCTGGGTTGGACCCAGACTGCCAGTGCTACCGGCATTCGTAAATGTATAACTTGTTTGGGCTTTGGACCCTAGAATGAAGAAACAAGCAATGCCAGGCAAGTACTTACCCACTTTAGCCATTTCTTTGACCAACTCAGAAAGTGAAAACCAATTCAATACAATAGCTCATAAAAAGCATATTAAATATAAGTATTTTTCTGGTCTTACTCTGTAACATTTTGGTAAATTCACCTGATATATTTCTTCGCATTCTTCATGTTCAAATTAACATTTTTCATTCTTCTATTTGTCACTTTCTATTCCAAAATTCTCTATTCACAATCTGAGTATACAGAATACCGTTCCGCCACCAACCCTTATTACTGGAAAAACCGAAAGCCCATTGAGGGCTACTGGCAGCAAGATGTGCATTACAACATCAAGGCCTCTGTGAACGACAGCAGCGACGTGCTCAGTGGCAGCGAAGAACTCATCTATTGGAACAATTCACCCTACACCCTGTCTTATCTTTATTTTCACCTCTACAACAATGCGCAAACCAAAGATTCCTACGCAGCTGACCTCTACAAGCACAACGGTTATAATCTGAAATTCGGCAAGTACCGTGCACAAAACCTGGGCACGGTGGTGGAAATTGTTAGCATGAATGGAACTGCCCTGAGAACAGAACTGGATAATACTATTTTAAAGGTTTATCTCTCAAAACCTCTCCTGCCGGGCGAATCCGCCAGCCTTCACCTGGACTTTAAAACCTATTTCGATCGCGAAGCCATACGCAACCGCATGAAAATATTCAAGTCCTCGGGCAGCAAACACTACGATGTGGTGCACTGGTATCCGCGCGTCACAGTAATTGACCAGAAATTCATCTGGAACACAGACCAGCACATGGACCATGAGTTTTACGGTGATTTTGGTTCTTTTCACGTGGAAATGACCCTGCCCTCGCAGTACGTGGCCGATGGCACAGGCATACTGCTGAATGAAAAAGAGGTCTTGCCCGACAGTCTGAGGAAAAAGCTCGACCTCTCGAATTTTGTGAAGAAGCCCTTTAACAGTCCGCCCACTCCCATTCAAAAACCCGATGGGCGGACAAAAACCTGGGTGTTTTCCGCCATCAACGTACACGACTTCGCCTTTACCGCCGATCCCAATTACCGCATTGCAGAAAGCCGTTGGAAAGACACGCGCTGCATTGCCCTGGTGCAGGAACCACACGCGGCTGGCTGGGCGAATGCCGCGGATTATATTGCCAAAGTGCTGGATGTGAATTCGTACAACATCGGCCCTTACCCTCACCCCAAAATGGTTGTAGCCGATGCCCAGGACGGCATGGAGTACCCCATGCTCACCCTCTGCGGCGGGTACGACCCAGATTACCGCACTTTGCTCATACATGAAATGACCCACAACTGGTTCCAGGGTATGCTGGGTAGCAATGAAACCTACAGGCCTTTCATGGACGAGGGCTTCACGCAATTCTACACGGCAGACAGCTATCAATTCATCGATGGGCCCCTGCTGATCGAAAGACCATCCAAAAGCCGGTACATTCAACGCTATACCGATCCGCAAAGGGTGATAGACGACGAGATCTACAGGGGTTATTTCAATAGTGTGGTGGTAAAGAAAGAAGAAGTGACCTTAAACACCCATGCCGATGATTTTAACGGGGGGATCCGCCACGGCGGCGGATACAGTCAGGTGTACACCAAAACCGCGGCCATGCTTAAAAATTTAGAATATGTGCTGGGACGTGCCTTGTTCGACAAATGCATGCAGCATTATTTTGAACAGTGGAAATTCTGCCACCCGTATCCAGAAGATTTCAGGAATTCTGTCATTCGCTTCAGCGGCGTTGACCTGAACTGGTTCTTTGACGAGTGGCTGGAGACCAGCAAGGTGATTGATTATAAAATAGCCGGGGTGAAACGCCGCAAGGGCGGTGTGTATGAGGTCAGATTCAAGCGTCTGGGCGGCATGCAAATGCCTCTGGATTTCGCGGTGATTGATAAAAACGATTCAGCCCGGCACTATTACATTCCGAATACCTGGTTTGTGAAGCCCACTCAGGCCACTACCCTGCCCCGCTGGATAGGCTGGGGACCCAAGCTCAAACCCGTTTACACAGCCACGCTGAACCTCAACAGCAAGCTGAAGAATGTTATCATAGATCCCTCTTACCGCCTGGCCGATGTGGACATGAGCAACAATGTGCTGCACCAGAAGATCAATGTGCGTTTTGATTCCAAGGTGTATAATCCCTCTGACTGGAAACACTACGAGATGCGCGCCAGGCCGGCGGTCTGGTACAATGGTTACGACGGTCTGAAATTCGGCGCTGTATTAAGCGGTGATTACCTGAAAACAAAACATGTGTTTGAGCTCGGGCTCTTTATGAGTTCGGGTCTGGCCCAGGCTTATCTCGACAGCACAGTGGCCGAGAACAAATTCAACAAGATATCGGCCTGGCTGGATTATAAAACCTCTACACACCGCTTCATCAAACGTTCGGCAGTATATGCCCAGTTCAAATCGCTCGACGGACTCGACGCGGGTTTGCTGGGTTTTGAGAAAAAAAGCAGCAATGATAAAACCAGACTCTACGTCCATCTCAAAGCCATGCTGCGCGATCTGCCTCAGGACCTTGTGTATCTGATCAACAACAAGGAATGGGGTTACCAGAAACTGAATTCGGCCCTGCACGTGGGTTTTGACCGCAGTTACGCTTACCGGCGTGGTAACGGTATGTTCAATGCCGACATCAGGGCGGCGGTTTTCACCGAAGCTTACGATTTTAACGCCCTTAGCCTCTGCAATGTGAACAAAACCGATCTTGGCAAAGTGAATCTCAACAGCAGAGTCTTCGCGCAATTTGGTTTCGGGCATCAGCTGCCTTCCGAATCCATGTTGTATGTGGCCGGGGCCAACAATGAAGACCTGATGGATAATAAATACACCAGGTCCATGGGATTCATTCCACCCTCCTGGGGCAATTACGGTTCCACCACCAATCATTTCACAGCCGGTGGGGGGCTGGGTTTACGGGGATATTCCGGTTACCTGCTGCCACAAACACTGGCCGATGGTTCAACAGTTTACAATTACAAGGGAACAAGCGGCTGCGCGGTAAACCTTGAGCTTGAGTTCGGGGAATTTTTCAAATTCATGAAACCCCTTTCCATGAACAATGCCATTCGTCTGGTGCCCTATCTGTTTGGCGACGCGGGCATCATCAACACCAGCAATCCCGGTGATGTAAAAGTAATGAGTGATGTGATGGCCGATGCGGGCCTGGGATGCACTTTTAGTATACTACGCTGGTGGAAGCTGAGCGATCTGAAGCCCCTGAACATTCGCTTCGACATGCCTCTGGTGATCAGTCGCCTGCCTTATGCCGAGAAAGATTATGTGCAGATGCGCTGGATGATAGGCGTAAACCGTGCATTTTAAGGGCCTCAGTGTTTTTCAACACGAACGGACTCAAGTTCCTGAACGGCGGCTTTAAAGCTTAAAACCGGTATCTGTTGTTCCTGCAGATATTCCACAAGCCAGGTGTACCAGTCCATCCAGGTTCTGTATGATGAGGAGAAATAACGGTCGTGGAATACAATATTCAGGTATTCGAGATTTTTATTTCTGGCCTGCGCGATCAAAGCTAAGGTATGTTCCCTGGCTTCTTTCAGGCTTCTGTCCTGCCAGCCCTTGTGGTTCTCAATGATCCAGCCATCCATGATCTGAATGGGGAATTCCCACATTTCACCGATCTGATAGGGATTTTTAAAGGCGTGCTCGGTGCTGTCGAAGGCATAGCCACACTGTTCAAGCATGCGGAAGGTATTTCTGTCCTGCCGCACATAATGCATGCGTATGCCGAATTTGCCCAGTTTGCTCAGAGCCTGGAAGCGGTCGTATTCTTCTTTAATGTCCTCAGGCCGGTTGTAGGCAATGCCATGCAATCCCAGTTCACAGTGTTGTGAGCGAAGCAGTTCAATCCATTGGCCGGCTGCAGCCAGGGGGTAATTTAAGCCAATGCCTTTGTTAACCGCGATAAAGAATTGTGAAGGAATGGCATGGGCTGCGTTAAAACGAATCAGCTCAAGTATGTTCTGCCATTTGTTCTGACCAAGTTCTTTCCAGCGCCCAAGGTATTCCGGAGCAGAGATCTTGCCCAAAAATAATTCAATGTGGTTTCGCACCAGGTGTTTCGGTACGATCATATCCCTCAACAAGTGCTCAGACACACTCAGGTGATCGATATCGTGCGAAATAATGGCCTTCATGGTTTGTTCATTTTCTCCGGTCTTCTGATCCAGCTTGTCCAGCCGGGTAAGCTGCTGTGCATGAATTTAGGGTATTTCAGTTCTTCTCCGCCCAGGCCTTTGAAAAAATTTCCTATCCCCTGAATGGTTCCTCCCGCGAAGTCAAAGATACGATCTTCCTGTTTGAATTGCATAATGGCATGGTGCATGAGCAGGTGCATGCTACCTGAATTTTCTGTTTTATCCAGATTGGTGCCTTTGAGGTAAACCACATGCGAGGGGCTGATTACAAAATGGGCAATGGCCCTCACATCACCCCTTTCGTCGTTCACCTGAAGGCTGTGCAGTTTGCCTTGCTCGCTGCAGGCTTTCAGCAAATGGTGAAACACGGCCAGGGCCTGAGTTCCGAACCCCAGGTTTGTGCTTAAAAAGGGATCCAGGTAAAGGTGAGCATGCTTCAGGGCCACAGCCTGGTCCAGTAATGTAACACTGAGTCCGAGTTGCCTCGCCTTGCTGATGTTGCGTTTGGTATTCTGATTGTATACAATGGGCTTGTTATAATCAATCACAAAAGTACGCATGGTCCTGAAGCCATCAGGGTTGAGTTTATGCATACAATTTAACTCGTATTCCACGAGTCTGAATGTTTTCTTCAAATAAGCGTACAGGGCTGTTTCCCGCTCCGGATCTATTTTTCCAAACAGGCCAAGCTGCCCTGTAAACAATGGCTGTGGCAGGTATGGTATGCCGTATTTGCGTTTGCTGCAGAGTGGAAACACAGTCTGGTAATCTCCCCATACCAGAGCGTCCCATCCGGGCGCGACTGCATCCAGAAAAAAACTCTGCGCAAAAAGTGAAGGAAAGGCCGAGGACATCACAGTGTTGTTCCAGCGTTCAAGATCAATCTGAGTATGCTGTACCAGTTGAAACATGGTTAAAAGCGTTCCCGGTCAAAAAACTTTAGTAACAATTCCAGCGGGAGCGTGGCTTTATTCACCGTAAAATACGGCAGAAGTTCCCCTCCAAAGCCCCTGAAAAATTTTTCCACGCCTTTGAGCATGGAGCCCTCAAAATCAAAAATGGCGCAGCCTGCCCGCTGAGCCTGTTCTATGCATTTGCTGATGAGCAGTGCGTTCAGACCAGCCGGTCGTTTGGATTTATCGCTGGCGCCGAGCATATAATAACAGGTGTTTTGATCGAACACACAAAACACAAGGGCCACCAGATCCTGCCCGGAATAAGCAGAGAAATGGAAACTGTTTCCGGTTGTGGCAAAGCGGGTCAGAATAGCCTGCAGGTATTGCGGATACACACTTGCACCGGTTTCATGAAGATGTGTATTAAAAAACCTGAAACAGGTTTCTGCCTTTTCTGTATTGAATCTAATGTCGGTATTATCCTTTCCCGCCCTGGTGATGGAATTTCTGGTCTTTGAATCAAAATCCTGGGCAATTTCCTGGCTTCTGTTTTGCAGACTAATCTGGTAGGTGTAATTGGGTATGACTTTGTATTTGTCCCAGATAAAATTCTGCAGGTCCTGTGTACCGGGCGGGAAAGCCAGAGTGATCAGTTTGGCTTTTTCCGCTTTAAGTTGCAGGGCCATCAGGTGCATGGCTTCTTTCAAGGCGTTGTGCCTTGAAGCCGGGTTGCTGGAGGCTGGCTCGAAGAAAAAGCCGCAATGCGGTGTGTAAGGCGGGCACTTGATGTGTTTGAGGCCGAATTTTGACGAGAGCATGTAAAAATACCCGCCCAGCAATTTGTTGTCTTCGGTGTAGATGCCTTTTAGTTTCAGGGCCTGTCCATACACATTCAGCCAGTCTTTGGAGGCCATAACACCCAAAACAGATTCTGAGCGCTGAAAAAACTCATCCCTGTTTAGCGGTTCCTTGATCTGCATACCTGAGGCCTTTGCCGTTCATACGGCTTCTTTACAAGTTCTAAAATACAACGGAATAACGAATTTCAACGCAAATTCTTGCTGAACCTCAATGATTGGCTTTCAAAAACCCGGCTGCTCTGTATTTCAGTAAGATAAAAGTAAAACAGATGGTGGGCTAGGCTTGTGTTTTCGCAACTTTGGTGCTGGCAAGCTGTGCCAAAATCTGGTCATAGGCCTCAATCACAATCCTGAGGTTATTGTTCCAGTCATAATGCCGGATCACGTTTTGGCGCGCTTTTTTTCCAAGGGCAGTTGCTTCTGCAGGATGGTCGATAAAATGTTCAATGGCAGCAGCCAGGGCTTTGGAATCTTTTTTGGGGATCACTTTTCCGAATTCACCCTTGTTCACCACTTCCATCAGGCCGCCCACATCACTCACGATCACTGGTTTTTCGCAGGACATGGCTTCTACACATGCCACGCCGAAACTTTCGCTGTCGTCTATGGACACGTTGAGAAAAATATCGAGGAGATTGTGGTATTTGCTGATTTCCGAAAAGGGAATACGACCCAAAACCCTGAACCAGGGATCGAGTTTTTTTTCGCTGATGAGTCGCCTGTATTTTTCGATCTCGGTTCCTCCCCCAATGAGCATGAAGCGGAGATTTGCGTCTTTTCTTTCGTCCAGCAAAATCTGCGCGGCTTCAATGATGTGGATGATGCCGTACTTTTCCTCCATGGGTTTGATGGTGCCTATGTAAACTATTCCGGATTCCTTTTCGGGATTAGGCCTGTTGCTGAACTCAGTGGTGTCTACACCGAAGGGAGTTACCAACACGTCTTTATGGGTGTATTTCACAATTTCGTTCTTCATGATCTCGCTGGTAGACATGATCAAGCTCGCCTGCCGGATGTTGTATTGAAAAAGACTTTTGTGAATTTTAGAACGTGTGGGAAAATCGTACACATCGGCGCCCCAAACCGATAAAACAAAGGGTTTGAATCCTGAAAGCGCTCCAACCAGGCCGTAGCTTGTGGCATAGTGTGCGTGCAGTATATCTGGTTTAAAATGCCGGATGATCTTTTTGAGCACGTTCACATACTTGATGTAGGAAAGCTTGGTGAGCATGTTCTCTGCATTGATACGCTTTTCAGGTTCAAAGAAGATGGTGATGTTGGGATGGTTGTACCAGTCGTAACCGGCTTTGTTGAAGCTGAACAAACCCACCTGCAAACCACTGTTGGCCAGTCCGAGTGCCCATTTTTCGGTGTGCTCGCTCGAAGTATCGGAGAGGAGGAGAACTTTCAAAAGGTGGCTGTTTTTGGACGAATTAGATATTTGAGGAAAAGAGAATGGGCGTAAAAATAGGCAATAAGTTTTAATCGGTAGATCCTGCGAAAAGGACTTAACAAAGCAAACAGCAGTATTCTCAGAATAATGTGAATTTCAAGAAAGATTACACTGAGCCACCTCCCCTTTTTCTGATGTTTGGCCAGGAATTTATACTTGCTGATCAGCTGATTGGAGATGGACACCTTGTAGTTTTTTTTGCTGGATTGCCCGGAATGGTGCATGATCTTCCAGGTTGTGAACTGCATCAGGTCATAATTCAGTTGTTTGGCACGAACACTGAAGTCCATGTCTTCCATCCAGAACAGATCCGGATCCAAACCTTTCAGTTCGGTGTACAAGGCTTTTCTCATGAGCAGGCATACTCCGGAAAGCCCGTGATCGGTACCAAGCTTCACGCGTTTCCGGGCGGATTTGAACACATAACTGAGAAAGAGGGCCTCAGCCAGCAAGGTCAGTGGTTTCACTATGGGAATCAGGGAATCCTGGTGTGTGCCATCTGGATTCAGAACAGAGGGCCCTATCAACGTTTTGGGATGCTGACGGAGGTAGTTCATTGCCCTTTCGATACCATTATCCAGCAGTTTGGCATCGGGATTTAAAAGGAGAATGGTGTCGCAGGTTGAAACCTCAACACCCTGGTTATTTGCCGAAGAAAAGCCGGCATTATACCTGTTGTGGACCAGTTTAACCTCGGGATGTTCCGATCTGAGCCAGTCTGCTGTGCCGTCAGCTGAATTATTATCCACCACTATGATCTCGTGATCGCCATGCACCACTTGTACCGAGTCAATGGCTTCTTTGAGAAATGCTTTACAGTTGTAACTGACAATGATTATGCTGAGACCGGATGAAATAGGCTTAATTTTACCAAATTTAATTTATTTTTAACGAATGAAAAAGCGCCTGGCCTACCTGTCAACGCTGGACCCCAGGAACAAGCGCATCTGGAGCGGTACACACTACTCTATTTACCGCGAACTCCAGAACATCGGCGAGGTCGTCATTCTAGGTCCGTATCAACCCCGATTCAGAATTTTTCTTTGCAGGATACTCAACCAGATCATGCTGAGGGTTTTTGGCCGACGTTTCAATTACAGGCATAGTGTTATTATTTCAAAAGCTTATGGCAGATATTTTACAAAGCAAATTCAAAAACATAAACCAGATCTTGTTGTAGCGCCTGCAGCAGCAGCTGAGCTGGCTTTCCTGAAAGGCAGTGTTCCGGTTATTTACATCACCGACGGCACATTTGCGGCTTGTTTGAATTACCACGAGGGATTGAAAAACCTGCTGAGTTTCAACATTCGTGAAGGCAACCGGATAGAACACGATGCAATGAAACGCAGTGCGTTGGTGGTGGTGCCCTCAGTATGGGCTTACAATTCAGCGCTGAAGGATTATGGTATGAGTCCTGAGAAACTTTGTATTCTACCCTTTGGTGCCAATTTTGAATTGTTGCCTGACAAGGCACTTTCCAACACAGAACCCATACAGGAATGGAAACTTTTGTTTGTTGGGGTATACTGGGAGAATAAGGGTGGTGAGATTGCTTTCAACACCTTCAAAATACTGCATGACAAAGGTTATCCTGTATCCTTCACTGTATTGGGATGCACGCCGCCTTCAAATTTTTCTCACCCCAGGATGAAAGTTATCCCCTTTATCGACAAAAACCAGCCCAGTGGTCAGGATGAGATCAGCAGGATCTACTCTGAACACCATTTTCTGATCCTACCTACGCGTTTCGATTGCAGTCCTATTGTGATCAACGAAGCAAGTGCCTTCAGCATTCCATCCCTGGTAAGCCGCACAGGTGGCGTGGAGTCGCATTTGCGTGAAGGTAAAAACGGATTTCTGGTGGACTATCACGACAAGGGAGAAGCTTATGCGGCCATTATTGAAAGGTATATTCTGGATCCAAGTGCCTATAGTGTATTAAGGCATTCTACTCGACAAACCTATGAAACGGTTCTGAACTGGACCCATTGGAGGACCAGCATGGCCAGTTTAATCGAATCGCTTACGAAGCAAACACTTTAGCAACAATTTGGAGACTTGATAAGGGTTTGCTCCTTTTGAAAGATCTGATCTTAAACAGGCTCTGAAAGCCTTTAAGCCAAGCGTGGTATTGCCGCAGGCATCAAGCCACTGTTTCTGTATCAAGTCACGGAATCCTAAGTTCCCGAAAACCTTCAGGTTATGGTTTTGTTTCACGATCTCCTGCAGCAAGGCTTCTGCTTCCTGTAATTGTCGCCATTCCCGCATCCTGGTGTTGTTTCCCAGGTGATTGAGGGTGCTGAATTGTGCCTCACTGAAGCTGAAGCCCAGGGTCTGCGCATATTCGCGGCGTATCCTGGCACTGATTTCAAATTGCTCCTGTCTGAAGCGGTTGCTCCACTGACCGGGATTATCGCGGTAAACCAGTAGGGCCTCTTTGGCATTGCTGAACTTGCCGTATGGTACAAGACGGGTCCAGAGCCTGTAATCTTCAGCATGTTTGAATGCCGATTCATATACGAGATCACTTCCTTTGGGACGACGCATCATGATGGACGGATGACAAAAGGATGTAGAGAACAGCAGGTTGGCCTTCAGATAATCGTTGTTCTCATGGGCCTGAAGCTTTCTTTTCTGCCTTCCCCTCAGTATAAAATAACTGCTTCCCGCAAGCAGGAGTTCTGGGTCTGACCTGAACATATTCACCTGTACCTCAAAGCGGTTCTTCATCGCTATATCGTCAGCGTCCATACGGGCGATCAATTCGCCCCTGGCAAGCTGAAGCGCTTTGTTCAGGCTCGCGATAAGCCCAATGTTGTATTCGTTTTTGAAATAAACCAACCTCGGGTCTTGAAATGCCCGAATGATGTTTTCAGAACTATCATTTGAACCGTCGTTCACCACAATGAGCTCAATACGGGTATAACTCTGATCCAGGATGCTTTGAATGGCTTCCTGAACAAAATGCTCTGCGTTATACACTGGCAGTATAACAGAAACAAGTATCTGCTCTATGCCACTCTCTTCCATGATGCGGGAATAAGGTCACGACTGCTCATGCTTTTCGCCCTGAACCAGTTTTGAGGGGCAATAACAATTTTATCCGGATTTTTGTTTAACCAGGCACCCCACCAGCTGAAACTGCTGTTGGCAATAATATTGTACCTGCAATGCGACATCAGAATTATCTCGTGATAGGGCATCATCTTGTTTTTTGAGTCCACATACTGCGCAGCAGGTAAGAAGCCAAGGTTTTGTCTGCACCAGTTCAGGTCATCACTGAACACAAAATAGGTCTTGGGGCTTTTATCCAAACGGTTCAATTCTTCTGCTGCACGACGGTAATAATCCAGATCCAGCACGCCGTGTAGTTCAAGATTCGCAGCATGACTGAGCAGGTCACCGCGACGCACATGCAAAGACACGGCATTGGAGGGAACAATTTGTTTTACGTAAGCCAGAAAC
Organism: Bacteroidia bacterium; assembly: GCA_035429925.1. Taxonomy (GTDB): domain Bacteria; phylum Bacteroidota; class Bacteroidia; order B-17B0; family Aurantibacillaceae; genus Aurantibacillus. The sequence goes on along the minus strand of DAOMFS010000024.1, from coordinate 29,224 downwards.
ACTTCATTGTTTTCATCGGGCAGGGTAAATTCCCTATGCAGCATTTCACGTATCGACAAAAAATAGGCTTCACTCTGCCAGTATCCGTTCAGATAAACATTTCCACGCAAACGGAAAAAAGCGGGATTGATATCCTGACCTCTTTCGTTAAATACAATGGTGTTGAAAAGGAAAGGCATCATGCGCTGCAACTGTCGGGCCAATGTTGTATCAGCCGAACTAAAGCGGTTCAAAATGTCTTGAGGGGCTTGTTTGGCGTTGATGTGCCAGGCACCAAGTTCAAAATATCTTTTAGTGAAGGCCTTACCGGGATCTGCTTCAAGTGCCCTCGTATCCAGATACAGTTCGGTATTCAGGCTTTGTGCCAGTGATCTGCCTGCCGCGTATTGAAACATCTGGTTTCCCAGCCCCCCTATGAGTTTAACCACGATCAAAAGCGTTCGATTTTAAAATACCGTTTGTTGTAACGGCTTGTGAGCAATCGTTTTCTGATCCGTTTGAGCAGGGGTCTGGAAGGCATCTCCTGGAAAACGGTTTCTATAAATTCTTGCAAAACTTTGGGTACAGTTAAAATGGCCTGAAGGTCTTTAAGATTGTTGATATCAAACTGCAAGAAAAGTTCTGCGAAAAATTCCCTGGATTTTGGCCGGTTGAGTCCCGGCTTGTAAAGTGCGGCGAACAAAAGCAGGTTTTCGTGCAATACAAGATCTCTGTTACGGTGAACATCCTGGGTGATTTGACCTGTTTCGCCGTCGTTAACCCGGAGAAGCACTTCAGGCAGGTGAACAAATTCTGCATTCTGCTTCAGTCTGGAGATATAGAACTCCACATCCACGAGCCATTTCAGACGGGTGTCGAAGTTCGCACGGCCTTCCTTTTTAAAAAGGGTTACACTGGGTGCACCAATACAATTGCGAAAGAACAGGAATTCCGGTTCTTTGCGGATACGCTTCAATTGCGTGCCGGTGCAGACATTCAGGGCTTCATTACCACTTTTCAGAAAACGTGTGCAGGAGGACGAAAAGATCAAACCGGCATTGGGGTGCTGAAGTGCAGCTTGCGCAAATTGAGCCAGTGCCCCGGGGTGAAGGAATTCATCGTCATGATGCAGCATCTTGACGTAAGGGCGCGTGGCCAATTGTATGGCATGGTTCCAGTTGGCGGGCGAACCCAGGGGCTTTGGATTTCTGTGGTATATCAGGCCAGGAATGGACATGGAGGCCAGCATGTTCGTGGTTTCCGGATTATCCGAATCGTCGGATATGATCAATTCAAAATCTTTATGATCCTGCATAAGCACCGATTCAACACATCGCCGGAGTGCAGCAGGATTGTTGTAACTGGGAATACAGATGCTGATCATGGCGTCGCGTTCTTTTTTTCCTTGTTGTACCATGATGAAGAGGTGCTGGCATGGCTGGCATAATACACATCTTCTTCTTTGGCCTGATTTGAATTTTCATACCAGGGCAGGTGCCTGAAACAATAAGCCCCTCCAAGCCGAAAGGCCTTGCAGGATTCGGCGCTGCCATAGGCATAAGGCTTGTAAAGCGCAAAGGTGGTGTCTAGTGGCGCATCGAAGATGTTCTTTTCAACTTCTTTCTTCCAGTACCGGCCTTCCACCCCATGTATCACCTCTTCTTTGTGGGCGTAGTGATCAGGCAGATCGTCGATTTTCAGGGCAGGTCCGCATTTTTCTATGGACCTGTATTTTTCCAGGACAAGCAAAAGCTGGTAAACAAGATCCTTTGGACAGTTTTCCACCGGCAACAGGTCGGGATCGCTGTAAACATAATAGGATTTCCTGAATTCCCCGAAAATGCGAGAATCCCAGAGTGCCTTGTAGCCCAGGTTTTTCCCCAGACGGATCACGCGGGCGGGACAATTTGTATAATATTCCAGTAAAGGAGGATAAGTGGAATCGTTATCCAGCACGATGATGTTTTGATAACCTGCCTGTTTCAGCCATTCCACCAGGCTTTTCAGGTAGGTGTAGCGGTTTCTGTTGTTGATGATGATTGGAATGGAGAAGGCTTCTGATGCACTGAGTGATACGGGATGAAGCAGACGCAGAAATCGTCTTCCAGCCAGAGCCAACCGGGCTTTCGCACGTTTCCTGGCCTGGAAAAGAAATTCACGTATTGACTTATTCTGTTCCACCTTTGGTTCTGAAATGTTGTAACCGCTTATACCAAACCGAAAACCGGCTTCGTGTAAAACGGTTATACGCTTTGAGTGCAGAAAAGACGAGACCTGAAAGGTTGAGTGTCCAGCTTTTTTCTCTTTCCTCTGTTTGCAGGCGCTGGAATGCAGGATCGTTGCTCCGGCCTTCTGCGTTAAACACCGCAATAAAATGCGGAATATGTTTGGTACTGGTTCCGGGTTTGAGCAGACAACGGATAAAGAATTCGTAATCTCCTGCTATTTTGAATTCCGTTCTGTAAAGGCCGTGTTGTTTAAACTGAGATGAAGCGATGAAAACACAGGGATGCCAAAAAGTGCTGTTGAGCATGAAGTCCAGATCAATTGATTCAGGTGCCCGGTGTTCTTCGCGTTGCTCGTTTCGAATCAGTATGAGATCACCATAACAAAACGAGGTCCCATCGAGGTGAGGCAAAGCTTTTTCCAGTGTATTCTTATCATACAATATGTCGCCGCTGTTCAGAAAGAGCAGGTAGTCGCCCTTAGCCTGCTTCAGCCCCTTGTTCATGGCATCGTAGATTCCCCCGTCCTTTTCAGAGACCCAGTAAGCCAGGCCATCTGAATTGTTCTGCAAATATGCTGCGGAACCATCCTCTGAGCCGCCATCGATCACAATGTGCTCGAAGGCCCTGTAGGTTTGTGCCCCGGCGCTTTCAAGGGTTTTTTTCAAACCCTCAAGATCATTGAAATTAATGGTGATCAGGGACAGTTTCATTTAATCTTGTAGGTATAATCCGGGTAAAACACGAGTCTGGTTCTGACACCGGTATCATGAACAGAATGCCGGCGCAGGTAGTAAAGATAATGTTTCAGCCATTTGAAGAGGGAGAAGGGAGGCGGATTGTAGTCCTCATGCCTAACCGCATAAAGTGAAGGGAATTGTGCTTTCAGTTCCTTATCCTTGGTTAGCAATTTTCGCGCGTAAGGCAGGTAAAAATACCTTATGGTTTTCTGATCTATGCTGTAATACCCGGCGGTGAAGGACACAAAATCGTGTTTGAATACGCGCAATTTATGAAAATGATAAAACACAGGCGTGTAAGTTCTACCTGAGGCATTGTGCCTGACCTTGTTGCTGTTCATGAAACTGAATTGCTGGATATTCCAGGGTGCAAGGCCGGCTGTGGGATTGTTCAGGATATGCACTGAAGCATAGGTTTGGGGCCAGGCATCGAGGTATTTCTGGTCTCCGAACTTTCCATCCTCCACCCTGTTATAACACCAGGTTATGCAGTTCTCGCGCCAGTTGAGCAGAATTTTCTGTGATTCTTCTGAAGAATTGAATCCAACGAACTGTACACAGAATTTGCCGCTCACTTCAGACTGGTCGTATTCCGGTGAGTAGTTATGCAGGCTGATGATGGCATTGGCCCCTGGATTTTCTTCCCAAAGGCTGGCTGGATCAGTATAGAAATAAAGGTCAGCGTCTATATATGCACAATGCGATAAATTGTAGTTTCGCATGCAATACCAAACCACAGAGGCGCTGCATGTCCAGCAATATTCAGTTGCGCTTCGAGATGATTTGACGCTTAAGAGTTTTTCATCCTCAAATTCACCCAAACTTACCGGAATCAGGTGCGGGAGATTTAGCTGGGTGAGAATGCGGAAGCTGTCTTCATCGAAACAGACCACAAAGAGCCTGAATCTGGCGCCTGTTTCAATTAGAGAATCGTAAAGCACCAATCCTCTGTTGAGATAATTCAGGTTGAATAAGGTCACATAATTATACTGTTTCTTATTCATGGTAATTTTTCAAAAAACAAGGCTTTGAACCTGGCCTTGTGCTTGCCGGCCATGATGTCTGCGTCGTGGTATGGGGCGTATTGTTTTACCAGGCGATAGTGCTGTGACATAAATGTAATGAATTTCGTCGAGCTCATGATCCGGCAGGGATATGAGGCTTTGTATATACTTTCCGGTACAAGTTGTTTACACAGAATGTCGCGCCCTTCTTCGGTGAACAGTGTTTTATCGATCAATATATACGGTATGCCATACCTGAACAATTCATTCAGGATGGCTTCGGGCTTTTCGAGATACGAGAGTACGCTTGATAGGAGTACGATATTTACCTGTTCTGCCAGCATGCAGTCTGAAATGCTGTGATAAAAGTGCAATTCCTCGTTTTGCAGCTGAGCTTGTCCAAAATCCACAAAATGTTTTTGTTCCACCACATTCCACCTCACAGATTTGAATTTGCTGAAAACCGCCTTGTACTGGAAGTAGAGGCTTCCGAGTGATCCGCCAAAGTCCAGCACATTCAAATGCCCACCTGAACCTTCTGCAATCTGGTTGAGTATTGCAAGAAAATCAGGATGGTGATCAATCTGGTAAAACAACACACTGTCGCGCTCAAACAGGGCTTCACCTGCTTTTACGCTAAGGGCAGCGTTTTTAACTTTTTGAAAAATAGCATCAGAATCATAACCCTCGCATTCTGCCTGAACCTCTGCCCAGCTTGAGTAGTCGCCTGTCCATAGCGGCGCACGGTTTACTTCTGGGTGGCGGATTTTGTACAGCATATTCCGGATCACCTGCGGCACAAATTTTCGGTATAGTCGTGTAGTCAGGCTGCTCCGTTCCGGGCGAAGACTTCTGAAAAATTCAGATATCAGCGATTTGGCCTGAAGGTCTTCAACAAGGGGCACCTTGTTTAAACTTATATCCTGATTCAGGAGCTTTACGGCAAAGGCAGAACTTTCACCGGCGTGTGTACCGCTACCATCGTTGCCAATATTCTGGATCAGGGCTTGGCCTGGATAAAGACAAAGCATGTTTTTCAGAAATGCAGAGGCATACCAGCGCACTGCCCAGGAATTGTTTTTGCCCTCGATCTGATCACGCAGCATTTGGGTGTAGGGATAAGTACCAGAAAAATCAAATTCATGACTTTTACCCTGGGTTTCTATTTGCTGAAGTAGTATCCGGCCATCAGGCTCAAAAATTTCCCAGGCCCTTTTCCAAGTGGCCCAACCCCAGCAGTCTGCACCTTTGAGAAAAAAACTCCGGGGTAATTGGCCGCGCACCGGATAAACATAAGCTGAAATGCAGGCTACCTTTTCATCCAATTTGTAAAGGTCAAGTGCCTGGTTCATGAAATCAAGAAAATGTAAATCACATACCAGGTCGTCTTCCAGTACAATGATGGTATCGTGGCGATCCAGCACTTCGCTTACACCGTCTGTTACGGAAGCCGCAAGACCCTTGTTATTCCGGTGCCCGCGAATGTGCATGCGGGCACACCATTGTTGTTCTGACAGCAGGTCTTTTACTTCCCTGTGCAGCGCCTTGTCATTTTCCGATGCATTTTCGGGCAATCCATCCTGATAAATGTAGAGGTCCGACTGCGCGGCCAGTTTGTTGCGGGCGAGGCTTTGCAGACATTGCCTGGTATGCCAGGGGCGTTTGTAACAGAATAAAACAATGGCTGCACAAGGCATGATCTTAGTTTTTCTGCCAGATGCTGGTTTGTGTGAACTCGTTGAGGTATGGCGTTGGCCCAAATGAACCCAAACGTTTACTGAAATTTTTTTCCAGGAGTTTCCCGGTGTGCCGCAAATAGTATTCACGGTCTGAATTGTCAAGCACAAGAAATCCCCCCGGTTTTATTTTTGAAATAGCATGCCGGATGCAGGATGGTCTTGCACGACCGTCAACCAACACGCAGGCAAAATACGCATCAGGGTATTGATCAATGAATGAGGCGTAAGCCTTGAAGTTTTTTCCCTTGTTCAAAGCATCGTCAGAGGCATAATGTTCAGGTATGGCAGGATCTGGCGCGTCGAGAATGTTATTTGGTTCGGGCAAAATGAGTTTTCCGGTCCAGCCTGTAAAGCCTTTTTCATTCATTTTAGATTCGAGAATGGAGAACCATTCTGTGTTGTGTTCAACAGTAATAATTTCGGCCACTCTGTTCGAAAAAAACAATGTAGATCCGCCTCCTCCGTATTCGAACACCTTGTCCTGTTTACCCAGGTTTGCGCTTAGAAAATCCATGGCGGCGAAGGTTATCCAGGCTTGTTCATCCTGTACGGAAGAAGCGCCCTCGCGCAAAGCTCTTTTCCAGCGCAGAAAGTAAGTCCATTGCCCCTTGAGATTATGTGTTCTGATCTGGGCTTTAAATTGTCTGATTCGGTTCAACATTTTAAATCATTTCAAAATGATGTTCAATAAACACAGCAGCCTGCCCTTCGGGTGGCAGCTTTCCGGTCTTAAAAAAATCGCCTGCCTCCACATCAAAATTTCCTGCTTCCTGTATCCAGTCAGCCACATCGCCATTCACAGTTGAGTACAGACTGAATGTATAGTTTCCGCTTTTGAGCGGGAAGCGTGGAATTCTGATCCGGAAACAATGGTCACCGGGATTTACCTTTTCAAAAGGCGAGGAGGTCACGAGATTACTAAAGTGAGCTACCCTTTGCCCGTATTGATCGTCCACACCCATGGCCAGTTCAAGTTGATTTAACAAGGTATTGGCTCTGGCGAAGATTTCAATGATGAGCTCCGTGCCACAATGTCCCGCAATAAGGCTTTGCCCGGCAGTATCTTTTAATCCAAATGACATAAACCTGAATTTGCCATTACCGCTGCGGTCGGTTCTTTGGCTGAGATCCTGTGACTGCATTTCCCTTGAGGCTCGCAGGTATTCCGGTATAACATCTTCCGTTTTGCCATACTTGATCATACGACCCCCCGACAAATACATGCAGGTGTTGCATAGGTTCTGAATGGTGGCCATGTTGTGACTCACAAACAATATGGTTCTGCCTTCTTTCTGACTCACCTCTTCCATTTTTCCGAGGCATTTTTTCTGAAAGGCGGCGTCTCCAACTGCCAGCACTTCATCCACAATTAGAATTTCAGGTTCAAGATGAGCGGCTATGGCAAATGCCAGACGCACGTACATACCCGATGAATACCGTTTCACCGGTGTGTCCAAAAATTGTTCAACTTCCGAAAAAGCCACAATTTCATCAAAGCGCGTGTCGATTTCGCGCTTGCTCATCCCAAGTATGGAGCCATTCAGATAAATATTTTCGCGCCCGCTCAGGTCTCCGTGAAATCCTGTGCCTACCTCCAAAAGACTCGCCATTCGACCTTCATATTCTATACGTCCTGTACTGGGTTTTACCACACGGCTCAGTATTTTCAGCAGGGTTGATTTTCCGGCACCATTACGGCCTATCACCCCTACCCTTTCGCCCTTTTTGATCTCGGCGTTGATGCCTTGCAGTGCCCAGAATTCTTCTTTGCTCTTGCCTGCACCTGATTTGAAAACGTTACTGAGCCCGCTTCCGATTGAGGCCACAAGCGATTCCGAGCCCTTAGCGCGGTGGCTGAGTATGTACATTTTACCAATATTCTCTATGCGTATGGCTTGCTCACTCATATATGATCGGCAAAAGTTTTTTCGAAACGAAGAAAATAGCGTAATGCCCCGTAAAACAGGAAGAGCGAAATCAGAACTGAGGCTGAAAAATAAGCAGGGCTAAAACTTTCAAACGCTCCGAAGAAGCAGTATTTAAACGCGTTGATGATGTGCACAAGCGGGTTAAGCTGATAAAGGCCTTTCAGAATATCTGGCAGATTGTATCGCAGAACGAATTCGGATGAAATGAATACAGGCGAGGCGTAAAAAAGTATTTGCAACAAAAAAGGCACAATAAATTTCACATCCCTGTATTTGACCGAAGCCGTTGAGAAAAGTAAGCCGATGGAAAAGCTGAAAAACAAGGCGTAAGCCAGTACCAGAGGGAAAAGCAGCATGGAAAGAGGTGGCAGACCTTTCAAGAGTATGAACACCAGCAGAAAAATAACAAAAGCGATGGCAAAATCCACCAGGCAAACCAGTAATCCTGATAAGGGTAAAAGAACCTTTGGAAAGTAAACCTTGGTTAATATATTGGCGTTACTGAGCAGGGAATTGCTCAGGTCGGTGATGCAGGTTGAGATCAGTTGCCAGATGATCACAGCCGCTGAAACGTGCAGAAATTTATCTCCTACATCTTCTCCCCTGTCGATCAAAACGGAGAGAGAGCCAAATATCACGATGTTGATGAGTGGGCGGAGGACTGACCAGGCAAATCCCATACGGGTTTGTTTGTATCGCACAATCACATCGCGCAAGGAAAGGTAACGGAAGAGTCCCGCAAAACGCTGTAATTCCCGGATATCTAAATTGGAGCGGTCAGAACTGGTGATGAGGGTTTTCAAATGCGTGAAATATAGTCTTGGCCTGATTGCTTTACCCCCGTGGCATGGCTGCAATCTCAGTCCCGGGCGGCTTTCAGGTCATAAATATACATTTTATTTGATAGCGCGGCGCCGAGGTTCTGCTCATGTTTTGTTTAACTTTGCAGCGTACATGCATACGATCGAGCCGTATTATAACTGGAGACATCTGTACATTGCTTCGGAAGACGTCAATTCGCCTTTTTACGGTCGTGAATACAGTGAGTTTGAGTACGTGAACACCATATACAATTACTACATACACCCTCAGTGGGACGATATTGGCAGTGAGACACTCTACATCAAGATTCTCTTTGTGGATTACGACGAAAAGTACGCTATCATTGAGCTGATCGGGGAATGGAATGACGCCATAAACAACGATATTATGTTTCTGAAGCGTGATATTGTGGACGATCTCACCCAGGCCGGCATCAACAAATTTATTCTCATCGGCGAAAATGTGCTCAATTTTCACGACAACGGCGATGATTATTACGAAGAATGGTTTGAGGACGCAGGGGAAGAGGGCTGGATAGCCCTTGTGAATTTCAGGGAACATGTGCTGAAAGAATTCAGAAAGGCGAGGATCGATTATTATTTTATTTACGGCGGGGAACTGGATGAATTCGACTGGAGGAAATTCTCACCTGGTCAGGTATTTGGCAATGTTTCCAAGATCATGAAAAAACGACTGGGCTGAAATGGAATTCATAGACGAGAAACTCCTGGCATATTGTGAAGCCTTTACCCAGCCCGAAACTGAACTTTTAAAACGGCTAAATCGCGAAACCCACCTCCGGGTCAGTCAGGCCCGCATGCTCAGCGGGCATCTGCAGGGCCGCCTTCTCGCAATGCTTTCCAAACTTGTCAGTCCATCCTTTATTCTTGAGATCGGCACTTATACGGGTTACTCCGCGCTATGCCTTGCCGAAGGCCTGGTTAAGGGTGGTAAACTCATCAGTATGGATGTGAATGAGGAAACCATGTCCTTTGCCCAGTCTTTTGTTGATCAATCCAGTTTCCGTTCGCAAATTGAATTGCGCCTCGGCGACGCGACCAGTCTGATTCCGCTTCTGCCTGAAGGTATTGACCTTGTGTTTATCGATGCCGACAAGAAAAACTACGGCCTCTATTTCGACCTGGTCTTACCCAAGATGAGAAGCGGGGGTTTGATCCTTGCCGATAATGTACTATGGAGCGGTAAAGTACTTGATGCTCAAAAAGATGAAGACACTCAGCGTATTCATGACTTTAATGTTAAAGTGCAAAGTGAACCAAGCGTGGAAACAGTTGTGTTGCCGGTTCGGGACGGGCTAAGCCTGATCCGGAAGAAGTAAGTTTACTTGTACAGATTAATATTGCCTGTGTAATCCTTCTCCTCGCCTCTGTTGTTGAGGATGTGTAGTCTGTAGTTGTACACATCCTGTTTGCAGGCTTCACCCCTGTAGGTACCATCCCACACGTGTTCGGGACTGTTGCAGCCGAAGATGAGTGCTCCCCAGCGGTCGAACACATCCATCTGGAAGGTTTTCACGCCTCTGAGCACAGGGAAGAAGGTATCGTTGAGCCCGTCACCATTGGGTGTAAAGGCATTGGGTACATATACATTGTAATCAGGCAGCACTTCTATGGTTTTGATCAGGGTATCGGCGCAGGCCCATTTGTTCTCCACCTGCAGGGCTATGACATATACACCGGCTTCTGAGAAGAGGTAAGAACAGTTCTCGCCCTTGCGCTGTCCCCCGTCGTTAAAGCTCCAGGTCCACTTGCTCTGGTATTCGCCTTTTGACTGGTTGGTAAAGAACACCAGGTCCTGGTTCTCCACGGGTTTGGCCGGACTGTAGGTGAAGCCGGCCTCTGGCAAGGGATACACCTCTATGATGAGGCTGAGATTACCCTTGCAGTTCTGATCACTCTCAAAGCTGGTTTTGATCTCTACATTACCAGGCTGGTTAAAGCAATGGTTTAACACCGCGCCGTTGTACACCTGCTGGCCGATCTCCCAGAGCGTGTTGTGCAAAGCGGCTCCCCCTGTGGTCTGCACACTGAAGCCCGAACAAAAGGGTACACATCCCCTGAGCCTGTCGGCCTGTATCTCTCCGGTAGGTTCAGGATCCACCACCAGGGGTGCTGAGCTAAAGCCCCTGCAGCCATTGGCATCGGTGACCATGAGTGTGTAGTTACCGCTCATGCCCGCGTTCCAGGCCGTGAAGCTGGGGTTCTGCACATCGGAGAGATAACCCAGGGGGCCCTCCCAATGGTAAAGCAATCCGCCCTGGCCTTTGAGATACACCGTTGATTTTACACAAACCCTTGGGTTGAGTGTGATGGAGGCCACCGGCAAGGGCCAGGTGTTCACCGTGGCTGTGGCCACAGCCGTGCAACCGTTCTGGGCCGTGCCCGTTACCGTGTAGGTCCACACCTGGGTATTGATGGCACTTGGAATGATGGGACCCGAGCCACTGGCTGTGTAACTGGCCGGACCCTGCCAGTAGTATGTGCTGGCACCTGTTACCCCAAGCAGGGCGGGTTCCTTAAAACAAACCTGTTCGCCCGTGGCGTTGAGCACAGGGTTCTGAAGCACGGTGAGTGAAGTACTGGAACTGTTCTGACAGTTGTTGGCATCGGTCACCAGAACAGAATACAAACCCGTGTGGTTAAGCGTGGCCCCTGAAAAAGAAATGTTCTGCTGGCTGGAGGAGTAAGTACCCGGACCGGTCCAGCTGTATGTAAGCCCGCTGCTGTTCACCCCCAGCTGAAAAGCCTTGCCCTCGCATACCGGACCACTGTTGAAGGCCACAGGCTGTGGAAGGGGATGCACGCTCACGTTCAGGGCCGAGCTCAGGCTGCAGGGACCCGCGCTCAAACTCAGGCTGTACTGACCCGTGTGTGAGAGGTTGATGTTGCTGATGTTGGGGTTCACCAGGGAAGATGTAAAGTTGTTGGGTCCGCTCCAGAGGTATTGCAGGGCACCGGTGCTGGCCGAGGCGTTGAACATAAGGGTTTTGCCTGTGCACTGCGGGCTGTTGGAGGTGAAGCTGATCACCGGCATGGGCGTTACCGTGACATGGGCCTGGGCTGTATTGGTGCAGCCCTGTGGGCTGGTGACCTTAAGCGTGTAATACCCAGAGGCCGATACAGCAGGATTGCTGATAAGAGGATTTTGCTGCAGTGACACATAAGCGTTGGGTCCCGTCCACACATACGATGCCCCGGCTACTGAACTGCCGTAAAGGTTCACGCTCTGGGTCACGCATACCGTAGAACCCGCCGCGCTGAGCGTGGGTGTGGGATATACCGTAACACTGCCCTGGGCTGAGGCCGTGCAGGAATTGGCTGCCGTTACCGTTACCTGGTATTGCCCGTTGAGGCTGGGATGAGCCGCGCTGAGCACATTGTTCTGAAGCGAAGAGGTATAGCCGTTAACCCCGCTCCACACAAAGGCTGTTCCCGTGCTGGCCCCGAACTGCAGGCTCATGCCCTGGCAAAGGGGTGAGTTGCTCACAAAGCTGGGCGTGGGTACAGGCTTGAGTATAATGGATGCCGTAGTGGAAGAGGTGCAACTGAAGGCCGAGCCCAGTACTGTGTACTGCGTGTTCACCAGGGGATTGGCCGTAAAACTGCTGCCCGTGCTTACACCATTCCAGGTGTAGCTTGTGGCACCCAGCGCGCTCAGTGTGCCCGTCTCCAGGGGACAGATAGACACATTGGATACCACCAGACTGGGTGTGGGCACATAATCCAGGGCTATGGTGCTGGTGCTCGTGCAGTTGTTGGCATCCTTCAGGGTTAAGGAATAGATATAGGTTGAGGCCAGAGCATGGTTCACCACCAGGCTGCTGTTGGCTGCCCCTGTGCTGAAGGTGTAGGTATACGGGGGAACACCGCCAGAGCCTATGGCGTTCAGGCTGATGCTTGTGTTCACACAGGCTGTGAGCGATGAGGCGGAAATGAGTCCCTGCAAAACAGGTGGCGCGTAAATCGTAAAACTGGGCGCAAACACACAGCCCGTGAGCGCATCGGTAACCGTAACAGTGTACTGGCCTGCGCCTAAACCACTAACTGAAGCCGTGCTGTATGTGGTGGTGCCATCGGTCCACAAATAACTCTGATTGCCTGAGCCACCTGTAAGGTTCGTTACAGCAGCTGTGCCGTTGTTTACACCGTTACAACCCAGCATGAAACTGTTATACACACTGCCACTGAGGGGAACAGGTGAAACAAAGGTGGTTGTGGCTGTGTAGGTACTGTTGTAACCGGAATCGTAGACAATTACGGTGTAGGTTCCAGGACTGAGATTGGTGGCTACCGAGCCGGTTTGACCGGATGGGATCCAGGTGTATGAATAAGGTCCGATGCCACCGTTGGGTGTAACGGTAGCTGAACCCAACGAGGCACAGGTAATTGAAGTGCTGCTGGCACCTACACCGGCCTGGTTGAACACACAAATGCCGGGTGGAACGGGACATGTATAACTGAGTGAAGCAGAATAAGTGCCTACAAAACCAGTTCCGCAGACATAGAGTGTTTTGGTGTTCCGGTCTAGTTTAATGTCATGAACATTTTGTGTAGGCGTGTTCACGCCTAAAGGAATAGGCGTGAGAGTACTGAATGTGGTGCCATTAAAACTGTAAGTTAAGATTGATCCGTTTCCTCCAATGTACAAATGGTTGCAATCGTCAACAGCGATACCCCCTTGACGCTTCAGCGTCATACCTGGCACTGTAATGCCTGTTACACTGTTCCCGGTTAGTTTGTTATAGGCTGCAAGATTTAAACCATCATAATAAAAAAGAAAATTCCCGTTTACTGCCAGACAATTGAATCCATTGGATGTTGCGGAAGGCTGGTAAGCAACTTTATTTCCGTTTTCATTCAGTGAGGAGTAGCCTGAAGGTACTGTCCAGATGTTGCCGTTGAAGGTGGGATTCACCAGACATATTTTATTTCCTATGCTGGGAATTCCGGAAGCGTAGATCACAAATATTTTTCCCTGGTCATCAATGGCGTATGAAGCCACATCCTGACAGCAGGCCGCGTTGGTAGGCTGGAATGTGGATAAGTTCAAGGTGGCATTAACAGAATTGATGGTGGCTGCAGAAAGATTGCCTGCTGTGCTGCCACCGAAAATAAATACATCACCTGTTAAACAATGGAATCCCATCTCCCAGATCTCTCTGTACGACCCGTTGGGAACTGAAATAAAATTATCGTAATTGCCCAGCGCGTTGATTCGCACCACCTGCGCCCCGCTGCCCACTACTCCTTGCCCGGCGAAGGACTTGCCATTGGTGCGGTCGACACCAAAGTTACTTACAGAGTTTACATTGGTCCAGGCCGGCGTTACTACAGTTCCCATAAAGGTCCACTGCAGCACGCCTGCCGAATTGTACATGGCTATCCTGTTTGGATTCAAGCTGCCGTAGATAAAGGTGTTGTTTCCAAAATCGTAGTCTACGTCAAAAGCCGAATTCGGTGAAGCGAATGAGCTTACCGAGGCAACCCAGGGATCAATGGTGATACCATCACTAGTGTTGTAGCCCTCGGGAAATAAAAATCCAATGGTATCCTTGTTCAATTTGAACTGAGAAGCAACTGGCATTTGATGAGAATCATAGGTCATGGGTAAATGCTCTACGATGTCATACAGGGGTGTATACACCTGCACTTCTCCGTTTTTACTCATCCTTATTTTTTTAACATCGCCTGAATACAGCAATTTGATCATTGAAGGATCAGCACCAGGGTGCACAAGCACTGCATACTTGATGCCGTGTGTTTTGTCTTCAGGAATACTGTATTCCACGTCAATACCCGGGTACACATTGCGGTAGGTGATGTTTTTATACACCGCCGCATTGTATTCAGGTCCGCCGTAAGTCAGATAATGGTTTTGTCTTTTAGAAGATTCGATTCTTATTGCGCCCGGATCAGACCCTGCCCAGTTCATATGAACATAAAATTTTTCGGGCTTCTCAAAGCGTGTAGGTTTACCCTGTTCAAGGCTTTCCTCTATCTCGTGTTCTGTGAGAGGCGTAAGATCGTACATCTCATAAATCAAACCTTTCCGTGTAAAATAGATCTTTTCTATACCGTCGTCGAGTACATACAATGCAGGTTCTGGGCTGATATGATCGATCCTATACTGTCCCCTGTTCTCGATGAACACCCTTATACCGAAGATGTCGCCTCCTTTGGCAAAATGCTGCCGGGCCTGCTGGGCCTTTGCTGAAAACACAATACCCATCAGAAGAAGCAGGCTCAGGTATGTGATTTTGTTTTTCAGTTTGTTTACCTGTACAGATTAATATTGCCTGTGTAGTCCTTTTCTTCTCCCCTGTTGTTGAGGATGTGGAGTCTGTAGTTGTACACATCCTGTTTGCAGGCTTCTCCCCTGTAGGTACCATCCCACACGTGTTCGGGACTGTTGCTGCCGAAGATGAGTGCTCCCCAGCGGTCGAACACATCCATCTGGAAGGTTTTCACGCCTCTGAGCACAGGGAAGAAGGTATCGTTGAGCCCGTCACCATTGGGTGTAAAGGCATTGGGTACATATACATTGTAATCAGGCAGCACTTCTATGGTTTTGATCAGGGTATCGGCGCAGGCCCATTTGTTCTCCACCTGCAGGGCTATGACATATACACCGGCTTCTGAGAAGAGGTAAGAACAGTTCTCGCCCTTGCGCTGTCCCCCGTCGTTAAAGCTCCAGGTCCACTTGCTCTGGTATTCGCCTTTTGACTGGTTGGTAAAGAACACCAGGTCCTGGTTCTCCACGGGTTTGGCCGGACTGTAGGTGAAGCCGGCCTCTGGCAAGGGATACACCTCTATGATGAGGCTGAGATTACCCTTGCAGTTCTGATCACTCTCAAAGCTGGTTTTGATCTCTACATTACCAGGCTGGTTAAAGCAATGGTTTAACACCGCGCCGTTGTACACCTGCTGGCCGATCTCCCAGAGCGTGTTGTGCAAAGCGGCTCCCCCTGTGGTCTGCACACTGAAGCCCGAACAAAAGGGTACACATCCCCTGAGCCTGTCGGCCTGTATCTCTCCGGTAGGTTCAGGATCCACCACCAGGGGTGCTGAGCTAAAGCCCCTGCAGCCATTGGCATCGGTGACCATGAGTGTGTAGTTACCGCTCATGCCCGCGTTCCAGGCCGTGAAGCTGGGGTTCTGCACATCGGAGAGATAACCCAGGGGGCCCTCCCAATGGTAAAGCAATCCGCCCTGGCCTTTGAGATACACCGTTGATTTTACACAAACCCTTGGGTTGAGTGTGATGGAGGCCACCGGCAAGGGCCAGGTGTTCACCGTGGCTGTGGCCACAGCCGTGCAACCGTTCTGGGCCGTGCCCGTTACCGTGTAGGTCCACACCTGGGTATTGATGGCACTTGGAATGATGGGACCCGAGCCACTGGCTGTGTAACTGGCCGGACCCTGCCAGTAGTATGTGCTGGCACCTGTTACCCCAAGCAGGGCGGGTTCCTTAAAACAAACCTGTTCGCCCGTGGCGTTGAGCACAGGGTTCTGAAGCACGGTGAGTGAAGTACTGGAACTGTTCTGACAGTTGTTGGCATCGGTCACCAGAACAGAATACAAACCCGTGTGGTTAAGCGTGGCCCCTGAAAAAGAAATGTTCTGCTGGCTGGAGGAGTAAGTACCCGGACCGGTCCAGCTGTATGTAAGCCCGCTGCTGTTCACCCCCAGCTGAAAAGCCTTGCCCTCGCATACCGGACCACTGTTGAAGGCCACAGGCTGTGGAAGGGGATGCACGCTCACGTTCAGGGCCGAGCTCAGGCTGCAGGGACCCGCGCTCAAACTCAGGCTGTACTGACCCGTGTGTGAGAGGTTGATGTTGCTGATGTTGGGGTTCACCAGGGAAGATGTAAAGTTGTTGGGTCCGCTCCAGAGGTATTGCAGGGCACCGGTGCTGGCCGAGGCGTTGAACATAAGGGTTTTGCCTGTGCACTGCGGGCTGTTGGAGGTGAAGCTGATCACCGGCATGGGCGTTACCGTGACATGGGCCTGGGCTGTATTGGTGCAGCCCTGTGGGCTGGTGACCTTAAGCGTGTAATACCCAGAGGCCGATACAGCAGGATTGCTGATAAGAGGATTTTGCTGCAGTGACACATAAGCGTTGGGTCCCGTCCACACATACGATGCCCCGGCTACTGAACTGCCGTAAAGGTTCACGCTCTGGGTCACGCATACCGTAGAACCCGCCGCGCTGAGCGTGGGTGTGGGATATACCGTAACACTGCCCTGGGCTGAGGCCGTGCAGGAATTGGCTGCCGTTACCGTTACCTGGTATTGCCCGTTGAGGCTGGGATGAGCCGCGCTGAGCACATTGTTCTGAAGCGAAGAGGTATAGCCGTTAACCCCGCTCCACACAAAGGCTGTTCCCGTGCTGGCCCCGAACTGCAGGCTCATGCCCTGGCAAAGGGGTGAGTTGCTCACAAAGCTGGGCGTGGGTACAGGCTTGAGTATAATGGATGCCGTAGTGGAAGAGGTGCAACTGAAGGCCGAGCCCAGTACTGTGTACTGCGTGTTCACCAGGGGATTGGCCGTAAAACTGCTGCCCGTGCTTACACCATTCCAGGTGTAGCTTGTGGCACCCAGCGCGCTCAGTGTGCCCGTCTCCAGGGGACAGATAGACACATTGGATACCACCAGACTGGGTGTGGGCACATAATCCAGGGCTATGGTGCTGGTGCTCGTGCAGTTGTTGGCATCCTTCAGGGTTAAGGAATAGATATAGGTTGAGGCCAGAGCATGGTTCACCACCAGGCTGCTGTTGGCTGCCCCTGTGCTGAAGGTGTAGGTATACGGGGGAACACCGCCAGAGCCTATGGCGTTCAGGCTGATGCTTGTGTTCACACAGGCTGTGAGCGATGAGGCGGAAATGAGTCCCTGCAAAACAGGTGGCGCGTAAATCGTAAAACTGGGCGCAAACACACAGCCCGTGAGCGCATCGGTAACCGTAACAGTGTACTGGCCTGCGCCTAAACCACTAACTGAAGCCGTGCTGTATGTGGTGGTGCCATCGGTCCACAAATAACTCTGATTGCCTGAGCCACCTGTAAGGTTCGTTACCGCAGCTGTGCCGTTGTTCACACCGTTACAACCCAGCATGAAACTGTTGTATACGCTGCCGCTGAGGGGTGTGGCCGATACGAAAGAAACCGTTGTGGAATAGTTGGAAGAACTGCCGGCATCATAAACCACAATGGTATAGGTACCCGGACTGAGTCCTGTTGCCACAGATGATGTTTGCCCGGAGGGAATCCAGGTATAGGAGAAAGGGCCTATACCTGCATTGGCCGATACAGTAGCTGAACCTAATGTAGCACAGGTGATGGAAGTGCTGCTGGCGGCTACACCAGCCTGGTTAAAGGCGCACAGACTGATCACAGAATTACAGGTATTGCTGACCACCGCAGAAAAGACCCCAACAAAAGTAGCACCACTCGCGTACAGCATTTTTGTACTTCGGTTCAGTTTAAGATCGTAAACGTAAGGGCTGTTCGCAATGGGAATTGCAGTCAGGCTGCTGAAGGATGTGCCATTAAAATTATAGCACATTATATTACCATTGCCGCCAAGATAAATGTTGTTGCAATCGTCAACCGCAATGCCGCCTTGCCTTTTGGCTATCATCCCGGATATGGCGGAAGATGCCACCATGCTGCCGGTATTTTTATTGTAAGCAGCCACCGTAGCCCCGTCCCAGTAGAACAAATAATTGGCGTTTACGGCCAGGCAGTTGAAACCATTAGAACTGCCAGCCACAATGCCCTGATAGGTGCTTTTGTTTGAAAATTCGCCGAATACGTTTATGCCGCTGGGCACCAAATACAAATTGCCATTGAAGGTTGGGCTGATCTTCGAAATTTTATTGTTCACGGCAAATCCGGTGTAGTATACAAACAAGTTACCCTGGTCATCAATGGCGTGTGAAACAATATCCTGATTGGTATTGGCTATCGATGGATTGAATGTTGCAGTGTTGAGGGAGCCGTTTACCGTGTTAATTGTGGCCGCGGTGATGTTTGAGCTGGTTCCTCCTCCAAGAATAAATACATCTGCTGTGGTGCAATGAAATCCGAAATCCCAAATTTCATTGTATTGGGAGGTAGGTGTAGTAATCAGGTTATCGTAATTACCACTTGAGTTGAGCCTTACCACCGATGCTCCTGGATTGGTCACCCAACCCTGGCCGATAAAGGTCTTGCTGTTCAGGCGATCCACACCAAAATTGCTGGGATATGTAACGCCATTCCAGAATGGTGTTATTACCACGCCGGAAAAGGTCCACTGCAAACTACCGGCCATGTTGTAAAACGAGACCTTAAAAGGCGAGCTTCCGCCGTAGATGTAAGTGTTTCCACCAAAATCGTAATCCACATCGAAGGCGTGGTTGTGACTGCTCAGGCCTGTTACGCTGGTGACCCAGGGATCAAATACCACGTCCCGGCCGGCATCGTAACCTTTCGGAAATAGTATCTCCGATGTGTCGCCGTTCAGCAGAAATTCCGAAGCAAGGCTTTCACCGTTCTGGTAAAATGAGCTGGGCGTATGTTCAACAATGGGTTCAAGGGGCGTCCTGATTTTCAGCTCTCCGTCTTTAAGTTTGATTTTATAGGCATCACCGGAGTACAGGACTTTGTAATTGGAAACATCAGCGCCTGAATGAAAGATAACACTGTATTTGATGCCATGAGGCTTATCCATGGGAACAGTGAATTCCACGTCTGTATTTGGATACACATTGCGGTAAGTGATTTTTTTATAACAGGCCGAATTGTATTCGGGTCCGCCGTAGGTCATGTAATGGTGCTGCTTCTCGCTGGCCTCAATGCTCAGGTGGCTGAAGTCAGCCCCAGCCCACTTCATCTTCACAAAGTACTGTTCGTTTGGCTTAAGTTTAATCGGCTTGCCTTTTTCCGCGTCCTCCATCTGTTCTTCGGAAGCCACGTAAACCTTGTTTAGTTCATGCACTATGCCTGATTTTGTAAAATGTATTTTTTCGGCGCCGTCGTCGTAAACAAACAAGGTGCTGTCTCCTATGCGGTTGTTGTAAAAAAACTGTCCTTTGTTTTCTACAAAAACACGAACCCCAAAAATGTCGTTTGAAGCGAGAAAAGATTGGGGCCTGATGAGTCCGTCATTTTGCTGTGCTTCCGATAGCCTGGTGTACAGTGTCAAAAGCAGCAAAACATATGAGACAAGATGTTTCAAGATCAGGGCGTGTTTGGCCTAAGCAGAATATGACCAAAGATAACTAAAAATCAAGGGATTACCCGAAGGATTTACTCAACCAAAGATAGGTTTCAATCAACCAATTCCGGTCTGAGAAACTGGGCGGTGTAAGAGCTCGTTTTTTTAACAAGATTCTCAGGTGTTCCACTGAATAAGATCTGGCCCCCTTTTTTGCCTCCTTCGGGTCCAAGATCTATGATATGATCCGCCACTTTTATGATATCAAGATTGTGTTCGATCACCAATACCGTATTGCCATGATCAACCAGTCGGTTCAAGACCTCCAGTAACACACGGATGTCTTCAAAATGCAAGCCTGTACTGGGTTCATCCAATATATAGAAGGTGTTTCCGGTGTCTCTTTTACTCAGTTCGGTGGCCAGTTTTACGCGTTGCGCTTCTCCTCCGCTGAGCGTTGTTGCTTGTTGTCCGAGTGTTATATAACCCAAACCTACATCGTGGAGTGTTTTGATCTGCCTGTATATAGCCGGTACATTCTCAAAAAAAACACAGGCCTGCTCAATGGTCATATTGAGCACATCACTGATGCTTTTTCCCTTATAGCGTATCTCAAGCGTTTCGCGGTTATACCGTTTGCCGTTGCATGCATCGCAGTTCACATAAACATCGGGCAAAAAATTCATCTCTATGGTTTTTACTCCGGCTCCGGAACAGGTTTCGCAGCGTCCACCCTTTACATTAAAGGAAAAACGACCAGGTTTATAACCCCTGATCTTGGCTTCCGGTAATTCGGAAAAGAGATTGCGTATATCGGAAAACACATTGGTATAGGTGGCCGGATTGCTGCGGGGCGTTCTGCCTATAGGGGATTGATTGATCTCAATGATCTTGTCGATGTGTTCAAGACCTTTTATTTTACCGTAAGGCAGGGGCTTTTTTTCAGCATTGTAGAAATGCGCCGCCATTATGGGATACAGGGTTTCGTTGATCAGGCTGCTCTTCCCGCTCCCGCTTACGCCAGTAACACAAATAAATTTCCCAAGAGGTAAATCTATTGACAGATCCCTGAGGTTATGGCCGGTGCACGCAGTAAGCGTAATGGTCTTGCCGTTGCCAGTGCGTCTGGAAGCGGGTTTTTCAATCTTCAGTCTGCCCGTAATGTATTTTGCCGTGCTGGTTTCAAACTTCTTCATTTCAGCCGGTGTAGCCGAAGCCACAATGCGTCCGCCGTGCAGGCCGGCTCCTGGTCCAATGTCGATCACGAAATCACTTTCCAGCATGATATCCCTGTCGTGCTCTACCACCAGAACGCTGTTGCCCACATCCCTGAGGTTTTTTAAGGCTTCGATCAGCCGGTGGTTGTCGCGTTGGTGCAAACCAATACTGGGCTCGTCAAGAATATACAGCACCCCAACCAACTGAGAGCCAATTTGCGTGGCCAGACGAATTCGCTGTGCTTCTCCCCCGCTCAATGAACGGGATGATCTGTTGAGCGTGACATAGTCGAGGCCTACCTCCATCAAAAACTGTATACGCGAGCGAATTTCCTTAAGTACTTCCGTGGCAATCTGCTGTTGTTTTTTGTCGAGCTTAGATTCAATGTTTTTAAAGAATTCCTGAAGCAGGGAAATATCAAGATCAGAAAGTTCGGCAATGTTTTTACCGGCAATTTTAAAATACAAGGCTTCCTTTTTGAGGCGTGCGCCTTTGCAGGAAGGACAAGGTTTTTTATTTGTAAAACCCTGTACCCATCGTTGCATGGCCGGCCCACTGTCTTCTTCGGCCTGTCTGCTGATGAAGGTTGCGATGCCTTCAAAGGAGGTGTTGTAACTACCTGCATCAGTGTTTACTTTAAACAACTCTTCGCTTCCGTAAAGTATGACATTCACAGCTTCTTCACTCAGATCTTCAAACGGGGTATCCAGTCCAAAACCAAGATGTTCGCCGATGGCTTCAAGTTGTTTGAAGATCCAGCTGCCTCCGCTTTTCATGCTGCCCAAAGGTGCCAGAGCGCCTTTGGCGATGGACAACTTTGGATCGGTGAGCAGTTTGTCCAGTGTGATTTCTGATATTTCACCCAAGCCGTTGCATTGCGGACAGGCTCCGTAAGGCGAGTTGAAAGAAAACAAATTCGGAGCCGGTTCATCGTAGCTTATACCGGTGCTGGGACACATCAGCAAACGGCTGAAAAACCGAGGCTTTTCGACACCGGCATTTTTCGTGGTTTTGCTTTTTGATTTGATCTTTTGTGGCTGAGTCTCCTTGTTTACCGCAATCAGCATCATACTACCCTTGCCTTGCTTCATCGCCAGTTGCAGGGAAGTGTTCAGGCGGGAACGGAGGTCCGAACTGAGTTCCATCCTGTCGATCAAAAGTTCTATATCATGTACCTTGTATCGGTCGGTTTGCATTTTTGGCACCAGATCTCTGATCTCACCATCAACCCTTACTTTAGTAAAACCTTTCCTGCGCAACTCTTCAAACAACTCACGATAATGTCCTTTGCGGCCTTTTATCAGAGGCGACAAGAGCATAATGTCGCGCCCGTTATACGCTTTGAGGATCACGTCGAGAATCTGCTCATCACTGTAACGAACCATTTTTTCGCCGGTATTGTAGGAGAAAGCCTCAGCGGCTCGCGCAAAGAGCAGCCGCATAAAATCATAGATCTCAGTAATGGTGCCAACAGTTGAGCGTGGATTCTTGTTGACCGTTTTCTGTTCGATGGAAATAACCGGGCTAAGCCCCGATATCTTGTCAACATCAGGTCTTTCGAGGTTACCCAGAAATTGGCGGGCATAGGCCGAAAAACTCTCTATGTATCGCCTTTGTCCTTCTGCGTATATAGTATCGAACGCCAGTGAGGACTTTCCGCTGCCGCTTAGTCCGGTGATCACCACCAGTTTATTGCGTGGAATGTTGACATTGATATTCTTCAGATTGTGCGAGCGTGCGCCAAGAACTTCTATCAGCTCTTCTTCCCGGGTTTCAGACATAGGCAATTTCAAATTTAGCAAGACATATCTTCACCCACAACACAAGTTTGCAATTTTAATTCTTCAGCAGGATCAAGGGCAAATTTTTTTTTGTAGCATTGCTTTTCTTGAACATGGAACAGAATCTCCTCGAAAAATACATTGAACACAATCACTTTGGCAGAATGCTGGGAATGGATTTTAAAGTGATCTCTGCCGGCCAGGTGGAATACAGAATGAATGTACGTACCGAACACCTCGCCACCCCGCATGCCGCGCATGGTGGTGTGCTTGCCTCTCTGGTGGATGCCAGCCTGGGTGTGGCCGCCCTCTCAGCAGTATTCGAGGATCAAAAAGTAGTGAGCACCGTGGAATTCAAGCTGAATTTTCTTGCACCAGTTTTAAAAGACGATGAATTGCTAGCCAAAGCCAAAGTGCTCAGAAAAGGAAAACGCCTGCTTTTTGTGGAATGCCAGGTGTTTTGTTCCTCAAGGCAAATGGAACTTGTGGCGGTGGCCAACGGCAGTTTTAATGCTTATGAGGCGACACGCGCAGGATATTAACTGACGTGTCTCTTCTTTTTTAGTTTATTATCAAACGTGTTGTATAACTTGAGGTTTGTCCATTCAAACGAATCAAATACAGGCCTTTGAATAAAAAATCCAGATTCAGGGCGTCCTTTCCGGTTATGTAGTTCTCATATACCAGTTTGCCAGAAGCGTCCAATATCTCCAAATGAAATGTTTGAGCGTATTCATTGTCCGGAAGCTTTAAACTAAATTGTCCCTGTGAGGGATTTGGCACCAGCAAGCACGACCGAGGCGATTCCGGAAAGGCCGTATTTGTTGTGCCTGCAGTGCCCAGACAGAGCGTGTACAAGTCATTACCGGCCCAGGTTGATCCAAAATTGCCGGTCCAGGCAAAAACATTTTCTCCAGCGTTCACACTGGGCTGACCGTTAAAAGAACCTGTTGAATACACAGGTGTGAATTTTACAGCCGGTCCGAATGTGGCGGTAATGTTCATGCGGCTGCACCTGTATATTCGCGTGATGCCCATTGAATCGAGACTAAAGTAATAGCGGAGTCCGTTCTTGGAGAGTTGGCCAGGACCGGGTAACCTGCCTGGAGGAACATCCAGTGTATCTATTACAGTATAATCAAAATTGCCGGTTTTGATCAGACGCATGATATAGGTTTGAGAAGGGTTCAGGTAGGTGAAGAGGTACATTTCCTGCATCCCTGGCGCCAGGGATGGACCGGCAAAAAAACCTGATGCCGGCATACCGTGAAGTACCACGGTTGTTGGAGTGGCAAATGCGGTGCTTGAGGAAATCCGGTTGGAATACATAAGGGATGAAGGACCTTTGAAAAAGGTTTCTTTTTCGTTATCGCTGAACCAGGCAGAAAATGAACCGTTGAATATGGGATCAGCCGGAACCGGTGAAACAAATGGTGATGAAAGTGAAGCGCGTGAACTCTGATAAATTGTATTGGTAGCACCCGAAGCCCTGGTGTAGTATATTCTCAGGCCATCTGTACTCAGCCAGGCATAGGCATCGGCATCTGTCACAGTGTTCAATTCGCCAATATTTCTTACCGAATCACAGGTGTATGAGCTTTTAAGAATTTCATGCAAGGGTTGAATAATCGTTTGCATATTTCTGCCTGAATCCGGCATGCCGTTGACATCCTGAACTTGCGCAAAAGTGATTTCTACTGTGCTGAAAAATATTAACAGAAAAGCCCGGTAAACTGCAGATTTTGTTTTCATGTGAAAATAAAAACAAGGTACTGAATAAACCTGAATAGCGCACCCGGATACTTATCCAATTCTGATCTCAGTATTTTTCGAGCTTCTCACTGAAATGCAGATCGCGGTTCGCCGCGTGTATTTTGATGTTCAGGAGCAACTCATCGCAACCCGAAGCAAGACAAGTCTGCTGTATGTTGTTGATCAGGGCGTACACCGCTTCGCTTTCACCTTCCACCACGGTTTCGAAGGGACATACCTTGTACGCCAGTCCGCTCTGGGCAATCAGGGCTATAGCCTCATCGATCAGGATGTACTTGGATTTTTGTTCAGGAAAAGGCAGCAATTGAATGGCGGCGTTTATTTTCATGTTTGCGGTAATTGAAGCTGTGACAACTTAAGGGACATGCTGTTGATGAGCGCGCGGAGCGACTTTTCGGCCATTTTCAGAATAAAGGGATTGAGTTCGCCCTGCATTTGAACACTGCACTGTCCGGGTGAATGTGCATCGCCATGAAATTGCGCCAAAAGTCTAAAATTGAATTTGGAAAGGCCTTCGCTGCTGAAGCGAATGAAACGGTTTGTTTCTTTTTCAACAATGCGTATGCTAAGCGGTGTAATGCCTTTGATGGTAAAGGAACAGGAATCGGCTTCTGCCCTGAAATCTTCTATTTTATCTTCAGGTAAAATACTGTTGAAGTGCCTGAAATCAGAGAGAAAGGCATATAAATCCGCAGGTGTTGAAACAGTGGATCGTGTGTCACTGTCCAGTGTAAAAGCAGCCACTTATTTCACCAGGCTTTCAGCCCAGCCTGCGGGATTCAATTTCCACTGTTTAAGACTTTCAATGTCTTTTTTAGCGATATACTCTTTTTTATAGGCAATATCGATCAGGGTGGAATAATTGGTCAGGGTTTTCAGGTTGCATTTAGCCTGTTTAAAGTTGTTTCTGGCTTCTTCAAACTCATAGGTGAAGATGGCTACCATGCCTTTCACCACACAGCCTTTGGCGCGCAGGGCTTCCACCGCTTTCAAACTGCTTCCGCCTGTACTCACCAGATCCTCAATTACAACCACGCTCTGGCCGCTTTCCACAACACCTTCAATCATATTGGTGAGGCCGTGTTTTTTAGCTTCGCTGCGCACATACACAAAGGGAAGGCCCATTTCCTGAGCCACCAGAGCGCCCAAAGCTATTCCACCGGTTGCCACGCCTGCGATCACGTCGGGTTTTCCAAAATGTTCATTCACCGACTCCACAAATTGCTGACGGATGTAAGTTCTGATCTTGGGATAAGAAAGGGTTTTGCGGTTGTCGCAGTAAATTGGTGATTTTATTCCGCTGGCCCAGGTGAAGGGTTGTTCGGGTTCAAGTTTAACGGCTTTTATTTGTAAGAGAAATTCGGCAATTTTATGCGCCGGGTTATCAAATGAGGTCATAAGGCAAATTTAAGATTTAGTTGAGGCCCGTTCAGGACTATTTTATGAACAACAAAATTTACTTTAATCAGGCTTGCCTGCATTTTATCGGTGACGAAGCGCAAGTTTCACACAACCAATCGGTTAATTTTTACGAAGGCACTTATGACAAGGGGGGTGTGTTGAGTAAAGCCCTGAAAGATTTTGTGGATCACGACAGAAACATACAAATTCTGATCAGGGACCTGAGTTTTGATAAGGTTTTGGAGGAGTTAAAAAAGGATTTTGTTTATATAGAAGCAGCCGGCGGCTTTATTGAGCAGGATGGCAAATTTCTGTTCATTCACCGGCACAAGCGCTGGGACCTGCCCAAAGGCAAGCTGAACAAAGGCGAAAGCAACGCGGATGCGGCGATCAGGGAATGTGAAGAAGAGTGCGGGATTTCGGAACTGAGCATACTTGCACCACTCTCCCCTACCTTTCACCTTTACCCTTACAAAGGCAAAATGGCGCTCAAGCAAACCTATTGGTACCACATGAACTGCAAGTACAGGGGAAAGCTGGTGCCGCAAACGGAAGAAGATATCGATAAGGTGGAATGGTTTTCCTTAAAAGACATTCACTCCACTATTCTACCGGACACGTATTTTACCATACAAGATGTAGTGAGGGAAGGATTAAAGCTTTGAATCTTTCGTTCAGGTATCTGTATTTCAAGCCCTAAATCGGCTGAAGATGATATAAATCTGCAACGTGCAAAAACAAAATCCGTATATTTAACTGCAAGTTTTTTCATCGCTTTTCCCTTGTGGAGAAGAGGAAAGTCCGGGCAACACAGAGCAATCCGCCATCTGAAAGGGTGGGTGCAGAACCGAAATGTTCTGCAACAGAGAGTGCCACAGAAAACCAGGTAGCCCCAGGTTCGTCCCGGGGTGATAGTGAAAACGTGAGGTAAGAGCTCACGAGTCTCGGCAGTGATGCAGGGATTGGGAAAACCTCGGATGTTGTAAGACCAAATAGGTTACAGGAGCAGGCTGCTCGTCTCCTTCCGGAAACGGAACCTGTAACGGGTAGGTCGCAAAGATAAATGATGAATATACCCCATAATGTTGGGGTGAAACAGAACCCGGCTTACAAACTTGCCATTTGAAAGGATGCCCGTTTATGAAAAGAAAAATATTCCTTTGCACCGCTCTTCTTTTCGGACTGGTTCTTTCTGCCCAGTGTCCGCTAATCTATAATTCTTCCGGTACACCCACATCCAATCCTTTGTTTGTGAGTTGCAGCGGTGGTCCTTATGTACTGACATTTGCTTCCAGCAGCAGTTTTGGCGCCTTCAGCATCAACTGGGGAGATGGCAGTCCCAACACCAATGGTGTTTCATACACAGCCAATTCAAACACCATAACACATACTTATGCTGCGGGCACCGCCACTTATAACATCAGTCTGACCATACCTTCGCTCACCTGCAACCTGAATGCACTGGTGGTTATGGAACTTCCTACCAACGCGGTTATCAGCATTCCACCAGGCCTGCCCACACTTGGTTGTGCGCCCAAAACGCTCACCTTTCAAAACACCAGCACCAACGTGAGTTCCAACACCAGTTTCACATACAATTTTGGTGACGGTACCCCTCCCCTGATCTTCAACAGCAGCAATGCTGGTGCTCTGGTAACACACGCGTACCTGAAGGGTACGGTCAACTGCCAGACTCAGGTAAACCTTTTTGCTCAGAATTATTGCAATGTGGTGCCTTCCAATTCAACCTGGAACCCCCTGCAAATCTACGATATCGATGATGCCATGATCACGCCGGATCAATTGGTGAAATGTTATCCCGACACCACCTTCACCTTTATGAACACCACCAACAGGAATTGTGTTCCGCAGGGCAACACCTTTCAACGCCAGGAATGGTGGAACTTCGGCAATTACTGGGGGCTTGGACACGACTCTATTTACAATTGGAATCCATGGCCGCCAACTTTTCCGAAAACCATCAAGTATCCGGGACTGGGATCGTATTCAGTGATGCTGCGTGACAGCAATCTTTGCGGCATAGATACAGCCATCATCACCGTTCAGGTGGTGAGTCCGCCAACGGCAAGCCTTGCAGCGCCGGGTGGTAACCTTTGTCAGAATGCTGTGCTCAACTTTACCAATGCCAGTCCCCCTGGCGTGAGTTACCTCTGGAATTTTGGCGATGGGGGTGGCTTTGTGAATCTGGGTAATGGGAACAAAAACCACACCTATACATCTGCAGGCACCTTTACCGTGAAGCTGGTGGCTTTTGTTGGCGGCGCCGGCAGTGCCTGTACCGATACAGCCTATGCGGTGGTTAATATTCTCGCTTCGCCTGTGGCCAATTTCACTGTAAATCCTGCTTCTGGCTGCAACAGCATCATCAACGCAACATTCACCGAAAGTTCAACCCTTGCGGTACAATGGAGCTGGGTCTTTGGAAACGGCAACACCAGTACTTTGCAGGCACCGCCACCGCAGAACTATACCCTCACCGGCAGCTTCACAGCCTCTCTCACTGTGACGGCCAGTACAAGTTGCAGCAACAGCAAAACGCTCAGCGTTGTTGTGCGCCCCAATCCCCTGCCCGCTTTTCCGCCCATCACTGCCTGTGTTGGCTCGGCGGCCAACTTCAGCAACACCTCTACAATCACCGGTACAAATCCCATCACATCTTACACCTGGAACTTCGGCGATGGCTCGGCTGTTTCCACACAAACCAATCCAAGCCACACCTATACCGCGCCCAGCACTTATACGGTTAAACTCATTGCCGCGTCGGCATTCTGTAAAGATTCAATCAGCCAGAACGTTCTGGTGAATCTGAAACCCACGGCTAATTTTGTGTTCTCTCCAACAATATCCTGTCCGCCTTTTGTTGTGAGTTTCAGCAACACCTCGGTGAACAACAGTACTTCACTTTGGAAATTCGGCGTTTCACCAACGTCAACTTCAAACCTGAGTAATCCAACCTATACGTATCTGAACAGCAGTCAGTCTTTCCTGACCTATACCGTAAGTTTGCAGGTGGGCACCGGAGCTGGATGCAGCGACAGCCTTAAAAAAGTACTGATCGTGAAACCCAGGCCTGTGGCCAACTTCATCAGCAACAATCTGTCGGGGGGCTGTTCGCCATATCCGGCCACATTCACAAACACCTCAGTTGGGGCGAGCACTTACACCTGGAATTTTGGAGACGGTCTGGGATCCGCGGCCACCAATCCAGTGCACCCTTCGCCGTCTCGAGTCCGAACGACTGCGCAAGGCCCTGGTCCAGCGACTGGATCGTGACGCCGAGCCGCGCGCGCGACACGTGGCCGCTGTCACGCAACTGCGCCGCCACGCCCATCGCGACGTCCGGCTCCACGTGGACGCCGGAGGCCTTCATCGCC
>DAOMFS010000023.1:14582-46110 GCA_035429925.1 Bacteroidia bacterium | reverse complement strand
CAGGTTAAAAACACCAAAACGAAAATCGAGAAAGGAACTCCGCCTACACAATCGAATTCAGCTGAGAAAACAGCACAACCCTCTGCGCCAGCTCAGGATCCTAATAAAGCCAATGCAACAGCAAAACAAGGTTCTAAAAGTTCAATTCAGGCTAAAGAGCAAAACGATGCTCCGGAAAAGAAAAAGAAAAAACAAAAAAGTATAGATTCTAAATACAGCATACGCCCCAAACTCTAGTGCGCAAATTATTTTTTTTGTGCAAGATAAATGGTATGGATCTCTGAACCTTCTCCCCGGGGATATTCTATTCTGAATGTTTCTATGGGAATTAGGCCGGCCCTGATCAAGCCTGATCGGATCTGCTCTTCGCCATAATAATAAATATAGGTCCTGTGGCGCTTGTCGCTGCTATACTGAAATCCGGAACGTTCATGATGGTCTTCTATGAAGCTGAAGTAAGAAATGCCACCTGGCTTCAACAAGGCAAAACAGTCCTGAAAAAGTTTCTGGCAATCATCGGGTGCAAGATATGGAATACAGAAGCCAGAAATAATCGCTTCAAATGTGGTGTTCAATGCCGAAACCGAGCGGCAATCCAATTGCCTGAATTCGGCCCCTGGAACATTTTGCCTGGCGAGACTGATCATGTTTTCCGCGAAATCTATACCCAGGATTTGAAGCCCAGGCATTTTATCGAGCAGGTAATGGCTGATGTTACCCGGACCGCAGCCAATTTCAAGAACGCTCGCATTCTGTTTCAGATGCGCGCAAAAAGCGTCGTAACTCTGGTTGTAGAGTCCAAGCCGCATAAATTTTTCGGCATATAAACCGGCAATGGCATTGTAAGTGCTTTGCGTTTCAATGTAAATCTCATTCTCACGCATACCGCCTGAGCAATTTCTTCACCATTTTGCTATACAGAATCCGGGCTTCCATGAAATCTTTGTTCAGGATGCATGAACATGAATTCTGTACCACACTGTAGATATAGGTATAAATCTTACTCTTTTCTGCATCCCCTTCAATGCGCTGCACCAGGTCAGGTGCCAGCTTGTAATACACGTCAACCAGTTGCCGTCCTGACGGCCTGGATCTCAGGTAACCGTCGCGGTAATCCCTCAGCAAACGGAGTTCTTTGCAGTTGTCACCTAAACCTTTATGTCTGATGCAGGCTGTAGTCAGAAAACATTCCAGGTCGATCTCTCCGTTTCCCTTTGACTTTTTTTTCTGCTTGGGCTTTTTGCCTTTCGCAAGACTGGTTTTTGATTTGGAAACCCTGGTTTTTTTGGCAGGGGCTTTGGCTCTCGCCTTCTTTTTGGGTGCGGACTTAAGTGATTTCTTTTTGCTCATGCTGCATGGGTTTTAGAATTCAAGGCGTAATCGCAGTGAAAAGATAAGCATAATTCAATGCAATAACGAGCCGGATTTTATTTCAGCGGCACAAGGCTGAGTTCGGCATTCAATTCAAAATCGAAATGGGCGCGCCCGGCCTGGTTCAGGTAATTCATTTCGAAGGCGGGGTTGGGCTTGCTGCTGTCTTCGGTAACCGGAAAGAGCGAAAACCTGTAATGCCCGCCTTTAAGGTCTTTTACCTGTCCCTTGAAGGCAGATTGTGTGAGCAATTGTTTGAACAGAATTTTCTCGTTTGCATCGCTTATTGTTATCATCAGTTTTTTATCCTGAAGCCAGCTCAGTTCGGGATTTTCGTTGAACTGTGTTTTGAGATCATGATAATCTATTCTCAGGTCGAGAATATACAAACCCGTTTCTGGAATATAGATACCGCAGTCTATTCTGCGGGTGCCATAGATTTGTTTCCCGTTGTTCGGGCTCTCAGCGGGACAGGGGGCGCTGGAATGATCCACAGGGCCTGGACAATCCCGGCTTTTACCTTCCAGGCTACCCAACTCGTTCAGCCGGAAATGAAGTCCGTTTCGGCCTGAAGAATAAGGTGCTGCTTCACTGCAGAAACTGAACTGGATATGACCAGCTTCTCCAAATTGTGAATCCCTGAATTCCCTGTTTGGAGAACGCAGGGGGATAAGCCATTTTCCTGAACAGTTGTTGTTGCTGCAGCGTTCAGGTCCGCTGGTCCTGTCCTTATATAGGTCGATATTCTTCAGGTGACTGTTGTAACTATAAGTCAAGTCATAGAAATGCGCGGGCGCATTCAGAAAACGATTAGATGGCAAAAGTATCACGGGCGCCATGATCTTGATCCGCGGTTGGGCCGGATCGTTCAGCACAAGGGAAATGGTCCTGAAAAGGGAATCTGATTTGAGTTTACTGAGGTTCACCTGAAGCTTGAGGCTTTGGCTGCTTCCGGATTTTAGCGTTACACTGCCTTTGTTTTGCTGAATCAGATAATCACCGCCAGGACTGAAAGAGAGCAATAGGTTCAGCGGGCTCTTCAGGCTGCTATATAGGTTCAGGCTGAGACTGTTCTTCTTATCATCACTGTATATAAAAACCAGGGGACAAGGTGAAGTTTTGGCATTGGGATGAAAGTAATAATACTTGTCGCTGCAAAACAAATGGTTAAAAGCCAGAAAATAGGCTTCCAGGGCTTCGAATTTGGCTTTGTTGGACGGAGAAACCTGAAGACCGGGGTGATTAAATAAAAACCTGAAAATTTCAGGGTAAGCCTGCTCGGGAAAGCGTTTAACCTCTTCAGTAAACACACGCCGGGCTTCAAAAAAGTCGGGCATGGCTGCTATGGATTTGAGTTCTTCGGGGCTAATGTTTCCCCTCACCGGAATTTCAGGGTAGTATTTGTCTTTAGCGAGTTTGGGAAATTTTTTCAGGGCTTCATGGTAGAAGTACTTCTGGGCGGCATAAAATTCATTGGAGAAGCGCATGCCTGAAGGCACAGCTGAAGAACCCAGGGAGCATAACATTAAACACAGGAACAGAATCCGGATTATCCTCATAGCAGACGGGCTTGTCACAAGTATACAAATCATTAGACGGCTTTCACAATTATTTTCGACGAAGAGCAGGATGGGGATGATTGAATTCGGAGGGATATCAATTTTGACTTGCTAGGACTGATCCGGGATGAAAGGTGAACCGGTTTTGAAGAATTCCCTGATAAAAGGTAGCATTGGGTGATGTGTGGTCGATTTGGTTTGAGATCCGTTATAGCCTCAGTATGGTAAAAAAAAGCAATGCCTTTGTAACAAAATCAGAAAGGGCTGCGTCTTATGCTTAAAATTTAAAACACATGAATCCAGTAACCATTGCAAGCATCCTTTTGCTGATGCTGGCCTCCCTCAACGGTGCCAGGGCCAACAATGCTCCCCTGGCTCCCCGCAAAATCAATTACAGTTCTCAAATACGATCGCAGATGCAAGTGGAAAATGAGCTTGCACAGCGACTAAATGCCAGTACCGTGCGGTTCTACTTTACTGTTGACAGCAGCGGTATGGTTAATCAGGTGAGAGCCTCGGTTCATGAACCTGGTTTGAGAAAAATTCTGGAAGAAAAATTCAGAAAAATAAAATTACAGGGTTACCCCGCCAACCAGCCCAGCAGTATCGACCTGCATTTTGTGACGCAGTGAATTTAGCCTGGTAAAAGTCTTCCCTGAACCAGCCTCGCGGTGGCTCAGGGAGGACTCAATTCTGTCCAGTGCAAATGGGTGTCTCCTTCGCAGGAAAGAAAATTTCCATTCTGCAGACTAAAGCCTTTTTTGAATTTGTCGTATCGGGCTACATAATAACCACCTTCATGGTAAACGAGCACGATGCGGTTGTGATTTTTTGGAAGCGTTTTTCGGGTATCGGTCCAGTGCATAGCTATAAAAGTCTCAGGTTTATTGGTAACAGGTATTAAACGCTCAAAGGCCTGCTCAAGTTTCGGATAATAACAGCCTTTTGCAGAATATTTTTCCTTGAACCGGATATTTCATGCTTTTCCGAACAAAAACCGCAAGACATGTAAAGACCACAAAAACAACAAGATACGCGCATTTTATTCGACAACAAACGACTACAAATGATTTCTTCCGGATTCAAATACTTAAGAACCGAATCCCCGAATCTCATCACCACACCTTTGCATCAGCGATTCGGAACAACGCGGTTTGAATTCAGGTTCAGGGTCGGAAAAACAAAACAAAAAAACAATAACAGTAAAAAAAACAGAAATCATGATGAACATCAAAAATCACGTACAACTCGTTGGACGTTTAGGTGCAAACCCAGAAGTGAAAGAGCTCGAAGGCGGAAAAAAGGTAGCCAGTTTCCAATTGGCTGTGAATGAATCTTACACACGCCAAAACGGTGAAAAAGTGAGTAAGGTGCAATGGCACCGTGTGATTGCCTGGGGGCACCTGGCAGGTATAGCCGAGCGTATTCTTCAAAAAGGCACTCAGGTAACAATCGACGGAAAACTGCAAAACCGTGAGTACACAAGCAAACAGGGCGATAAGCGCAGCAGCACAGAGATCGTGGCAAATGAACTTTTTGTGATAAGCAAAAGTGAAAAGGCAGCCTGAAATGTTAAATCCTTAAAAACCAGAAATCATGAATGCAATAAACAAAGTACAGTTAACCGGCAATCTCGGTAACAACCCCGAAATCAAAACATTTGAAAACGGAAACAAACTGGCCAGGTTCTCAATGGCCACCAACGAAGAGTACACCACCCGCAGTGGCGAAAAATCCTCAGACACACAATGGCATTTTATCACAGCCTGGGGCAAAGTAGCCGATCGTGTGGAAAGTGATCTCAAGAAAGGCAGTTTCGTCAGCATTGAGGGTCGCCTTGTTACACGCAATTACACCGACAAGAACGGGCAGAAAAAGTACATCACAGAAGTGGTGGCGAATGAGGTTCAGCTGAATGAAAAAACAGCGTGAATACAGCTCTCTCAAAATCAAGCCCGGCAAAAGCCGGGCTTTTTTTATGTCTTAACATTTCGAGAACAGAATATTCGGGTTTACTCAGCCACAGCGCACTTTGGCTAAGTGGCCCGAAAATTCACTAATTTAGTACTTAGATTAGCTCAAAAAAATGCAGAAGTACAGAGCCGTTATCATAGATGACGAAGAAGACAGCCGGAGCAACACCCGGAACATGATCAGCAAATACTGCCCTGAGCTGGAAATTGTTGGAGAGGCCGATAATGGTCCGGATGGTAAACTCAGAATACAGGAACTGAAACCCCATGTGGTTTTCCTGGATATCAATATGCCCGGCATGAATGGCTTTGAAATGCTGGAAGGAATTTACAACCGCGACTTTTGCGTGATTTTTCTTACGGCTTATAGCGAACATGGCATTACCGCCGTAAAAGCCGGAGCCATCGATTACCTGCTTAAACCCCTTATCCTGAGTGAACTTCAGGGAGCCATACGTAAAGTGATCACACACTATGAAAATAAGGGCTCGGCAAGCAGCGCGAAACCAGAGGACAATAAAAACCTGGTGTTGATCAATCACAGCAAAGGGTTCACCCTGGTCGACATTAAAGATATCGTATGGCTGGAAGCCAGCGACAATTACACCAACCTTTACCTGAACGGACAGAAAAAGATCATTGCCAGTAAAACACTGAAAGAGTTTGAAAGCATACTTCCTCCTCAGGATTTTTTCAGAGTACACCGCTCGGCATTGATCAATTTTAACTACATCAAAGAATACAGTAATCACGAAGGCGGGGAGGTCATCCTGAGCGATGGCACACATGTGCAGGTGAGCAAAGCCAGGATACAGGAATTTGGTGAATACATTAAAACCAAGTCCGTTACCCCCAAGTGATAAATCAGATTGCAGTTGTAAAGCCCTTTTCAGGGCTTTTTGTATTTTTATACTGCATTGTTTCGTTTTTGTAAATACCTCCTGTTCTATTTTCTGCCCTTCTGGGCATTTTCCCAAACACCTTCCTTCAACTTTCAGAAACTCGGCTCTGAAGAGGGGCTTAACAACGCCAATATTTTTCATATTGAGCAGCACAGCAATGGCCTGATGTACTTCACCACACAAAACGGCGTGTACCGCTACGACGGGTACCGTTTTGAACAGGTACTGATCGACAGTCTGAAAAGCAACACCTTGCTGAATGCCAGCATCAGGAATGAAGAAAGCATCTACCTCTCGGTTCGGGGAGAGGGAATAGCAGAATACAATCTGAAAGACAGAAGTTTTCATTTTCCCAAAGCTTTGCGTTTTTCAAACAATGCCGACCGGATAGTGTTCGATCGTGACTGGTTGTACCTTCTCACCAGTGGCATAAAACTCCAGAGCATTCACCTGTCAGATGCCAGACTTGTTCAGGATGAGGTGAAGACAAAGGACCACATGAACCAGGCCTATTGCATTTACAGAACCAGGTCAGGACAATTGTTGCTGGGCAGAAGCGACGGGCTTTATGAACTATCAGAAGGACGGCAGAAAAAACTCGACATCAAACTTCATTCTGGTGTATATGCCATGGCAGAATCACTTTCCGACGAATTACTCCTGGGATGCAGTGGAAAAATAGTGGTGCTTAAAAACATGAATTTTGTGTCACAAATTAATCCGGAGTATCCGGACAAGAGCACAACGTTTTCGATGAGCGGTGACCAGAGCATTGATAAACTGATTTGCGATGAATTCGGGCGAATCTGGTTCACATCCTTTCCCGATGAAAATCTTTACCTCTACCAGAACGGCAAGGTGTACGATATGTTTGGCATACTGGGAATTGCTCCAACTCTCATCAACAGTGTATACCGCGACACCGACAACAACATATGGGTAGGCACCTTCAACGACGGTTTGTATTTCATTCAAAACAGCATTTTCAATTCAGTTCAGTTTCTTTATAAAAACAAGAACCTGAGCGTGAACCAGGTTTTCCTGAAGGATAACCTGCTGGTGGCGGCAACTAATAACGGTCTTTTTGGCTTAAATACCACCAACAACCAAACCCGTGTTTTGTCAGAACCCGACGATGTATTTATGGAACCCGTGTCGGGATTGGTTCAGGTAAATGGTGTCATTTATTATGCTAAACGAAGCCACTTTAACAGCAAACCTTCCTTGTTTTTTGATTCAAAAAACTCGTATCGCCTGCAACCGGTTGTGGCCCGGCAATTTTACCCGCTCAATCAGGCCCAAAGTATAGTGGCGGACTGGAACGCGAACATACTTTTGTGTGATGCAGGTGGTAACCGCTGTCTCGATACCCTCATTTCTTTCCCCGATTACCGCATTGCGGTGAACGCCTTGTATACATTGAATAAATCACTCTACATTGCCACAAGCAACGGTTTGTACAAATACGATTTTGAAAGCAAACGCCACAGTAATCTGGTCCGTGACGCCTTGAATTTTAATATCAATGACATTGTGATGGTGAACGGCAAGCTGATGGTGGCGCACGAAGCCGGCATAACAGATGTAACGGATAACAGGCTTATCACCAAGCTGGGTAATTTCCAGCTCAACAGCGTAAAGAAAATAAAAGTATACGGGGACGCTATCTGGCTGGCTACTCTGGATGGTGTGCTGATCTGTAACCGCAACTTTGAGCCGATTCAGATAATCAACAAATCGAACGGGCTGCTGTCTAATTCAGTGAACGACATCTGCCTCAGTGAGGAGATCCTGAGTATTGCCACAGCCAGAGGGATCTCCATGACACGGCTCATAAATATCGCGAGGATAAACAGGGGCATTAAACCGGTGAGTATACACAAAGTGCTCTGCCAGGGCCTTGAGATCCCGTTCAAAACAGGCAGTTACCAGCTAAACGCCTCTCAGGATAACATATCGGTGCAATTCTATTCGCCGCTTTTCGTGAAGCCTAACAGGCAATTTTTCAGGTATAAACTGGATGATGAGAATTGGCGGGAATTCAACGATCTCTCGCTTAACATTTCACTTTCAGGTGGGCAACACCGCATTGAAATTAAGGTGTCTGCCGACAACATCAACTGGAGTGAGCCCACTTCAATCAGCATTGTGAAGGAGAAAAAGATCAGCGAAGCACAATCCCTTTATTTTGTTCTGACCATCGCAAGTCTTTTGTTGCTTGGGTTGATAAGCTTTATCTGGGTCAGACGGGTGAAGCATCTCGCGAAAAAGCGCCTGAAGCAGGAACAGCAGATCAACGAACTCAAACACCAGGCTATGAACTCACTTTTGAGTCCGCATTTTATTTTTAATTCCCTCACATCGATCCAGAATTACATCAATTCAAACGACAGCCTTAAGGCCAGCGAGTATCTTGCCAAATTTTCGAGATTGATCAGAATGATCATCGAAAAGGCCGCCCAGAGAGAGATCAGTCTTTACGACGAGCTGGCACGGTTAACATATTACCTTGAACTCGAGAAAGAACGCTTCAAGAATAAATTCGAGTATGCCATTCACATTGATGGGAACATTGACACCACAAAAGTGATGATTCCGAATATGATCATTCAGCCGCATGTTGAAAACAGCATTCTTCACGGAATTTTACCCAAGCATGCACCTGGCCGACTTGATATTTACTTTTCAATGCCGGATGAAAAGCATCTGCTGATCACGATCGAAGACGATGGCATTGGACTGAACAAATCACAAGACAAGGTGAAAACAGGCCATAAATCGCTGGGTACATTAACCATTCGCAATATTCTCGATATCAATTCACGGCTTAGTGGCAAGAAACAGGAATTGGACATGATAGACCGTTCGGATATTGATCCCAGTCTGAACGGAACACGCATTCAAATTACAATTGAATTGTGAAGAAGAATTTTGCCGGCATATTTCTTTTTGTTTTAATGGCTCCCCTGTGGTTTAAGGCCCAGGACATGGATCTGCTGAGGGATACAATCAGCGAGTGCGAAGGCGACTGACTGATGCTTGACATTAGAATGAGTTACTACGACTATACATCCATTTACTGGCGCACGCCTGCCGGAATTATAACCAACAGCAGCCGCCTGCAGGTGAATAAAAGCGGGAAATACAGCGTAGAGGTGTATTCCTCCTATTTCAATAAAATACTGCATGACAGCACTGAACTCCTTTATCTCTCAAAACCGTGGCATGCCCTGCGCGACACTTTTCTGTGTGGCTCAGAAGAACTTGTCTTGAACGCTGGCAATCCGGGTTGTTATTATTTGTGGAGCAACGGCGATACACACCAAAAAACCAGCATCTTGAACCCAGGCACGTATTGGGTTAAGATCAGCAATGGTCTGTGTTCTGTGAGTGATACATTCAGAGTACGATCGGTGATGTTGAACCGTGATCTCTTGCCTGACGAACTTAGCCTGTGCGCAGGTGATTCGAAAAAGGTGCTTTCGGTTAAGGCTGAAACCGGCAGCAGAGTACTTTGGAACACCGGTGCAGTGAGCAACAGTATTAGTATCAGCAGGGAAGGCTGGTATTGGGTAAAATTAAGCACACCACCCTGTGCGCCCGCGCTTGATAGTGTTCTGGTGAGTATAAAACCCTGCGAATGCCAGATGCTCATACCCAATAGTTTTACGCCCAATGAGGACAACCGGAACGATTATTTTTTTCCTGTGTTTGAATGTGAATACACCTATTATACGCTGTACATAAGTGATCGATGGGGAAATGCCATTTACAGCAGCAATGATCCGAAAGGCAAATGGGATGGACGTTTTAAGGGTAATCTTTGTCCTGAAGACATATATACCTACAGGATCGAAAGCATTGAAAAGGGCACGGATAAAAAACAAGTCAGAACAGGGCACATCTCCCTGTTTCGATAGATCTGTATGGACCGATTACACGAAGATTTGAAACAAGTATAAAGACTTGAACAGGCGTCTGGCCATATTACTTTGTTTGATTCAGTTTACTTCACCTACCATTTCACAGGAGAGGCAGGGCATGGAACAGAGCAATTACCTGAGTACATCCGGAATCTTTTTGAATCCATCCTCTTCGGCAGATTCCAGATGTTATATGCAGTTTAATCTGCTCGATGCCCAAAGCCTTGTATCGTCGAACATGGCCTATATACCGTCTTTTTCCGCATGGTCGCTGGTGAAAGGCAACATGCCCCAGAATGTGGTTTCAAAAAACCCGAATGGAAAGGATTACACGCAGGTTAAAGCAGAGGCCACCGGACCGGCCTTTGTGATAAGTACCATGGATTTTGGAGCGGGCATCTTTGTTCGTCTGCGTTCAAACAGCATTGCCAAAGGCATTTCATACGATGCCCTGATGCAGGTGCTTGACCCGCAATCGACTTACCACTACGATTATCCTCAGGAGTTAAAAGTCAAGAACGCCCTCATCGGCAGCATGACCTGGGCTGAATATGGTTTAAATTACGCGAAGATGTACAGACTGGAACCAAACCGACTTCTGACCATAGGCCTCAACTTAAAATACCTTAATGGTATTTACCTCAATTACAAATTTGTAGATCACCTTGAAGCAGTTTTGAACGATTCAACTTATGATGTACTGAGTATTAAGGCAAAGGACCGCTACAACGACCCGGCTTTTCCAAGCGGAAAGGGATTTTCAGGCGATTTCGGAATAACCTACAAAAAAATGAACAGCGCCATCAATTCCTATTATGTGAATTCTCCCCGTTCAAACTGTAATTACATAGATTATAAATACAAACTTAGCGCATCTCTTATGGACCTGGGAGCCATTAAGTTCAACCGTTCAACATACCGTGGTGATATCGACACGACGCTTTATACCTCTTCGCAAGAAATTCCAATAACAGATAACCTCAATGTACAATACGTCACCAATAAGGCCATCTGGGCTGTTTGCCCATCTGCACTGGTATTGCAGGGCGATTACAATTTTCAAAACAACATTTACCTGAGTGCACTGCTTGTGAAAAATCTCATACCCGAATCTGTTGTTGGCGCCCAGGCTTCAAACCTCTTGTGCATTACACCGCGTTTTGAAACACGACAAGTGGAAGTTTCTCTGCCTTTCACTTTGCAGCGTTTTCAATACCCTTATCTGGGCCTGGCATTCCGGCTCAGAACCTTCGTGTTTGGGGTGGACAATGTGCTACCTTTTATTGTTCGGACCAACACCAGTCATTTCGGTGTATACCTCAAATTAGGTCTCTCCTTGTTTAAGAATCCTGCCTGCAAAACCAAAGCCTTGAGTGTGGATGATTGTAAACCGGGCACCAAGAACAAACGCTGGTTCGGTATTCCGAAAATGGGTGATAATATGAAAAAGAAAAGAAAATCAGGAAAAAAATTCTTCAATTGGTTTTGATGGCGTTTCGTTTCATGGCGGCTGAAATCACAAAGGCACCGCTTATGCCAAGCACCAAATAAGAGAAGAGTTTTCCGGTTGTAGCCTTAAAGGCCGACTCCGAACCGTTTTTGATCTGCTCTTCTATGATGCGCTGATAATCCCCGGGTTTCACGTTTTTCTGGCTTTTCAGAAATTGCAGAAAGTCGTTGCCACGGTAGTATTGTTCTGCCAGGCCGGGGCCATAGCGTTTGAACTCCACGTAATTGTATATACTGATTAGGACAACTGATACGGCAAACAATGCGAGGCAATGCCTGAAAGCTTCACGTCCGCTCATCACGCCATTGTAATCCTTGTCGCGCAACCACTTGATCAGTATGATGTAAAATGGATAAATGAACAAGACCGCGCTGAGGTTTGAATAAAAGTAACCGAAGTGACTCAGGGAATGACCTCCAAGCAGGATGAACAGTTTAAAGGCGATGACCAGGGCGGAGTAAACAAGAGCCAGGTAGAGAACTTTTTTATTCATGTCATCAGCCGTTCATGCTCATGAGGAATTCCTCGTTGGTTTGGGTGCGGCGCAGACGGTCGAGCATGAATTCCATGGCTTCCTGAGGATTCATGTCGCCAAGGTGTTTGCGCAGGATCCAGAGACGTGAAAGGGTTTCTTTGTCTATCAGCAAATCGTCGCGGCGGGTGGAGGAGGCGAGTAGGTCAATGGCAGGATATATCCTGCGATTGGAAAGTTTACGGTCGAGTTGAAGTTCCATGTTCCCTGTGCCTTTGAATTCTTCAAAGATCACTTCATCCATTTTCGAACCGGTTTCAGTAAGGGCTGTTGCCAGAATGGTCAGAGATCCGCCATTTTCGACTTTTCGCGCGGCGCCGAAAAAACGTTTGGGCTTGTGAAGGGCATTGGCGTCAACACCGCCGGTGAGCACTTTGCCGCTGGCTGGCGATACCGTGTTGTAAGCTCTCGCCAAACGGGTGATGCTATCGAGCAGGATGACCACATCGTGACCGCATTCCACCATGCGTTTGGCTTTTTCAAGCACAATGTTGGCGATCTTCACGTGTTTCTCCGCCGGTTCATCAAAGGTACTGGAGATCACTTCGGCTCTTACGCTTCGGGCCATATCGGTAACCTCTTCCGGGCGTTCGTCGATGAGCAAAATGATGAGGTAAATTTCCGGATGGTTGTATGCTATGGCATTGGCCACGTCTTTCAAAAGCACAGTTTTTCCTGTCTTTGGCTGTGCCACAATAAGACCGCGCTGCCCTTTGCCTATGGGTGAAAACAGGTCCATAACCCTGGTGCTGAGATTCTCCTGAGGGTGACCGGTTAGTTTAATTTTTTCGTAAGGAAAAAGTGGTGTGAGGTAATCAAAGATCACGCGGTCTCTTACAAAGGAAGGGTCGCGCCCGTTGATCTGATCCACTTTGATAAGTGGAAAATACTTTTCGCCTTCACGTGGCGGACGCACGCCGCCTTTTACCACGTCTCCCGCTTTCAGACCAAAGAGTTTGATCTGCGACTGGGACACATACACGTCGTCTGGTGAATTGAGGTAATCGTAATCGGCGCTGCGCAGAAAACCGTAACCATCAGGCATAACTTCCAGGACACCGGTTACGAAAACAATATTGTCGAAGTTATAATATACTTTTTCAGGGCGTTTTTGTTGTTCGCCTTCTTCACGGGTTTCAGACTGGGTTTCGGGGGACTCTGTCTGATTTTCCCCTTCCTGAACGGGAGAATTGGTTGGCGCACTTGCTTCGGCTTCGGTGGAATTCACTTCAATGGGCTCTGTATTTTCATCTTCATTGTTAACCGATTCAACTTCGTGTACAGGTTCTTCCTGAATGGGCTCGAGTTTTACTTTCCGGGGTCGTTTTTCGCGCATGTCCTTTGGTTCTTTGTGGGGACGGCTGTTGTGACGTTCCGCTACGCTTTTAGCGAGATCCGGATTGCCGTTTTGAGCATCCACAATTTTTAAGATGAGCTCGCCCTTGGCCAGTCCTTTGGCATCTATTGAAAATGCCCTGGCAATTTCCTTGAGTTCGGGCAAAGGTCTGCCGCTTAATTCCATTACTTCAAACATAGAGTAAGTCAAAAAAGGTAATTATGAAAAAGGTTTTAATTTATGGCTTGAAAAACAGGCCGCAGGAAAACGCGACGCCTGAATGAACAGCACAATATTAGGTAAAATACTCCGAAACCAAAAAATAAAAGGCAATTATTTTGAGATATCAGGTCTTTGGAAGGCTGGATATCATGCAAAGGCTGAGATCAACCCGCCCATGAGGGCAAAGGTCAATATCCAGTAGCCGGCATGCACGGCAATGTATTTGAAACTTTTGCGTTCAAACAAAGCGTTGATGGCAATGACCGGTACGATCACTAAAAAGCCCAGTATGGTGCCATGAAAAGAACCATGTTTAAAGGTGCGGTAACTCTGACCATAGTTATCCATGATCTTTTTGTACAAGGCGCCGGCTTCAGTACCGGGGTCGTTTATGGGCTGAAGATAAAAGAGTGAGCGAATGTGAGACTGATGAATAACCAAAACCTGCATCATAAAGGCGAGTGTAAAACCCAGTAGCAGCGTTAGTCCCAGGATCTTTAGCATGTTCGAATTCCTGATTTGTTCTTCCAGCAGGCCGGCTTCACGCATCCAAATCTTACCGAAGAGGCGTGGATGATACCAGATAAATCCGAGGATTATGGGCACAAGTGCCGTGCATGCAATCGCGAATAGGTTCATAGGCATAAGTTTATTGGGGTAAAAATAACATTTTATCCTAATGTTAGGTTCTCAACTTGTCCTAAGGCCGTTACTTGATGACATGAAACATACAATAGAGTAAGTGGATTTATAACCATCAGGCAGCGCCAAGTTTCACAAAGCATATCAAAGTCAAAAATCAAACAAAGGACCTGTTTGTCTTAACGCTAAGGTGTCGATCACTAGGGCTTCAGGAGCAGGACACGACAACTTACCACTTCACCACCACTTACAAGCAGAGCGAATACCCCCGGCATTCTCAGCAAGCAAGTGAATTTGCGACTGCTTCTCGAACTGGTCCTCATGCAGCAATCTCCTGCTCAGATCAAACAATTACAAATGCATCTAACCCGGCCCCGGGCTTTCTAAACGGTACGGGCCATCTCCGGGATTCGGAATATTTTTATTTCAAAGGATAATTTGTTAATGTGGAGAAGGTCCATGTCAATATCTTCAGAAAAGAAGTCGAGGTGTGTATTTTTTCACAACACCTTAAACGAAAAATCCCTCCGGTGTTGACCGAAGGGACTTTTCTGTTTTTGTTTTGTGGTGCCTCCAGGAATCGAACCAGGGACACAAGGATTTTCAGTCCTTTGCTCTACCAACTGAGCTAAGGCACCGGAAGGCAAACAGTTTAAAGTGTCTGAGCCGGGCCCCTGCAGAGGCCATTCTCCGATAGAAAATGGACTTACAAGGAGGCTGCAAAAATACGACTTTTCCCAGTCCCGCAAAATTTTCACAAAAATTAATTCGCTCAAAATCCCTTGCCTGTATTTGTCCTAACTTTAAGCGGATGAACCTAGTTCTCGATTTCGGAAATACTCGCCTGAAAGCCGCTCTTTTTAAGGAAAAGGAATGCCTGCAAACTCTGGTTTTTGACAAACCGGAAGACCTTCTTTCTTCCAATCTCTTATCCAATCCAATTCAGCAAATTGCGCTGGCTTCCGTTACGCAAGATCACATAACGCTTGTTGAAGAGTTGAAACGGACATATAAGGTGCTTGTGTTTAATGCCGAAACCCCAATTCCCCTGAAAAATCTTTACCAAAGTCCTGCAACCCTGGGTTCTGACCGTATTCTTGCTTCCATTGGATCTTACAGCCAGTTTCCCGACAAAAATGTGCTCACCATTGACGCGGGAACCTGCATCAAATACAATTTTGTGAACAGCAAAAACGAATTTCTTGGAGGCGCCATTAGTCCTGGTATACAGATGCGCTTAAAGGCCATGCACCATTATACGGCTGCCTTACCTGATCTGGAGATTGAGCCTGAATTCGA
Organism: Bacteroidia bacterium; assembly: GCA_035429925.1. Lineage (GTDB taxonomy): Bacteria > Bacteroidota > Bacteroidia > B-17B0 > Aurantibacillaceae > Aurantibacillus. Next base: position 30,841 of record DAOMFS010000023.1, on the reverse strand, counting down.
CCAGCTGATAGGCGACACAACCAGAACATCCATGCTAAGCGGAGCGCAAATCGGGGCGATTCAGGAGGTTCAGGCCTGCATTAATATTTACTTCATGCAATATCCGACCTTGCAGGTGGTTCTTACAGGAGGTGATGCCGGCTTGTTGTCCAAAAGGCTTAAAAAGCCTTTCTTTGCCAACCCAAACAGTGTTTTAACAGGTCTCAACACAACACTTTTATATCAAGCACATCATTAAACGCGGGCACTATATTCTCCTGATCGGCTTTCTGGCCTGTTTTGTTCGCGCTCAGAACACGTACAGTCCGTATTCACGTTATGCCCTGGGTGAACTGGCCCAATCTACCTTTGTGCACAACACCAGCATGGGTGGGGCTTACGTGGCACACAGACCCGATTCAACCATGCCCGTATTTGTGAATGTGGGTAATCCGGCTTCATACGCCCTTGTGAGGCTCACTACACTGGAGCTTGGATTGAATATCACCTTTTCAGATTTCAGCGGGCCTAGCAGCAAAAGCTTTAACAAGAGTTCTAATTTCAGTTATGGTGCCCTGGCATTCCCGATCCGAAGCAAAGGCGGCGCCTGTTTCGGGGTCATGCCATTCACATTTGTGGGCTCTACCACCAGCAACACTCTGGCCGAATCGGGCATCGGCGATGTAACCTATCAATATGACGGCTCAGGCGGTCTCAATAAATTTTTTCTGGGTTACGGCGTCATGCCTTTTAACACCAGGCTCAGTAAATTCAGGTCACGTCATCTTTACATACCAGATTCCCTGAAAACACTGCATGGTTCAGCCTACTACCTTTACGAACTGGGTGCCAAGCTCCTCAACGACCTTTCAATTGGTGCCAATGGCTATTACATCAAGGGTAATATTTCCAATACGGCGCGGGTTATATACCCAGACAACACTTTATTCTATAATACATTCCGTGACAGGGCTTTTTCCCTGAGTGATGTAACCGGAAGTTTTGGTATTCAGACCGCATTCAGTGTTGACAGTGTGCGAGCAGGCCAGGGCAGGCGCAGAGCCCTTAACGAAAAGGTGAAATTCACATTTGGTTATACTTTTAACATCAACAATAGTCTGCATACAACTTATAATGCCATGTCGTATAATTACAAACTGGCCGGTGGTACTGAAACCATTGTAGACACCGTATTCTATAAAGTTGATCAGCCTGCAAGTGTAAAGCTTCCACTTGAACAGGGATTTGGCATCGGATTTAAAAAAGGAGAAAAACTGAATGTGGTTGCCGATTACAGCATCACACGCTGGCAGGATTTCAGGTATCTCGACAATGTTTCAGATCTGAAACAAAACCAGAGGATCGCAATCGGTGCCAATTTTGTTCCTGAAAAATATGCAGTTGGCCGCAACTCTTATCTGCGCCGGGTGAATTACCGACTTGGTTTCAATTATCAAACCGGATATATACAGGTGAACAATACCAGGATTTCGGGTTACACTATTAGTGCAGGACTCGGTTTACCAGTTGGAATAGGACGCATGTCGTCTATGGTTCATATTGGTGGACAGTATGGTACTCTGGGGACAACAGCCAACGGACTCATACGCGAAAATTTCTGGAGGATCAACATTGGTTTCACTTTCTCCGACAAGTGGTTCCAGAAATACCGTTACGATTAAAATTGAATCGCCTTTATTTCATATTGCTCCCCCTTGTTTTCATGGGTTTCATGTCCTGCACAAACGATCTCAGAGATGTGATGGCTCTTCCGGGCACAAAGCTTAGTCCCAGCCAGATTGGCGACAGTGTGACCGTGTTGTATACAGACAGTGCCAAGTTGAAGATCATGTTAAAGGCCAACAGGATGCTGGTATTCACCAACCATGTGAGCGAACCTTTTACCATTCTGCCAAAAATGGTGTATGTCACTTTTTTTGATGATAAAGAAAAAGTAACGGCCACTTTAAAAGCCAATTACGGCATTCGTTACGAAAACAGCCAGCGCATGGAGGCCCGCTATGGTGTTGAAGTGGTAAATACTCTGGGCACCAAACTGGAAACTGAGCGTTTGGTCTGGGATCAGAACAAAAAACGAATTTACACCGATGCCTTTGTGAAGATTACTACGGCGAATGAAATTATCATGGGGAAAGGCATGGAAAGCAACCAGGACTTCAGTAAATACGAAATCAAACAGGTAACCGGACAAATACAGATCAAGGACAATGAATGACGAGCAACAACAAAAAATTTTTCTATTCCTCGAAAGACTCTGGCTTAGTGCCGCGCTATTAGGCGTGGCTTGCGTGGTTTTTTTCCTGCTCACACATGACAACGACAGTGCCCTCTTCTTTTTTGGGTTCTTTATCCTCTCCTCAGTGCTCTATCTCCTGCGTAAGCGGCAGCGAAGAAGACACAAGGACGGTATGCAAACCCGGAACTAAAGTTCCGCAGAAACCGGGCGAAATACCGTTTGTAAAAATTCGGTGACAAAGAGATGATTAAACTGTATTTTTAAACATGCTCCGTCTGCTCTTCAAGGAAAGCCTTCTTTTTGCCTGGCATTCGATTGTTTCAAACAAATTGCGTTCGATGCTGAGTTTGCTGGGTATTACCATAGGCATATTCGCCATCATTCTGGTCTTTACCATTGTAGACAGTCTCGAAAGTAATATCAGGGGTAGCATACAATCGCTTGGTAACAACGTGGTGTATATTCAAAAGTGGCCATGGTCCTTTGGGCCGGATTACCCCTGGTGGAAATATATCAACAGGCCTACCCCGCAGTATTACGAGTTGGATGAATTGCAACGCCATTGCAGAAGTACGGAAGCCTTAGCCTACAGATTAGGAGGCCGAAGAACCCTGAAATACCGTTCAAATGCCATTGAGAATGCTGTGATTGCCGGCGTGTCTTATGAATTTTACAAAATTAAAAACTTCGACCTGAGTCTGGGACGATACTTTACGCGCAACGAAACAGAGGCTGGTTACCGGGTTGCCGTGATAGGCGCCGAAATTGCCAAGGGTCTTTTCGGAGAACAGGACCCTCTGGGCAAGGAATTTAAAATTGCAGGCCAGAAGGCCACTGTGATAGGTGTGATCAAGAAGGAGGGAGAAAGCATGCTGGGCATGAGTTTCGATTATCAGGTAGCCATACCTTTTAATTTTGCCCGGCAGATACTCGATCCCAGGTCCAGAAATGCCGACCCTGTAATCTATGCCAAGGCCAGACCTCATGTAAGCAACGCCGAAATGATGGATGAGCTCACAGGGGTATTAAGAAGCATCCGCAGACTCAAACCATTCGCTGAACCGAATTTTGCGCTCAACGAAACTTCATTGATCACCCAGGGCTTCGATGCCTTGTTTGAAGTGATTGGCATGGCGGGTTGGATCATAGGTGGATTTTCAATTCTGGTGGGGGGGTTTGGCATAGCCAATATCATGTTTGTATCGGTGCGCGAGCGTACCAATCTGATCGGGATCCAGAAAAGCCTGGGCGCACGGAATATCTTTATACTTTACCAGTTTCTCAGTGAGAGCATATTGCTCAGTTTGATCGGCGGATTGGTGGGGCTTTTACTCACCTGGCTGGCCACACTGGCCGGTCAATCTCTCATGGACATGGAAATCAGCCTGAGCGGTGCCAATCTCATTCTGGGTCTAACCATTTCAGTACTTATCGGAATCATCAGTGGTTTTGTGCCGGCTTACAGCGCGTCGCAGCTCGATCCGGTGGAAGCCATACGAAGCAATGCATGAAGCGACCGGGGATCATAACAGTATTATGCGTTATGGGATTCCTGTCTATTGTGGTTTCCTTCCCAAGAGTATTTAGTCCTGAAGTGAAGAAACTGGGCAGTTTTATGCCAGCATTGTTTGGCTTACTGGTGGCAGCCAATTTCATGTCCTATATCGGTCTTTGGTTTATGAAGCGCTGGGGTGCCGAGCTTTTTTGTCTCGCGTATTTCATCAAAACATTGCTGGACCTGGTATTAAGGCAATTCGGATTCAGTTTTTATCTGGCCCAGGCCTTTTCCTTATTTTGCATTGTGGTGATCCTGCTTCACTACAGGAAACTCGACAGGAATCTCTGAGTCTCAGCTCTTAAAGCAAGATTTTATTCAAAGCAGGCCTTGAACTTTAAAAAAATATTTGCCGCTTTAATTTATTATTTTATATCTTTAAAGGAGGATTAAAATTAACGGGAATTTTCCGTTCACTCTTTCAAACCCAGTATTTAATCAGTCAAGCGTATGATTGCCGAGGTGGATAAAGCAGAATTGCTGCAAAGCTTAAAGAACTTTTTTGGTTTTGATGCCTTCAAGGGAAACCAGGAAAAAATTATAAAAAACCTCCTGAAGGGAGATGATACATTTGTGATCATGCCTACCGGTGGAGGCAAAAGTCTGTGTTACCAGCTTCCTGCTATCCTGAGTGAAGGAACCGCAATTGTGGTGTCGCCTCTTATCGCGCTCATGAAAAACCAGGTAGATGCCATCAGGGGCTTCAGCAACGAAACGGGCATTGCGCATTTTCTGAACTCTTCATTGAACAAGAGCGACATCCTGCAGGTTAAAAAGGATGTGATCTCCGGTAAAACCAAATTGCTTTATATAGCCCCGGAAACCTTAACCAAAGAAGAGAACATTGCCTTTTTTAAAGAGTTCAAGATATCGTTTTTCGCCATTGACGAGGCCCATTGCATTTCAGAGTGGGGTCATGATTTCAGGCCGGAATACCGCAGGCTTCGGCCTATAATTGATGCGGTAGGCGGTGTACCGGTGATAGCCCTCACCGCTACAGCCACACCAAAAGTGCAGCAGGATATTCAGAAAAACCTGGGTATGATGGACGCACAGGTGTTTAAGTCCTCGTTCAACAGAGACAATCTCTATTACGAAATACGTCCCAAACAAAATGTGATCCGTGAGATCATCAAATACATCAAGCACAATCCAGGTAAAAGCGGTATTGTATATTGCCTCAGCCGGAAAAAAGTAGAAGAACTGGCTGAAGCGCTCAAGGTGAATGGCATCAAGGCGGCGCCTTACCATGCCGGACTGGACGCGAAAGAAAGGGCCAAAACCCAGGACAGTTTTCTGATGGAAGAATTGCAGGTGATTGTGGCTACCATTGCCTTTGGTATGGGAATTGACAAACCCGACGTGCGTTTTGTAATCCACCACGACATTCCCAAATCTCTTGAAGGGTATTACCAGGAAACAGGCCGGGCGGGACGCGATGGCGGAGAAGGCAATTGCGTGACCTTTTACAGCTACGACGATATCATGAAGCTGGAAAAATTCATGAAAGACAAGCCCGTTGCAGAGCAGGAGATCGGCAAACAAATGCTGTCTGAAACCGCCTCTTTTGCCGAAACCAGCAGTTGTCGCCGTAAATTTCTTCTTCATTATTTCGGGGAAGAATTTGATGAGCGCAGGTGTAACGGCATGTGCGACAATTGCCGTCACCCCAAGGAACGCTTTGAGGCCATGGATGATCTGCAACTGGCCATTGAATGTGTTCAGGAGATCAAGGAAAAACACAAGATCAAGGATGTGATCAATGTGCTTATGGGAACGCTCACCGCTACCGCTAAATCATACAAGCACAATAAAACCGAATCCTGGGCCCAGGGCGCAGAAGATGATAAGGACGAGAAATTCTGGCAATCCGTTTTGAGGCAAGCCATAGTGAATGGATATCTGGCTAAGGACATTGAAAATTACGGACTTATTAAGCTTACCGATAAAGGCAAGGCTTTTCTGAAGAAACCGCACAGCATCAAATTCACAAGGGATGTGGATTACAGCAATCTCGACAAAGATACAACGGATGACGATCTGGCATATGGTTCCAAAAGCGGTAGTGGAAATGCCACTGATGAGGTTCTTTATGGCATGCTGAAAGACCTTGTGAAAAAAACAGCCAAGGCAAAAGGCTTGCCACCTTACGTGATCTTCCAGGAACCCTCTCTTCAGGAGATGGCCATTCAATATCCTGTGAAAATAGACGAGTTGGTGAAGATCGGTGGTGTGGGTTCGGGCAAGGCAGCCAAATACGGCAAACCATTTTTAGAGCTTATCAAAAGCTATGTGGAGGAAAACGACATTGAGCGCCCAACCGATATGGTGATCAAATCCGTAGTCAACAAATCTGGACTCAAGGTTTACATTATCCAGAACATCGACCGGAAAATCAACCTCCGCGATATGGCGAGGAGTAAGAACCTGAGCATGCATGATCTGCTCACAGAAATTGAAACCATAGTGGAATCAGGAACCAAAGTGAATATCGACTATTTTATCGATCAGGAGATTGATGAAGAAAAACAGCAAGATATTCTTGACTACTTTAAAGAAAGTCACAGCGACAGTGTGAGCGCGGCTTTGAAAGAACTGGGAGAGAATGACTACGACGAGCAAGAGATCCGCATCATGCGCATCAAGTTCCTGTCAGACTATGCAAACTGAGATATGGTTTGATCCGATGATCCTGCCTTACCTGGCAGGATTTTTTTTGGTAAACGCTGCACCTTACTTATCCTGGCTATAGTTCTGTATGCTTTTTCCCCCGCAGGTACATCGATTCTTTTTTCTCTTCGGACTTATTTCCATGGGGTTTGGTGTGATGATGGGAGCTGTGCCCACCTCGGTACCACAGTTTGTTCTGCTCATCAACTGGCTTCTTGAAGGTGGCTTCCAGGTCAAATGGAACATGCTCAGGAAAAACAAGGTATTTTGGGCGACTGAGCTTCTGTTTTTGATCCATGTCGCGGGATTGTTATACACCGATAATTTATCACATGGGATAGACGATCTTCAGATCAAACTACCGCTGATGGTACTGCCACTTGTGTTGTTCAGTACCAGGCCTGCCGAAGATTGGGCCTATCGTGGCGTATTATATGCTTTTCTCACGGGTTGTTTTCTGAACACCGCCTGGTGTCTTATTTACAGTTTCGGGTTTCACCCTGACGAACCCATCCGCAACATCTCAAGGTTCATGAGTCATATTCGACTGGGATTATACCTGAACATGGCCATAGCCGTTTGTTACATGTTTTGGACAGAGAGTAAATCCAGAAGGTGGTCCATTGCCTGGCTGATGCTCGCCTTATACTTTTTCGCTGTGATGTGTTTTATGGGACTTGCTTCAGGTTTGATCATACTCACACTCATGCTTCTTGTTGGGCTCCTGCTTGCACTACTCAGAATGAAGTGGCCATATAAAGTATCTGTTTTGGTGCTTGTTGGCGCCTTACTGTATTTTGGTGTCGGATTTGTGAAGGATGTTTACCGGGAACAGATTGTGCCCGTTGAGGGTGGTGCCAACACCTTCAGAGCAGTGAACGAGAAAGGATCCCTTTACGTTCATTACGATAGTTTGGGAAAAAAAGAAAACGGGTACTATATTCAGCGGAATATCCAGCTCGATGAGGTGCGTAAAACCTGGAATGCACGTTGTCCAGAAGATAGTTTTTCTTTCAGTCCTGCCTTTCACAATACCCACCGTTTTGAACTGCTGATCCGCTATCTGGCCAGTAAAGGACTCATAAAAGATTCAGCCGCGGTGGCATCGCTGAGTTCTGAAGATATCGACAACATCAAAAGAAACATACCCAATTACAAATACAACAATTGGACCTATATGCGTCGCCGCTTATACGAACTGGTAAACGAGTACGATGATTTCAGCGCCGGCAGAAATGTAAATGGCAATTCTGTTACCATGCGTTATTATTTCTGGAAGGCTGCTATACAGGCTATTGCTGACAGGCCGGTGTTTGGAGCAGGAACCGGCGACGTGCAGGCCCAGATGAACAAGGCCTATGCCGAATGCGCATCGCCATTGCTTCCGGGCTGGTGGAAGCATCCGCACAACCAGTTTCTCACACTTGCTGTAGCCTTGGGCATCAGCGGTTTACTGCTTTTCCTATTTGGATTGTTTTATCCGGCTATGCATTTGCACAAGAAGCTGAATGTTTTGTATGCTTGTTTTGCCCTTGTGTGCACCAGTTCATTCATTACAGAAGACACCATTGAAACCCAGGCAGGCGCAACATTTTTTGCCTTTTTCAATACAGTTTTGCTAAGCTGGGCTTTTTTCAAAAAGCCACATAATCCTGAGGATTCACAGAAATCCCATTGAACCAGAGTTCAAAGTGAAGATGAGCGCCCTTGCTGTTTTCTCCTGTATTGCCCACTACGGCAATAGCTTCACCAGACTTCACCTTGTCGCCAGTTTCTTTCAGCACGGTTGAACAGTGTTTGTATATACTCGTGACGTTGTTGGCGTGCTGAACTTCCACAATGTTCCCGTCTTCAGCGGTAAAGCCCTTGTAAATGATCGTACCATCTAAGGTGGATTTAACCAGTTCGTCTTCACGGGTTGCGATATCCGTGCCGAAGTGGGGCTCTGCAGGGTTATATGATTTAGTGATCAATCCTTTTACAGGGGCAAAGAATACCATATCCTGAAGCATTCCCATATTGGCCTGGGTTTTTCCTTTCGCAGGTTTCTGCGCGGTGTTCTCGTATTCTTTTCTGAAACTCAGGTCCGACTCGGTAGGTTTTACGTTGAGCTTGCGGTATTTTCCACTGCTGTCGCGCACTGGCCTGGGGCTCATGTTTTCACTTCCCTCGCCGAAAACAGTCAGCAAACCTTTGAGGTAAAGGTCTCTTGAAGCCAGAACTTTTTCAAGTGAGTCGGCCTGGTTATTCAATTTGATGATTTGTCTGCGCTCGTTTATTGTACCATAACCCGGAATATATTCCCGCAGAGAGGTGAAAGCCACCAGACTGATTACACCCGTAGTCATAAGAATTGTTAAAGCCAGGATGCCAATGAGGAGATTAAGTGGCGAAAGCCGAATGGAGAATTTTTCGGCAAACGATGTGTCATTCAGCAAAATAAGCCTGTATTTGAGCCGCAGAAACGCAGCCAGGCGTTGTATCCTTCCCTTCTTTTTATCGGCCATGCGGTAAAGATGCGAAAAAATAAATTTGCGCCGGAAACTTGTAAAACAAATAGAGTTTCCATAGTTTTGACGCCGGAAAAATGGAAGCGAACGAAAAAATACTGAAGACCTCCCTCCAGATGTTCTTTAAATACGGCATCAAACATGTCACCATGGATGATATCGCCAAGGAACTGGGAATGTCAAAAAAAACAATTTATCAGTTCTTTAAGGAAAAAGACGATCTGGTGAATCAGCTCTGTGAAGTGGAAATGAGCCGGAATGAAAATGAATTTAACCACATTAACAAAAGCGCAAAGGATCCTATACACGAGATCATGTTGCTTTCTTCCAAAATGCGTGAGATGCTTCAGCATATCAATCCCAGTTTTTTTGTAGACCTGCAGAAGTTCTATCCTGTGGCATTTAACCGGTTTAAACAATTCAAGCAAAACTGTGCACTCGAGAATATTCTCAACAACATTAAGCAAGGCGTGGAAATGGGGATATACCGCGAAGACCTTGATGTGGAGTTTGCAGCGAATTTCAGACTCGCACAAATTGATATGCTTATGTTCGGAAACTATTTCACATTCGAGAAAACAACCCTGGCAAAGGCCAGTCAGAATATTCTCGAAATGTTTGTATATGGCATAAGCACTTTAAAAGGACACAAACTACTGGATAATTACAAAAAACAGCATGAAAATTAAAACCGTCAAATTCATGATCACAGCATCACGTAACAGATCGGGCCTGTTCATAGCCGCAATGCTTTTATTTAGCGGGCTCAGGGCGCAGAACCAGGAAGCCAAAACGGAATTCTCCCTGCAGGAGGCCATAGATTATGCCCTGGCGCATAACCAAAACCAGAGAAATGCTGAACTGGATGTGGAATCCGCAAAAGCCCGCAACCGCGAATACACAGGAATTGGCTTGCCCCAAATCAATGCCAGCGGAGACGTGAAGGACTATCTGACAATTCCCACCTCATTGATTCCAGCTAAAGCGTTTAATGCGAATGCACCTGCTGACCAGTATATTCCGGTGAAATTCGGAACCAAATACAATGCTTCACTGGGTTTGTCGCTTTCGCAGATTCTTTTCAACACCGATTACCTGGTGGGATTGCAAGCCGCAAAACAATTGGTTGTCCTTTCAGAGAAAAACGTGAAACGGAGTAAGGTGGAGATACACGCCGCGATCACAAAGGCCTATTATGGAGCCATTATCATCAAGGAGCGACTCAAGATCATTGATGCCAATATTGAAAGGATTAAGAAGCTGCTCGACGATACAAAAGCCATGAATGCTTCGGGCTTTGCGGAAAAGCTTGATGTGGACCGCGTAGAACTCACCTACAATAATCTTCTTTCGGAAGAAACCAAACTGCAAAGACTGGTAGAGCTCAGCGAACTCACCCTGAAATTCCAGATGGGATATAATATGGAAAGTCCCATTACGCTTACGGATGTAATCAGCGCCGATCTGCTGATCGATATTGAATCTCTGAGTCAGCAAAAAATGGACTATGAAGCAAGGCCTGAATATGCTATGCTTAAATCACAACAAACCATCAATGGAATAGAACTCAAGCGTAACAAGTACCAGTATTTTCCTTCACTGGTTGGTTATGCATCGCTCACACAGCAGGCTCAGCGCACCACCTTTAACTTGTTTGATATAGATCAACCCTGGTATCCCATTCGCCTGATCGGTGCAACCATCAATATTCCAATCTTCAGCGGTGGACAGAAATATTACCGCATACAACAAAGCAAACTGGGTCTTCAAAAAACCGGCAATTCACTTGACTTTCTTCAACGCTCTATTGATGTGGAAGTGGCCAGCTCCAAAGTGCTGTATAAAAATGCTTTTGTAAGCCTTGAGACTCAGAAAAAGAACAGAGACCTGGCGAAAAGTATTTATGATACTTCGAAGATCAAATACGACACCGGAGTGGGTTCTAACCTTGATGTGATATACGCTCAGGCGGCTTATCGCGAAGCTGAGATCACTTTCCTCAGTGCGGTATATGATTTGATCATTGCCAAAACGGATTACCTGAAATCAACAGGCACTTTAGTAAAATAGACTCACAAATTGCCAAAACTAACCAATGAAAAACCACGGTATGAAAAACCTGATAAACACAAGTAAAATTCTGCTTCCAGTACTGTTGCTGGTACTCAGTTCTTGCGGAAGCCCCGACCCCAAGGCGGAATTGCAAAAACTGAGAAAAAGCAAAGCTGAAATTGAAAAAAAGATCGCAGAACTTGAAAAAACCCTGGGCAGTGACAGTACTGCGGGCGGGCGAAAAGCGATTGAAGTGGCTGTAAACCCTGTAAAACCAGAGTTATTCAAAACATACATTGAAATACAGGCCAGGGTTGATGCGGATGAAAGTGTAGCCCTTTCAAGTGAAATGCCAGGCACTGTCACAAAAATATTTGTGAAGGCAGGTGATCAGGTTAAGTCAGGACAAGTTTTAGCTGAAACTGATTCACGAATGATTCAGCAACAGATTTCTGACGTTGAGCTCAATTATGAATTGTCGAAAAAAGTTTATGAAAAGCAGGAAAGTTTGTGGAATCAGAAGATAGGAACAGAGATCCAGTATCTGCAGGCTAAGAACACAAAAGAGAGTCTTGAGAAGAAACTGGGAACTTTGCAGGAACAATTGCGGATGAGCAAGATCATCTCACCAATTGATGGCACAGTTGACGGTGTGAACATTAAAATCGGACAAACCATCATGCCAGGTCTGAATGCCATTACCGTGGTGAATTTCTCAAACCTGAAGGTAAAGGCCGATGTTGCCGAGAGTTATTCCTCGCGTGTGAAAACAGGCAACGAAGTGTGGGTGTATTTTCCTGACATTAACGATTCTCTTCAATCAAAAGTGAATTATGCCTCCCGAACCATCAATAACCTCACCAGAACATTCGCTGTGGAAGTGCTTCTGAACACTAGTAAAGAACTGCATCCCAACATGGTGGCAAAACTCCGTATCAACGATTACCAATCGGCAAAACCGGTTTTGGTTCTGCCTGTAAAATATATTCAGAAAAGCACAACTGAGAATTTTGTGATGCTTGTGGAAAACGGCAAGGCTGTTAAAAAAGTTGTGAAGTTGGGCAGAGATTACAGCGGAATGGCAGAGGTGATAGCAGGTTTAAATGAAGGAGACCTTCTGATCACCAAAGGATATGACCTTGTTGTAGAAGGTGATCCTGTACAATTCAAAAACTGAAAAGCATATTTATTAAAAGGCAAAAGACTATACCATGTCGCATCCTATTAAAGAATTCAAACCCTCCAGCTGGGCAATAGAGAACAAGATCACCGTGTACCTGCTCACGATCTTTATTACGATCGCGGGTATCATGGCATACAATTCTTTGCCCAAAGAGAATTTTCCCGACATCACAGTGCCTACCATATTCATCAGCACGGTGAATGGAGGCAATTCGCCAACCAATATTGAGAATACCATCACAAAGCCAATTGAAAAACGGCTTAAATCGATATCAGGCGTGAAAAAATTCACCAGCAATTCCTTACAGGATGTTTCGGTGATCACGGTTGAATTCCACACCAACGTACCCGTGGATGTGGCTAAACAAAAGGTTAGAGATGCAGTAGATGCGGCGCGTACTGAAATGCCGCAGACCCTGACACGTGAGCCCGCCATCAAAGAGATCGCTTTTTCAGAGATCCCCATCATGTACATCAATATTGCGGGTAATTATGATCTGAAACAACTCAAAAAGTATGCTGAGGACCTTCAGGACAGGATCGAAGGACTAAAAGAAATCAACGAAGCCAAATTAGTGGGCGCGTTGGACCGGGAAATACAGGTTAATCTTGATGTTTACAAAATGCAGGCTGCCCAGCTTACTCTGGGTGATGTGCAGAGGGCTATCGCTCAGGAAAATTTATCCATAACCGGTGGAAATATCCCGCTCAATGGCATGAAGCCCACACTCAGTATCAAAAGCGAATTCAGTAATCCAAAACAAATAGAGAACATTCTGATCAGTTCTCAGGCAGGCGCTAAACTCTTTCTCAAGGATATTGCAGAGGTGAGGGATGGGTTTAAGGAAAAAGAGAGTTACTCGAGTTCAAAAGGTAAAAATGTAATCACCCTCAATGTGATCAAGCGCTCTGGTGAGAACCTGATCGACGCCGCGGAAAAGATTGAAAAGGTGATCACCGAAATGAAAAAGAGTTATTTTCCGGAAGGGCTCGATGTTACCATCAGCGGCGATCAGAGTGCCAAGACAAAAAGTACGCTTCAGGATCTGATCAATACCATCATCATCGGATTCATTCTGGTTACGCTTGTGCTCATGTTCTTCATGGGCGTGAACAATGCGCTCTTTGTGGCGCTTTCAGTTCCCCTGTCCATGTTCATCGCTTTTCTGGTGATGCCGGGAATTGGCTTCAGCTTTAACATGATTGTGTTGTTTGCCTTTCTGCTGGCGCTCGGAATTGTGGTTGACGACGCCATTGTGGTGATCGAAAATACTCATCGTTTATTCGCCAACGGCAAACGCGATATCAAAACTGCCGCGAAGATGGCAGCAGGCGAAGTTTTTATGCCTGTGCTTTCAGGAACCATAACCACCCTTGCGCCATTTATTCCCCTTGCCTTCTGGAGCGGTATAATTGGCAAATTCATGTATTTCCTTCCCATTACCCTTATCATTTCACTTTTGGCTTCGCTGGCTGTAGCCTATATCATAAATCCTGTGTTCGCCGTGGATTTTATGAAAACACATGAGGAGGAGTCTAAAGAATATGGTAAGATCAGCAAGAAGGCCAGAATGCAACTTGTTTTGTATGCTGTTCTTGCGTTGTTCTCTTATCTGAGCGGGCATGTAGCCATTGGGAATTTTATTGTGTTCCTGGCCTTTTTCCTGGTGCTGAACCGACTCTGGCTGCACAAGGCCATTGAAGCCTGGCAGTTCAGAATATGGCCTTCCTTCGTGAACGTGTATGTGCGAATACTCGAATGGTGTCTTCGCAAACCCTGGAGACCCTTGACATATCTGCTGATACTTTTTGTGGCTTCCATTGTGTTCTTCGTGGCCAGAGGTCCCAAGGTGGTGTTTTTCCCCGGTGGAGATCCGAACAACATTTATGTGTACCTCAAACTTCCCGAAGGCACCGACCCGGCCGTGACTGACAGTGTGATGCGCAAGGTGGAGAAAAAAGTATACACCGTAATAGGCGAAAACAACCCCATTGTTGAATCCATGATCAGCAACGTAACCATTGGGGTGACAGATCCCGCGGATGGAGACCAGAACTCCTACCCCAACAAGGGTAAGATAGCAGTGAACTTTGTGAAATTCGAAGAACGCCATGGTGAATCCACCAAGGAGTATCTGAAGAAACTTCAGGCCATGAACTGGGAATTGCCAGGTGCTGAAATAAATGTGAATAAAGAGCAAAGCGGTCCACCCCAGGCCAAACCAATAAGCATAGAGATCATTGGTGACGACTTTAAGGATCTTGTGGAGAACGCGGCAGAGCTTAAAAAGTTCCTTACCGCGGCTAATGTGGCCGGTGTTGACAATCTCAAATCGGATTTTGTAAGCAATAAACCGGAAATCATCTTCGACATTGACCGTGAACGGGCTTTACGTGAAGGCATTTCTACGTACCAGCTTGCCATGGAAATACGCGGCGCCGTATACGGGGTGGAAGCAACCAAATTCAGGGATGTGGATGATGAATACCCCGTTCAGCTCCGCTACCGTTTAGATCAGAGGAATGACGTGGAAACGATACGGAATCTCAAGATCACGTATCGCGATATGAACATGGGTGGCATGATCAGGAGTGTACCGCTTTCGGCGGTGTGTAATGTACGCTATGACTATACTTACGCCGGTATCAAGCGCAAGAACAACAACCGTGTGATCACACTCTCTTCGGATGTGAAAGAGGGATTTAACCCTAACGAGGTTGTGGCTAACCTGAAAGAGGTGATGAAGGAATTTCAACCAAGTGCAAATGTTATTGTGAAGTTCGCAGGACAGGAAGAAGACCAGAAAGAAACCATGGCATTTCTTGGCAGAGCAATGATGATAGCGGTAGGATTGATGATGCTTGTATTGGTGGGACTTTTTAATTCGCTCGGTAAAACGGTCATTATTCTTTCGGAGATTGTGTTCAGTATTGTTGGCGTTTTAATTGGTGTGGCCATCTTTAAAATGGAAATGAGTATTGTAATGACCGGTGTGGGTGTTATTGCGCTTGGCGGCATTGTGGTCCGAAATGGTATATTGCTTGTTGAGTTTGCTGAATATGCCAGGCAAGGAGGTACCAGTTTGTATAAAGCTACTGTTGAAGCCGGAAGAACCAGGATGACGCCGGTTATCCTCACGGCTACTGCAGCCATACTGGGACTTATTCCATTGGCAGTTGGATTGAACATCAATTTTGAAAGCCTGTTCAGTGAGCTGAATCCCCATATTTTCTTTGGCGGGGATAACGTGCGTTTCTGGGGTCCCCTGAGCTGGACCATGATTTTTGGTTTGTCATTTGCCACGGTGCTCACCCTGTTGCTGATCCCCTCAATGTATTTGATTACGGAGAGGCTGAAACGTAAATCGATAATTATTCTCAAGCATTTTGATCTGCCCAATGCAGCCATGTATGTGCCGTTCTTGATTCTGATCTTACGTTTTATACTTTACCTGAAGGGCACCAGGCTTGATTATGGTGACCTTGATCACTAAACTCATTTCAGAAAAAAGCCTCCTGTCCGGAGGTTTTTTTTTGAATATATTTTGCAGGGCAAGCGGTTATCACTTTGACGGAACTACTGGAAAATGGCTTAAGCAGGAGAAGTTGAATTGCTTCAGATCGCTTCATTTGGAACGGAATTCCTAAATTCGCAGCAAGTTTTCGGGGTATAGCGCAGTTGGTAGCGTGCCACGTTCGGGACGTGGAGGCCGTGGGTTCGAGTCCCGCTACCCCGACAGATTTATTTTTTTGTCCTTATTCATTTTTGATTGAATGTCCTTTTATCAAAGGGTGTAAAGTATAAAAGACACTTCACCTTTTGCTTTACAAAAAATGGACTTTTCTGTTTTTGCGCTTCGTAGAGCAAGCTCTCCTCGCTTAAAACAAAAAAGCCCTTCACTTCGTGAAAGGCTTTTGGTGTTTGTCGGGGTGGCCAGATTAGCCTGGGCTGATCTGGTAGTAGGGTGTTGCAAATACCAAAAGCCTTTTTTTGCTTTGCAAAAAATGGACTTTTCTGTTTTTGCGCTTCGTAGAGCAAGCTCTCCTCGCTTAA
>DAOMFS010000023.1:0-14482 GCA_035429925.1 Bacteroidia bacterium | reverse complement strand
AAAAAAGCCCTTCACTTCGTGAAAGGCTTTTGGTGTTTGTCGGGGTGGCCAGATTCGAACTGACGACCTCCTGCTCCCAAAGCAGGCGCGATACCGGGCTACGCTACACCCCGAAAGCTCAAAAAATTGAGCGTGCAAATATACATAATTTTTATTCCCACCCAAGTTGGGTTCCTAAATTTACCTAAGGCCGCATGGCCTTAAGGCCCTGAGCGAAATTAAATTGTATTTTTGCCCTTTATGCAGGAACAAATTCTAATCCTCGATTTTGGTTCCCAGTATACCCAGCTGATTGCGCGTCGTTTACGCGAACTAAACGTATACTGTGAAATTCACCCTTACAATAAAATACCCAAGCCCGGACCTGAGATCAAGGGCGTGATCCTTTCCGGAAGCCCTCATAGCGTGCGGGAAGAGCAGCCCCCAAAACCAGTTTTGGACGCCATTAAAGGCAAATTGCCACTCCTGGGTGTATGTTACGGTGCGCAGTTTCTTGCTCATTTTTATGGGGGGGAGGTTGGCAAATCCAATACCCGTGAATATGGCCGGGCTCACCTCGAAATCAAGGATGCAAATTGCCCGATTTTCAAGGACGTGATAAACGATTCCCAGGTATGGATGAGCCATGCCGATACCATACTCAAAATTCCGGACACATATAAAATCACTGCCAGCACGCACGATGTAAAAGTGGCCGCATACAGCATCCAGGGTGAAGAAACCTATGGCATTCAGTTTCACCCTGAAGTGTTTCACAGCACAGAAGGCACTAAGATTCTGAGAAATTTCGTGTATGGTGTTTGCAAATGCAAAGGCGACTGGACCCCCGCATCCTTCATTGAAACTACAGTAAAGGAGCTTCAGACCAAAATCGGAAAAGATCAGGTAATTCTTGGACTCAGCGGCGGTGTTGACAGCACGGTCGCGGCCATGTTGCTTCACAAGGCGATTGGCAGTAAACTTTACTGCATTTTTGTGGACAATGGCTTATTGCGTAAAAACGAATTCGCCACTGTTCTGGAGTCATACAAGCACCTTGGCTTGAATGTAAAGGGAGTAGATGCCAGCGCAAAATTTTACAAAGAACTTAAAGGCCTCAAAGACCCCGAGAAAAAACGCAAAGCCATCGGTAAAGTTTTTATCGATGTATTTGACGAAGAATCAAAGCTTGTAAAGGATGCCCGATGGCTAGCCCAGGGAACAATATACCCTGACGTGATCGAAAGCGTAAGCGTGAAAGGACCATCGGCCACCATCAAGTCACATCACAACGTGGGGGGTTTACCGGATTATATGAAACTTCAGGTTGTTGAACCGCTGAGAAGCTTGTTTAAGGACGAGGTGCGACGGGTTGGTGAAGCGTTGGGTCTTGATCATGCAATTCTTCACCGTCATCCTTTTCCGGGCCCGGGACTTGCGATTCGCATACTTGGAGAGATCACCCCGGAAAAAGTGAGTGTGATACAGGAAGTGGACGCTATTTTTATTGAAGGTTTGAAGTCCAATAATCTTTACCGTGAAGTGTGGCAAGCGGGAGCCATATTACTACCCGTTCAAAGCGTGGGTGTAATGGGTGATGAACGTACTTATGAGAATGTAGTTGCATTACGCGCTGTGAGCAGCACCGATGGCATGACAGCTGACTGGTGCCACTTGCCTTATGAGTTTCTGGCCAAAGTAAGCAACGAGATCATTAATAAGGTTAAAGGTGTTAACAGGGTTGTTTACGATATCAGTTCCAAGCCTCCTGCAACCATTGAATGGGAGTGATGTATAAAACAGGGGACAAGTTGAAACAACTGAGGCGAACACTTGTTCTGGTGTCCCTTATTTTTCTGGCCGGAGCACTGAATACCATTCAGGCCCAGGCGAAATCCGAAACAGTTCAAGTACAGGACGGCAAGAAGTTTTACATCCACAAAATTGCAAAAGGCCAGAGTTTATATGCCATCTCGAAGCTTTACAATGTGAGTGTTGATGAGTTGTACGATCTGAATCCTGATTTGCGAAACGGCGCAAAAGCTGGTCAGGAAATCCGCATCCCAATGCCAGGCAGCGTCAATGCAGTGTCAACAGGAAGTATGAACGCCGATACTGCAAAGTACCTCACACACAAACTGCAAAAAGGAGAAACCATGTATTCCATTTGCAGGAAGTACGCCATCAGCGAAAGGCAGCTGGCCTTATATAATCCTGCTTTGTCACAAGGTTTGAAGGAAGGTCAGATCATAGTGGTGGGTGAAAAAACAAAAACCACAAAGACACAAGGGACAAAATCGGGCAAAGAAAACAAAACCAATGCGGTTAAACCAGGTGTTATCGACTCTTCTGCTTTCAAACCGGTTTCAAAAGCGCGAAGCGATCATTACAATGTGGCA
Source organism: Bacteroidia bacterium (assembly GCA_035429925.1). Taxonomy (GTDB): domain Bacteria; phylum Bacteroidota; class Bacteroidia; order B-17B0; family Aurantibacillaceae; genus Aurantibacillus. The sequence continues at coordinate 12,104 of DAOMFS010000023.1, read as the reverse complement.
CTGGCTCTCCCATTTAAACTTGAACAGAGCCTGGCACTCGATCTCAATTCAATATTGCGGTCAAACACACCGTTTCCCGCAGTGCCTGCATTGGCTGTAGATTTTTATCTCGGCTTTAAGAAGGCCTTTGATTCGCTGAGCACGGCACAATTCAGTTTGAGTCTTGATTTATATGATATTGATGACAAGGATTCACTGAAACTTATTCAGTTCACTAACGAAGCCAGGTTCAAGGATCACGACATCATTTTTGGTCCGCTTTATGCCACAGGATTCAAGTCTATTGCCAAAAAAGCCAAGGAAAATCACATCCCGATTGTATCTCCGATTACCCAGCAAAACAAAATACTGTATAACAACGTTTATATTTCCAAAACGAACACCTCCCAGTTTACCTTACTCGAAAGTCTGGCCGACTACTGTCTTGATTCTCTTATGAAGGTTCCTGCCAATTTAATACTGGTTGCAGCAGGCGAAAAAGACAAAAAGGACATCAACTTTGTTTCGGCTTTCAGAAAACATTTCAGTGAACGCCTGAAATCCGATGCAAGACCACTTAAGGATTCATGCAGGCTGGTGAAGGGTATGGATGGCGTTAAGGCGGCCTATATGCCGAATCAGCGAAACATTGTGGTGAACCTGAGCACCAATCAGGTGTTGATTTCCGATTTCATTACACAACTCGCTCTTTATTCCAAGGGCAAGGAAATTGTGCTTTGTGGCTGGGAATCCACCAGCAGCAATGAAAACATCGATCAGGAATACCTGAACGACATGTCTTATACTTTTCCATACCAATTTAACCTGGTGGACAGTCTTTATCCTGAATCTCTGGTGAACTATTACAGAAACAGACAAGGCACCTGGCCCGGTGAGTACTATTTTCTGGGATTTGAAGTGGCTTACTATTACCTCAAACATTTGCGTGATCAGGGCCCTGAATTTATCCACCACCTCAATAATTATCCTGAAGACGGGTACCATTTGCGTTTCAAATTTTACCGGCCCGATAATATGACGGGATTTGATAACCGTGGTCTCTATATTTACCGCTATGGTAATTTCAAATTGCACCGCACAGGATGGAAATAAACAGGGAAGAGATCTGTAGCTGGCTCCTGGCCCTGCAGGGAACTATCTGTACTGAGCTGGAAGGTCTGGATGGAAAAGCAGAATTTGAGAATGATCATTGGGTACGCGAAGGCGGCGGCGGGGGACTGACGCGGGTAATCCGGCATGGAAATATTTTTGAAAAAGGCGGCGTAAACTACAGCGCTGTGCATGGCATTGCGCCCGACTTCCTGATCTCTGAAAAGGAACACAGCATGCATGCATCCGGACACGTAGACAGACCTTTGTTCTTTGCTTGCGGACTGTCCATCGTCATACATCCCAAAAACCCAATGCAGCCGGCCATTCATATGAATGTGCGTTATTTCGAGCTGGAGAACGGACCACACTGGCTGGGCGGTGGTATTGATCTGAGTCCATATTACGTGAACGAGGAAGATGCCCGTTTTTTTCACCGGAGCCTGAAGGCGATATGTGACAGGCACCATTCAGGTTATTATGCACGATTTAAAACCTGGGCTGACGATTATTTTTACCTGCCTCATCGCCAGGAAACACGGGGAATTGGCGGTATTTTCTTTGATCGCTTGAATCAAGATGAGGACTTGCGTTTTGAACAGAACCTCTTATTCTGGAAAGATGTAGCGCTTGGATTTTCTCCCCTGTACCTTGAATTGATCAGACGAAACCTCAACAAGCCGTATACCCCCCGGCACAAGCGTTGGCAGGCTCTCAGACGTGGGAGGTACGCTGAATTTAACCTGGTTTATGACAAAGGAACCCGATTTGGTCTGGAAACCGGCGGCCGGACAGAATCCATACTGATGAGTCTGCCACCAATGGCTGAATGGGACTATAACCAGATGCCTGAGCCGGGTTCAGAAGAAGCGCATACGCAAAACCTGCTCAGAAAAAACATTACCTGGGTTTAGCCAGAAAATTCATGACAAGAATAAAGATCAGTGGCAAAGAACTCAGGAACATGCCCAGATAACCTTTACTGAACTTCTCTCCTTCGAACCCATGCCTGGTACCCAGGAATATGTTGAGCACCGAAAACATAAGACCCAGCATGGTGAGAGGCATGCCAATAATTAACAAAGACCTTTTGTAAATGGTTAGTGATGCCAGTATCCCGAAAACAAGGGAAAGATAGCCGCTGATTTTGTAAACGCGTTCAGGATTCATTTTCGGCATAATAGGTCATAAGACGCCTGCGCAGTTTACTGGCATAGGTTTGCGATTGCCAGTCAGTGTGGTTGGTTGTAGCGTTAATGCACTTGCCGAATTGTTTCATGCGGTATTTCATTTCCTCACCAAGCAGGTCAAAAAGTTCTATTGCTTCTTCAAAATCCGCGGCATTGTCCTTGATCCGCGCGAAATGGTCTTCCAGGCTTTCTTCCACAACGGTCTGAGGTTTGCGTCCTTTACGGATAGCCATCAGATAATGATCACGAACAATAAAGGCTTCCGCGCTGGAATTCAGGAATCGCTCACGGATTTCAAGCGGCATTTCGTAATCGTTTACCAGTTCGTAATCCCATTCGTCCTTGTACCGCTGTTCAAGGTAAAGGTGCGGAGAAGTGAACACATGGTTCCAGTCTATTGGATATTGCCAAAGGTTGAAGCGGCGTGAATTGTTTCCGAGGTCAATGATGTTAAATGTTTTCTTTTCGGGCAAAACCCTGCTGCCCCGACCTATCATCTGATGGTAGAGTGTGAGTGATTTGGTTGCGCGGTTCAGAATAATATTTTCTACCTCGGGTTCATCGAAGCCTGTGGTAAGAATACTCACCGAGGTGAGTATGCCGTCTTTGGTGTTCCTGAACCAATCGAGTGTTTCAGCACGGTCGCGATCGCTAAAGGTGCTGTCGAGGTGGCGTATAGGAAGCCCCTTAGACTTGAATGTTTCAAATACCGCCCGGCTGGTTAAGATACCTGCGTTAAAAATGAGTGTTTTTTTTCGATTCGCCACTTCTTCGTAAGCATCCACCAGCTTGGTCTGCATCATAGCCTGGGTGTATAATAACTCGTGCGAACCCACTGTGAATTCACCGTTGTTGCCAATGCGCAGTGAGCTTAAATTCACATCATAAGAAAAGGTCTGACCTTCGCAGAGATAACCCTGATCGATGAGGTTTGAGATGCTTTCGCCTACGATCAATCGCTGATAGGTTTGATACAGGGGCAGTTTTTTATTGCTGCTCAGGGGTGTTGCCGTTACACCAAGAATATTGACGTCCTGGAAATAGTGAAAGATCTTACGGAAAGAATTGTTGTGCGCCTCGTCCACAATCACCAGGCCAATATCTTCCACAAACTGATCATTTTCCTGAAGACGGTTGTTTAGTGTTTCCACCAAAGCGATAAAACTCTGGTAATGGCTTTGATGAGGCAGTTGTTTGACATCGCTGGTGATGACTTTGTTGCTGATGCCGGCATCATTCAGCACTGCGGAAGTTTGTTTTCCCAATTCAATACGGTGTGTGAGAATAAGAACTTTTCGGCCGAACTTTTCAATATAACGCTTCGCAATTTCACTGAAAATGATGGTCTTTCCTCCGCCTGTGGGTAACTGAAAAAGCAGGTTGGCATCGGGAGGCAATTCGAGCAGTTGAGTAAAAATGGTGTTAACGGCCCGTTCCTGGTAAGGATAAAGTTTTCGCGTATCCAGGGCCAGTGAAGTGTCTTCCATAGAAAAATGCAATTCGCAAATATACGCCTAAAGCCCAATAATTGACCCGGCAATTGCGAAGAAATCACCAATATTTAAACAATATTGGCTGAGTTGCAGCAAAATCCATAATATTAAGCCTCGTACACATGCTTACCGCGCAAAGAAATATCCTGCTATCCCTGCTCAGCGGTTTACTCTTGTCAGCGGCCTGGTACTGGCATCTGGGTCTCCTTATTTTTTTCGCTTGGGTGCCTTTGCTTGTAATTGAACAAAAGTTAAGCGAAGTGCAAACAGGCGCATCTGTGAGGTTAAGACTTTTCGGACTGGCTTACCTCAGTTTTTTTATCTGGAATCTTCTGGTGACCTGGTGGGTGGTTTATGCCTCTTTTGGCGGAGCCTGTCTGGCCATACTTGCCAATTCACTTCTAATGAGCTTTGTTTTCATGCTCTATTCCAATATAAAACGTCGCATTCCTTCAGTGTATTCAAACGCCATACTGATTCCACTCTGGCTGGCCTGGGAACATGCCCACAGTTTGTGGGATCTGAGCTGGACCTGGCTGAATCTTGGCAATGTGTTTGCGTTTCATCACCACTGGGTGCAGTGGTATGAGTTCACCGGTTCTTCGGGAGGCACAGCCTGGGTATTGCTGGTGAACCTGCTGGTGTTTAAGGCGCTTGCAAAAGGTCATAAACTGAAATGGAACTCCAGACGAAACCTTGCCATAGCCGCCGCCATTCTGCTGCCCATGCTTTGTTCCTACCTTTTGCTGCTCAACAGAACCCCACTCCGCAACACACAAAGGGCCCTGAGAACCATGGTGGTTCAGCCAAACGTTGATCCTTACAACATCAAATTTGTAATGGAATACCACGAGCAGTTCATCAAGGTATTGGATATGCTGAAAGGCAAACTCAGCAGCGACCTGCGATACCTTGTTTTGCCTGAAACCTTTGTGACCGACAACCTGAATGAAGACATGCTCGACGAGTCGGAGCCGATACAATGGTTCCGCGACAGTTTGCTGAGGAAATATCCTGGACTCAGAATTGTAAGCGGCGCCAACACCTATCATTTCTACAAAAACGAGTCGGAGCAAAGTGTTACAGCCAGGCTTGATGCCGCCTCAGGACTATACTATGATTTTTACAATGCCGCTCTGTATATTGATCCAAAGCATACCTCGGTTTATCACAAGTCTAAACTGGTGCCCGGTGTTGAAAAAATGCCATTTCCGGCGCTCTTCAAACCCCTCGAAAAACTGGCCATCAACATGGGTGGCACGGTCGGCAGTCTCGGGCTCCAGGAGAACAGAACGGTGTTCACTGACAGCACTTCAAACCTAAAAATTGCACCGGTTATCTGCTACGAAAGCGTATATTCTGATTTCATATCAGCCTATGTCAGAAACGGGGCTGCGCTGATATTCATTATCACCAACGATGGCTGGTGGGAAGATACACCAGGCTATAAACAGCATCTGAATTACGCCAGGTTAAGAGCAATTGAAAACAGAAGACAGATTGCCAGATCGGCTAACACAGGTTTGAGCTGTTTTATTGATGAATTTGGTAATATTCAGCAAACAACAACCTGGTGGAAAGAAGCGGTGATCGTTCAGGATCTTTATCCGAATACGGCGCTCAGTTTTTTCAGCCGTTTTGGAGATCTGATTTCTTATGGCTCGGTGGTTTTTAGCCTGATTTTGCTGGCCTTTAATCTGATTACAGGTCCCGGAATCAGGGTTCTGAACCTTACAGTCAGAAAGCGGAATAAAATGTAACTTAGACCTTTCTTTTTCTAACACTCAAAACAGACTTTAGGTATGGAGAAATTTGATGTTGCAGTGATTGGTTCCGGGCCCGGCGGGTACGTGGCAGCGATACGTTGTGCGCAGCTTGGCATGAAAACTGCGCTTATTGAAAAGTACAGTACTTTGGGCGGAACATGTTTAAATGTGGGATGTATACCATCCAAAGCCATGCTGGACTCGAGCGAACACTTTTTCAACGCGCTACACAATTTTAAGGAACATGGCATTGACATTGCTGAACCCAGGGTGAACCTGAAGCAAATGGTGGAACGCAAACGCGGCGTCGTGAAAATGACCTGCGACGGCATCAATTTCCTGATGAAGAAGAACAAGATCACCGTGTACACAGGGCATGGTTCATTTCTGGATAAAAACAAGATTGAGATCACTAAGGCGGATGGCAGCAAGGATCAGATTGAGGGTGCTAAAATCATTATCGCAACAGGTTCAAAACCCTCTTCCCTTCCTGGAATAGAGATCGATAAAAAAAGGGTAATTACTTCAACCGAGGCACTGGAATTAAAAGAAGTGCCCAGGCACCTGATCATTATTGGCGGCGGTGTGATTGGTCTCGAACTCGGCAGTGTTTATGGGCGACTTGGCAGTAAAGTGACTGTGATAGAATTTATGGACCGCATTATTCCCGGAATGGATGGCGCTCTGAGCAAGGAACTACAGCGTGTGCTGAAAAAGGAATTGGGTTTTGAGTTTTACCTCAAGCATAAGGTCACTTCCGTTAAGTCTTCTGGTAGCGAGGTCAGTGTTTCGGTGCTGAACAGCAAAGAGGAGGTGGTAGAATTCAAAGGCGATTACTGCCTTGTGTCTGTGGGGCGGCGACCTTATACAGATAATCTCGGGCTTGACAAAGCTGGCGTAAAAACCGATAACCGCGGACGGATTGAAACGGATGAGCACCTGCGTACCAACGTGGAAAACATTTATGCCATTGGCGATGTGGTAAAAGGTGCAATGCTTGCGCACAAGGCCGAAGAGGAAGGTGTATTTGTTGCTGAACAGATGGCAGGACAGAAACCGCATATCAATTACAACCTGATACCCGGGGTGGTGTACACCTGGCCTGAGGTAGCCGCGGTTGGATACACCGAAGAACAACTGAAAGAGAAGGGCATAAAATACAAAACCGGTAATTTTCCATTCAAGGCCAGCGGAAGAGCAAGGGCCAGTATGGACACCGACGGTTTCGTAAAGGTACTGGCTGATGAAAGCAGCGATGAGATTTTAGGAGTGCACATGATCGGGCCGCGCGCTGCGGACATGATCGCTGAAGCTGTAGTTGCCATGGAGTACAGGGCAAGCGCCGAAGACATTTCGCGAATGAGCCACGCCCATCCAACCTTTACTGAGAGCATGAAAGAAGCCTGTCTCGACGCAACGGCCAAAAGAGCCTTGCACATATGATCATGAACCCGTAATACAAACGCTATGTCAGCAGCAAAAATAGGTATCATCATGGGAAGCGCTTCTGACCTGCAGGTGATGCAGGCCGCGGCGGATATCCTCAAAGAATTCGGGATCGCTTATGAAATAGACATTGTTTCAGCGCACCGTACACCAGGCAAAATGTTTGAATATGCCCGCAAAGCACATGAAAAGGGCCTGCAGGTGATCATAGCCGGTGCTGGCGGAGCCGCGCATCTGCCCGGAATGGTAGCATCACTCAGTCCTTTACCTGTTATTGGTGTGCCAGTAAAAAGCAGCAACAGTATTGATGGCTGGGATAGTCTGCTGAGTATTGTACAAATGCCGAACGGTGTACCGGTAGCCACGGTAGCTGTGAATGCGGCGCAGAACGCCGGCATACTCGCAGCACAGATCCTTGCCGCATCCGATAAGGCTTTACTCAATAAGGTCATTGCGTTTAAGAAAAGTCTTGAAGACAAAGTTATGAAGGCCTCTGATGACCTGAAGAACACCGCCCCCAAAAAATATCTCTGATCTTGGCTAAACATTCAAATCTTGTGAAACTGGGTGACGCGATCAGTCAATTGCTCAAACAGGAAAACCTTGATCTCAAGATTTCGAGATTTTCAGTACGCAACAGCTGGAAAGACATTGTAGGTGAAATGATCGCCAAAAACACACGCGACATTTCATTTCGGGATAAAACCATTTTTGTGAGCCTGGATTCAGCCGCCCTTAAACAAGAGTTGTCGTTTCGCAAGGCGGAGATCCTGAAAAACATAAATCAATACTGCGGTTATCAGCTGGTGGATACACTTGTGATCAAATGAAATACAGCACTTGTATGTGGAATACCATTTCAAAATCATGTTTTCTGTTCTGCAGTCTTCTGAACCTGAACACATGTATTCAGGCTCAAAACCAGGATTCAGTGCAAATCAGAAAAATATACGACTACTATCTGAGCAATAGCCGCTGTTATGATAATCTGCGTGAATTGTGTAAAGGGGTGGGTGGACGACTCAGCGGTAGTCCTGAAGCTGAACGCGCCGTGGCCTGGGCGAAGAAAGCCATGCTGGATGCGGGAGCCGACACTGTAATGCTTCAGCCTTGCATGGTGCCACATTGGGTACGTGGGAAAAAGGAGACCTGTGAATATATGTTGAACGGTACGGTGAAGCAACTGAAAAGTATTGCGCTGGGCTCTTCAGTTGGAACCGGAGACAAAGGTATCAAGGCCGGCGTGGTGGAGGTGACCAGTTTTGAAGAACTTGAGAAACTTGGAGAGAAGGGTGTGAAAGGAAAGATTGTTTTTTACAACGTGTTTTTCGACCAAAAACACATTCGCACAGGCCAGGCTTATGGCGAAACTGTTAAGTTCAGGGGAAAAGGTGCATCTTATGCCGCAAAATACGGAGCAGTGGCTTCCTTGGTTCGCAGCATGAGTTCAGTGGCCGATGATCAGCCGCATACTGGGAACATGAATTACGACACCAGCCTTTCTAAGATCAGGATTCCGGCTCTGGCCATTTCGTATTTGTCGGCGGATCAGTTATCCAAAGATCTGAAAACGCAGCCCGGGATTCAGCTTTACATCGAAACACATTGTGAAACTTTACCCGACGTATTGTCATACAATGTTATCGGGCAAATCAAGGGTAAAGAAAAACCGAATACCTATATCCTCAGCGGAGGCCATCTTGACAGCTGGGATAACGGAGAAGGCGCGCACGACGATGGTGCAGGCGTGGTACAAAGCATAGAACTCCTCAGGGCTTTTAAACAACTGGGCATACAGCCGGTGCACAGCATCAGGGCCGTGGCCTTTATGAACGAGGAAAACGGTCTTCGTGGCGGCATTGCATACGCGAAAGAAGCTAAAGAAAAGGGCGAAGTGCATATTGCAGCCCTGGAAACCGATGCCGGTGGATTTACCCCAAGAGGATTTGGCGTGGATACAACCGCCGGACTTTACAGGTTCGTGTTGAACCACAAAGATTTATTCACGCCTTATTACGTTGACCATATCACTGAAGGCGGAGGAGGAGCCGACATCTCTGAACTCGACAAGGCAGGAGTACCCTGCATTGGTTATGAACCCGACACGCAACGGTATTTTGATATTCACCACACCGCTGCTGATACCTTTGACAAAGTGAATAAAAGAGAACTTGATCTGGGAGCCGCTTCTATCGGAGCCCTCGTTTTTCTTATTGATTCCCATTATACGAGAAAGTGAAACTTCCAAAAGTTATACTGTTCTTTTCGTTTAATTTAGTTCTTTTTAGTTCTGAACTTTTATGCAGCCAGGTGAAGATTCAAACCAGGACTTATCTTTTGTACGAGTGGTCAAGAGATGATTTTCAGTGCGAGAACGCTGAAGAATCAGACACCGTGGTTTGTATCAACATAGTGAACTATGCGTACCCCTTTGCGGTATCATCTGATCAGAAATTGGCAGGACTTATCAATCAGGTAGTGAAAACAACATTCGAACATTCCGAGCCCTCCATGAAATACCGCAGTATTAAGACGAGTTGCCCAGAAGAAAAACCCGCTTTGGAGAATATGAATTACGAGGTCCGTAAAAACCATGCGGGTATTCTCAGTTTTGTGTTGTTCAAGGATTGGGAGCCGGCTGGCCTTGGTAATGGTTTCCGGCACGATGCCTTGCCCTTCACCTTTGACCTGAAAGCAAAAAAGCGACTAAAAATAGCCGATCTTATAGCTGAACAAAACGAATCCTTGATCAGAACCATTGTGCTAAAACAAATAAGAGCTTCCAATCCCGAATTAATGGAACCCGGTGGCGAGATCAATAATCCCTGGTTGTTTGAAAATTTCAACTGTCTCAATGATGATTTTGCTGTAAAAGGTAAGGCCATTGTACTGTATTATTCTGTTTCCTATGGTGGAAAGGTTAGCTACCTGGAAGTGTCACTGGACAGCAGCTCAGGACTTGAATTGTTTAAGGATCAGAATTTACTGGAACGATTGACCAAAACGAACTGATTTCTTGTTTTTAGGCCATGGGATTTGAGGGAAACGGCCTTTAATTTCGTATCTTTGCGTATTCACATGAAATCAGCGGAAACCATAACCCGGAGTGCTTACCTGATGGAGCTCGAAGACCAATTCGGCGCTCACAATTACCATCCCATTCCGGTTGTGCTTGAAAGAGGAGAAGGCGTGTATGTCTGGGATGTGGAAGGTAAACGCTATTACGATTTTCTGGCAGCATACAGCGCCGTGAATCAGGGTCACTGTCACCCCAGGATCATCAAAGCCCTTACCGAACAAGCCCAAAAACTCACACTCACTTCAAGGGCATTTTATAATTCAGTGTTGGGAGAATACGAAAAGTACATCTGTTCGTATTTTGGTTACGACAAAGTTTTGCCCATGAACACCGGTGTTGAAGGCGGAGAAACGGCTATTAAGCTGGCGAGGCGCTGGGCGTATGATGTGAAGGGAGTTCCCGAAAACCAGGCCAAGCTTGTTTTTGCAAAAGGAAATTTCTGGGGAAGAACCCTGGCAGCGATCTCGGCCAGCGTGGATCCAAGTTCATACAAGGGTTTCGGACCATTTTTACCAGGGTACGAGTTGGTCGATTACAATGACCTGAAGGCTTTGGAAGAAGCCATCAAAGATCCAAACACAGCCGCGTTCATGGTAGAACCCGTACAAGGTGAGGCCGGCGTTGTGGTACCTGATGAGGGATATCTGAGAGGCGTAAGAGAACTCTGTACGAAATACAATGTCTTGTTTATTGCAGATGAGGTGCAAACCGGGCTTTCAAGAACCGGAAAATTGCTGGCCTGCGATCACGAAAATGTAAAAGCTGACATTCTGGTGCTGGGTAAAGCCCTCAGCGGTGGTACCATGCCGGTAAGCGCTGTTTTGGCCAGCAATGAAGTGATGCTTTGCATACACCCCGGTGAGCATGGCAGCACCTATGGTGGTAATCCACTGGCTTGCGCTGTGGCCATTGAATCGCTGAAAATATTAAAGGAAGAAAACCTTGCTGAGAACGCCAGTGTGCTGGGCGAACTTTTCAGAAGTGAAATGCGGAAACTGCAGGCTGAAAGCGATGTCATAAGCGTTGTGCGCGGAAAAGGTCTTCTCAACGCCATAGTCATAAAAGAAAAGAAAGGTAAAAGCGCCTGGGATGTTTGCCTGGGATTTGCGAAACAGGGCTTGCTGGCAAAGCCTACGCACGGCGACATCATACGTTTTGCCCCTCCGCTTGTGATCAGCAAGGAACAATTGATGGATTGTGTGGGCATTATCCGCAGTGTCATACTCGCCTTCTGAGGTTACGGTTTGCCCGGCCTCAACACCTGATGATATTGTATGGGTTTTGAGTATACTTGCAAAAGGCCCGTCTTCCCTTGGCAATATGAACCAATTCATTTAAAAGCATGGTAACATACAACCCCCGCGACTGGATCAAACTTATTATTCACGTACAGAAGGCTGATACCCTGCGTACGCTGGGACCTTCGCTTGTATTGATCTCTCTCATCACGGCGGCTGTGGCTTATTTTAAGGACCATTACATTTTCAGTAAGATCCCCGATAATCTGGCTGTATTTCACCAGATATCGGGCTTCATCATTTCCCTTGTTCTGGTGTTCCGGATCAATTCGGCATACGATCGCTGGTGGGAGGGCAGAAAACTCTGGGGCGCGCTGATCAACCATTCGCGAAATCTCAGCATAAAACTCAACGCCATATTTCCGCCTGAAGATCGGGGTCTTCGAAAAGAGTTGCAGGCACTCATCAGCAATTATGCATTCTGTCTCAAAGAACACCTGAGGGGTAAAAGTGCGGAGGATCTGCTGGAATACAATGCAGAATTCAGCAGGGAAGCCTTTCTGAACGCAGCACACAAACCGAATTTTATCGCGGCCCATCTGAACGCGCGTATTTTTCACCACCTGAAAGGTTACAAACTCAGCGATGCGGTTTATCTGACCCTAAACCAAAATCTCAACGACTTCACCGATGTGTGCGGGGCCTGTGAGCGCATCAAAAGCACGCCTATTCCCTTTTCTTACAGTATTTTCATCAAAAAAATCATATTCATTTACATTATTACCATGCCCATTACTTTTGGA
>DAOMFS010000022.1:0-47646 GCA_035429925.1 Bacteroidia bacterium | reverse complement strand
CGCTGAGCATAAAGGCCGGAGCCGTATTGCACAATGGAGGAGGCAGGTTCAAAACCGGCGGAGAAGGGTTGTTGATGGTGAGTTGAAGGGTTTGTGTGATCGGACAGGATAAAACAGATCTGGTTACCACCACCGAATAAACCACTAAAGATTGTGTGGTACTGATTAGCGGAGGCATAATTATGGTGCTCACCGTGTTGGTGTTGAAAATTCCAAAACCGGGATTAGGAGACCAGGTATAAGAATATTGTGATGCATTAACACCGCTAGAGAAATTAACCGCTGCCGTGATGCTTCCGCCCTGGCAAATGGTGGTGTTGCTTGGTGTCACCGAGTAAACCGGATAAGGGATGACCGTTACGGTGTTCAGTGTTTGGCAGGTTCCTGTTGAGTTGCTGGCTTTTAGGGTGTAAGTTGTGTTTGCGGTCAGGCTCGACACCACATTAAGAATGGTATTCGACACGTTGGCCAATGAGCTGCTGGCAATGGTGCCAGAAGGTCCGTTAAGGGTATAGGAATTGATGGAGGTGTTTGTAATAGACGAGAGTGTGGCAGAGTTCCCGGCACAGATCATGCCCGAATTGGTGAGTGTGACAGAACACACAATACCGCAATTGGTGGTGCCTGCTCCCGGGGTGGCTGAATTGGTTTGCGCAAAGGTGATATTCTGGTTGGCACCCGAAAAATTGGTGATGAGCAACATGTAAAATGCGCCTGCCACGGCATTAGTGATCACACAAGTTTCGGTAGCCGCAGGTGAATAGCTGCAGGATTGTATATTGTTTCCGGTAAGGCTGCTGCAAGCTGTGGCAAGGTTCGGGAAAGGACCCCAGCAGATGAAGTCAATGTCCTGGGCAGCCGCCATAGCTATGGTAACCGGTCCAGAGTTGGCGATCTGCATAAAAAACCAGGTGGGGTTTGGCTGGGAGAACAAGCAGCCATAGTTTGGACCCGCTTGAGCCGGAGGTTGCTGGGTTGCAGCCTGGTAATTCATCACGTTTCCAGTGCAAAAAGGAAGTGCGCTGGCACAGTTTGGGTTTGGCGGCGCCACCTGTGCTTTTGCAAGACAGGCAGTAAACAGTATAACAATTGATATGAATTTTTTAGCCGACACTTGAACTAACACGCAGCCCGATCATAATATTACCGGGCCATACAAATATAATCTTTACAAAAAGATAATGGTATTGGATTCAATAAGTTAAAACAGGTCTTTGATCACCTGAAAGGCTACTTAACTTACAAATCAAAAAAAAGACCGGCAAAGTGCCGGTCCTGGATGCATGAATTCTGCTAATCCCGTTTTCCTCCGAAGAGCCGGAGCAGGAAAAGAAAAAGGTTGATAAAGTCCAGGTAGAGGGTAAGCGCACCCATAATGCCTAATTTGGAGCTCATGGCTGAAGAATCCGCCATCAGCCCTACATTCTTGATCTTTTGAACATCATAAGCGGTGAGGCCTGTGAAGATAATGACCCCAAGCACACTTATGAAGTAATCGACCCTGGCGCTGTGCATAAAGAAGTTGATGAGCATGGCTATCACGATACCGATCACCCCAATTCTCAATAGGGTGCCTAGTTTGCTGAGATCTGTTTTGGTGCTGTAACCCGCAATGGCCATAACGCCAAATAAGGCTGTGGTGCTCAGGAACACCTTTACAATAGACCCGATGTTGTAGATCAGAAAGATGAAGCTGAAACTGATGCCATTGATGAGGGCATAGGAAATGAAGAGTCCCAGCAAGGCGCCATAAGACAATTTGTTCAGGGCAAAACTCATCACCATCACGAATATGATCGGGGCGAACATCACCACATAGGCCAGAATACTCGGTTTGAAGCCTAGTTCTGTTTCCACCAGCAGAATTGAAGTTAATCCCGGAACGAACGCGAAAAGCATCGCTGCTGCGCTGGTGAGGAGCATGGCTACCGTCATCCAGGTAAAGGAACTGCGCAAAATTTTATTGCCCGTGCTTACCGTTTCAAAATCAAGATCGTTGATATTTGTGCTTCTTAAGTTGTTTTCCATAATTCAATACAATTGAACAGCAAATTTAGGCATTCGTGGGAAAACGCAGGTTAAAAAAATCAAAAGTAGAGATCACTTGTTTTCAGGCGCAGGTAACGTAAGACCGAGAGCAAGGCGCTCACTGAAGAAATGATTATCCCTACCAGGATCATGCCGGTGAACAGGAGCAGGAGTACATTTTCATCCTGCAATTCAAGCAGATCTGGAATAAAGCGAGTGCTCAAAACCAAAAATCCACCCAGCAAAAATCCCGCGAGTAAGCCCGCAATGATACCTTGCCGAAGACCCCTGACCAGAAAAGGCTTGCTGATAAAAGCCCTGGTTGCCCCAACCAGATACATGGTTCGGATCAGAAATCGCTGTGAATAAATCGATAAGCGTATGGTGTTGTTAATGAGTGCCACTGCAACCAGGAGCAGTGCCGCACTAAATATCAGAATAAAGAATGCTATGGCCCTTGCATTTTTGTTCAGACTGTCAATCATGTCTTTTTGATACACGACTTCTTTCACAAAACTTTTCTGCATCAGATTCTTTTCAATCAATTGAAGCGTATCGCTGTTGGCGTGGTATTCGTCCAGTTTTATATCGATTGAATTCAGAAGCGGATTCGCACCAAGGAAGGAAACAAAATCTTCTCCGAGATCTTTGCTAAGTTTTTCTGCGGCCTCTTCTTTGCTGATGTAGGTAACGTTCTTAGCGAAACGCGAATTCCCGAGTTCCTGCATCAGGGCATCGCTCTGCGCGGCCGTGGCCTGATCTTTCAGGTAAATCTGAAAACCCACATTTTCTTTAAAATGCGTGGATAATTTTTTGGCGTTGATCACTAGCAAACCCAAAGTACCCAGCATAAACAGAACCAGGGTAAGGCTGATAATAACCGTGATTCCAGATGATCTCACCCGTTTATGGCTCAATTTGTCGCTCATGATAAATGCAGTAACGAAGATACCTCAAAGCAGAACAATTGACTCTTACCGGAAATGGAATAATCAACAAGGAAGTGTTTGTTCAGTGTTCAGGTATTCAGTTGCAAACTCACCATATAGGCATACAGCAGGAAGAATAATCCGAGGGCGATGCGGTAATATCCGAAATACCTGAACCCATATTGATTCAAAAAGGTAATGAAGGCCCTGATGGCCAGTATAGCCACCAGGAAGGCCACCAGGCCACCAAAGAGCAGCAGTAATATATTATCAGAATGAATATTGTCTTTTTGCTTCAGCAAATCGTAACCCGCGGCAGCCATCATGGTTGGCACTGCAAGCAGAAAGGAAAACTCTGCAGCCTGTTTCCGGTTAAGCCCGGCATAAACGCCGCCGAATATTGTTGCCGCCGCTCTGGATACACCAGGAACCATTGACAAACATTGGATCAAGCCTATTTTGAAGGCGGCTGAATAACTGAGCTCCTCTAAATCGGAAAACCGGCTTTCTGTCTTGTTGCTCCAACGGTCAAGCCAGATCAGCACAATTCCCCCGGCGATGAGGGAACAGCTGACCACCACGGGGTTGAACAAATACATCTTGATGGTTTTGTAGGCCAGAAATCCGATCAAACCGGTGGGAAGAAAGGCCACGGCCAGTTTCAGATATATTCCGATACTGCCCAGGAAACGTTTTCGGTAAAGCACCAGCACTGAAAAAATGGCGCCCAACTGGATCACAATTTCAAATGTTTTGGTGAACTCAGGATCCCTGACCTGCATGATGGCATCCGCCAGTATCATGTGCCCGGTAGATGAGACGGGCAGGAATTCAGTAAGTCCTTCTATTATCGCGATGATAAGGGCCTGCAGGTAGTTCATGCTTTACTTCACCACAGTGGCCTTGTACACAAAATAGTTTGATTCCCCCTGCCAGAAAAAGGATTTGATCACTTCTTTGTAAAAGAGTACCACCTTGCGGCCCTGGGCATCCTGCAAAGCCAGATACACCTTATCGTCCTGAACGGAAAATTTAAAAATGGAAAGCGGCATGATGGTTCCATCGCCCTGGTTCAATCCTCCGATGTTGAGTTCACCTTCATAGGTTTTGAATACATATCCTCTTTTGCTGATCTTGGTTAAGACACCAGATCGGGTACCTTCACTGTAGGTAATGCCGCAAATAAAATAATAAGCCAGCATAGCCAACACAAGCGTTAAAGCGGCCCATCGGAAAAATCGGCTGAACCGGCCTGAGTTTTTTGAACTGTGTTGGTTGTTTTGGAGAGGATCCATGTGTATTACCTCTGTTCAGAATCGCTGGTTTTGGGCCTCCACATGATGGCGAAGAGAATGAGTACAAATCCGGAAAGACAAACCATTGGCGCCAGACTGATTCTCTGAAAATCAAATATAGCCGGATTAAATACGTTTGGATCTTTGCTGCCTCCTCCGATCATAAGAATATATCCGAGCGCTATAAGCGCGATACCGCTCAGCAGGAGAACATAATTTTGTTTTGTGAAAGTTGATTTCATGGGTTCTGTCATCCCCGCGGATGCGCGTCAAATATACATAATATCAGGTCATCCCGGTCTTAAAAAAACAAGACCCAAAGAATATATTTTGTAATATTGTTCTTTTAAAGTTTATGACAAAAGTAGCGCTGATCACAGGGGTAACGGGACAAGACGGGGCATACCTCGCCGAATTCCTTTTGAACAAGGGTTATGTGGTGCACGGCATCAAAAGGAGGTCGTCTTTGTTCAATACCGACCGCATTGATCACCTATACCGCGACCAGCATGAAAAGAACGTGAATTTTATGCTGCACTACGGTGATTTGACAGACAGCACCAATCTGATCCGTATCGTTCAGGAAGTTCAACCCGATGAGATCTATAACCTGGCTGCCCAAAGTCATGTGAAAGTCAGTTTTGAAACGCCGGAGTATACTGCCAATTCCGACGCCCTGGGAACCCTAAGGATTCTGGAAGCCATTCGCATTCTCGGGCTTGAGAAGAAAACGCGTTTTTACCAGGCATCCACTTCCGAATTGTACGGACTTGTGCAGGAGATCCCCCAGAAGGAATCCACGCCTTTTTACCCCAGAAGTCCTTACGGTGTGGCTAAACTTTACGGTTTCTGGATCACTAAAAACTACAGGGAAAGTTACGGCATGTACGCCTGCAACGGCATCCTGTTCAACCACGAAAGCCCTATGCGGGGCGAAACATTTGTAACCCGTAAAGTAACCCGAGCTGTTGCCAAGATAAGTCTGGGTATGCAGCAAAAACTCTTCATGGGCAATATTGATTCTGAACGCGACTGGGGCCATGCCCGCGACTATGTAGAGGGCATGTGGCTGATGATGCAGCAACCTGTTGCCGATGATTTTGTGCTCGCTACCGGAATCAAAATCAGTGTGCGGCAATTTATCAATATGGCTTTTGGAGAAGTTGGCATCTCACTCACCTGGGAAGGCAAGCATGAGAAAGAAAAGGGTATTGACAGCAAAACAGGGAAAGTGCTTGTGGAAATTGACCCGAATTATTATCGTCCGGCAGAAGTGGATTTGCTTGTAGGAGATGCCAGCAAAGCGCGCAACGTGCTGGGCTGGGAACCCAAATGCAGTGTGGCCGAATTGTGCAAGGAAATGGTTCAGGCTGACCTGGAAATTTTCAGAAGAGACAAATACCTGCTTGAAGGCGGACACAAGATCCTTCATTACAAAGAATAGACCCCTGAACCCAAGGTTTGGAAAGCCACGCTAAAATATATATTGCCGGTCACCGGGGCATGGTGGGATCGGCCATACACCGCAACCTCAAGAAGAAGGGTTACAGCAATTTTATTCTGAAAACGTCCAGCGAACTTGATCTGAGACAGCAGCAAGCCGTGTCTGATTTTTTCACGGCTGAGAAACCCGACTATGTGTTTCTGGCTGCTGCCAAAGTGGGTGGCATCCAGGCCAACAATACATTCAGGGCTGATTTTCTGTACGAAAACCTGATGATACAGAATAATGTCATTCATGCTGCTTTTCAGCACAAGGTCAAAAAACTAATGTTCCTCGGCTCTTCATGCATTTACCCTAAACTTGCGCCACAGCCATTAAAAGAAGATTACCTGCTGAGTGGCTTTCTGGAAGAAACCAACGAGCCATACGCCATTGCAAAGATTGCCGGCATCAAAATGTGCGAAAACTACAGGAGACAATACGCCTGCGATTTCATTTCGGTGATGCCTACCAATCTTTACGGACCTAACGATAATTATAATCTCAACACCTCACATGTTTTACCGGCTCTGATCCGCAAGTTTCATGAAGCTAAAGAAAGCGGACTGCCTTTCGTTGAAATCTGGGGAAGCGGAACACCGCTGCGTGAATTCCTTCACGCCGACGACCTTGGCGATGCCTGTGTGTTTCTGATGCAAAACTATTCCGGTTCAAAACATGTAAACATTGGCACCGGAAGCGACCTCTCCATCAAAGATCTGGCCCTTCTGATCAGTAATATTGTAGGGTATCAGGGAGAGATCAGGCACGATACCAGTAAACCAGACGGCACACCTCGAAAACTCATGGACGTTGGTTTTCTTCACAGCCTGGGCTGGCGCCACAGCATTGAACTGCAACAAGGCATTCAAATGGTGTATGAGGATTTCAGGAAAAAGGAAAACGTGAAGGTCTGGTAGACCACCGCAGATCCAGCACACTGTGAGCTATATCCCCTGTCATACATCAGTTGATTCCCTGGTTTGTGTGTACAGAAAATGCAAATACACCATTATTCAAATTTTCACAATTGTTTTCCTGTTCCTAGGCCCTGCTTTAAAAGCGCAATTTTACACCATGCCCCAGGAATATTTTTATGCCCTGGGTACTCAGTACAATTTAGCCTCAGCTGACTCATCCCTGCACAGCAGCTTTTTACCACTTGTGCCAGGTTTTCATGCCAAGAATTCGTTTGAACCCGACAGTCAACTCACCCTACATTTCAATAAACACCTTAAGATTCATGACGCGCTTTTCAACCAGCACCTGATTAGCATCAAGCAGCAGAAAGAGAAAGTGAATCTTTTCATTGACCCACTGATCAATTTTGAAATTGGACAGGACCTGAAAGATGCGAGTCATGAAAAGCTGTTCAACAATACAAGAGGAATCATTGCAGGCGGTCAGGTTGGCCGTAATCTCTATTTTGAAACCATGGTTTCGGAAAATCAATCGTCATTCGCCAGCTACCTCGATTCCTTTGCCCTTACCAGCAAGGTGATTCCAGGTCAGGGGCGCTGGAAAACGTTTAAGACCAATGCCTATGATTATGCCTTCTCTTCAGGATTTGTAGCCATTCAGGCCGGCAAACACCTGAACATACAATTCGGGCATGGCAAGCAGAAGATCGGGTATGGTTACAGGTCCTTGTTCCTAAGTGATAACGCATTCAATTTTCCCTTCGCACGCTTCAGTCAACAATGGTTTAAGGGGCGACTGCAATACACCAATCTCTACACCGTGTTCATGAACCCTCAGCCGGTACTTGACCATCCTACCCTGGGAACCGAAGCCCTGTATCAAAAGAAGGCCGGTAGTTTTCAATACCTTAGCTTTAATCCCGGTAATCGTCTGAGTTTGGGCTTCTTCCAGGGACTAATGTGGGCGCCGGCTGACGGCATGAACCGCATGCATCTTGATCCGGGTTATTTCAACCCGTTCATTTATACAAATATGTTGCGTTACGGCTTGTCTGATAACAAGCATAATCTGCTGGCAGGGGCTGAACTGAATTACAAGCTGTTGCCAACCATGAATGTTTACGCTCAAATTGCGGCAGACAACCTGAAGCCGGCCTATTACAAGGCTTCTGACGGCATGGCGGCTC
Source organism: Bacteroidia bacterium (assembly GCA_035429925.1). Taxonomy (GTDB): domain Bacteria; phylum Bacteroidota; class Bacteroidia; order B-17B0; family Aurantibacillaceae; genus Aurantibacillus. The sequence goes on along the minus strand of DAOMFS010000022.1, from coordinate 39,804 downwards.
AGATTGGGTTCAGGTGTTTTGATGTGTTCAGAATCAAAGGCTTGTTTGTGCAGGCCGAATTTAATCAGAGCGGGAGGGCCATGTATCGCCAAAATATAGCGCAGTATGACAACCCGCTATATTATTCGCATTACAACCAGAATCTCTCATCCGCTTTTGTCAACGGCAAAGAATTGGTCTTCATCGCTTCTTACACATACAGGCGAATGGCAATTCAGGCCAAACTGAATGAACAACATTCGTTTCAGGTGTATACCGCGGTACCTGAATACCGGAATCAGTTTTTCAGCGGCAAGATTTCTTACCTCATCAATCCGGCTTATAACCTTCACCTTTACCTTTCTTACAGCAGCAGATTGCAAAAATTCAATAACTTTAGCAATTCAACCAACACCATGCAGGTGCTCAGCTTTGGCATCAAAACCGGACTGTACAACCTCTACTATGATTTTTAAATGGTACTGCTGATTCTTGTAACATTTACCGCCTTTATGGTTGTGCTTTACTCAACCCCGGCGCTTATTAAGGTTGCTGTGCTTAAGCGGCTCATCGATACACCATCAGAAGAAAGGAAGATACATAAACGCAGCATTCCAACCATCGGAGGCATCATTATCTACGCGGGCACTTTGTTTGCTTACGCCCTCTGGTACAACATCAATGAAACAAGTGACATTGCTGAAATGCTTCAATCGCTGAGGGAGTTCAAACTGATCATTGCCACAAGCCTCCTGCTCTTTTTTGTCGGCGTGAAGGACGACATCATAGGCACAGCGCCGGTAAAGAAACTTTTCGCACACATTCTGGTGGCTTTGATATTGGTTTTGATCGGAGACATACGCATCACCGGATTACACGGTATTTTTGGGGTGTACGAAATTCCGGACTGGGGAAGCGTGTTTCTTTCCATTTTCACCTATGTTGTGGTGGTGAACGCTTTGAATCTCATCGACGGGGTGGATGGCCTTGCTGCAGGGGTTGGATTTATCAGCTCGGTGGCCTTTGGTGTATGGTTTGTGTGTGCCAATAATTATCCATATGCAGCGCTTGCTTTCGCGCTGGCCGGAGCCTTGTTCGGTTTCCTGATCTTTAATTTTTCTCCGGCCAAAATTTTCATGGGCGACTCGGGTTCGCTGGTGATCGGCATGTTTCTCTGTGTGCTGGCCATTAAACTCATTGAGTACCCTGTTCACAAGCTGGATGCCTTTTGGGTACACGTGAGCAAACCGGTATACGTGGTGTCCGCACTCGCCTACCCGCTTCTCGACACCTTAAGAGTTTTCATTATCCGTGCCCTCAAAGGCCAGTCGCCCTTTGTAGCTGACCGAAACCACATTCACCACAAGCTGATCGACTGCGGGTTCAGCCACGCGAAAACATCCATTATCATATACATCTTTAATGTCTTTTCCATAGGCGCCTCCCTTATCACTTATTATTTTGAGCAACCTACCATCAGCCTGTTTATGGTGGTGGGCAGCGGACTTGTTTTTCTGGCCATTGTTTTGCAAATGAATTCGAGAAGGCGAAAAAGCAAGATGCGGGAACACCATGAGCGGTAGTCAGCCCTTAATTGCTAGACCTACAAACAGGAATTTTACCGCTAGTGTAAGATTTATGCAGCAGATTCAGGCTGAGGTGTTTTTTATCTAATTTTATTCCCATCATGAAAAAACTGTTTCTGTTCAGTGCAGCCTGCTCACTGCTTTTTTCAGCATCGGCGCAATCGGGCTGGGATCTCCAGCAATGCATTCAATACGCCATCAAGCACAACATTTCCCTGATTCAATCGTCGCTGGGTAATGAGATGAATAAAAACAACCTCAACAGAAGCAAGGCTGCCCTGTTTCCCAACCTGAACCTCGGCACCAATCACGTTCAGAATTACGGCCAAACCATTGACCGTTTTACCAACCAGTTTGCCAACACCAAAGTACTATCACAAAGTTTTTTTCTGAGCAGCAGCTTCACCATCTGGAGCGGCCTCAACCAGTTTAACACCATGAAGTCGAATGAGTACACTTATCTCAGCGGTCTTGAAAGCCAGAAACAATCGGAGAACGACCTGTCGCTGAACATAGCAAATGCCTATATCAGTGTGATCTTCACAGAGGAGCTGAATGGTATTGCCAAAAACCAGTTTGAGATCACGAAAGAACAATTTGAGCGTACCAAAAAGTTGGTGGACGCCGGTTCTCTGGCCAAGAGTAACGAATATGACATCAAAGCACAGCTGGCCAATGAAGAACTGAACGTGACTACCACAGAGAACAATTACCAATTGGCCATGTTAAATCTGGTGCAGCTCATGAATCTCGATTCCAGTGTGAACTTCAGTATTGTGAGGCCACGAATTGATATTGAAGGAGAACAACAACTGAATTACACTGTGCTTGATGTGTATGAAAGCGCTCTGAGCAATCAGCCCTCCATAAAAAGTTCTTCATACGCCATTAAAAGCGCTGAAAAGAGCCTCGCCGCGAGCAAAGGACGACTAAGCCCTAGCATTAACTTCAATGCCAGTACCGGTACCGGTACTTCAGGCCTTGCGGAAGACATCGTGAGTACCACCTATGTGCCCACGCCAATTGGCAGCACCTCAAGCGGTGATATTGTGTACGCACCCATTGCTCAGTATCAAACCAAACTCACACCCTTTAACGAGCAATTCAAAAACAATTTTAACCGAAGTGCCGGAATCAGTATATCGTTTCCGATCTTTAACGGGCTCGCCAATCATACTGCCATAAAAAATGCTGAACTCAATCTGCAAAGCAACCGCCTGCAGCAGGATCTGGTGAAGCAAAATCTTTACAAAACCATCACTCAGGCTTATGCCAATGCCAAAGCAGCCCTCAACAAGTATTTTGCCAGCAAGGCCAGCGTGGAAGCAGCAGGAGAGTCGTTCAAATATGCCAGGCAAAAGTATGATGCAGGTGCCATCAGTGCCTTTGACTACAACAACGCCAAAACCAGGCTGATGTCGGCGGAGAGTAATTTGCTGCAGGCCAAATACGATTACATTTTCAAATTGAAAGTGCTGGATTATTACCAGGGCAAAACACTCACCTTCTGATCTCTTCCTTTTTTCTGAACGCCAGGCGCAGAATGGGTATAGCTGTAAGGATGATGAGGGCTATAAAAATGTATCCCATATAATTGCTGATACCCGGAAACCACTGCACCAGGTAATACCCTATCGAAGTGAGACTGAGAATCCATGCTGCCCCGCCAAGCACATTCATGAGCATGAATTGCGCGAAATTCACGTCAATCACGCCGGCGATCACGGGCGCGAAAGTGCGTACAACGGGCAGAAACCTGGCCAGAATAAGGGTGAGGTTTCCGCCGAAACGTGCATAGTATGAACGTGTGAGTTCAATGTGTCGTTTTTTGAAAAGAACAGAGTCTTCACGCTGGTATAGGCGGGTACCCACTTTTTTGCCGAACCAATATCCCGTCATATTGCCTGAAACCGCTGCCAGAAGCATCAATGCCACTAGTGGAAAGAAGTCTATTTTCATCAGCCCCGGTTTGGCATGGCAGAGTATCCCGGCCAGCAGGATGAGGTTGTCGCCGGGAAGAAAAAAGCCAACCAACAGACCGGTTTCGGCAAATATCACAAATAGCAGAAGCCAAAGGCCTCCATATTCAATGATGCTGTTAGGGTCGGTGAGTTGTTTTAAAAATTCCCAGGTACTTTGCATGTTAATTCACCATTAATTTGGGAATGGCACCAATAAGTTTACGCGTATAATCCGACACTGGGTTGGCATACACTTCATCCGGGTCGCCCATCTCCTCAATTTTACCTTTCTGCATCACAATCATGCGGTCACTCATGTACTTCACAACACTCAAATCATGGGAAATGAAAATCACCGTAAATCCGTATTCTTCTTTTAAGGCGTTCAGCAGGTTCAGCACCTGGGCCTGAACGCTCACATCGAGGGCACTTACACTCTCATCACAGATCAGAAATTCAGGTTGCATGGCGAGAGCCCTGGCAATGCAGATCCTCTGGCGTTGACCACCGCTGAACTCATGCGGATACCGCATGTATTGATTTGCTTCCAGGCCTACTTTTTGAAGCAGTTCCATCACTTTTTCAATACGCTGAGCATCGTTGCCGTGGAGATCATGAACCTGCATGGGTTCAAGTATGGCCTTTCCTATCGGTATTCGTGGATTAAGTGAAGAGTAAGGATCCTGAAAAATGATCTGCATCAATCGCCTGTAGGGTTTGAATTCACCCTCCGACATTTGACGTATCTCCCGTCCTTTGTAATGGATGCTTCCTTCAGTAGATGCGGCGAGTTTCAATATGCTTCTGCCCAGCGTGGTTTTCCCGCAGCCACTTTCTCCCACCAGACCCAGCGTTTCCCCCTGATACACATCAAAACTTACACCATCCAGGGCTCTGGTGTATTCAAGGACCTTTCCGAACACAGAACGTTTTGAAGGATACCAGGTTTTCAGATCTTTTACCTCAAGTACTTTTTGTCCCCGGTAGAGTGCTTCGTGTCGATGTTTCCGCTCGGTGTTGGTATCTGTATTATTTCTATTCTTTTGTACCTGGCTATCATGGCTAGTTGCGGAGAGTTCCATCACGAAATCGTTCACGACAGGAAGTCTGATCGGGCGGGAATCGAGCGGTGGTTTACAGGCCAGCAATCCCTTTGTATACGCGTGTTCGGGATTACTGAAGCGTTTTTTTACTTCACCCTGTTCGAGAATCTGGCCCTTATACATCACCATGACTTTATGGGCTAGTTCGGAGATGAGGCCCAGATCATGGGTAATAAAAAGTATGCCCATCCTGTATTTTTGCTGAAGTTTTTTCATGAGCTCGAGAATGGTTTTTTGTACCGTTACATCAAGCGCGGTGGTGGGTTCGTCAGCAATCAGGATTCTGGGTTCGCAGCACATGGCCATGGCTATCATCACGCGTTGTTTTTGACCACCTGAAAGCTGGTATGGGTACCGCAAGAAGAGTTTTTTCGGGTCGGGTAGTTGTACTTCCTCAAAAAGGGTCAGGGTTTTTTCATAGGCTTCTTTGCGGCTCATGGCGCAGTGGGTTAGCAACGCTTCCATCACCTGCTGGCCACACCTTTGAACCGGATTCAGGGAGGTCATGGGTTCCTGAAAGATCATACCGATTTCATTTCCCCTGTAGTGCTCCATCTCCCGGGCGCTGAGTTTGAGAAGGTCCACCGTGTTTCCGTCTTTAGCCGTAAAGCGAACCTCTCCTGAAAGGATCCTGGCCTGGGCCGGAAGCAGACGCATGACCGAGAGAGATGTAAGTGATTTACCGGAACCACTTTCCCCGACAATACCCAATGTTTCACCGGTATTCAGGGTAAAGGAAATATTCTTCACGGCAGATTGAAAACCGTTACCCGTGTCAAATCCCAATTCCAGATTCCGTACTTCCAGTAACACTTGTTGTTCAGCGCCCATTGGGCTTTAAGGTAATTCTTTTCAGAACAGCAATCACAGACCTGTTTTTAAATTTTCATGGAATACTTAACAGGCATGGGGATTCCTGTTTACAGTTCACTCTGCAGTAAGGGTTTGTTTTCGGATCTCCAGAATCATAAAGGGCAGGAGCAAGACTGTTGGTCCCAGCCACAGGATGATGTCGGGGAGGGGTATTCGACCTGCGTTGTTCACAGTGAATGCTGTAATTGTTCCAATATAGGAGCCCAACATTCCACCGATATGAGCCTTGAGCCAGTGCGACTTGTTTTCGGGCTTTTTGCTGAAGCGGTTGAGGGTGTTCCAGTTCCCACGGATTCCGATGATACCAAAAAAGCCACTGATCATTGCCAGTGTATATTCATGTCTGAACATCTGATATACAGCGAAGCCTGAAATAAGCAGGTGCATGCTTCCGAAAAACAATTCAATGAGCCAGTCGAACGTTTCGGGTTTCTGGTTGAGGTGCAGTTTTTTGAGACGCAGGGCGCGGTAAGCGCTCAGACAGGAATAGTAGGTGAAAAAAGACACGCAAAAAAGAAATACGTTATACTTTACAACTGCCATGTATACGGCGCTTGCAAAAATGCAGGTCATGCTCCAGAAATAGGCTGTTCCGAAGGGACGGTGAATACTGGTTCGGGAACGGGTAAGAATGGCCAGGCAGCCACAACAAAGCGCAACAGTGCCTGCCGTGATGTGCAGGAAGCGAATCACTGTAAAGGCGTTCTCTGCCATTTTATTTATTCATAAGGCTGTTTTGCAGACGAATACTTTCTTCGTGCAGGAGCTGGCAAAGTTTTTCCACATGGGCTACCGAAAGGTTAAAGCGTTCAGCCCATTCGGCCCTTGTACGCAGCATTTCCTGCCAGCGTTCGAGCTGAAAGATGCTGATGTTGTGTTCCTTTTTGTAATAGCCAATCTGTTCGATCACTTTTGACCGCCTTTGAAGGCATTGAAGCAGGTCTTCGTCGATCTGGTCAATTATCTTCCTCAATTCAGCCAGTCTGTTTATGCGCTCGTCACTGCCCCTCACCTGCTCGCGAAGGATTAAGGCGGCCATAATGCCTGCCGTATCAGCGGGTTTAAGCTGCTGATCCTTATCACTCAAAGCTTTGTTGGGGTTGCAGTGGCTTTCTATCATCAGGCCGTCAAAGCCCAGGTCCATGGCTTTCTGGGCCACTGAGGGAATGAGCTGGCGGTTTCCACAAATGTGACTGGGATCACAGAAAAGCGGCAATTCAGGAAACTGGGTTCGCAATTCTATGGGTATTTGCCACAGGGGATCGTTTCGATAAAGGCCTTTGCCGTAAAAATGAAAGCCTCTGTGTATGGCCGCTATCCTTCGTATTCCGCTGTTGTATACGCGTTCAATTCCCCCTATCCACAATTGAAGATCGGCCTGCACAGGGTTCTTCACCATTACCGGAACGTCAGTTCCATGCAGGGCATCTGCGATTTCCTGCACGCTGAACGGGTTGCTTGTGCTGCGTGCCCCAATCCAGAGTACATCCACGCCATACTTTAGAGCCAGTTCAACATGGTGGGCTGTGGCCACCTCCACTGTGGTTTGAAACCCGAATTCTGACTTAACATCCTGCAACCACAGCAGGGCCTCTTCACCCTTGCCTTCAAAAGAACCCGGCCTGGTACGGGGTTTCCATACACCCGCCCTGAACAGGCTGATGATGCCGTGTTCAAAGAGTTCCCTGGCTGTTTGCATAACCTGTTGCCGCGATTCGGCACCGCAGGGGCCGGAGATCAGAACAGGCGCTGGTGTGGCGTTCTTTAACCAGGTATTCAGGGGATTAAATTGCATAATGGACTTGGTGTCTTAAAGTCCGAAAATTACCTTTTTTAAGGTATATAGATACAGCTCCGGGTAAAGTAATTTTACAGCATGTCTGGGCGCGAAACTTCTTTTCTGACGTTTATACGGAATAATTTTCCACTTAATCCTGTTGCCGAATTGCATAAGAAGAAAAAAAAGGATTGCTGCAAAAGTTTCAAGAAGGGCGATCGCTGTAAAAAGTGCCCTGCACACAAGTAAATCAATGGTATTTCTCCAGTGCCTTTCTTAATTCCGGCACACTGTTCACCGCGGTTTTATTGATTTGCCTCAGGCCGCTCACGCCTTCGAGATCAAATTCAACAGGATCAACCACCCATTTCGGAACTGAGGGCAGAACAAAATTGATAATTCCCGCTGCGGGATATACATTGAGTGAGGTTCCGATCACTACAAACAAATCGGTTTGGGAAGCCAGATAATTGGCGTGTTCCATTTCGGTCACCATTTCGCCAAACCAGACAATGTGTGGTCTTAACTGAGATCCTTTTTCACAGGTGTCTCCGGCTTTGAGTTCACGTGATTCAAGGGGGTAAATGAGGTTGGGATCCACACTGCTTCTGGCTTTCATGATCTCACCGTGCAGGTGAAGTACAAATTTGCTCCCGGCACGTTCGTGCAGGTCGTCAACATTCTGGGTTACCACCTTCACATCAAACTTGTCCTGAAGTTCTGCAATAAAATGATGGGCTTCGTTGGGTTTGGCTTCGAGCACCTGGCGACGCCTCTGGTTATAAAATTCCAGTACAAGATCCCGGTTTGTTTCCCAGGCCTGAGGCGTTGCCACTTCTTCAATTTTATATTGTTCCCATAATCCACCGGCATCGCGAAATGTACGTATGCCGCTTTCAGCGCTGATACCGGCACCGGTAAAAACAAGCAATTTTTTTTTCGACATCCGGGAAGGCCCCTTTAGAGATTATCCATTACGAACTTCAGTATTTTTGAGTAAATATGCAAGCGCGTGAGTCCGCCGGATATCCCGTGACTCTTGTTGGGGTAGATCATAAAATCAAAAGGGATGTTATTCTTTACCATGGCATCCGCTAGTTCCATACTGTTTTGCATGTGTACATTATCGTCGGCGCTGCCATGTATGAGCAGAAACCGGCCCCTGATGTTTTTTACAAAATTGGTTGGAGAATTCTCTTCGTACCCTGCTTTGTTTTCAGCAGGTGTTCTCAGAAATCGCTCCGTGTAAATATTGTCGTAGTATTTCCAGTTTGTTACAGGCGCTACTGCAATGGCAGCCTTAATCACTTCTGCTCCTTTCGAGATCATGAGCGAGGCCATGTATCCTCCATAGCTCCAGCCCTGGAATCCGATCCTCGACTTGTCTACAAATGGCAGGCTACCAAGATATTTTGCAACCTCAATCTGGTCGATGGTTTCCAGTTTCCCAAGCTGAAGATAGGTGCTGTGCTTAAATGCTCTGCCACGGCCCATAGTGCCTCTGCCATCCACACACACCACAATGTAACCTTGCTGGGTGAGTATGTTGTGCCAGAAGTACTCATTTCCGCCCCAGCTGTTGTTACACAAGTTGCTGCCTGGTCCACCGTAAGCATACATATATACCGGATACCTCCGTGTAGAATCAAAATTCAAAGGCTTCATCATCCAACCGTTCAGTTCAGTGCCTTCGGTGGTTCGGAAAGTGAAGAATTTTCGCTCGCTCAGGTTATAAGCCTTAAGCTTTTCCTTCAGCGTGGCATTATCCTCCAGCACCTTTATGATTTTGCCTTCGCTGTTTCTCAGCTCTGTGATCTTCGGTGTGCTGGCATTGCTGTAAGACAGGATGTAATACTTATTGCCTTTTACCAGGCTGATGTCGTTAAATCCTTTTTTGCCTGACAGGTCCTTTTTGTTTTTCCCGTCAAGCTGAATTGAATACACGTCGCGGTTTATCGCGGCACTTTCTGTTGAGGTAAAGTAAAGTGTGTTTTTACTGGGATCAAACCCTTTAAACGCCACAACATCCCAATTGCCTGTTGTGATCTGTCGGATGAGCTGACCTGAAAGATCATAATAATACAGATGGTTGTAATCGTTCTTTTCGCTGCTGATGATAAATCCTTTTTCCCCGACAAACACCAGATCGTCGGTGATATCTATATAGGTTTTACTTTCTTCGCTCAGAACAACCTTTGTTTCGCCATTTTCGGCATTGTAAAACAGGTAATCCAGTTTGTTCTGAAGACGGTTAAGGCGTTGCACACACAACATGCCGGCTTTATTGGTGAAGGTCAGGCGGGGGATGTAAATGTCTTTTTCGCTGCCAATGTCCACGGTAAGAGTTTTGTTTGACTGAAGATCGTAAACCAGTACACTCACCTGAGAATTTTCTTCGCCTGCTTTGGGATACTTGTAGGTGTATTTTTGCGGGTAAAGGTCGCCCCGGTAATAATCCAGGGTATATTCTTTTACGCGACTTTCATCGAAGCGCACCCAGGCCAGGTAACGGCTGTCGCTGCTCCAGCTGAAATAATCGGGCTTGGAAAACTCTTCTTCGTACACCCAGTCACCCCAGGCGTTTTTAATTTTGTTGGCTTCACCATCATGACTCACATTGAATTCTGAATTTGCAGTGAGATCGCGCACGCAGAGATTGTTGTCGCGTACGAAAGCGATTTTTTTACTGTCTGGTGAAAAAGTTGGGAACATTTGTTTTCCCTTTTCACTCAAGGCAAGGCATTGTTTTCCGGTGAGATCGTACACCACGTAATTGGCCTTAAAGGAATGTCTGTATATGTATTCGGCGTTCTCGCTAAGCAGAAGCTTATCTTCGCCTGGACTGAATTCGTAAGACGACAGATCAACAAACTTGCCGTTCAGTTTCACCTCGCTGCTTTGCACGATGGTCCTGATTTTTTTTCCGCTTTTAAGTTCGAATTCTGCAATAGCATAAGTACCATCAGCTTGTTGTTCGAGTTCAGAATAATTGAGTCCGTTTTTTAAAACATAAAATCCTTTCACCGGTTTGGAGGCGAATGTGTTTTTTGACCATACGTCTTCCAGTGTGATTGTCTTCTGAGCGCGAAAAGGCAATGGCAGCAGCAGCAATGCCAGTAAACAGTGTTTCATGCGGTTTGGTATTGGGCCCTGAAGTTAAAGGTTTATAGTGGTTGCATAAAATTTATCTCATCAACCATGGTAAACCCTTGAGGCAATGATCTTACCCTTCTCAATTACCAGCAGTTCGGCTACCCGCATGTCTTCTTCAGTGTCAACATGCCTGAGGTATTCCAGAAAAACCTGTTGCTTGTCGATGGTGAGTCCGAGCATTTCGTAACGCAGGCTGGGTAAGCGTCTGAATGCGTCCTGCCACCATTCGCTTAGTGCCGCTTTTCCTTTGATGAGGCCCTTGCTCTGGGGATTGCGAAGTTTCAGTTTAGGACTGTAATGCTGGGCATCATCGTGATAAAGCCCGAGGAGGGCTTCAAGGTTATGGGTGTTGAACGCACTGAACCAATTCAGGGCAATTTGTTTGTTCATTTCATAAGACATCATTCGACCAAAGGTTTTTGGTTTATTCCTATTTTTAAACATGCTAAAGAACGGTTTTATTTTTATACTCTGGGGCCTTTTACAGTTTGCATGTTCTCCGAAAAAAAAGGAGATTGATCTCTTGCTGTATGGTGCAAAAATCTACACAGTGGATTCGTCCTTTTCTATTCAGAGCGCCATGGCGGTTGATCATGGAAGAATTCTGGAAACAGGCGAACAGGAAGCACTTATGCAGAAATACCAGGCGCGGGAAATGCTGAACGCCGGGGGTCAGACGGTTTGGCCAGGTCTGATCGACGCTCACTGTCATTTTAGTGGTTACGCCACAGACAAGTGGAAATGCGACCTGCGTGGAACCACCTCCTTTAACGAAGTTATTGAGCGCGTCAAACGCTACGCCCAAAAGGGACCAATGTTCTGGATTTATGGCAGGGGCTGGGATCAAAACGACTGGAAAGACAACCAGTTTCCTGACAAAAGCAAACTGGATGAACTCTTTCCCGACCGCCCTGTGTTGTTAAAGCGGATTGACGGTCACGCCGCCCTGGTGAACCAGTATGTACTGGATAAATTTGGCATCACAGCCATGACCAAAGTAAATGGGGGCAGTGTGGAATTGAAAAACGGCAAACCCAGCGGAATGCTGATTGACAACGCCATGGATCTTGTGGACACACAGGTGCCAATGCCCGGTGATTCACTCGCGAAAGTGTATTTCAAAAAAGCAGAAGAGGAGTGTTTTGCACTTGGCCTTACCGGGGTGCACGATTGTGGGATCAGTGAACACACATTAGAACTGCTTGAACAGGAACAGCGATCAGGCAATTTGCGTATGAAGATTTTTGCCTTGCTGAACAACGATAGCCTGTATTATTCCAAATGGCTGAAAAACGGCGTTTACCAGACAGACCGATTGCGGATGGGGGGATTTAAAGTATACAGCGACGGGGCTTTGGGAAGTCGAGGAGCCTGTCTGCTGCAAGCCTATGCCGACAAACCAGGCTGGAAAGGATTTTTCCTGAGTGACACGGCACAACTGGAAAAACTAGCCGCGGCCATGTCTATTACCAACTTACAATTGTGCAGTCATGCCATTGGTGACAGCGCCAACCGTTACATGCTGAAGTTATACGCCAGGGCTTTAAAAGGCAAAAACACCAGGCGCTGGAGAATAGAACATGCACAGGTACTGAACGAAGCGGACTTCCATTATTTTGGCGATTACGACATCATTCCGTCTGTTCAGCCCACGCATGCCACTAGTGATATGTATTGGGCAGAAAAAAGGCTAGGTTCGCATCGTTTGAAAAATGCCTATGCTTACAAACGCCTGTTACAAATTTCAGGTCGCATTGCTTTGGGAACCGATTTTCCGGTGGAAGACATTTCGCCCGTCAAAACATTTTATGCTGCGGTATACAGAAAAGACAGCAAAGCATATCCGGATTCAGGTTTTCAGAAAGAGAACGCGCTTAGTCCTGAAGAGGCGCTCAGGGGCATGAGCATCTGGGCTGCTTATGCCGCATTTGAAGAACATGGGAAAGGCAGCCTCGAAACCGGTAAGGCTGCTGATTTTATTCTGCTTGACAGGGATCCCGCAACTTGTCCAGAAAAAGATGTGCTTGGCACCAGAGTTCTGGCAACATACATTAATGGTGAGAAGGTTTACCAGAACCCTCAGTAAATGCGCAGAAGTTCCTTCAGTTCGCGAATGGTGTGTTTGTGAATCGGAATTCCGTTGCTGAGATGCACCGCTTCCCAACCGGCTGACAGGGCCCCATGGATGTCGGTTTCTTCGTTGTCGCCGATCATCACACAATCAGTAGATTGTGCTCCGCTGAGTTCTTCAGCCAGTCGGAAAAGTCTGGTGTCAGGTTTGCTGAGACCGTGTTTTTCAGAAATGATGATCTGCCGGAAGTATTGACGCAATCCGCAACCGTCTATTTTTGTATCCTGCACTTCAATAAAACCGTTTGTGAGTAGATGCAGGTAATGCCTTTGACCTAATTCGGTGAGCACCTCAAGCGCTCCAGGCTTCAGTGCTTTGCCCTGGGGTGCGCGTGACATATATTTTTCCGTCAGAATCCGATTTTCTGTTTCGTTTTCGTATCCAAATCGTGCAAAGGTGTCAGCAAATCGTCTGTTTCTGAGATCCTGTTTGTTCATCAGGCGTTTTGAATACAAGGACCAGAATTCGAGGTTAATATCCTTGTATTCCCTCAGGAATTCATTGAAACTGCATTTGATCTTGTTTTCAAGCCCATGTTCTGTAAATAGGTCCTGCAAAACCCTCGAGGAATTGGCCTGAAAATCCCAAATTGTGTCGTCCAGATCAAAAAACAGGTGTTTGGTTTGTCCCGAAGCAGGCATGCTGGCTTATAGGTAGAAGAATGAGGACAGCAGGAAGAGGGATATAACCCAAAAGACCACCGAAACGCTGAAGTAAAAAATGATCTTTATTTTTTTTCTGAAAAACCGTTCGGCCAGAAAGGTGCCCAGAGGAATGGACAAGAACATGGGTGAAATAAACGCCAGGCCTGCCAGGCCAAATCTGTTTTTAATTTTCACAATCCTTCTGTTAAACCTTGTGAATATTTTCCGTTTGTGAATCAGATGATGTCTGGCTCTGTATTTATGGACCTGTTTCAGGATAACAGCGCTCAGGTTGGTGAATACAATTGTGCCGGCAATACCACCCAGGGAACACACGATGAAAATGGGGATAAAGCTGTGCTTGTAAAGCAGGATTGCTGCAGGTACTCCGGCTTTTCCAAGGAACACTGAGCAGGTGAGAAAGACACTCAAGGCTTTGAGAAGTTCGTTTAGCATAGATTCACTCTTCCTATCCTGCTCCTTTGAGGACGGGTTTGCAGGGCTTTAAGTTACTTTATTCCTGCCAAAAGCGGAAACCCGCCGGCCATTGAACGCAGGCATCGATTAAAGTATTTTCATTACTTTTGCAGCCTATTCTTTAAACCCTATAAACATGTCAACTCAAACTTTGAATCCAGCCCAGGCACAGCATACACAGAGTATGTTTGAATCTGTATTGGCGCGATTAGATGCGGCGGCTGAGATCATGAATCTCGATCCTGAGGTATCCTCAGTATTGAAGAACCCGGCAAAACAGGTAAAAGTGTGCTTGCCTGTGATGATGGACAATGGATCCATGAAGGTGTTCAACGGTTACCGTACCATACACAGTACACATCTTGGTCCGAGCAAAGGTGGTATACGTTATGCCATGGATGTGAACGCCGATGAAGTGATGGCACTGGCAGCCTGGATGTCATTCAAGTGCGCCGTAGCGAATTTACCATACGGTGGCGCCAAGGGCGGCATCAAACTTGATCCCCGCGCGCACAGCGTTGGAGAACTTGAACGCATTAGCCGCGCATACGCCGTAGCCATGAAAGATGTGTTTGGCGTGAACAAAGATATTCCTGCTCCTGACATGGGTACAAGTGGTCGTGAAATGGCCTGGATCCTCGACGAATTTAATAAGATCACTGCTACCGACAGTCCTGGTGTGATCACCGGAAAACCCATTGCAGTAGGCGGGTCACTGGGTCGTGAGGCTGCCACAGGTCGTGGCGTAATGGTCAATACGCTTTGCGCTCTGAAAAAGATGGGTTTAAAGCCCGAAAATGTCACCGCAGTGGTGCAGGGGTTTGGTAATGTAGGTTCTCATGCCGCCCGTTTGCTGGCTGAAAAAGGTGTTAAAATTGTTGGCATCGGCGATCACAGCGCCTCCTTTTACAATGAAAAAGGCATCGACGTGCAGGCTGCCATAGATTTTGCAGCATCACATAACCGCAACCTGAAAGGTTTCACAGGTGCCACCGAGATCAAGAATGAGGAATTGCTCATCAGCAAATGCGATGTGCTTGTGCCGGCTGCGCTTCAAAATGTGATCACCGTGGAGAACGCCCCTAAAATTCAGGCCAAACTTATTGTGGAAGGTGCCAATGGCCCCACTGTGCCTGAAGCTGACGCCATCATCAACCAGAAAAACATCATTTGTGTACCAGATATCCTGGCCAACAGCGGAGGGGTAACAGTTAGCTACTTCGAATGGGTACAAAACAAGGCCGGTTACTACTGGTCTGAAGATGAGGTTAATCTGAAACACGACCTGAACATGGAAAAAGCCTTTGAAGCCGTTTGGAATAACACCAACGAATATAAGGTGAGCATGCGTTTGGGTGCGTACATCACAGCCCTTAAGAAGCTTGAGCAGGGTGTTCGCCTGAAAGGCCACTATTAAGCTCGAACCTTTTGGTTATCAAGCACCTGAGATTTAAAGTGAATTTCAGGTGCTTTTTTTATGAATTTCTTTTAGTTTTGTTTCACCTTAACTTTCGAGTCGTTAATTGAGCAATCTGTATGTTCTGGCAGCTTACCTCCTGGGTTCTGTTCCAACTTCGGTCTGGATAGGTAAGTTTTTTTACAATATTGATGTGCGGGAGTTTGGCAGCGGTAATGCCGGGGCAACCAATACCTTCAGGGTATTGGGTAAAAGGGCCGGTATCCCGGTTCTGATCATCGACATTTTGAAGGGTTCCTTGGCCGTAAGCCTCTCTTTTCTGAGCACTTACGAACCCGGCAGCGCTGAGTTTGTAAATCTGCAGCTGGCGCTGGGTATCGCTGCGCTGATTGGCCATATTTTTCCTGTGTTTGCCGGATTCAGGGGCGGAAAAGGCGTTGCGACCATCCTCGGTGTGGTGTTGTGCATATTGCCTCTGGCCTGCTCTTTATCCCTGCTTGTTTTTCTGATTATTTTACTCAGCTCCCGCATCGTTTCATTGGCTTCCATGGTTGCCGGCCTCAGTTTCCCGCTTTTTTTGAATATCGTGCTGCACAACCAAAACAAGGTGCTGGCCGTGTTTTCCCTTGTGGTAGCTGCGCTTCTCATCATTACCCACCGCCGTAACATCCTCCGTCTGATGAAACGGGAAGAAAAAAAAGTAAAGCTTTTTTCAGGACGAAAGGTTTGAACCAGAACACCTGGCATCGCGCAATAATGCTCGGCATTGCCCGTTTTACAAGCTCTGATATGACATTCACCTGGCGTGGTTTTTTAGTTTTTATCCCATGTTTTTGCGCCCTCTGTTTTTGCTCCTACAAAGGTCTTGCTCAGGAAGGCGACGATGATTATGTGAATCAGGGTCTGCGGTACGATAATTTCACTTACAAAACCTCTATACGTACTGTGCAGTTCCACCACCAGTCTTCAGAATATGCCTTACCCATACTTGAACTGGGCAGCGGTGAACAGCTTCAGCTCAACTTTGATGACCTGGACGGAGATCATAAACTTTACAGTATCTCTTTCGTATACTGTAACGCCGATTGGAGCCCCAGTACCCTCATGATCAGTGAAACCATGGAAGGTTATTATGACATCAACATCAATACCTTTTCTTACTCCATGAACACGGTTCAGAAATACACGTATTATTCCATTGTATTCCCGCAAAACTACCTGCGCTTCACCAAAAGCGGAAATTACATCGTTTACGTTTACGAGGGAGGAGACAAGAAGAATCTGGTTCTCAGCAGGCGTTTTCTGGTTTACGATAACAAAGCCTCCATTGATGTTTCGGTGCGTCAGCCTATTGCCGGCGATAAACAATTCAGCCAGCAGCAAATTGATTTTACGGTAAGCGGGATAAATTACACCCTGAATAATCCATACCGCGACGTGTATGTTGTTTTGCAGCAGAACCACCGTTGGGACAATGCGGTCATGGGCGTTAAGCCCACCTTCATCAATGGTAACAGTCTAGAATATTCCCTCAATGATGCCTGCATATTTGATGGTGGAAATGAATTCCGGTATTTTGATATCCGCAGCACCCGTTTTCTTACCGAGCGGGTGAAAGAGATTTACAGGGACCAGAGTTATAAGTTTCACGCCGTGCTCATCAACGAGACCAACAGACGGAATATGCCGTACCTGTTTTACAACGACATTGACGGTGAATATGAGATCATGAATTCAGAAACATATGGACATCCTGAAACAGAAGCTGATTACGTTGACGTGCATTTCTTTTTACCATATCCTGATCCTGAAACAAAAGGTAACTTTTATATCATGGGCCGTTTGAGTGACTGGAGAATGAACAGGGCCTCTAAACTTACTTACAACCCCCAGCGTTTTGGTTATGAAACTGTGTTAAACTTGAAACAAGGATACTATAACTATTGTTATGTGTTCAGCAGCGATGACAAAAAAGGCGGGGACCAGGGTCTGGTGGAAGGGAATTACTGGGACACTGAGAACACATATGATATTCTGGTTTACCACCGTCAGTTCGGTACCTATTACGATCAGCTGATCGGGCACCGCAAATTCAGTTCCTTCAAGCGCTGAAGATGCCGTGTTAGAAGTATGAACGAATTCAGTTGAGTCTGGTTCAGCCTTTACGTCCAGGATTATCACTCACAAAAGCTTTCCATCCTGAATACGATTTGCCTGAAGAGGTGGTTTTGCCTTTCTGGTAATAATGGCAGAGTGCGGCTCCCAGCGCATCGGTGGCATCCAGATAGTCCTGAGCTTCTTTCAAATGAAGCGTTTGTCTGAGCATGGCAGCTACCTGTTCTTTGCTGGCATTGCCATTGCCAGTAATGCTCATTTTGATTTTCTTGGGCGAATATTCCACCACTGGCAGGTTTCTGCTGAGTGCCGCTGCAATGGCTACACCTTGGGCCCGCCCCAGTTTAAGCATGGATTGAACATTTTTACCGAAAAATGGCGCTTCAATGGCCAATTCATCCGGTTTAAATTCGTCAATAAGAGAGCACACCCTTTCGAATATTTTTTTCAAACGCAGGGCATGATCATCGTACTTTTCAAGTTTAAGTACGCCTAGGGCTGGAACCTGAAGAACGGTGTTCTGCAGGTGAAGCAAGCCATATCCCATCACCAGGGTGCCTGGGTCGATTCCCAGTATCATGCGGTCGGCTTGTTTCATTTAAAATGTAAATTTAGGCGAATTTGAAAATCACGAAAGAAATACTTTCACTGTGTTTTAAGCTCCTTCTGGGTTTGGGCTGCATGGCGCTTTTATACCTGCGTCTTCGCACTGACTTCGGACCCGAGCAACGCGAGCTTTTGTCAGGCTTTTCCTTCGGCAAGTCTGCTTTATTTTATGGTATTTTCATTTTGGCACTCATTCCGATCAATTGGGCGCTGGAATCCAGAAAATGGCAAATCATAACCGAACCTGTTGAGGCCATCAGCTTCGCAGGAGCCACGCGTTCAGTATACAGCGGATTGTGTCTCGGTAATTTTGCTCCGGGCCGCGCAACCGAATTCCTGGGTAAAATTCTGTACTTCAGTGATGAAAATAAAAGCCGCGTGACACTCCTCCATTTTATTGGCGGCATGATACAGCTGAGCATTACCCTGGCGCTGGGTTTGTGGGCCCTGATTCATAAAGCCGGTGAACTGCCAGACGATCTCTCATGGCTCGTGAAAGCCTTACCTGTTCTGTCGATTTTGCTCTTTCTGCTGTTTTCTCTCGCCATTTTGCGGGTGAACAGTCTCATGAATTACATCAGCAAATTGGTTGCCAGAAGAAAAAATCTTGTTCCACATCATTACAATTACCCTGCTTCTCTATGGCTTAAGCTGTTTATGTATTCCATACTGCGTTACCTGGTTTTTTCAGTGCAATTTCTGCTGGTCCTGATGTGCTTTGCACCCGACATTTCGTTAAAAGGTATCCTGCCTGGAATAGCTCTGTACTTCATGCTCAGCAGCGTTTTGCCCATGATTCCTGTTCTGGAGGCTGCCATGCGCGCTGCCCTGGCAGTTCTGGTTTTGGGTCAGAGTGGTCTTTCTGTTATCGTTTTAAGTCTGGCTGCATTGCTCATATGGATCATGAATATTGTGATTCCAAGCCTGATCGGTTATTTGATTTTGCTGCGCATGCAATTCGATTTTAAACTCTTTTTCCGTAAAAAGCATGGCACCTGAAATCCTTCTGTATCTTTTGCTCTTAATTTACTGCAGTGTTCTTGTCTGGTTATCACTTGGCTTTAGATCAAGCAAGCTTTTCAGATACCATGGGCAAAAGCTCAATATTCCGGTGAGCATTATTATATGCGCGCGCAACGAAAAGGAAACCATTTCACATTGTCTGAATTCCATTTTCAGTCAGGATTATGAAAAAGAGCTGATACAAATTATCCTGGTTGACGACGCCAGCAATGACGGAACACCTGCCCAGGCTGAAACCTTGCTCAAATATTCAGGGACCAGATACATCCTGCTGAGAAATGCCAGCCATCTGGGGAAAAAAGCCAGCCTGATCAAAGCCGTTAACCAGGCCGCTCACGAAATGATCCTGTTCACAGACGCAGACACTTACAGCACTTCAGCGAACTGGCTCAAGAGCATGCTGGCCTTTCAAAATACCCATGATGCGGCACTTGTGATCGGTCCCCTCGGCATGGTCAAGGGCCGAGGCATACTTTGGGCTCTGCAAAGCATTGAGAACAGCGTGTTAAATCTTATGGCCTGCGGAAGCGCCCATTTCAATTCGGCTTTCCTGTGCAGCGGGGCCAATTTGCTCAGTACAAAAACAGCCTTTTACAAAGCTGGAGCATACGCCTCACATCTGCACGTTGCATCGGGTGACGACATTTATTTTCTCCGCGATCTGAGGGCTTTACATGAGAAGGTTGTTTTTCTCAAGAATAGGGAAGCACTGGTTTACACACATTCCATGCCCAGATTTAAAGCTTTGCTGGCACAGAAAATCCGCTGGGCAGCCAAAATTAAGTACAACACTGGTGCCCGGCCAGGATACCTGCTGAGTGCGTGCCTGGCGGCGCTGAGTTTGGCATGCAATCTGACCTGGATACTTGTACTGGCTTTCAGTTTTATGCATCCCACCGTCGGTAAGTTTGTGTTTCTCGTTTTTAAACCGGCATTTGATCTATTCTTGTTATTTTTAAGCGGGCGACTGATTCCTCTCAAGGGACTTTATGGGTACGCACCGCTCATTAGTCTTATCTACCCCTTTTACGCCCTCTGTGTTGGACTGGGCGCCCTGATGACGAAACCGAAATGGAAATAAATGTTCTTTACAAAAAATAAAAAAGCCATCTCCTCAGAAAGCATCACAGGACTCACCTGGAAAAGGTTTCGTAAGAATCGCGGCGCCATGCTGGGTTTGTATGCAATTCTCTTTTCGGTTGTGATAGCTTGTTTGGGGTACAGCATCACACCAGACCAGAGTCCGGATGCGAATGAGCAAAACCCTGAATTGCATGTGTTAAAACCAGGCAGTCGAGTGAATTTTCTATTGATCGCGAAACGATCGGATACGGATTCAAGGGGCTTCATAATGCGAATGCTCTTTGGTGAGCCCGGGGCTTATCAGGCCATACCCATCTACTCACACACATTCAGGGGCCCCAATCTTGTGGTGGAAGAATTCAGCGGTCATACACCCAATAAGGGTGCGCAAAGGGTTTATTCCATAGCGCGGGTCTTGTATCCACTCGAAACCAAAAAACCTCTAGTATATGACAGCCTCAAAAGAGAACTGCGCTTCACCAGGGAAGGCGATGATCAGGAAAGTGTTGCGGGAATTGATGCGATGCAGCGCGACATACTGGAAAAACATTTCGAGAGCCGATTTTATCTTTTAGGTACTGATTTGCTGGGACGTGATGTGTTGAGCAGACTTATCATTGGTACGCGCATCAGTTTAAGTGTTGGTTTGCTTTCTGTGCTGATTGCACTGCTCATTGGAATCACCCTTGGCGCCCTGGCTGGATATTACAGAGGCATTACCGACAGTCTCATCATGTGGCTTATCAATGTGGTGTGGAGCATTCCCACCTTGTTACTGGTGATCGCCATCACGCTGGTGCTGGGCAAGGGTGTGCTCCAGGTATTTATTGCCGTTGGGCTCACGATGTGGGTGGAAGTGGCCCGAATAGTAAGGGGGCAAATCCTGAGCCTGCGTGAAAAAGAATTTGTGGAAGCCGGCAGGGCGCTGGGTTTCAGCGATGCGCGGATCATCTTCAGACACGTATTGCCCAATGTAATGGGGCCAGTAATTGTTATTGCCGCCGGCAATTTTGCCTCTGCGATACTTATGGAAGCAGGACTTAGTTTTCTGGGCATAGGCGCCCAGCCACCCATGCCCAGCTGGGGTGAGATGATCAATGCGCACAGGGGTTACATTCTGATGGACAAGGCCTACCTGGCCTTTATTCCGGGATTGGCCATTATGTTGCTGGTACTGGCTTTTATGATGCTGGGCAATGGCTTAAGGGACGCTATGGACAATAGAATAGCTGAAAAAAGCAAGTGAGTTTCAGAATGGTATTTTTGGAATTTATACCGCACAGGATTTACAATTATAAGTTGAGTTGATTTCAAACCTGCGTTTTAACGCCTGCCTTCTTCTCCACATATGCTATTGATCTGATGTATTCACGACTATTTCTTACTTTTAACATACAAATCCAGAAGTATGAAAAACCGAAATACCGGAATCCTCGCCATCGTGCTGGTTATTGCGGCGGGAACCTGTTTCAGAATACTCACCGGTTCTTCGGTTCGAAGCGTGGAGTTCCTGTCCATTTTTGTGTTCGGCTTTATGTCTGGGATGTTAGTGATGCACCTGCTCAGGAATCGTAAAAAAAACTAAACGTATCAAATGAAAACCATATTGCTTATCGCGTGCACTTGCCTGATTTCACTTGTGAGCCCGATTCAGGCTCAGGAACTGAATTCCTACGAAGTAAAGTTCCTCAAGGCTTATTTTAGTGATCCCCAGCACAAGAACCAGGATGTTGATGTGTGTTTCCTCATCACCGTGAAGGACTCAAGTAATTTTCCGCCAAAACTATCTTTACCACCCAAGGCCTATTACTTTTCCAAGGGTCAGTTTGTTGACATTCCCTTTCCTGCATACGGTGATAGGGTATCTCTTGCTCTTTATGGTGACAACCTGATCATTAAAAATCCTGCTCTGTATGATCTGCTTAAGGACCAGGTGGATTTTCAGACCAAGGACAAGATTCTCATTCTGCAATACAAGTTGCGTGAATTCACCAAAGACCAATTCAGCAGAATGAAGTTTATGTTTAAACTTTATGAGAAGAAAAAACCTGAAGAGGGCAGGTTATACAACTTTGAGTTTGATGTAAAACACTGAGACAAACCAGCTGAATTTACTTCAAGGCGTTCTGAACTTTTCAGCCTTTGGCTTTACCGCTATGTTTAGTTCAGAAATGTCATTCTGCCTGTGCCCTGCAGGATAACTGATCCGGATCATAGTTCGGTGCATTCAAAAAAGATACCTTTACGCAAATTACGTGGATTTGGTAAACCTGAAAACGATACAAACCGAAGTGGATGCCGCCTTTCTCTACAAGCTTCTGGCTCAGCATGAAGAAGATCAGCAGGTGGCCATGATATTCAGGCAAATGTATGAGATAGAACAGTCACACGCACTGGCCTTTGCTCAAAAGAATGGTTTGGAGGCCTCACAGTTACCGGGCCCATCGATGCGCGCAAGGATGCTCGCGCGAATTGGGCGCTTATTCGGATACGACTATGTACTGGGCGTGTTGCTGGATACTGAAAAAAGCATATCCGGCGCCTTGCTGAACGCAAGACAAAAATCAAAAAGCAGGAGTACCTTGTCGGACACGGCTCATGTAAGCATACTGCGTAACATTCTGAATTCAGAAAACAAAATCAGCGGAAACCAGCTTGCCCGTTTTGAGAAAAGGCATAGGTCGGTTGGTGGTAATGCGCTGCGGGCTGCCGTTTTGGGTGGCAATGATGGGCTGGTTTCGAATTTCAGCCTGGTTATGGGTGTGGCCGGGGCCAGCAGTGGACAAAAGGAGGTGTTGCTCACAGGAATTGCCGGCTTACTGGCCGGTGCCCTGTCTATGGCACTTGGCGAATGGATCTCCGTTAAAAGTTCGCAGGAACTTTCAGAAAACCAGATGCAGCTTGAATTGGAAGAGCTGGAAAATAATCCGGAAGGAGAAGAAAAAGAACTTGCCCTGATCTATATTTCAAAAGGCATTGACGAAGTGCAAGCCAGACAAATGGCTGAAAAAGTTATTGCAAACAAAGAACAAGCCCATGAAATTCTAGTAAAAGAGGAACTGGGCATCAATGCGGAAGACCTAAAGGGTTCGGCAATGGAAGCCGCACTTAGTTCATTTGTATTGTTTGCCATTGGAGCCATTTTGCCTGTGATTCCATTTTTCTTTTGCGGTGGGTACACTGCCATATTATATAGCGCCACACTGAGTACACTGGGCTTGTTCGGTATCGGTTCGGCGATCACATTGTTCACCAACAAGCCTCTTTGGTATTCGGGTAGCCGGCAAGTTTTATTCGGACTGGCAGCCGCAGCCATCACATTTGGCATCGGTAAACTTATTGGCGTTTCACTGGCCGGCTAATCAATAAATCGCTTTTTTGATGATATGAAACATCAATCAAATCAGCCCCGTTTTGATTTATTACAGTGGATGCTTTTTTGTTCCCTTGGTTGGATATTTGGTGTTGTTCTGATTTTACTTTTCTCTGTTGCAGTTGAGTTATCAGGACTCAACATTACTTCTCAGTCAGCTGTGGGTCTTGGTATGGGCCTGGGTATGGGAACCCTGCAGTGGTTTGCACTTCGCAGGTCTTTGCGCATTTCATTTCTGTGGGCCATGTTCCTCTGCACCATGTTGTTTCTCTCATACTTGCTTTTTGATCTGTTGGCTATGGCGTATGCCCTGAAAGCCGAAAAAACAAGCCTGCTTGCGACCTGTGTTGGCGCCTTTCTGGCCTCAGTACTGCAATGGCGTTATATGCTGAGGAGCCACTTCCGGGCCTCAGGCAGCTGGGTGCTTATCAATACGATAGCATGGACCCTTTCGCATGTGCTTACATTTGGTTTGTTTATGTTGAGCGCGACCATCAAATTTCATGTCCCTCACCTCCTCAGTATAATACTGGCTTTTGTCTTCCTTCTGATTGGTGGTCCGGTACTGGGTTATATAACAGGTCTATACCTGAGAAATCTGAACTCTGAAGTCAAATGATTCTGCTTTGTGCTATCAATCAAACAAAACCTTATCCTTGTTCAGGAATTAGTCCATTCACCTGCTATTGTTCAACATCAGACCGGCCAAATAAATAAAATGGAGAAGACTTACAGAATCACCAGTTATTTCATTTTATTGCTGTTCGTTGTGGTTGTTTTCGGTTTCTGTAAAAGTTATCCGGGTACATGGCAGAATTTTCAAAGCACATCCTACTTAAGGCATTTTCATACTCTTTTGTTCACATCCTGGTTCTTGCTTCTGATCATGCAGCCGATACTGATCGGACGTGGTTTTATCCAAACACATAAATTTATCGGCAAGCTGAGTTATGGTTTGGCGCCCCTGGTTGTGGTTTCAATTTTGTTTGTTGCCCGTGAAAAGTACTTCCGTTTGGAACACGAAGTCTCCGCATCGCAGAATCTGGGGGAACTTACCGTGAATGTTTGCAGTATGTTTTACTTCAGTTTACTTTATGTGCTTGCTATATATTTTCGTAAAAACACTGCAATTCACATGCGTTTTATGATCTCCTCAGCGCTTCTGGTTCTGGATCCGGGGCTTGGCAGGATTTTCACCAACCACATTGGCACCTCCTTCGATGATTCGGTGGTATATTCTGTTATCATAACCGAAATCCTGACCGTAATACTGCTCGTGAACGATCTGCGCAAAGGATTGCCGTACATCCCTTACACCCTGAGTCTGTTTTTCCTTGCTTCTTTTCAGATTCTCTGGGCATTCCGATATTCTGACATCTGGCAGGCTTTTCTTTCGGGATTTGTGAAACTGGTATTCTGATTTCTCACTCTATAAGTTTGGTCTGTCTCAACTTTGGGTTCTTCGGCAGATTTTTACTCATGACTTTGACCAAAGCGGAGTTCTGCACAGCATATTCCTGTTTCAAGTCAGCAATGGCATCCATTTGTGTGGCATTGGGTTTAGCTTCCATCCAGCAAAAGGTGTTGTACAATTCAGAAACCTTTTCCCTTACACGCCTTTCATCAGCAAAAATGCTCATCTTTTTTGTGGCCATCAGTTCGGATTTTACTTTTTGTAAATCCTCATAAAAGAGTTTTGCGTTTTTGTTCTTTGAAAACGCCAGGGTGTCGGCTTTTAAAAGTTTCTGGTAATAATTAATGCTGTCGATGCTGTTATTCACTTCGTTGTAAAGTTTCTGTAATTCCATGGCTCTGCTGTATACCGTTTGCCTGTCGCTTAAGGTAAAATCACGGTTGCTGGTGTCGTGCAGACAGTTTAGTTTTTGTACATATTCTTTGTCTTTCACCTTTAGTTTCACGGTGTATTCTCCGGGCAAAACCATGGGTGAGGAAAACCCTGCGCCGTCAAACTTGGTGCTTCCCTCAGCAACTTTCGGCGGGGTGCCCTTGAGGTTCCAGGTCACTTTGTTTATACCACGTCGGATCGTTCCCGGCATACTCTGAACAAGATTGTTGTTTCTATCATATACTTCAATGGTTACCTTTCCGGAGTTGAGGCGTTGTTTAAAATAATAAGAGAAGGGTGGTGTAGATGGCGGGTTGTTTGCGTACCATCCGCCTGAAACCTGAGGGCCGCCGTAACCGAATTTACCGTTCACCAGTGTAATATCCGGTGTCTGGAAAAAGTATACGTCCTGCTCCCAAATCTCTTTCTTCAGATTGCGCATGGGTCGAATGTCATCCACAATAAAAATTCCCCTGCCATGACTGGCAATTACCAGGTCGTGTGTTTTAGGGTGTATCTGAATGTCGCGGGCCAGCACATATTCCGGAATTTTGTTTTTCATCCGGAACCAGTTCGAGCCGCCATCCAATGTGGCAAATAAACCCATTTCTGTACCGAGAAATAGCAGGTCCTTATTCACCAGATCTTCTTTGATCTTGTGCGCGAAGGCGCAGAACTGGTTGCTGTTGAGTCGGGTCCAGGTTTTACCCATATCGTTACTGCGGGCCAGATAAGTATTATGATCCCCGTACATGTGGTTGTCAAAAGTCGCGTATACAGTGTTTCTGTCGAAACGCGATGGCTGTATGCTGCTTACCCAGGCCTGAGAAGCTACACCACATTTGGCCACATTGGCCGACACATTGGTCCAGGTTTTACCGGCATCACTGCTGAATTGCAGGTTTCCGTCATCAGTGCCCACCCATATCAGGTTTTCATCCAGGGGTGACTCAGCAATAGTAAAAATGGTGCAGTGATTCTCCGCTGAAGTATTGTCTTCGCTGAGGCCTCCGCTTTCTTCCTGCTTTTGTTTGTTCTTGTCATTGGTGGTAAGGTCAGGAGAAATGCGTGTCCAGTTTCGGCCCTGATCGGTTGATTTATACAGATACTGTGCACCCACATACAAATTGTGCGGGTTTTTTTCTCCGCTTACAATGGGTGTGTTCCAGTTCCAGCGGAGTTTCTCTTCGTTGGTGGTCTTCTGGGGCTGTATGGATTCGGCCTTGAGATTTTGTGCGTTTACACGGTTCATGTACCCACCCTGCGATTCACAATACAGGGTTTTACCATCAACATCGGGCACGGTCCAGAAGCCGTCGCCCCATCCCACCATTTGCCAGTGCCCGTTGTTTATGCCACCGGGAGCCGCGCTGGGCGCCCTCCAGCTGCCATTGTCCTGAAGTCCGCCATACACATAATACGGATCCTGGTTATCAATGGACACATGATAAAACTGTCCTACGGGAAGGCCATGCTGGAACTGCCAGGTCACGCCTTTGTCCATGCTGGAATACACTCCGCCATCTGTTCCTACATAAATGATGTTGGTGTGAACCGGATTGATCCAGATGGCGTGCATGTCTGAATGCACCCAGCCACCGTCGTTGCTGGCCTCTGTAAAAGAATAGCCGCCGTCGCTGCTGTATGCAAACTGAAAAGCCGGTCTGTAAACACGCTTCGGATCCTTCGGATCAAATGCTATGGTGCTGAAATAAAAAGGTCTGGCGCAGGTGTTCATGGTAGCGCTCTGGTTTTTCCATGATTCACCACCGTCATCCGACACATACAGACCCGTTTTCTTGCTTTCAACAATGGCCAGCATTTGCTTCGGGTCGCTGGGAGCCAGATTCATGGCAATGCGTCCGAAGGGTTTTTCAGGCAAACCTTTGGTGATTTCCTTCCAGGTTTTGCCGCCATCCACACTTTTATAAAGACCACTTCCCTGGCCTCCTGAATTAAAACTGTATGGCTGGCGGCGAAACTGCCACATGGAGGCAAAAAGAATATCGGGGTTCGAGGGGTCCATCAGCAATTCGGCGCAACCGGTTTGATCGTTCAGGTAAAATAATTTTTCCCAGGTATCGCCCCCGTCAATTGATCGGTATACCCCGCGATGTTTGCTGTTGCTCCAAAGCGGACCCGGCACAGCAACATAAATCAAATTGGTATTCTTTGGGTGAATGATGATGCGTGAAATGTGCTCAGTGCTGTCCAAACCGGTTTTTTTCCAGTTATCACCCCCGTCTTTACTGCGGTAAATGCCATTTCCGATGGATACCGAATTCCGCATGTTGCTTTCTCCTGTGCCGGCAAAAACAATATTTGGACTTTGCTGGTTAATGGCCAGGGCACCAATGGATTGGCAGTATTTATCAAATACGGATTTATAAGAAGCACCCGCATTGGATGATTTCCAGATGCCGCCTCCGGCTGTGCCCACGTAAAGGGTTTTGCCCTCATCTTTTATTACGCCATCAATAGCGGTGATCCTGCCGCTCATGGTTCCCGGGCCCAGGTTGCGGGCTTCCATGGTACCGAACATGGCGGAGTTAACTGTGTTTTGTGCGCCGGCATTCAGGATACCGAAAATAAGCGTCAGGCTGAAAATTCTTTTCATAATTCAGGGTGTTGATCTAGTTATGAATTTTAGTTTGATGATACTTTGAACAGAGATTCATCCACTTTGGGGTTGATGTCCATTTTGGTAATGTTGATCTCACCCCATCCGCCAGAACTGCTCATGGGATAGACCAGTCCTTCATCCAGTTTTTTGTAGTCTGAAAAGAAAGTTGAATTTTCCCGTTCCTGTCCGTTCGAGAGTGTTTTATCGGTTTGTTTAATCACCAGAAAATTGTCCGGGTCAATGTAATAGGTAGTCTCTTTTCCCTCCTTTCCCGTCATTTTGATCTTGTGGCATTCGGTACCGTCTACATCATCCATACCAAAATACTCTATACTCTTACCTTGTTCTTTGTAAGTCATAAAATCATCCTGAAGATAAAGGTCGTCCTGGGCATTCTTCACATCATCTGCAGTCATGGCTTCGGCTTTTTGCTGGCCCATCCAGGGCATGTAATTCCAGCCCTCGTTGCTTTTGAGTAATGTGTATCCGGTCATACCCATCACCATGATCTCCTGGCGAGAGGCGGTTTTGTCTACCGAAGTGGTGACGAATCGAATCTCAGCGCCCTCCACTTTCATGATAGATTCGGTGCGCAGGCTTTTGAGCTTGGACCAGTTCTGAGTTCCGCCCACTGCCTCAATGTGTTTGGCGATGATCTCGTCAAGATTTTGCGAGGGGAGGTTCAGCGGCATTTGCATCAAACAGATGCTTCCGGCTATTAGGATGAGATTTTTCATGATGTGAAATTGAATTCTAAATCTAAGCTAATAAAATTCATCTTCCTTTTTTTCAACCTGTCAAGAATACGATTCTGTCCGTTGAAATAACCACTCATCCCTTTTATCTTTGGACAGGCTTTTTTCTCAGCAAAATCTCTGGGCACACAGGCAATAAAATTATTTTCACGCGTTCTGCACAATACCTGGTCTTTGTACAGGAGAACAATTTAATTTACACCTTGATTACATGAGCCTCATCCTAATTTGCATCGCAGGTTTTATTGCCTTTTCGCTTAGCGCCTTATGTGGCGGGGGCGCAGGCCTGATGCTCATGCCTTTACTTGGCTTCTATGTGCCGGCCGGCCAGGTGCCCGCCGCGCTTTCCATTGGTACTTTTACCAGTTCGCTGAGCCGTCTCATGGTTTTTTTCAGGCAGGTGAACTGGGCGGTTGTAAAGGTATTCGTGCCTTCCGCTCTGCCTTTTGTGTTTTTTGGCGCATTCCTCCTGAAATATGTCAACCCCAATTATCTCGAACTGTTCATGGGTCTTTACCTCATGGGAAACATGGTCTTCCTGTTTAGAAGAACTGCATCACCTGCTGAATATGCAGGGCATCACTTGCTGAGATTGATGGTTGTGGGTGCCCTGGCCGGATTTTTATCGGGGCTCACGGGTGCGGTAGGTTTGCTGTTCAATCGCTTTTACCTGAATTACGGCTTAAAGAAGGATGAAATCATTGCCACAAGGGCTGCAAATGAATTGCTGCTACACCTGGTCAAACTCGTATTTTATGCCTTGTTTGGTCTCCTGAATGCCGAGATCTGGCTGATCGGCCTTAGCATTGCCCTGTCCGGAATCCTCTCATCCCTGTTTATGAAGAACCTCCTGCACATGCTGAGTGAAAGCCTTTTCCGTAAAATCGGATATGCTTCAATGGTCTTGTCGGGCTTTGTGTTACTCATTCAGTCCGGTAAGTCCGTCCTGCAATCCAATGAAGGCAAACTTTCTTCCGTGTTGAGCAGGGATGGGATTGAAGCAAAACTTCAGTGGCAGAAAGCCAATTATACACTGGAGTTTTCTTACGACGAAGGTTTTGTTTTCGAGCAGGTGATTCCCTTTACAGCGCTTTCGCCTGAGGATCAGCATTACATTAAAGGCTTGCAGGCTGACGCGGATGAGATAGTTGTTGAGAAGGTGTTTGAATTTGGATCCAGTTCTTACGAGGCGTATTTCTTCAAAGATCACAGGTTCCAGAGGCAAATCGAATTTGAATGAGTGTCAAAGGCCTGTGCTCCCTAATTACCCGATGGCGATAATCTGATCAGCGGAAAGATAAGATTCAACAATTGCTTCAAGCAGTAGCTTCATTTAGCTGAGGCTCCATTTCGCCTTGTTTCATAGTGCAGTGCCACAACACCACCTGAAAAGGTTTTTGATTCAAGAAGATTCAGTCGCGTGGTTTTGCTTAGGCCATTGAACAAGGGTCTGCCCTGGCCCAGTATAACAGGGTTCACAAACAACCAGAATTCATCCACCAGATCTTCTTTTATCAGTGCATTAGAAGCGCCTGGGCTTCCAAAGATGAGAATGTTCTTTTCGCCCTTACTTTTTATCCGGTTGATGTTTTCGACAAGGCGGTCGCGGATTACTGTAGTGTTTTGAAGGCTCTTTTCATTGAGGGTATTTGAGAGTACGATTTTTGAAACTGAGTTGTACCATGCAGAGTGTTCAACATCGTGTTTTGAAGCATTGGGCTTTTTACCTGCGTCTGGCCAGTAATTTTGCATCATTTCATAGGTTACCCGGCCATAGAGAGCCATATCGGACCTGGCGGTTAAGGTGGCCACAAAGTCAAAGATCTCCTCGTCTATATAGATCCAGTTCATTTCCCCGTTGGGTCCGGCTACCAAACCGTCGAGCGAGCAGTGCATAAAGAATATCAATTTCCTCATTTTTATTGTTTAGAAATTTTGTCGGTCAAAGCCTGAGTCAACCATTTTGAATATGAATAATTGTATTGTTGCCTGTTGTTTTTAACTGCAATTCTGGCTTGATCTTAAAAGCAGTTGGTGAATATACAAATGTTCAGTGAAAATCTTATCCTGCTAACTGAACCGGTTAAAGCAAAACTTCATTATTAATGATCGGTGTCCAGGTTTTGTTCCAATTAAAAAGCCAAGCTGAATAGCGTTGAATCCGCAACGCAATTTGGCAATTTTGCTTAGGTTTGAATTTGTGTTTAAACTGAAATGTACATCTCTCCTTCCAGGCCTGTTCATGGCAGGCCTGTGCCTTTCTTGCACCGAACAAACAACACAAGCAAAAAGTCACGAAAGAGTCGCCGACAGCCCCTTGGTTTATCTGGGTTCTTCCTCTTGTGCATCATGTCATGCCAAAGAATATAGAGACTGGCAGCAATCAGACCACTTTCGCTCCATGCAAGCCGTTTCAGACAGCACAATTTTGGGGGATTTTTCAGGAAGTCGTTACGCTGCTGACGGTGTAAATTCCGTGTTCTTTAAAAAGGGCTCAGATTATATCCTGAATACTGAAGGTTCAGATGGCAGGTACCATGATTACAAGGTCAGGTATGTTTTTGGCTATTTTCCCCTTCAGCAATATCTCATCGAAACCCAAGGTGGCCGGTTACAATCCTCCCGCCAAAGCTGGAATAGCCGTAATAAAAAATGGTTTCACCAATACCCGGGCGAGCACATTCATTTTAGAGACTGGTTGCATTGGACCGGTAACAGCCAGAATTGGAATACCATGTGTGCCTCCTGTCACTCCACAAACTTCAAAAAGAATTACAATTTTGAACGGGACAGCTATTCAAGCTCCTTCTCCGAAATGAATGTAGCCTGTGAGACTTGCCACGGTCCAGGTTCAAAACATTTGGCCTACGTTCAATCTGAATCCTATGCAAACGGGGGGCGTGTGAAACATGCCTGGCTTGAATACGGCAAAGAGCCTAACAACCAGGATCAGCTTCGTTCCTGTGTACCCTGCCACACGAGGAAAACAGACCTCGCCGCTGAATACCATAGCAGTTCCGAAGTGCTCGACAATTGGATTCCCGAGCTGATCAGCAGTGAGAATTATTTTGCGGACGGACAGATCATGGGTGAAGATTATGAGTACGGATCTTTTGTACAGAGCAAAATGTACAAACACGGGGTGAAGTGCAGCGATTGCCACAACCCACATTCCGGAAAAATTCGTAAAACAGGAAATACATTGTGTTTAAGTTGTCATCAGCCAAAATACGGCACAGAAGCCCATCATTTTCATAAAATTTCAGGAGAAGGAAGCCAGTGTGTGAACTGTCACATGCCTCAAAAAACTTATATGGGCAACGACCATCGCCGTGATCACAGTTTCAGAATACCAAGGCCAGATCAGTCTTTGGTTTACAAAACACCGAATGCCTGCAATACCTGTCACAGCAACCGAACGACGGCATGGGCCGCTTCTGCCATTCAAAACCGGTACGGGAACAATCGGGCCTACCACTTTTCTGATGATTTGCTGCCCGCTAGCGCTTCCGGCCCCGAGACCAGGGCGCACGCTCTGAAACTGGCTGCAGATACGTCTCAACCGGAAATCGCCAGGGCTACCGCGGTGTTTTACCTGGGCAAATTCAGCGATCTTCAGACTTGTGAGGCCTTGTTGAAATACAGTAAAGATGAGCAGGCGATGTTGCGTTACCAAGCCTTTCGCGCTTTGCAGAATTTTCCGGC
The DNA here is from genome assembly GCA_035429925.1 of Bacteroidia bacterium. Classification (GTDB taxonomy): domain Bacteria; phylum Bacteroidota; class Bacteroidia; order B-17B0; family Aurantibacillaceae; genus Aurantibacillus. The sequence goes on along the minus strand of DAOMFS010000022.1, from coordinate 7,574 downwards.
CGAAAACTGGTTGGCAGATGCCTCGCATGGTTTAACCGACAAGGTGAAGGCTGTTCGAATCGCAGCTGCCGATCTTTATCACCTGGCCGGGGAGCTCAGATTGCCTTCCAATGCAAAAAAAGCTTACAACCTGGCCAATGCCGAAAACAAAGCCTACTTGCATTACCAGCGAGATTTTGCTGTGGGCAATGTGATGGTGGCAGATTATTATCTGCAGGAATCGGATTATAAAAACGCCATTGTGCATTATTTGCGGGGTTTACAGAAAGACAGCCTGATGAATTACCCGCGACTGAACCTGGCTTCGGCATACAATGGAGTGGGTTTAAACCAGAACGCGCTTGCCGTATTAAATCAAGCCGCGCAACTGGATCCTGAAAACGAAAGCATGCTATATAAACTAGCCCTGATCAGGTACGAGATGGGAGACCCGACTGGTTCTGACTCTTGTTTTAAGAAAGCTCTCGCCACCGGAAAAGCCAGCGCGGAGGTGTATTACAATTACGGGCTTTTGCTTCAGCAAAACAATAATAACCAACAGGCAGAAAGTATTCTGCTCAAGGGCCATGCCATATTTCCGGTTTCATCCAAATTGCTGTTCGCCCTGAGTTCATTTTACCTTCAGAAAGGCCAAACCGCTAAAGCCTTGCACTATGGCAGAGCCTTGTACCAATCGGAACCCATGAACCAAAGTTATCAGGAGCTCTACCAGTATCTCCATCTGAACTAGCGGGCTTGTTTTCGGTATTTCTATTTCCGGCCAATATGTACATGGCTGTAAATTTCATACTCACAATGGCATGATCAGATTTCAGGCATTAGATTACACATCGTATACAAGTCTCTTATTGCGAAGATGAGGATTCTCATTCCTTTTTCACGGGAATTTGTGTAGCTTCATCACCAATTTAAACCTGTTCTATGAAACCTTTCTTTCAACACACGCTTTCGGCCATTGGGATAATAGTCCTGGGTGCCTGCAGCGATTCTCAGAATCATCTTGCCCAGGATTTACCTGAACAGAAATCGGCTTTTGCCATTGACAGAACCATTCTGCCAATTCGTGAACCAAAAGACACGGTTATCACAGAGCTCGATGCCCGCAATGCAAAGGCGCCAAAACGCTTTGAGGTAAAGGCGCCTGAAAAAGCACCCAATGTTGTTGTGGTGTTAATAGACGATATTGGTTTTGGTCATTCGAGCGCATTTGGCGGTCCCATACACATGCCCAACCTTGAACGGCTGGCGCAGAACGGATTAAAATACAATCGCTTTCATACCACATCCCTTTGCTCTCCTACCCGCATGGCTTTGCTTTCAGGGTACAACCACCATAGCAACAACGCGGGCGCCATCATGGAAGTGGCCACAGCTTTCCCTGGCAATAACGCCATACGTCCGCAGAATATCAGCACCATTGCTCAGGTTCTGAAACTGAACGGTTACAGCACAGCGGCGTTTGGCAAATACCACGAAACCCCGCCCTGGGAAGGTTCGGTGTCGGGACCCTTTGACCGCTGGCCAACCGGATCAGGATTTGAAAAATTTTATGGGTTCATCGGAGGCGAAACAAACCAATGGCATCCCATGGTGTACGATGGCACCACACGCGTGTACCCGAATGTAGATGATCCGAATTATCACTTCACCAATGACATGACGGATCAGGCCCTAGCCTGGATGAATACGCAGCAGTCCTTAACGCCGGACAAACCCTTCTACATGTATTTTGCTACAGGTGCAACACACGCCCCACATCATGCGCCAAAGGAATACAGCGATAAATATAAAGGCAAGTTTTCCCAGGGCTGGGACAAACTGAGAGAACAAACCCTTGCACGGCAAATTGAGCTTGGTGTTGTGCCGAAGGGAACCGAGTTGGCACCCAAGCCAGGCGACATCAAAGATTGGGACAAACTCAGCGCTGATGAAAAACGCCTGTTCGAGCGGCAGATGGAAATTTTCGCCGGTTTTGCAGAGCACACCGACGCCCAGGTTGGAAGGTTGATGGATGCGCTGGAAGAACGGGGTGAACTGGACAACACGCTCTTCTTCTACATTGTAGGTGATAATGGGTCAAGTGCCGAGGGAGGCATGATAGGCATGTACAACGAGAACACTTATTTTAACGGCGTTCAGGAAACCCTGGATATGCAGCTGGGCAAGATTGATAAATTGGGCACAGAAGAAACCTATAATCACTTTGCGGCTGGTTGGGCCATTGCAGGCAATACGCCCTTCACCTGGTGTAAACAGGTGGCTTCCAATTTCGGAGGTACACGCAATGGCATGGTGGTAAGCTGGCCTGCAGGCATCAAATCAAAAGGCGAAGTGAGGTCGCAATTTCACCATGTGATCGACGTGGCTCCCACCATTTATGAAGCGGCCGGCGTTCCCATTCCCAAAATGGTTTACGGGGTTGAGCAAAGGCCCATGGAAGGCCTGAGCATGGTGTACAGTTTTGACCATGCCGGTGCTCCGGATGTAAGAAAAACCCAATATTTTGAAATGATCGGCAACAGGGCAATTTACCACGAGGGCTGGTACGCCGGTACTATACACAAAGCACCCTGGGAAGCCCAGCCCAGAAGACCATTAGCTGAAGATGTCTGGGAGCTTTACAATGTGAACGAAGATTTTAGTCAATGCCATAACCTGGCGGCTAAAAACCCTGAGAAGCTAAAAGAACTGCAGAGATATTTTTATGAAGAAGCGATCAAATACAAGGTGTTTCCGCTCGACGACCGAAGCATTGAGCGCTTCGACCCCGTAATCGCAGGAAGGCCTGATCTCATGAACGGCCGTACCAAACTTGTGTTGTACGAAGGTGCCAAAGGCATTCCGGAAAACGCCTTCATCAATGTGAAAAACCGTTCGCTTAGCATCACCGCTGATGTGAACGTACCAGCGAACGCCAATGGTGTTATTCTATGCCAGGGCGGGGATTTTGGAGGCTGGACCTTTTATATGCTGAAAGGCAAAGCCTATTACACCTACAACTGGGTTGGACTGGAAAAGTACACTGTGAGCAGCAACCAAACCCTGAGCCCCGGAAAACACCATTTGAAATTTGATTTTGTATACGATGGTGGCCGTGGCGCGGGAGGACTTGGAACCATTTCGTTTGATGGTCAGAAAACCGGGGAGGGTCGAATTGCCCACACTAATGTGAATACATTCGGCATTGACGAATCGGCCGATGTAGGTACCGATGAAAACACACCTGTGGACAAAGCCTATGCCAGAAATGAGAAATTCAGCGGCAAAATAAATAGTGTAACCATAGAAACACGGTGATCGGATAAACGAATCAAAACCTTTGTGCACCTTACCGCATAGCATCATTTCCTCCGGGAAACCGGAAATGTTTTTTGAGGTTCGCCCTGCTGTTTCGCAAAAAATTTCAGTTGCTTTTGTGACCGGATGAAACTTGAACACCATAAACAAAGTGTAGCAAGCCTTCCGCGCTTTTTATTTCGTCTGCTTCGTTATGCCCTGTTCTGTCTGCTTTTGACCGCATTTTCGGTTGTTATCGGCATGATGGGTTACCATCACTATGCCGGACTCACCTGGATTGACAGCTTTCACATGTCGTGCCTTATTCTCACCGGTATGGGCCCTGTGGCCGAAATGAAAACGGATGCCGCCAAACTGTTTTCTGCTTTCTTTGCCTTGTACAGCGGGGTTGCTTTTCTGAGTATGACAGCCGTGTTCCTGGCGCCTTTAGTGCACAGATTGCTTCATATCCTTCATGTGGAAACAAGAGACAAGGATTCCTGAACAAGCAGATATGCTTACGCCGTAACGATCATGGACCTGAGCGCCATTACCCAGGCATCATCCGAATTCAGACTTTCTACCAGCGTTACTTTTTCGCCTCCGTGTTTACGAAAAAGCTCGTTATATTCTTCGGCGATCTCATAAGTGGTTTCGAGGCAATCGGCAACAAAGGCAGGTGAGAATACCAGCACTTTCTTTTTGCCCGATCGGGCCAGATCACTCAATACCTTATCGCTGTATGGTTTAAGCCATTTGTTGTCAAGCCTTGACTGAAATGCCGAACTGTACTGCTCTTCCGGGAGTCCTAAGGCACCCGCAAGAAATCGTGAGGTGGCCATGCAATTGGCCCTGTAACAAAATTGGTTTTTTTCATGAATGCTGTCGCAGCAGTGTCCAAGATTGCAGGAGTTACCTCCATAATGTGCGGAAGCCTTAATGATTTGTCTTTCGGGTAAGCCATGGTACGAAAACAGAACATGGTCATAATCTTTTAGTACATATTTTGATGCTTGTTTCAGAATGGCTTCTCGGTAAGCGGCTTGGTCATAAAATTTCGACACAATGTGCAGGGAGGGGATCACTTCCCAGGAACGCAACATGCGAAGAACTTCTTCAATGCTGCTGCCTGTGCTTGAACTGGCGTATTGGGGGTAAAGCGGCAGAATATGAATTTTTGATACGTGCTGAGTCCGCAGGTGATCCAGTGCTTTTTGAATGGAGGGTTGTTGGTAACGCATGGCCAGATCAACCAGGTATTTGTTGCCCAGAGCTTGCTGTAGTTTTTCTTTCAGGGCCAGGCTGTGAATCATGAGGGGTGAACCCTCCGGCGTCCAGATTTTCCGGTACAAAGCTGCGCTTCTGAACCGGCGAAAAGGAATAATGATGGCGTTCACCAGAAAAAAGCGGGCCAGAGGGTGAATGTCTATTACCCGCCTGTCGTTTAGGAATTGCCTCAGGTATCGTCCAACCGAACTAGCCGTTGGAGCTGAAGGGGTGCCGAGGTTAATGAGTAAAACGCCTTCTTTCATGCGCGGTGAATAGGGTTTGGGTAAGGTAATCAGGACTGGTTCAGGTTCTCATTGCTCTGCAGATCTTCCCCGTTTGTCTGATTTTCCGCCAGGGACGCTTGTTCGTTTCTGCGCGCGTTACGGCTGAACACGTTCTGAAAAAGCAGTATGATGGCCACCCCAAATGAAATGGAAGCGTCGGCCAGGTTAAAAATTGGCCTGAAGAACTGGAACTCTTCTCCGCCCCAAATTGGTACCCAGTTGGGGAAGCTGCCGTTGAATACCGGAAAATAAAACATATCTACCACGCAACCAAACATGGCCGGCGCATAACCGTTTCCGTTCATGCGGGCTATGCCATCGTAAGGCATATACTCGTTGAATTCGCTGTTGAAGAGTGTGCCCTTATCGAATAACATACCATAAAAAGCGCTGTCGAGGATATTGCCCATGGCGCCGGCGAGAATCAGGGAGACTGCAAAAATAAATCCCCAGTGTTCCTTTTTCAGAATAATGTGCCGGATATACAGTGCGCCACCCGCGCAGGCCAGAATCCTGAATACACTTAGAGCCAGTTTGCCGGCAGTGCCACCGAATTCAAACCCGAAAGCCATGCCGGGATTCTCTGTGAAGTGGATGATACACCAGTTTGCGAGCCGGCCTACTTCACCAAGCGGATAATGCAGTTTGATGTAAATTTTGATGAACTGGTCGAGAAAAAGAACAGAGCATACCGTGAGCAGGGGAACGCGGTACCTTTTCAGTGATTGTAACATGCTTGTAAATTCGGTTAAACGAAAAAGCCTGCCTTAACAGGCAAGCTTCAGGATTCGTTCTTTCAGTTCGACTGGCCCAGCTTCGCGTCAATGCCTAAGGTGGCGTGAGGCACAGAGCGCAGGCGTTCTTTGGGAATAAGTTTGCCGGTAACCCTGCAAATGCCGTATGACTTGTTTTCAATGCGCACCAGCGCGTTCTTCAGGTTCACGATGTATTTCTCCTGACGACTGGCGAGCTGAGCAGTTTCTTCCTTGCTCATCACATCGCTGCCATCTTCCAGTAATTTAAAAGACGGCGAGGTGTCGTCGGTGCCGTGATTATCCTCATTGCTAAGGGTTTGTTTCAGCAAATCGTAATCCTGCTGCGCTTCCTTCAGCTTTTCAAGTATCAGTTCTTTGAATTCAGCGAGTTCCTTATCCGAATAGCGTGTACGGGAATCGGCTGTGTTGACAAATGGTTTTGGTTCTGCCACATTGCCCTTTTTGATCAGGGGCTTGTTGATGTCGATCTGCAAAGGCCGGTTGCGGATATAGGTTTCAAGTCCTGATCCTCCTCCCCTTCCTTCGTTTTTCTTACGACGGCCACGACCACGCTTTTCAGGCACCTCATCTTCATCGTCTTCAACTTCCGGTGCAGGTGGACCTTCCAGATCAATTAATCCGGCTTCGTCCAGCTCTCCTTCAATCGCGGTATCGTCTTCATCCGGTTTTTCGTAACTATCTTTTACTTCTTCTTCCTCCTCGCTTTCATCTTCTTCACCTGAAGAAGCTTTACCCGATTTTCCTTTCACAGCGCCTTTGCCGGCCTTACCTTTTCCTTTGGTTGCAATGGCTTCTATGGGTTTGCCGGCAGGTTTTTTAGTTTCCGGCTTCGACTTCACCAGGGCTTTGGCATTGGTCTTGGCAGCTACTTTTTTAACCGGAGTTGATTGTTTTTTTACAGGCGCCGCTTGTTTTTTCTGAGGCGCCTTACTCACAACTGCTTTGGCCTTTGGTTTTTCGGTTTTGCTGACTTTTTTAACCAGTGGTTTGGATGGCTTTTTTGGTGCCGCTTTTTTAGGGGCAGGCTTTTTGGCCACGGGTTTTTTGGCTGCAGGCTTTGCAGCTTTCTTCACAGGCTTGGAAGCAACTTTGGCTTTCTTGTCCTTTTTTTTATCTTTCTTGTTCGCCATAGCAACAGGTGATTAATTTAATTTTTGAATGGAAATGAATGTTGATATCCGCTCATCTACCTCTATACTTACCGCTTCCGGGGGACTGAGCGTACTCACCAGCTCCAGATTGTTCGTCAGAGTTTCAGAACAAATATAACTTAAATTGTTTTTGATTGCGTTATCAAGACCTGAATTTTGCTGAATTTTCACCCCTATTCTGTCTGTCACATCCAGGCCTTTTTCCTTTCTCAGATTTTGTATGCGGTTCACCACTTCCCGCGCCAGTCCTTCGTTGCGTAGTTCATCGCTGATTGTTACATCCAGGGCAACGGTAAGGGCGCCGTTGTTGGCGACTTTCCATCCCGGCAAATCCACAGGAATGATTTCAAGGTCACCTGGTTCGATAATAATTTCTGCATCCGGCAGTACAAACCTGTGCATGGCCTGCGTTTCAATGTCTGCAATGATTTTAGCGCTGTTGCTTGCTGCGTAGGCCTGAACAGCCTTCATGTGCACCCCGCACTTTTTACCAAGGGTTTTAAAGTTCAGTTTCAGGTTCTTTACTATTGTGGCTTCGGCCTCGTTCACAAATTCAATGTCTTTGACATTCACCTCACTGAGGATAATGTCTTTTACAGCTTCAATCCTCGTCTTCATGTCCGCGTTCAGCAAGGGCACCTGAATACGTTTAAGGGGTTGACGTACCCTGAGGTTTTCCTTTTTACGGATGGAGAGTACCATGGAGGAGATCTTTTGCGCCAGTTCCATTCTGCTCTCGAGCTCTGAATCCTGCAATTCTTTATTACCTGAAGATCGGAAGAGCACACGTCTGAATCCTGCAATTCTTTATTACCTGA